>NZ_BAAAQF010000013.1:0-113169 GCF_039531525.1 Glycomyces endophyticus
CCCCCCGCCCACCCCTGGTTGCACCGGTGACTGACGCTCGACCTGGTTCTGGTCTGCGGGTGTCGCTCGTGGTTCGGTCCTGGTGCGGCTCCTTTCGTTCGGTTCCTCCGTGGGGATTCGCGTGGGGCAATGGTGACTCGGGGGACCTGAATGCAGGCTGAAGCCGCCTGAAGCGGGCTTCAGGAACGACGAGGGCCCCGGACGCGAGCGTCCGGGGCCCTCGGTGTCGGTCAGGTCAGGCCGTGTTCCAGGTCTGTTTCAGGGCAAGGCATCCGGTGCTCGGGACGGTGGCCGTCCGGTTCCCGATGGACTCCCAGGTGTAGCTGCCGTTGGCGCGCACAATCACGTACTTGTACTGGAACGTGGTCCCGGCCGGGACCGAGACGGTGCCCTTCCAGTTCGGGTAGGTCGAGCCCGAGAGGTGGGCGGAGGCGATCGCGGTCCAGTTGCCGAGCTGCGGGATCGAGCCGACGATGTAGACCTCGTCGCCGACGCTCGTGCCGGTCACGTACGCGTTCACGCTGACGCAGTCGTTCGAGCCGCCCCCGTTCCCGCCGCCGGTGTTGCCCGCGTAAATCGCCAGCGCGGCCTTGGCCGCGACGGTGGCGGTGAACGTCCCGCCCGACACGGCCACGGTGGAGCCGGAGATGACGTCGATGTAGGACCCGTTGGGGAGCGAGGTCGTGAACGTCCGGGAGATCGAGGAGGTCCCGGCGTTGATGACGACGTGCCCGGAGTCGCCGCGCCCGAAGGCGAGCGCGTCGCCCGAGCCCCAGGTGTTGACGACCGCGTCGCCGGCGGTGGCGGCGCGGAAGCCGGCCATGCCGCTCATGTACGGGGACCGGTGGATGCAGGTGAAGGCGTCGGCGCCGCAGTTGACGTCCGCGACGGAGCCGTCCGGGTTGAGCGGCGGTCCGGCGTGGTTCGAGGAGAACGCGTAGCCGGTGTAGGAGGCGGGGGTGCCGAACGGGTGGGCGAGCATGAACGCCTCGCCGAGGAGGTAGTCCTGGCCGTTCTTGTAGCTCATGGTGAGCGAGCCGCGCTCGGTGTCGTGGTTGGTGGTGAAGACGCCCGCGGGCGAGGTGTAGCCCCAGCTGGCGCCCAGGGTGGTGAGGTGGCGGGCCTCGGAGGAGCCGTTGATGTGGTTCTTGAGGTCGTAGGAGTAGCCGAACTCCTGGACGTCGCCGATGCCGGTGTACTCGGCCTCGGTGATGGGTTCGCCGGCGGCGCCGATGACCTCTTGGACGATGTAGGGGTCGCCGTCGACGAGGTTCATGATGGCGGCGAGGTCGGTGGCGGAGATGTGCTTGGCGGCGTCGACGCGGAAGCCGGCGACGCCGAGGCTGGTGAGGTCGTCGAGGTAGGCGGCGATGGTCTCGCGGACGTCGGTCTGGGAGGTGTCGAGGTCGTTGAGGCCGACGAGGTGGCAGTTCTGGACTTCGTTCCGGTCCTGGTAGTTGTCGATCTCGCAGTAGGAGGCGCCGGTGTTGTGGAAGTCGGAGGCGTCGTAGCCGGCGTCGGGGTAGTGGAACTGCCGGTACTCGCTGCCGTTCCAGCCGTGTCGGGTCTCGGTGGAGGAGCCGGCGGCCATGTGGTTGATGACGACGTCGGCGATGACGCCGATGCCGTTGGCGTCGCAGGTCGCGATCATGTTCGCGTATTCGGCGCGGGTGCCGAGGCGGGACTCGATCCCGTAGCTGACGGGCTGGTAGTGGATGTACCAGGCGTGTTCTTCGCCGGGGGTGGTGTCGGTGCCGAGGATGTGCTCGTTGGGCGGGGAGGTCTGGACGTGGGTGTAGCCGGAGTCGGCGAGTGCGCCGTCGCATTCGGCGGCGATGGAGTTCCAGGTCCACTCGAACATGTTGAGGATCGAGTCGCCGCCGCCGAGGGCCGCGGCGGGTGCGGTCTCGAGGGCGGGGGCGTCGGGGGCGCTCTGGGGGTAGGCGGCCGCGAGGACGGCGGCGGCTGCGAGGGCGGCGCCGCCGGAGGCGGCGAGGGCGCGCCTGGCAATGGAGTGAGGCATCGTTGCTCCCTTTGCAATTCCTGCCCGCAATCCTGCAAGATGTTGCGAGCACCACAAGAACGTAACATCTCCGGTCCGAAACTTTCAAGACGTTCGATATTTGAATTCGTTCGCGCCGGGCCCGCCCGGTACGGTCCGGTTCGGACCCGCTTGCGCGGGATGGTGGCGAGACGACTGCGCTCTGGATAGGCTGGACCGATGGCGCCGCCCGCAGGAAACCCGATGCTGCCGTCAGTCGACTGGCGGACCGCCGCGTCCTGCTCGCAGGCGTTCAGCAAGGGCGGACCGACGATGAGCCGCGAAGGCGCGCTCGACGTCGTCGCCGACCTGCACCGCCACGCGCGCAACGCGATCGACCTCGTCACCGACTACACCGGTCTTGTCCCCGCGACCCTCGCGCCCGTCGACGTCGTCGACCGGGTCCGCTGGAGCCAGATCAACATCGCCGGATTCCGCCGCCTGCTCACCGGCCTCGGCGCCGAGACCCCCGGCGACGCCGCCCCGACCGCGGCCGCGAAGCTCACCGGCGTCCAGGCCGGGGCCGTCCTCGCGTTCCTGTCCTCGCGGGTCCTCGGCCAGTTCGAGACGTTCTCCACCGAGTCCGGCCGGCTGCTGTTCGTCGCCCCCAACATCGTCGAGGTCGAGCGCCGCCTGCGCCTGCCCTCGCGCGAGTTCCGCCTGTGGATCGCCGTCCACGAGGCCGCGCACCTCACCCAGTTCACGGCCGTGCCGTGGATGCGCGAGCACTTCCACGGGCTCATCCAGACGTTCTTCGACGCCGCCGAACCCGACCGGTCCTCCGCCGCCGGGCTCGCGATCGCCGTGCGCCGCGCCCTCGCCTCCGCCCGCGAGGAGGAGCCGCCGGAGGCCCCGGGCACCGACGTCATGAGCGCGGTCACCAGTCCCGAGCAGCGCCAGGCGATCTCGGAGATCCAGGCGCTCATGACCCTGCTGGAGGGGCACGCCGAGTCCGTCATGGACGGCGTCGGGCGCACCTCCATCAACCACGTGCAGCTCCTGCGCCGCCGCTTCGACCGCCGCCGCGCCAACCCGACCACGCTCCAGCGGTTCCTGCGCCAGCTCCTCGGCCTCGACGCCAAGATGCGCCAGTACGCGGCCGGGCGGCGCTTCGTCGACCACGTCGTCGGCGGGCACGGCGTCACCGGGTTCAACCGCGTCTGGGAGCACCCCGGGAACCTGCCGACCGAGGCCGAGATCGACCGCCCGGAACTGTGGACCGCGCGGGTCCTCGGGGCCCGTGGCTAAACTGCCGCCCCCGGTGGCGCGCCTGCGCGCCGCCGTCAGGGACGGCCTCGCCGACCTGCCGCGGGGATCGCTCGTCCTCGTCGCCTGCTCGGGCGGGCCCGACTCGCTCGCGCTCGCCGACACCGCCGCGTTCTGCGCCCCGCGCCTGGGCCTGCGGGCCGGGCTCGTGAGCGTGGACCACGGACTCCAGGAGGGCTCGGCCGAGCGCGCGGCCGGCGTGGCGGCATGGGCCCGCGAGATCGGACTCGACCCGGCCGAGGCGGTGACCGTCGTGGTCGGCGCCGCGGGCGGGCCGGAAGGGGCCGCACGCGAGGCCCGGTACGCGGCGCTCGACGCCGCCGCCGAACGCCACCGCGCCGCCGCGGTCCTGCTCGGCCACACCCGGGACGACCAGGCCGAGACCGTGCTCCTCGCGCTCGTGCGGGGGGCCGGGCCGCGCGGCGTCGCCGGGATGCGGGCCGTGCGCGGCCGCTACCGCCGGCCGCTGCTGGGCGTCGCCCGCACCGACACGCACGGCGCCTGCGCCGAACGCGGCCTGGCGCCGTGGGCCGACCCGCACAACGAGGACCCCCGGTACCTGCGCTCGGCACTGCGCCCGGCCCTCGACTCGCTGGTCGCGGTCCTCGGCGAGGACCTCGTGGCGAACCTCGCACGGACCGCGGCCCTCGTCGGCGAGGACACCGACTACCTGGACGGCCTCGCGCTGGCCGCGCTGGAGGAGTGCCGGGACGGCGGGCCGGCGGCGGCCCGGCAGCGGCCCGGGACGGGCGAAGCGGCGGCCGGGCGGGATCCGGGCCGCGGGCCCGGCGACGTGCGGGACGGGGCGCCCCGGAACGGGCGCTTGGACGCGAAGCGGCTCGCGGCCCTGCCCGGGCCGGTCCGCACCCGGGCGCTGCGGGCGTGGCTCCTGGAGTCGGGCGTGAACGGCGCCGAGCTCAACCACCGGCACCTCGCCGCCGTCGACGCGCTGGTCGCCGCCTGGAAGGGCCAGGGCCCGGCCTTCATGCCCGGCGGCATCGAGGTCCGCCGCGCCGACGGGCGCCTCGCCGCCGTGGTCGCACCGGGGGCGGCGGGAGCCTCGCACGCGTGAAGCGTGCGCGATCGGGGTGCGGCACCGGTGCGGGACTCGCGGTCGGCACCCGCACGGAGGCGGGGGTCCCGCTTACCGCGATCGCTGCCCGTCGAGCACGCGGCCCCTCGCGCCGAGCGCGGGACCGGGAACCGAGTGGCTCAGGAGCGCGGGCGCGGAGCGCCCGGCCGGCGCGGCGGGTGCGGCGTTCGAATCGTTAGGGAGACGGAGGGCGCGAGCGGGCGCCGCGCGGGGGCGGATCGCGGGCCCCCGGGCACAACCCTGCCGCGGGGGTGCGACAAGCCGCGCGGAACCGGGGTCGGGTTCCGCTCATAGCGAAACTGGGAGAACTCCCAGTAAGAGGAACGGCACGCGCATTCGCGCACGGCCGACCGTTCCGGGTCGCAAGGAACACACGCGCATCCGCGCGGGGGCCGACCCTTTCAGAGAACGAGAAAGGCCCGCGCGTTCGCGCGGGCCGTGAACTCGGGCGGAGCGGTGCTCCGCGGCGGTCGGCGGGCGGGACGCCGTGCCGCTACTGGTAGACCTCGGGCTTGAGGACGCCGATGAACGGGAGCTCGCGGTAGCGCTCGGCGTAGTCGAGGCCGTAGCCGACGACGAACTCGTTGGGGATGTCGAAGCCCACGTACCTGACGGGGATGTCGACCCGCTGCACGCCCGGCTTGCGGAGCATCGAGACCACCGAGACCGACGCCGGGCGCAGGCCCTCGAGGTACTTGAGCAGCCACGACAGGGTCAGGCCGGAGTCGATGATGTCCTCGACGACGAGGATGTGCTTGCCCGTCACGTCGGAGTCGATGTCCTTGAGGATGCGGACCGTCCCCGAGGAGGTGGTGCTGCTCCCGTACGAGGACAGCGCCATGAACTCCATCTTCACCGGCACCGACAGCGCCCGCGCGAAGTCGGCCATGAACATGACCGCCCCCTTGAACACGCCCACGAGCAGCAGCTCGTCGCCGTCCTGCAAGAGCCCGCTCGCGTAGTCGGCCGAGACCCGTTCACCGAGCTCGGCGACCTTCGCTCGGATCTCCTCCTCCGTGATGATGGTGCGCTCGATCTCCTCGGCGTACCACGAATCCGGATCGAACACCGCGTCCTCCGCTGCGGGGGACGGGACTGATGCTGGGCTGGCCAACTCCGACGTCATGTAACAAGGGTGCCACCCGTTCGCTCGCGCCGCAGGCTTGGGTGGGCGAAGTCAAGCCGCCCGTGGTACTAATTACGGACTATCGGCGGGGCGGGTAAAGGGCGGAATCCGGCGCGGAGCGCCACGGAACGGGTGCGAACGCTGCGGGACGCCGAACCTTCACACCGTGTACGTTCGAGGTGTCAACGCCTTGCGGACAAGGAAACCCAGCAAGGCGGCAGCGAGGCCGGCGCGCCGACACGACCGCGGTCCCGCTCGAATACGCGACCAACGCAGCAGGAGGAAACGAGTGGTCGACGCCGGGAGACCCACACCTGAGCGGAAGCGGTTCTTCCGCAGGCCGCTCGTCTGGATCGTGCTCATCGCCCTCATCGCGGTCCTCATCGGGAGCTTCTGGTCCGGCGGCTCCGACTACGACGAGGCCACCACCTCCGAGGTCCTCAAGGACATCAACGACGGCAACGTCGAGGAGGCGATCCTCCTCGACAAGGAGCAGCTCGTCCAGCTGACCCTCAACAGCGGCGACCAGGTCGAGGCCTACCTCCCCGCGGGGATGATGGAGACCGTCGCCACCGAGCTCGAAGAGGCCGGCGTCAAGTTCGACACCGAGGTCAACGAGACCTCCGTGTTCGTCAGCTTCCTGCTGAGCCTGCTCCCGATCGTCCTCATCGTCCTGCTGCTCCTCTTCTTCATGTCGCAGATGCAGGGCGGCGGCTCCCGCGTCCTCAACTTCGGCAAGTCCAAGGCGAAGATGGTGTCCAAGGACACCCCGAAGACCACGTTCGACGACGTGGCCGGCGCCGACGAGGCCGTCGAGGAGCTCCGCGAGATCAAGGACTTCCTCGAGGACCCGAAGAAGTACCAGGAGCTCGGTGCCAAGATCCCCAAGGGCGTCCTCCTGTTCGGCCCCCCCGGCACCGGCAAGACCCTCCTCGCGCGCGCCGTCGCCGGCGAAGCCGGGGTCCCGTTCTACTCCATCTCCGGCTCCGACTTCGTCGAGATGTTCGTCGGCGTCGGCGCCAGCCGCGTCCGCGACCTGTTCACCCAGGCGAAGGAGAACGCCCCCGCCATCGTGTTCGTCGACGAGATCGACGCCGTCGGCCGCCACCGCGGCGCCGGCATGGGCGGCGGCCACGACGAGCGCGAGCAGACCCTCAACCAGCTCCTGGTCGAGATGGACGGCTTCGACACCCGCGGCGGGGTCATCCTCATCGCCGCCACGAACCGCCCCGACATCCTCGACCCGGCCCTGCTCCGCCCCGGCCGCTTCGACCGCCAGATCCCCGTCGACGCCCCCGACAAGGAAGGGCGCCAGGCGATCCTGGCCGTGCACGCCAAGGGCAAGCCGTTCGTCCCGAACGTCGAGTTCGACACCATCGCGCGCCGCACCCCCGGGTTCTCCGGCGCCGACCTCGAGAACGTCATCAACGAGGCCGCGCTGCTGACCGCCCGCCACAACCAGAAGGCGATCTCCGCCGACGCCCTCGAAGAGGCCATCGACCGCGTCATCGCCGGACCCGAGCGCAAGGGCCGCGTCATGGGCGACGCCGAGAAGAAGATGACCGCCTACCACGAGGCCGGCCACGCGCTCGTCGCCCACGCGCTCCCCCACGCCGCGCCCGTCCACAAGCTCACCATCCTCCCGCGCGGCCGCAGCCTCGGCCACACGCTCGTCCTCCCCACCGAGGACAAGTACACGCAGACGCGCTCCGAGATGATCGACACGCTCGCGTACGCCCTCGGCGGCCGCGCCGCCGAAGAGCTCGTCTACCACGACCCGACCACCGGCGCCTCGAACGACATCGAGAAGGCCACCAAGGTCGCCCGGGCCATGGTCACCGAGTACGGCATGTCGTCGAAGCTCGGCGCCATCAAGTACGGGTCCGGCGGCTCCGAGCCGTTCCTCGGCCGCGAGTACGGCCACCAGAAGGACTACTCCGACGAGGTCGCCGCCGACATCGACGGCGAGGTCAGGGCCCTCATCGAGATCGCGCACGACGAGGCGTACGCCATCGTCACCGAGTACCGCGACGTCCTCGACCAGATGGTCACCGAGCTGCTCGAGAAGGAGACCCTGAACCAGGAGGACCTGGAGCGGATCGCGACCCGCGTCGTCAAGCGCCCGCCCATGTCCCCGTTCAACGGCACCGACAAGCGCAAGCTCGGCCCGCCGCCCGTCTCCACCCCGAACGGCTCCCGGCCCGCCGAGGGCCCCGAAGAGGGCATCGAGATCGGACCGGCCACCGAGGGCCAGAGCCCCCAACCGTAGCGAAATCTTTACCGGCCCGCCTACCTGCGTAGGCGGGCCTTCGCGTGTCCAGCACGTGACCGAGCGCACTCGGATCGTCGGGGGGAGACCGTAAACTTGCGCCATGGCTGAACTCGACAACCTGGCCGCCCGCCTCATCGACGGCCGCATCAACGGGAGCCCCGTCGAGGACGCGGTCGACCTCGACCGGATCGAGGCCGCCGTCCGCGAGATCCTCGCCGCGATCGGCGAGGACCCCGACCGCCCCGGCCTCAAGGAGACCCCCCGGCGCGTCGCCCGCGCCTACGCCGAGCTGTTCGCCGGCCTCCGCGTCGACCCCGCCGCCGTCCTCAAGACCTCCTTCGACGAGAACCACAACGAGCTCGTCCTCGTCCGCGAGATCGAGGTCCAGTCCTTCTGCGAGCACCACCTGCTGCCGTTCACCGGCGTCGCCCACGTCGGGTACATCCCCGGCGCCGGCGGCCAGATCGTCGGCCTCTCCAAGCTCGCGCGCCTCGTCGAGGTGTACTCCCGGCGCCCCCAGGTCCAGGAGCGCCTCACCTCCCAGATCGCCGACCAGCTCTACAAGTCGCTCGAGGCGACCGGCGTCATCGTCGTCGTCGAATGCGAGCACACCTGCATGTCCATGCGCGGCATCAGGAAGCAGGGCTCCAGCACCGTCACCTCCGCGGTGCGCGGCAGCCTCCAGTCCGACGCGCGCACCCGCGCCGAGGCCATGTCGCTGCTCCGCGGCACCACCGGCTGAACCGGCCCGGACACGACGAGAGGCCGGATGCCATCGGGCGTCCGGCCTTCGCGTATGGATGGAACTGAGGCCAGGGGTGTCCGGTCTCAAGCACCAGCGTGTTAGATGACCTGCCCGGTCTGCGACTGGAAGGAGTCGCCCTCGGGGGTGGCCTCGGTGTAGGCGGTGTCCAGGAACGCGTCGGCGTTGGTGTCCTCGAGGACCGCGTCGGTCACGCCGTCGGCGTCGGTGTCGATCGCGATCGAGTCGACGAAGCCGTCGCCGTCGAAGTCGTCCGCGACGATGTCGGTCAGGCCGTCGCCGTTGGTGTCGGTGGCGACCGAGTCGACGTAGCCGTCGCCGGTGTAGTCGACCGACACCTGGTCGGTGAGGCCGTCGCCGTCGGTGTCCGACTCGTAGGTGTCGAGCATGCCGTCGCCGTCGGTGTCGCTGGCGATGGACTCCATGTAGCCGTCGCCGTCGGTGTCCAGGATCAGCTCGTCGCTGACGCCGTCGCCGGTGTAGTCGGTGGCGATCGCGTCGGCGGTGCCGTCGTCGTTGGAGTCGACGAAGGTGACCCCGTCGGCGGTGATCGTGTCGTCCGCGATGCCGTCGGCGTCGAGGTCGAAGGTCTCGCCGGTGGTGTAGTCCTCGGTGTAGCCGGAGTCCTCGGTGTAGGTCTCGTCCTCGGCGGTGTAGTCCTCGGTGACGTCTTCCTCGACCGGGGCGGCCTCGTCGTACTCGCTCATGTCGTCCATCCTCAGGTGTGAAGTGTTCGGTGCTTGTGAGAAGAACTCTACGACCGCTGGAAGGGGCGTGAATCCCCAGAGTGTGCCAACCCCCTATGCTTTCCTCCGATCCCACTTGCGCGCAGTTGTCACAGAAGGTCAGGAGCGTCCATTGGGCTTGTCGGACAGCTCATTCGAGGTCCCGGACCCTCCTCCGGCCCTGGTCCCGGTGCCCGCGGGCCGCGCGATCGACCTCCACTCCTCCCGGGTCGTGACCGGCGCGCCGGGATGCGGCTGGCAGTTCGACCTCCGCGCCGACGACCCCGTCACGCGGGACGGGATGCTCATGGTGCCGTTGATATCCGAGGCCGACTACTACCGCGCGACCGACGGCGACGGCGACGTCTACGCGAGCCTCGTGCCCGCCGCCGACGTGTGGGTGCAGCGGCCCGAGCCCGGCACCGGCTCGCCCCGGCCCGGCTACCTCATCGAGCGCCTCTCCGACCCCGACGCGCCCCCGGTCCGCCGGCCCTACCCGGCCTCCGACGTGCCGAACCTGATCGGGCGGCGCGTGTGGCACTGGACCGACGGCGTGTTCAGGGACGACTTCCGGTGCGTCTCAGAGCCGTTCGAGACCGACGGCGACTTCTGCGTGCGCGTGGTCGAGGAGCGCGCCTGGTACCGGTGGCGGCGCAGCGGCCAGATCCCCAAGGCGCAGGACGCGTTCATCCACCACCTCTGGACCCAGTGACCGGCCCCCGGGGCCGGATGCGCCGCGGCTGAGACCACCGGACCGGCAGTGCCGCGCTGCGCGGCGACCGCCCCCCGGGGTCGGGGGTGTCGGCGGTCCGGGCCCCCGGCACAAGGGTGCCGCGGGGGTGTGACAGCGGGGCGGCGGTCAGGCCCTCCACAGGGAGAGCATCATCGCCTCGACGGCGATCCGCGGGCGCACGTTCGCTTCGATGGCCTTGCGGCACTCCAGGATCGCGTCGATGCGGCGGAGCAGGGACTCGGCGCTGAGGCGGGAGGCGGCGGCGCGGGTCGTGTCGGCCATGTCGGGGTGGACGGGGTCGACGCGGGCGCCGAAGCCCGCGGCGAGGGCGTCCCGGTAGAACGCCGCGAGGTCCACCAGGGCCCGGTCGAGGGAGTCGCGCTGCGCGCGCGTGTCGCGGGTCTTCTGGCGCTTCTCCAGCTCCTTCAGCGCCGCCGACGCACCGCGGGCGGCCTTCGACGCGCCCTTCCCGGTGCCGCCCTTGCCGAGCGCGGTCTCGAGCGCCTCGCGCTCGGCCGCCGACTGGTCGGTGTACGTCCCGGAGGCCTCCGCCTCGGCCGCCTCGATGAGCTCGACCGCGGCCGTGAAGCACGCTCCGAGCCCGGTGAGGCGCCTGGGGATCTGGAGGACGTCGTGGCGCTTCGCGCGCGCGTCCGCGTCCGTGGCGAGCCGCCGGGCCCGCCCGACGTGCCCCTGCGCGGCCGCGGCGAACAGCTCCGCCTCCCGGCGGTCGAGGCCGTCGCGGGAGACGAGGAGGTCGGCGATCGCACCGGGCGGCGGCTGGCGCAGCCCCATGACGCGGCAGCGGGAGCGGATCGTCACCGAGATCTCCGCCGGGTTCGTCGAGGGCGCGCACAGCAGGAACACCGTCCGCTCCGGCGGCTCCTCCACGGCCTTGAGGAGCGCGTTCGCGGCGGCCTCGGTGAGGCGGTCGGCGTCCTCCACGACGAGGACCTGCCACGGCCCCGACGTCGGGGCGCGCGACGCGTCCAGGATGAGCCCGCGCACCTGGTCGACGCCGAGGGACAGGCCCTCGGGGATGACGCGGGTGACGTCGGGATGCGTGCCCCCCAGCGCGGTCCGGCAGGCGTGGCACTCGCCGCACCCGCCGTCGGGGCACTCCAGGGCGGCCGCGAACGCGACCGCGGCCGTGGACCGGCCGGACCCGGGCGGGCCCGTGAAGAGCCACGCGTGCGTCATGCCGACGCCCCGCGCGGCGGCGGAGAGGACCCGCCGGGCCTCGTCCTGGCCCACGAGCTCGTCGAAGACGCTCACGCCCGACCGGCCTCCTCGGCGACGTTCTCCCAGCCGTACTCGCTGTCGGCGCGGCCGCTCCCCTTGTCGGAGTCGAGGCCGGGCCAGCCGGCGTCGGTGCGGGCGGTCCGGGTGCGGATGTCGAGGCGCTCGGCGACGGCCTCGCGGACCTTCGCGGCGATCTCGTCGGGCGTGCCGCCCGCGGGGATCACCAGGTAGCGGCGGGGGTCGGCGGCGGCCAGGCCGAGGAACGTCTCGCGGACGCGCTCGTGGTACTCCAGCCGCTCCTGCTCGAGGCGGTCGCCGTCGCCGCCGGCCTTCGCGCGGTGCAGGCCGTGCGCGGGGTCGACGTCGAGGAGGACCGTCAGGTCGGGCTTGAGGCCGCCGGTGGCCCACTGGGAGACCCACGCGACCTCGTCCTTGCCGAGCTCGCGGCCCGAGCCCTGGTAGGCGATCGAGGAGTCGATGTAGCGGTCGGAGACGACGACGGCGCCGCGTGCGAGGGCCGGCCGGATGACCTTCTCGACGTGCTGGGCGCGGTCGGCGGCGAACAGGAGCGCCTCGGCACGCGGCGACGGCGCGGACTCGCCGCCGGAGTCCAGGAGCAGCGAGCGGATGCGCATGCCGATGTCGGTGGCGCCCGGCTCGCGGGTCAGGACCGCCTCGTAGCCGCGGAGCTTCAGCCACGCCGAGAGCTTCACCGACTGCGTGGACTTGCCCGCGCCCTCGCCGCCCTCGAAGACCACGAAGAAGCCGTCGGAGGCCAGCGGGACCGCGGCCGACAGCGGGCGGCCGCGCAGCGACGACCACAGGTCGGCGAAGACGGGGACGCCGGGCTTGTCGTCCATGGACCGGAACGCGGTGATGCCGAGCCACACGACGAGGCCGGCGGCGACGAACAGCAGGATGCGGCTCATCGACACCTCGACCGAGGTGACCCCGAGGTCGAGCCGCCGGGCGGCCTGCCAGCCCGCGAGCGGCGCCGAGATCGTCATGGCGAGCATGAGGATGACGCGCGCCGAGACGGCGATGAACGCGAACATGCGGCCGCGGATCTCGTCCTCGGTCTCGCGCTGGAGCAGCGTGATCCCGGCGAGGAACGCCATGCCCGCGCCCAGGCCGATGACGACCGAGCCGAGGACCGAGAAGACCATGTGCGGGGCCAGCGCGTCGAGGGCGAGGCCGGCGCCGGCGAGGACGATGCTCATGCCGAACCAGCGCAACCGGGAGAGGTCGCCGACGAGTTTGGGGCCGAAGGCGATGCCCGCGCCGAGGCCGAGGAAGAGGAACACCGCGAGGGTGTAGAACGCGGCGTCGCCGGCGCCGAGGGTGCCGGCGTAGACGGTGCCGACGCCGATGAGGATGCCGGCGCCGCTGAACGCGCCGAGCATGCCGGTGATGAGGCCGCGCACGCGTTCGGAGGTGCGCAGGTAGGACCAGCCTTCGACGAGGTCGTGCCAGACGCTGGTGGTCTTGGCGGCGGTCTGGCCGTAGCGGCCGGAGATCTGGGGGATGAAGAAGTAGACGGTGGCGGCGAGGATCGCGAACATGGCGGCCGTGAGGTAGAGGGCGATGACCATGGGTTCGGCCCAGGTGCCGAGGTTGGACCAGACGTTGGAGCCGCGTTCGAGGATCGCGAGGACGGCGAAGGCGAGCGGCGGGGCGATGCCGTAGGTGGTGGCGAGGCTGAGCTGGTTGGCGGCCTCGTACTTGTCGCGCGGGAGGAGGTTGGGGACCGCGGCCTCTTTGGCGGGCGACCAGATGAGGACGGCGCCTTCGATGCAGAGCTGGGCGACGGCGAGCCAGACGACGGTGAACGCGGTGTTGTCGGTGATGAGGTAGACGGTGGGGACGGAGGCGATGAGCAGGAAGCGGGCGGTGTCGCACGCGGCCATGGTCTTGCGCCGGTCGAAGCGGTCGGCGAAGACGCCGGCGACGGGTCCGAGGACGAGGGATGGGAGGAGCCGGAGGACGATGGTGGCGGAGAAGGCGGCGCCCTTGGCCGCGGGGTCGTCGAACAGGGACTGCGCGAATCCGGCGGTGGCGAAGATCGCGAGCCAGTCTCCGAAGGAGGCGAGGCCGAGCACGGTCCAGAGCCGTCTGAAGGGCCTGATCCGCAGTACCGTCTGGATGTCGGCAAGGGTGTTCGCCATGCTGCTCCTCGAAAAGTCAGAGACCGCACCGGGTCGACTACGAGACTAGTCGGCCCGATGCGGCCATACGTCCCGGCGCGGTCGGATAGTGGCCCGCGACAGGCCTGAGCGATTCGCCTACGGGAGGCGGCGGGCGAGGTAGTCGCAGACGACGCCGTTGGCCTCGGCGATCGACGCCGAGCAGCCTTCGGGGTCGCGGCGGAAGGCCAGGCGGACGAGGGCCTGCCCGGTCTCGACGGCGACGGTGACGGTCTTGCCGAGTTCGTCGTCGCCGCCGATCCCGAAGCGCTGGGCGAGCCCGGCGAGGATCTGGTCGGCGATGACGTCGCCGCCGGTGGTGACGGCGTCGGCGCGGCCCGGGTCGATGGCGTCGGCCAGGTGGAGGACGCGGAAGCCCGGGGCCGTGCGGTACATGTGGACGTACTCGCCGATGGCGGCCTCGACGCCGGCCCGCCAGTCGGCGGGGGGTTCGGCGTCGAAGCGGGCGGTCAGGCGCTCGAAGTACAGGTCGATGTAGCGCTGCGAGAGCGCCTCGGCGAGCGAGCGCTTGTCTCCAAAGAACTGGTAGACCGAGCCGATCGCGACGTCGGCGCGCTGGGCGATGGCGGTGGTCGAGAGCCGGTCGTAGCCGACCTCCTCGATCAGGTCGGCGGCGGCGTCGAGCATGCGGCGGACGCGGGCGGCCGAGCGCTCCTGGACGGGCAGGCGGCGCAGCGAGTGCGTCTGGCCGAACTTGGACACCGGCGACATCGTGGGCTGCCTGGCGGCGGGCACGGTTGCAGTGCTCATGGTGTTGTCTCCCCCCTGGTGATGACAAGTCTCCCCATCATGGACGACTTGCCCGGATTTGAGGCTCATTCCCGGTCGTGTCGCGAGAGAATTTCCGGCTTCCCCCGACCGAGTGTCACCATTCAGCCACGAAACGGTACGAAAACGTCATGTCGTTTCACGTCTTGCGGGAATGCGGAGTTGGTCACTCCCGCGCGTGCGGCGGTTGTGCCCGGACACCCCCAGGCGGAAGGATGGCGAGGGTTGTGCGCGTTGCCCTAGGGGATGGCAGCCGCGGGAGAGGACAGACACGTGAGTCAACGGCGCACACCGGCGTTCCGGGCGCGATGCCGCAAGCAGGCGGTCCACCGCGTCGCGATGGTCTCGGTCCACACCTCCCCGCTCGCGCAGCCCGGCACCGGCGACGCCGGCGGCATGAACGTGTACGTCCTCAACACCGCGCGGGAGCTCGCGCGCGCCGGCGTCGAGGTGGAGATCTTCACCCGCGCGACCAGCTCGGAGGAGCCGCCGACGGTGGAGGCCGCCCCGGGCGTCCTCGTCCACCACCTCCCGGCCGGGCCGTTCGAGGGGCTGTCGAAGAACGACCTGCCGACGCAGCTGTGCGCGTTCACCGGCGGCCTGCTGCGCGCGGAGGCGCACCACCGGCCCGGGCACTACGACCTCATCCACGCGCACTACTGGCTGAGCGGCCAGGCGGCGTGGGTGGCCTCGGAGCGGTGGAACGTGCCGCTCGTGCAGACGTTCCACACGCTCGCGAAGGTGAAGAACGCGCAGCTCGCGGAGGGCGACAGGCCGGAGCCGATCGGCCGCGTCTGCGGCGAGGAGCAGATCACCACCGAGGCCGACCTCCTCATCGCGAACACCGCGGCCGAGGCCGCGGAGCTCCAGCACTACTACGCGGCCGACGCGCGCCGCGTCGAAGTGGTCCACCCCGGCGTCGACCTCGGCGTGTTCCGGCCCGGGGACCGCTACGCGGCCCGGCAGGCCCTGGGGCTCCCCCAGGACGCGCTCGTCGTCGCGTTCGTCGGCCGCATCCAGCCCGCGAAGGCCCCCGACGTGCTCCTGCGCGGCCTGGCGCGGCTGCGCGAGACCGACCCCGGGCTGGCCGACCGGATCGTCCCGGTCTTCGTCGGCGGGCCCTCCAACACCGACCTGTACTGGCTGCCGAAGCTCGCCGGCGAACTCGGACTCGGCGACCGGGTGCAGTGGCGCAGCCCGCGCTCGGGCGAGGCGCTCGCGCAGGTCTACCGGGCCGCCGACGCCGTCGCCGTCCCCAGCTACAACGAGTCGTTCGGGCTGGTCGCCCTGGAGGCGCAGGCCGCCGGCACGCCGGTGCTCGCCGCGAAGGTGGGCGGGCTGACCACGGCCGTCGCCGACGGGACGTCCGGCCTCCTCGTCGACTCGCACCGCTCCGATGACTGGGCCGACGCGATCGGGCGCCTCATGCGCGACGGCGCCCTGCGCGAGCGCCTCGCGTCCGGCGCCCGCGCCCACGCCGCGCTGTTCTCGTGGCAGGCCACCGCCGAGGGCCTCGGCGACGCCTACCGCCGCACCGTCCTGCGCCGCTCCCAGGCGATTACGCTGAACCGGTGATCGAGCGACTCACGGCCGCCCTCGACGAGATCGGCGCCGACTACCGCCTGGACACCCCGCGCTCCGCGGTCGTGACCCTCCCGGGTCGGCGCAAGCTCACCACCGAGTGCGGCCTCGTCCTGGAGGACCACGCCCTCCGCGTCGAGGCGTTCGTCGCCCGCCGCCCCGAGGAGAACCACGAGGCCGTCTGGGCGGAGCTCCTGCGCCGCAACGGGAAGCTGTACGCCGTCGCGTTCGCGACCGACGGCAGCGACGACATCCACCTCGTCGGCCGCCTCCCCTTCGCCGCCGTCGCCGCCGACGAGCTCGACCGCGTCCTCGGCCAGGTCCTCGAGGCCGCCGACGGCACCTTCGACACCATCCTCGAACTCGGCTTCAAGTCCTCCATCCAGCAGGAGTGGCGCTGGCGCCTCGCCCGCGGCGAGTCCACCGCGAACCTCGCCGCGTTCGAGCACCTCAGGCCCGAGGACTGACCGCACGTCCCGGCCTGCGGGAAGTGCGGGGCGACGCCCGCCACACCTTCGCGGCGACCCGGGGGCCGGGGGCGCGCGGAGGCGGCAGGATAGGGGGCATGACCTACACTCTCGTGCTGCTTCGCCACGGCGAAAGCGAATGGAACGCCAAGAACCTGTTCACCGGCTGGGTCGACGTCAAGCTGTCGGCCTCCGGCGAGGACGAGGCGCGCCGGGGCGGGCGGCTGCTCGCCGAGGCGGGCCTGCTCCCCGACGTCGTGCACACCTCGCTGCTGCGCCGCGCCATCAACACCTCGGAGCTGGCGCTGGCCGAGGCCGCGCGCTCGTGGATCCCGGTCAAGCGGTCGTGGCGGCTCAACGAGCGCCACTACGGCGCGCTCCAGGGCAAGGACAAGGCCGCGACGCTGGCGGAGTTCGGCGAGGAGCAGTTCATGATCTGGCGCCGCTCGTACGACGTGCCGCCGCCCGTGATCGAGGCGGGCTCCGAGTACTCCCAGGACGGGGACGCCCGCTACGCCGACCTCGCCCCCGAGGTCCGCCCCGGCACCGAGTGCCTCAAGGACGTGCTCGACCGGATGCTCCCCTACTGGTACGACGGCGTCGTCCCCGACCTGAAGGCGGGCAAGACGGTGCTGGTGGCCGCGCACGGGAACTCGCTGCGCGCGCTCGTCAAGCACCTCGACGGCGTCTCCGACGAGGCGATCGTCAAGCTGAACATCCCCACGGGCATGCCGCTCAAGTACGAGCTGGACGAGACGACCCTGAAGCCGGTCAAGGCCGGAGGCGAGTACCTCGACCCCGAGGCCGCCGCCGAAGCGGCCGCCGCGGTGGCCGCGCAGGGGAAGAAGTAGCCGAAATGCGCGCTCTCGGTTAACGGAGCGTGACGCTGATAACGGCCCGGTGCTCGACGCCGGGCCGTTTCGTGCTTAACCTGGGGGCGTGGCCCACAACGAACCGCAGCCCAAGAGCCTCGGCAGAGGCGTCGGGCGCGTCCTGACCGGTCTCGCCGCGGGCGCCGCCTTCGGCGCCGCCGCGACCGCCCTCATGCGGATCAGGCACCGGGGAGCGCCCCGCCCCGAGCCGCGCCCCGCGCCCGTCCCCGACACCCGCCCGTGGGAGGCCGCCGCCGGCCTGCTGCGCACCGGGTTCTGCCTGGTCGACGACCACAACCGCGTCCTGTACACCAACCGCGCCGCCCGCGACCTGGGCCTGGTGGACGACCACGAGATCGTGTCGCTGACGCTGCGGGCGCTGCTCGCGCAGGCGCGCCGCTCCGGACGGTACCGGGACGCGGAGATCGAGGTCCCCAAGCAGGTCATGGGCGAGCCGAGCGCGGTGAGCGTGCGCATCACGCCGCTGCCGGACGGCGTGTCCGTCGCCGAGTTCCAGGACATCTCCGAACTGCACCGGGTCGAACGGGTCCGCCGCGACTTCGTGGCGAACATCAGCCACGAGCTGAAGACCCCGGTCGGCGCGATGCAGATCCTCTCCGAGGCGCTCAAGGACGCCGCGGAGGACCCCGACGCGGCCGCGCGGTTCGCCGACCGCATCCGCTCCGAGTCCAAGCGCATGAACCACCTGGTGAGCGACCTGCTGGAGCTGTCGCGCCTCCAGGGCGCGGAGAAGCTCCCCGACCCCGAGCCGGTCGAGGTCGACCGGATCGTGATGGAGGCCTTCGACCAGACGCGGATAGCCGCCGAGGAGAAGGGCATCGAGCTCCGGCTCACCGGCGTCGAGGACACCGAGGTGCTCGGGAACGAGCCGCAGCTCGTCACCGCGGTGAAGAACCTCGTCGGCAACGCCATCTCCTATTCACCTGAGCACACCGCCGTGGAGGTGGAGACCTCCGTGACGTCCCCGACGGGGCATCTGGCGGGGGTCAAGATGGTGTGCATCGCCGTGCGCGACCAGGGGATCGGCATCCCCGCGGAGGAGCTCGACCGGATCTTCGAACGCTTCTACCGGGTGGACGCGGCGCGGTCGCGCGCGACCGGCGGCACCGGCCTCGGCCTGGCGATCGTCAAGCATGTGGCCGTCAATCACGGGGGTAGGGTGGAAGTGTCCAGTATGCCCGATGCCGGATCAGTGTTTACCTTGATGTTGCCTGCTCGTTCCCTTCCGTCCGACGCCACGGCACCGGACTCGGATGAAATCGGAACAAGCCAGCAAGCCGCCCGTTAGGAAGGTTCACTCGTGACCCGCGTGCTCGTAGTTGAAGACGAGGAATCGTTCTCCGATGCCCTCTCCTACATGCTCCGCAAGGAGGGCTTCGAGGTGGCGGTCGCCGCAGACGGCGACGCCGCCATCAAGGAGTACGAGCGCGCCGGCGCCGATGTGGTCCTGCTCGACCTGATGCTGCCGGAGAAGTCCGGCACCGAGGTCTGCCGGGAGCTGCGCGCCAACTCGAACGTGCCGATCATCATGGTCACCGCCCGGGACTCCGAGGTCGACAAGGTGGTGGGCCTGGAACTGGGCGCCGACGACTACATCACCAAGCCGTACTCCTCGCGCGAGCTCGTGGCCCGCATCCGCGCCGTCCTGCGCCGCTCCGCCGAGCCCGACGACCCGATCGTCACGGTCCTGGAGGCCGGCCCGGTCCGCATGGACGTCGACCGGCACACCGTCACCGTCGGCGGCGGCGACGTCCAGCTGCCGCTCAAGGAGTTCGAGCTGCTGGAGATGCTGCTGCGCAACGCCGGGCGCGTGCTCACCCGCGGCCAGCTCATCGACCGCGTCTGGGGCGCGAACTACGTGGGCGACACCAAGACCCTCGACGTGCACGTCAAGCGCCTGCGCTCCAAGATCGAGCCCGAGCCGGGCAAGCCGCGCCACCTCGTCACGGTCCGCGGCCTCGGGTACAAGTTCGACCCCCACGCGTAGCCGTTCACCCCGGGTTCACCCGGGCCGCGAACCTCTGACAACGCTTGCCGGACCGGATAGGGTGCACTGGTGACCTACCTTCCCGCGGACGACCGCTACGAGTCCATGCCCTACCGCCGCTCCGGACGCAGCGGCCTCCGACTGCCCGCGATCTCCCTCGGCCTGTGGCACAACTTCGGCCACACCCGGCCGCTGGACACCCAGCGGGCGATCGTGCGGCGCGCCTTCGACCTCGGCGTGACCCACTTCGACCTCGCCAACAACTACGGCCCGCCGGCCGGGAGCGCCGAGGAGAACTTCGGGCGGCTCCTCGCCGACGACCTCAAGGCGTACCGCGACGAGATCGTCGTGTCCTCCAAGGCCGGGTACTACATGTGGCCCGGCCCGTACGGCGAGTGGGGCTCGCGCAAGTACCTCGTGTCCTCGCTCGACCAGTCGCTCCAGCGCCTCGGCCTGGACTACGTGGACGTGTTCTACCACCACCGGCCCGACCCGGACACGCCGCTGGAGGAGACCATGGCCGCGCTCGACGCCATCGTGCGCTCGGGCAAGGCCCTGTACGTCGGCGTCTCCAACTACACGTCGGAGCAGGTCAGGGCCGCCGCCGCGATCCTGCGCGACCTCGGCACGCCGCTGCTCATCGACCAGCCCCGCTACTCGATGTTCGACCGCCGCATCGAGGACGACGGCCTGCTCGACGTCCTGGAGGAGGTCGGCGCCGGCTGCATCGTCTTCAGCCCCCTGGAGCAGGGCGTCCTCACCGACCGGTACCTCAAGGGCGTCCCCTCCGACTCCCGCGCCGCCACCAGCCACTTCCTGAACGAGGACCGCCTCGACGAGCCGACCATGGCGAAGGTCAAGGCCCTCAATGAGATCGCCTCCGCCCGCGGCCAGTCCCTGGCGCAGACCGCGCTCGCCTGGGCGCTCCGCGACGACCGCATGACCAGCGTCATCATCGGCGCGAGCAGCGTCAAGCAGCTGGAGGACAACGTCGCCGCGACCGCGAACCTCGCCTTCACCGCCGACGAGCTCGCCGCGATCGACGACGCGTCCATCGGATAGCAACGCCCGCAACGACTCCCGCGGGACCGCCGACTTCCGGCGGTCCCGCGCTTAGTACCTCGGTATGAACTTCCGCCCGGAGAATCTCCCCCTCGAAGGGGAAGCATCCGGCGCGGCCGTTTCATACGATTCGTGCATGACCGCTCCACGGACCGCCCTCCGCCCGCCGCAGCACCGCTTCGACCCGCGCACCGTGCCGTGGTGGCGCGTGCAGTGGCTCATCACGACCGCCGTGCCCGTCGTGCCCCTGGCCGTCCTCGGCCTCCTCATCCCGCCCGCCCGGCTCTGGCTCCTGATCCCGGCCGCGGCGATCCTCGTGCTCGGCCTCGCCGCGGCCCTCGCGCTGCCGGTGTGGTGGCACCGCGTGCACCGCTGGGAGGTCACCGACACCGCCGTGTACACCCTCACCGGGTACTTCTGGCGCACCTGGCGGATCGCCCCGATGTCGCGCATCCAGACCGTCGACACCACGCAGGGCCCGGTCCAGCGCTCGTTCGGACTGTCCACCGTGGTCGTCACCACCGCGTCCTCGGCGGGCGCCGTGAAACTCGAGGGACTCGACCAGGACGAGGCCTCGGCGCTCGCCGAACGCCTCACCGAGCTCACCGACGCGACCCCGGGGGACGCCACGTGAGCGGGGAGCAGGAGACGCAGGAAGGCGCGGTCGACGACGTGACCGGCGGCGGGATCGGTAGCGCGACGGGCACGGCCGCGGAGGACGAAGCGGCCACCGGCGGCGCGACCGGAGCCGACGGCACCGAGGACGATCCCGGCGCCGACCCGGCCGAGTCCGGCGAGCCGTGGCGCAGGCTCCACCGCGACGGCCTCAAGGTCACGGCCCTCTACACGGCCGGCGTCGTCATCGCCGCCGCCGTGCCCGTCGCGATCGGCGTCGGCTCCGGCCCGGGCCTGCTCGTCGCGCTCGCGTTCATCGTGCCCGGCGCCGCGGCCGTCATCGGCGCGGTCGTCGGCTACGAGGCGATCCGCCTGCGCGTCACCCGGTACCGCGTCACCGACGCGCGCGTGGAGATGCACACCGGCGTCCTGTTCAAGACCCGCCGCTCGCTCATGCGCGAGCGCATCCGCTCGGTCGACCTCACCGCCAACCCGCTCGAACGCGCCTTCGGCCTCGCGAAGGTCAAGGTCGGCACCGGCGAGACCGGCGGCGGATCGGGCTCCACGAACGAGCAGACCCTCACCCTCGACTCCGTCCACCGCGACGAGGCCGAGCGGCTCCGCGCCGAACTGCTCCGCCGCGCCGCGGCCGAGACGGGCGAGGACGGCGAGCAGCGGCTCGCCACCTGGGAGCCGGGCTGGCTCAAGTACGCGCCGCTGTCGTTCCTCACGCCGATGCTCGCGGGCGCCGCGGTCGGCGCGGTCTTCCAGGTCGCCGACTGGTTCGGCAAGGGCGGCCTGCCCGTCGAGATCGTCGGCGGCCTCGTGGAGGACCACGGGCCATGGACGGTGCTCGGCCTGGGCCTGGTCGGCCTGCTCGTCCTCGGCGCCGTCGCGAGCCTCGCGCTCCAGGGCGAGGCGTGGTGGGCGCACCGGCTCGACCGCGAGCCCGGCGGCACCCTCCGGGTGCGCCGCGGCCTGCTCGTCTCCCGCTCGCTCAGCCTCGAGGAGGAGCGCATCCGCGGCATCGAGATCGTCGAGCCGCTCGGCGTCCGGTCCGCGGGCGCGGGCCGCCTCGACGTCGTCGCGATCGGCCTCAAGACCGACGAGCAGGGCAGCGACCTGAGCACCCTCGTGCCGGCCGCCCCGCTGCCCGTCGTCACCGCCGCCGCCGAATCGGTCATCGGCCCGGTCGGCCGCGAGCTCACCGCCCACCCCCGCAAGGCCCGCACGCGGCGCCTGCGCTGGGCGGTCGTCGCGGTCGTGCTCCTCGCCGCCGCCGCGACCGCGCCCCACCTGCTGTGGTCGCTCCCGGCGCTGCTCAGCGCCGCGATCATCCTGACCGCGGTCCTCGGCTCGGCGTTCGCGGTGTGGACGGCCTTCGACTCGTACCGGTCGCTCGGCCACGCGCTCACCGGCCGCCACCTCGTGTCCCGGCGCGGCAGCACCCGCCGGGCCACCGTCCACCTCGACCGGTCCGGGATCATCGGCTGGCGCATCACGCAGTCGGTGTTCCAGCGGCGCATGGGCCTCATGACCCTCGACGCGACCACCGCGGCCGGGAAGGGCCATTATGCGGTCGTCGACGCCGACGAGCACGAGATCCTCGACTTCGCTGAGGAGGCGGTGCCGGACCTGCTGCGGCCCTTCCTGACCGCGTCACCGGAATGACCGGAGCGCGTCCTCCCCGGGCGGCTCCTCGGCGCGGATCAGGGCCTCGATGTCGCCCACCCGGTCCCACGTGTTGACGGCCATGCCCGCGAGGACGCGCCCGGCTTTCGTCCAGAAGACCGCGAACTCCAGCGACTCGATCGAGCCGGACACGACGACCTCGTCGTAGGCGTCGGGTCCGGCCACGAACCCGAGGTACTCCATGCCGAGGTCGTACTGGTCGGTGAAGAAGTACGGCAGCTTGTCGAACGCCTCCCCGGACCCGAGCGCGGCCTTCGCGGCGTGCACGCCCGTGTCGATCGCGGTCTGCCAGTGCTCCACCCGGATCGGGCGGCCGTAGTGCGGGTACGGCGCGCTCGCGATGTCGCCGGCCGCCCACACGTCGGCCGCGCTGGTCCGCAGGGTCCCGTCGACCGCGACCCCGCCGCCGAGGTCCCGCCCGCGCAGTTCGAGCCCGCCCGCGGCGGCCAGCCCCGCGTTCGGGGCGACGCCGACCGCGACGAGCACCAGGTCCGCGTCGACGCGCTCCCCCTCGGCCGTCTCGACCCCGACGGCCCGGCCGTCCTCGCCGAGGATCTTCGCGATCTCGGTGCGCCGCCGCAGGTCCACGCCCTTGTCGAGGTGGAGCTGCGCGAACACGAGCCCCATCTCGGGGCCCAGGACCCGCTCGAGCGGCTGCGCGCCCATGCCGAACAGGGTCACGTCCCGGCCCATCTGCCGCGCGGACGCGGCCACCTCCATCCCGATCCACCCGTCCCCGACGATCGCGACCCGCCCCTCCCCGCCCTTCAGCTCGGCGGCGAGCAGGTCGGCGTCCTCGACGGTGCGCAGCAGGTGCACCCCGCGCAGGTCCCCGCCGGGCACCGGCAGCGCCCGCGGCGTCGACCCGGTGGCGAGCACCAGCTTCGAGTACTCGAGGACGCTCCCGTCGGCCAGCGCGAGCCGGTGCGCGGCGGTGTCGAGCCCGGTCGCGGGCACGCCGGTGCGCAGGTCGGCGTTGTGGCGGTACCAGTCCTCGTCGACGGTGAACAGCGCGGAGCGGTCGGCGTCCCCGCGCAGGTAGTCCTTGGACAGTGGCGGCCGCTCGTAGGGCCGGTGCGGTTCCCCGGCCACGACGACGAGGTCGCCCTCGTATCCCTCGTCGCGAAGCGTCTGCGCGGTCTTGGAGGCGGCGAGTCCGCCTCCGACGATGACGAACGGTGCGTTGCTCATGTACGACTCCGGCTCCCGTAGACGGCGTTCCAGGCGTCTGGCCCGACTCCCATTCTTACGCCGAACGGGTGACCCCGTGAAGGTCTCCCGACACTCCCCCGACCGGAAAATTCTCAGTCCCCGCCCATGTCCGGAAGCCCGGGGTTGAACTGAGTCTCGAACCGGGGATGGACCCACATGTACTGCCCGCGATGGCGGACACGGACGAGCCCGCCGAAAGTGGGGTCCTTTTCACGGATGAGCTGGTGCAGTTCGCGGAGATGGTCGGCTGCGGTGGTCGCATTGTTCCGCACCGTGTTCTCAAGCAACTGCGTATGCCAGATCACCTTGATGTCTTTAACCGAGTTGGCGGTCAGCCCGCCTTGTCCGGTGAGGAGGGTCCAGATCGATCCGGCCAGCTCCCGCCGGGCGGGGGCTGGCGGCAATACCGTTCTCAGGATCAGGGCGGTGGCGATGAGCCAGGGCGCGGTGGTGAGGAGCAGCATCGGCGGAAAGTCGATCTCCACGACACCGCGCCCATCGACGCCGCCCAATGCCGCCATGGGTTTGCGGGAGTACTCGCACCAGAGGACCAGGCGGAACCTGGTCGTAATGGAGTTCGGCGTGCTTGGTGAATCGGCCGGTTCGATCGTGAAAAGCCGAGGCCCCTTGGCGGACTCGCGGCTCAGCGCGGTGAGGAGGGTCTGGAGGTGGGACTCGCCGAGTGCGAGGAGGGACAGCGCCTCGTCGTTGGGAGGTGCGTCGGATCGGCGGGCTATCCGCATAAGTGCATGGAGCCTCTCATCATACCCAGATACCCGGACTCGATCAACCATTTCAGACAATCTATCGTCCGGTTCGGACGGTTCGGTTACACCGCTGAGCAGGTCGCGGATCGACATGTCCTCATCGCATGAGTTGCAGGTGATCTCCGTCTTGCCTTTCATGCGCCGGTTGAAGAGTCGTTCGACTTCCCATCGGCCCGACCGGGACCCCTCAGAATCGGCGCAGTGGCCTCCGCAGGTGACCATGGCGCGGACCTGCACTCCTTGCCAGAACTCGTCGACGTGGGTGCGGATTTCTTCGAGGATCAGGGTGAGGAAGTACTCCGGGGCCACGGCCTTCACCGTGACCGTCAACTGCTTGTGGTCCAGCCGGACCAGTGCCCGGCCGTGGATGCTGTGTTCGATGACCAGGCCGTCAGTCCAATGAAGACTCCGGCCGTGGTCGTCACGGCCGAGCGAGAACTGGTGGAGCCTCACGATGAGGCGGTAGATGAGGCCTTCGGGGATGTGAAATTCGCCGGAGGCGTCGCTGAACCTGCAGATCCGCGTCTGCGCAGGCAGATGGCGGCCGTAGTCGTCCCATGCGTCGAGTGGCGGTGTGGTGGGGTCGACCAGTTGGGCGATGAGGCTGGTCGGCGGTCGGCCTCCGTGGCCGCCTCCGCCGATCCGGTAGGAGATCTCGTACTCCTCCATGAGGCGCAGCAGGATTCGGTGCACGCCTTCGGGGTAGCGCAGGTGCGGCGGGTTGGTCGGGTCGTTCCAGATGTCCTTCAGCCGCGAATGCTCGATGACGCCGTGGTCGCGGACGGCCTGCGGGTCGTCGATGACGAGGCTGACCGCTGTGCTGAGCCAGTCGCCTTTGAGGACCACGAGCTGGTCGAGGCCGGGGATGTCGGGGTAGTGGCACCAGTGTCCGAGGTCGGTGAACACGGTGGCGAGGGTCTTCGCGGACGTCTCGGTGAGGCCGCGCATGCCGGCGCGGCGGAGGTATTCGGGGTACTCCAGGTACGGCTCGGGGAGGCGGCGCAGGTCGTCCTGGAAGCGGCGCCAGCTCGC
The DNA here is from genome assembly GCF_039531525.1 of Glycomyces endophyticus. Lineage (NCBI taxonomy): Bacteria > Bacillati > Actinomycetota > Actinomycetes > Glycomycetales > Glycomycetaceae > Glycomyces > Glycomyces endophyticus. The sequence goes on from NZ_BAAAQF010000013.1 coordinate 25,542, forward strand.
GGGCAGCTTCCGGGAGAAGTACGGGAGTTCGGCGGCGGTGCGCTGCACGGCCGCCTTGAGCTCCTCGATGCCGGCGCCGCTGCTGCTGTCGACGTGGTGGAAGCCGACGATGACGTCGCCGTGGTGCTGGCGGAGGCGGGTCTCGTCGATGTGCGCGAACCGGTCCTTGGGGCCGCCGTGGGTGGCGACGACGTGGATGCGGACGTCGTCGCCGGCCCGCCGCCGGATCAGCTCGATCCACTCTTCGACGTTGTCCTGCCTGGGGCCGTGCCGGGGTTTCCAGACCACGAGGTAGACGGCGGGTGCGGTGAAGAACAGCTGGTGCGTGGGCCGGTAGGTCTCCTGGCCGCCGAAGTCCCAGGTGTTGAGCACGCACGCGTCGGCGGTGCCCTGCGCGAGGGTCAGCGGTCTGACCTCGATGCCGTGGGTGGAGGAGCGGTCGGCGTCGAACGGTTCGCCGAGCATCGCCGACAGCAGGGTGCTCTTGCCGACCGCGCCTTCGCCGACGAGTACGAGCTTCGCCTCGCGGACGACGACGCCGTCGTTCGCGACCGCTCGCAGGAACGTCATGAGGCCTTCGTCGCCGCTGGCCTCGGCGGCGGCCATCTCCGGCGGGAGGGGGTTGCGCGCCGCGGAGAAGAGTTGCAGGGCGGGGAGTTCGGCGATGGATTCGGGGAGGGCGCGCAGTTCGTTGTCGCGAACGTCCAGGTTGGTGAGCAGGACCAGGCGGCCGATCCGGTCGTCGAGGTCGGTGAGCCGGTTGTCGCCGAGGTCGAGCAGGGTGAGCGCGGTGAGGTCGAACAGCGACGGGGGCAGGGCGGTGAGCCGGTTGTTGCCGAGGCGGAGCAGGGTGATCCCGGTGAGGTCGCCGATGGTCGCGGGCAGGGCGGTCAGCCGGTTGTAGGAGAGGTCGAGGCTGGTGAGGCGGGTGAGGTTCCCGATGGAGTCCGGGAGCGAGGTCAGGCGGTTCATGCTGGGGTCGAGCTCGGTCAGGCCGGCGAGGTTGCCGATCGACTCCGGGAGGCCGGTGATGTCGTTGTCCCAGAAGCTGAGGCGTTCCAGCGCGGTCAGGTCGCCGATCGATTCGGGGAGGGCGCGCAGTTCGTTGTCTCGGCACGCGAGGTTGATGAGCGAGGTCAGCCGTCCGATCGACTCGGGCAGTGCGGTGAGCCGGTTGTCGTCGAGGTTGAGGGTCGTCAGCCCGGTGAGGTCCAGGAGGGTGTCGGGCAGGCGCACGAGGCGGTTGTTGCTCAGGTCCAGCGAGGTGAGTCCGGTGAGCCGCCCGATCGAGTCCGGGAGGTGTGCGAGCCGGTTGTTCTCCACGCGCAGTTCGGTGAGGCCCGTGAGATCCCCCAGGGAGTCCGGGAGCGCTTTGAGGTCGTTGTCGGACAGGTGCAGGGCGGTGAGCGCGGTGAAGACGCCGAGGTCCTCCGGCAGGAACTGCAGGTCGTTGCCGTGCAGGTTGAGCCTGGTGAGCGCCGCGAGGTTCCCGATCGATGCGGGGAGCTCCTCGATGTCGTTGCGGGCGAGGTCCAGTTCCGTGAGGGCGGTGAGGTCGCCGATCGATTCGGGGAGACGGCTCAGCCGGTTCTTGTCGAGATCGAGGTAGGTCAGCGCGCGCAGGTCGCCGATGGAGTCCGGCACGGCTGCCAGCCGGTTGTCGAAGAGGTCGAGCCGGAGGAGCGAGGTCAGGTCGCCGATCGCGTCGGGCAGTGCGGTGAGCAGGTTCTCCTTGAGGTCCAGCTGGGTGAGCCAGGTGAGTTCGCAGACCTCCTCCGGGAGCTCCTCGAGTTCGAGGTCCGCGAGGTCGAGGACGGTCTGCTTGGTGCGCTTGGCATCGCGGATGCGGCGGAGGGCCTCGTCGGGCATGGAGGGGTGCTCTTCCTGCGGGGAGACAAGGAGACTCCCATTCTAGGGCGCTCGGGCCGCTCGCGAATCCCTCGAAGGACCGGGCCTAGGTCCAGCCGCGGCGGATGGGGCGGGTGGACTGGGTGGGCTCCTTGTCGCGGGATCGGTAGACGACGTAGGGGCGGAAGAGGTACCAGACGGGCGCGCTGAAGGCGTGGACGAGGCGGGTGAACGGGAAGAGCGCGAAGAGGGCGAGGCCGATCAGGGCATGCAGCTGGAACGGGACGGTCGCGGCGGACATGGCCGCCACGTCCGGTTGGAGGACGAAGACGCTTCTGAACCAGGGGGAGACGGTCACGCGGTAGTCGACCTCCTCCGCACCGGTGAGGCCCGCTACGGCTGAGAAGAGCGTCGTCGAGAGGCCGGCGAGGATCGCGGCGACGAGGACGAGGTACATGACCTTGTCGTTGACGGTGGTGGCGCTGAAGACCGGGCCGGTGGTGCGGCGGCGCCAGATGAGGAGGGCGATGCCGCCGAGGGTGGTGACGCCCGCGACGGCGCCCAGGGAGAGCGCGGTGACGTGGTACAGGTCGTTGGTGATGCCGACGGCGTCGGTCCAGGTCTCGGGGATGAGGAGGCCGACGACGTGCCCGATGACCACCACGAGGAGTCCGAAGTGGAACACCGGGCTGGCGATGCGCAGGAGGCGGGACTCGTACAGCTGCGAGGAGCGGGTGGTCCAGCCGAAGCGGTCGTAGCGGTAGCGCCAGACGGTGCCACCGACGAGGACCGCGAGGACGACGTACGGCAGTGCGCCCCAGAGCATGTAGTCGAGGACGGTGGGGTTCATCTCGCGGCTCCGATCGTGGTGGGCATGCCGAGCCTGACGGCGCCGTACGGGTCGAGTCCTACGTCTTCGGCGGGAGGTCCGGCGGCGGCCAGGCGCGCGGCCTCGCGGCGGGCTTCGTCGGGGGGCGGGAGGGTTGCGGCCACGGCGTCGAGGACAGCGGCGTACGGGCTCCCTTCGAGGGAGGCGCGCAAGAGCTCGATGCCGGGCTGGAACCGGACGAGGAGGCGCTCTCCCTGCTCCCGGTCGCCTCGGGCGGCGAATTCGAGCACCACTGCCAGGTGGTCGGGCAGTTCGGCGGCGTCGAGTCTCCAGCCGCAGGCGCCATAGATCTCCTTGATGCGGGCGAGCGCGTGCCCGCGTCTGCGGGTGTCGCCGTCGGTGTAGTAGGTCAGGTGGAGCGCCCTGCGGCGCTTGAGGTCGAAGGTGCGCACGTACTCGCCGCCGAGTTCGAGCTCGGTGCGCTGCAGGGCGTACGCGCAGAACGCGGTGAGCGACTCGCGCGCCTCGCCCGGCTCCTGCTCGGCGACGGCGGCGCGCACGAGCGGGAGGCGGTCGAGGAAGGCGCGGTCGGGGTAGCACAGGAGCATCGCGGCCGCCTGGCGGATCACGTCGTTCACTTCGCCTCCCCGGTCTCCTTGAGGTACTTGCCGTCCGAGGTGTTCTGGTCGGCCTGCTCGCGGTCCGGGCTCTGCTTCCGGTCCCGTTCCGGGCTGTTCTTCCGGTCCCGTTCCGGGAACAACCCGGGCGGGCGGCCGTTGCCGTCCCAGTTCAGGAGGTTGAGGCGGCGGGCCGGGCCGGAGCGGCCGTCGCTGGTCTGGCGGTCGCGCAGGGCGTGGAAGTTCTCGACCGAGGCGGGCTGGGGCCGGCCGGAGGCCTCGCCGAACGGGACGCCGCCTCCCATGCCGCCCATGCCGGGTCCGCCCTCGAAGTCGAGGCTGCACCCGATCTCGTCGATGACGCCGCGGTCGGACTCGTCAACGCCGTACGCGGTGGGGATGACGTACCGGTCGTCGTACTTCGCGATGGCGAGGAGCCGGTACATCGCCTCGATGTCGGCGCCGGTCATGCCGACCGCCTCGGCGATCGACTCGTCGGGCTCCTGGCCGAGGTTGACGCGGCGCATGTACGACCGCATCGCGGCGAGCTTCGCGAGCACGCGGCGCACCGGCTCGGGGTCGCCCGCGGTGAACAGCTCCGCGAGGTACTCGACGGGGATGCGTAGGGTGTCGATGGCCGCGAACAGGTTCCCGGCGTCCTCGCCGTCGTGGCCGGTCTCGCTGAGCGCGTCGACGACCGGCGAGAGCGGCGGGATGTACCAGACCATCGGCATGGTCCGGTACTCCGGATGCAGCGGCAGCGCGACCTCGAAGTGCTTGGCGAGCTGGTAGACCGGGGACTTGCGGGCGGACTCGATCCACCGCTCGGGGATGCCGTCGCGGAGGGCCGCGGCGGCGACCTCGGGGTCGCTCGGGTCGAGGAAGACGTCGAGCTGCGCCGGGTAGAGGTCCTTCTCGTCCTTGACGGCGGCGGCCCTGCCGACGCGTTCGACGTCGTAGAGGACGACGCCGAGGTACCGCAGGCGGCCCACACAGGTCTCGGAGCAGACCGTGGGCATGCCGACCTCGACGCGCGGGTAGCAGAGCGTGCACTTCTCGGCTTTGCCGGTCTTGTGGTTGAAGTAGACCTTCTTGTACGGGCAGCCGGTGACGCACATGCGCCAGCCGCGGCACTTGTCCTGGTCGACGAGGACGATGCCGTCCTCGGCCCGCTTGTACATGGCGCCGGACGGGCAGGACGCGACGCACGACGGGTTCAGGCAGTGCTCGCAGATGCGCGGCAGGTAGAACATGAACGCCTGCTCGTACTCGAACCTGACCTTGTCGCCGATCTTCTGCGCCACGGGGTCGTTCGAGGCGAGCGCCTCGCCGCCGGCGAGGTCGTCGTCCCAGTTGGCGCTCCACTTGATCTGCATCGGCTCGCCGGTGATGAGCGACCGCGGCCGGGCGCCGGGGATGTCGTCGCCGAGGGGCGCGGTGATGAGGTGCTCGTAGTCGTACGTCCAGGGCTCGTAGTAGTCCTGGATCGCGGGCATCTTCGGGTTGGCGAAGATCGTGGCGAGCTTCTTCAGGCGCCCGCCGGCGCGGGGCTTGAGACGCCCTGCGGCCGTGCGCTTCCACCCGCCCTGCCAGCGCTCCTGGTCCTCGTGGCGCCGCGGGTAGCCCTGGCCGGGGCGGGTCTCGACGTTGTTGAACCACACGTACTCGACGCCGGACCTGTTGGTCCACGCCTGCTTGCAGGTGACCGAGCAGGTGTGGCAGCCGATGCACTTGTCGAGGTTCATGACCATGGCGACCTGGGCCATGACCTTTCCGATGCGGGCCATCAGTACGTCACCTCGGTGCTGCGCTTGCGCACGACGGTCACTTCGTCGCGCTGGTTGCCGGTGGGGCCGATGTAGTTGAACGCGTAGGAGAACTGGGCGTACCCGCCGATGAGGTGGGTGGGTTTGACGAGGAGGCGCGTGAGCGAGTTGTGGATGCCGCCGCGCTTGCCGGTGGTCTCGGTCTTCGGGACGTCGACGACCCGCTCCTGGGCGTGATACATGTAGACCGTCCCTTGTGGCATGCGGTGCGAGACGACGAGCCGGGCGGCGACGACGCCGTTGCGGTTGACGGCCTCGACCCAGTCGTTGTCCTCGGCGCCGATGGCCGCCGCGTCGGCGGGGCTCATCCAGATGTTGGGGCCGCCGCGCGAGAGCGTGAGCATGAGCAGGTTGTCCTGGTACTCGGAGTGGATGGACCACTTCGAGTGCGGCGTCAGGTACCTGACGGCGACGGCCCGCTCCCCCGTCGGCCCGATCTCCGGTTCGCCACTGTGCTTCCCGGTTCGGATCGCAGGCTCTCCGAACAGCGCGGCCATGTTGAGCGGCGGCCGGTAGACGGGGAGGGCCTCGCCGAACTCGTGCATCCAGTCGTGGTCCACATAGCAGTGCATGCGCCCGGTGAGGGTGTGCCAGGGCTTGTCGTGCTCCAGGTTGATCGTGAACGGCGAGTACCGGCGGTCGTGGGCCTCCTTGCCGGACCATTCGGGGCTGGCGCCGACGGGGGTGGGGCCGTGCTGGGTGTCGGAGAAGACGACGCGGCGTTCGGCGGCGCCGTGGATCAGCTCGGAGAAGTCGGTGCCGGTGCGGGCCGCGAGGCGCTCGAAGCCCTGGGCGGCGAGGCGGCCGTTGCTGGTGCCGGAGAGGGCGAGGATCATCTCGCAGGCCTTGACGTCGGTGTCGAGGAGCGGGCGGCCGATCGCCGGGTGCTCGCGGGAGGCGCCGTTCCGGGCCGCGAGCCAGCCGATCTCGGCGTCGGGCGTGAACGTGACGCCCTTGACGGGCAGGCCCTTCGTCTCGGCGAGCGGGCCGAGGGCGGCGAGTTTGGCGGCGACGGCGGGGTAGTCGCGTTCGACGGCGATGATCGCGGGCATGGTCGAGCCGGGGACCGGGGGCACGCCCTCGGCCTTCCAGTCGGGCGCGGTGCCGCCGGGCTGGGCGAGCTCGCCGGGGGTGTCGTGCTGGTGGGGCGCGGCCACGAGGTCGACGGCGGTGCCGAGGTGCTCCGCGGCGAGCTCGGAGAAGCGGCGGGCGAGCGCGTGGAACGTCTCGAAGTCGGTGCGGGCCTGCCAGGGCGGGTCGATCGCGGGCGAGAACGCGTGCACGTACGGGTGCATGTCCGTCGTCGACAGGTCGTGCTTCTCGTACCAGGTGGCGGCGGGGAGCACGAGGTCGGAGAGCAGGGTCGTGGAGGTCATGCGGAAGTCCAGCGAGAGCAGCAGGTCGAGCTTCCCCTTGGGCGCCTTGCCGTGCCAGACGACGTCGGCGGGGCGGTGCTCGGGGCGGGCCTCCTCGCCCTGCACGGAGTGCTGGGTGCCCAGGAGGTGCTTGAGGAAGTACTCGTCGCCCTTCGCGGAGGACCCGAACAGGTTGGCGCGCCACACGGTGAGGACGCGCGGCCAGTTCTCGGGGGCGTCGGGGTCCTCGCAGGCGAAGCGGAGGTCGCCGTTCGCGAGTTCGCGGGCGATGTACGGGCCCGGTTCGAGCCCGGACTCCCGGGCCTCCTGCGCGAGGAGGAGCGGGTTGCGGTCGAACGTCGGGTACGAGGGCATCCAGCCCATGCGCGCGGAGGCGGCGACGAGGTCGGCGGTGTGCCTGCCCGCCAGGCGGTTCGGACCGGTGGCCGAGCGCAGCGCGTCGGCGTCGTACGTGTCGTAGCGCCACTGGTCGGTGTGCAGGTACCAGTACGGGGTCGCGGCCATGAAGCGCGCGGGCCGCGTCCAGTCCATGGCGGAGGCGTATGCGGCCCAGCCGGTCTGGGTGCGGCACTTCTCCTGCCCGACGTAGTGGGCCCAGCCGCCGCCGTTCCTCCCCTGGCAGCCCGTGAGCAGCAGGAGGGTCAGGAACGACCGGTACATGGTGTCGCCGTGGAACCACTGGTTGGTGCCGGCGCCGAGGACGATCATCGCGCGGCCGCCGGAGTCCCTCGCGGTGGCGGCGAACTCGCGGGCGATGCGGGCGATCCGGTCGGCCTTGACGGAGGTGAGCGACTCCGCCCACGCGGGCGTGCACGGCTCGGCCGCGTCCTCGTACCCGGCGGGCCAGCGCCCCGGCAGGCCCGGCCGCTGCACCCCGTACTGGGCGAGGAGCAGGTCGAACACGGTGGTGACGAGGCGGCCCGCGACCCGGCGGACCGGGACGCCGCGCTCGACCGCGCCGCCGTCGCCGGGACCGGCGGTGTCGAAGCGCGGCAGGCTGATCGCGGCGGTCTCGCCGCCGGTCTCGTAGAGCGACAGCCGCGGCCGCACGCCCTGGAGGTCGAGGTTCCACTTTCCGAGGTCGGCGTCGTTCCAGCGGGTGCCGAGGGTCCCGTTGGGCGACACCGGTTCTCCTGTGGCCTCGTCGAGGAGGACGGGCTTCCACTCGGCGTGCGGCTCGTCGCCGGGGAGGGCGGTGCGGCGCAGGAACTTGCCGGGGACGCATCGGCCGTCGCGCTCCTCCAGCTCGACGAGGAACGGCAGGTCGGTGTACTTGCGCACGTACGCGTCGAACGCCTCGGTGCGCTGCTCGACGAAGTGCTCCTTGAGGATCACGTGGCCCATCGCCATGGCCATCGCGCCGTCGGTGCCCGGGTGGGGGGCGAGCCACTCGTCGGCGAACTTCGCGGCGTCGTTGTAGTCGGGGGCGACGGTGACGACCTTCTGGCCCCGGTAGCGGGCCTCGGCCATCCAGTGCGCGTCGGGCGTGCGGGTGACCGGCACGTTCGAGCCCCACAGGACGAGGTAGGCGGCGTCCCACCAGTCGCCGGACTCGGGCACGTCGGTCTGGTCGCCGAACACCTGCGGGGAGGCGACGGGCAGGTCGGCGTACCAGTCGTAGAACGAGAGCATGGAGCCGCCGAGGAGGTTCACGAACCGGGCGCCGACGCCGTGCGAGACCTGCGACATCGCGGGGATCGGCGAGAACCCGGCGATGCGGTCGGGCCCGTAGGCGCCGATGGTGTGGACGTGCGCGGCGGCGGCGATCTCGACGGCCTCGTCCCAGGTGATGCGCACGAGCCCGCCCTTGCCGCGCGCCGACTGGTAGCGCTCGCGCTTGGCCGGGTCGGTGGTGATCTCGGCCCACGCGGCGACGGGGTCGCCGAGGCGGGCCTTCGCCTCGCGGAACATCTCGATCAGGACGCCGCGCCCGTACGGGTACCGGACCCTGGTGGGCGAGTACGTGTACCAGGAGAAGGCGGCGCCGCGCGGGCAGCCGCGCGGCTCGTACTCGGGCCGGTCGGGGCCCACGGACGGGTAGTCGGTCGCCTGGGTCTCCCAGGTGATGATGCCGTCCTTGACGTACACGTTCCACGAGCAGGAGCCGGTGCAGTTGACGCCGTGGGTGGAGCGCACGACCTTGTCGTGGGACCAGCGGTCGCGGTAGAACACGTCCCCTTCGCGCCCGCCCTCCTTGAAGACGGCGCGCAGGTCGCCGGTGGCCTCGGAGCGGGTCAGGTGCACGCCGGTGCGCAGCAGCAGGGCGGACGCGGGCTGGTCGGAACGGGCCACGCTGGTCTCCCCCTCGGTCGCACGGCGTCCCCCGTCGAAGCGGGAGTCGCTGCCCAGATTAGGGTCTTCGGCCCCCGCAAAGGGGACTAATCGGCATACTGTCCGCGGGCCCTTCGCCCGGGCCCGGGCCGCCGGTCCAGTGAGGACCGCGGCAGTGACGCACCAGCGAGGAGGCCGCCCATGGGCACTGCCGACGCCGTCCGGCGCGGAGCCGGAAGGAACCTGGCGCTCGCCACCGCCGCGTTCGCGCTCACGTTCTGGGCGTGGAACCTGATCGGGCCGCTGTCGAAGACGTACGCCGACGACCTGTCCCTGAACCCGACCCAGACCTCGGTCCTGGTGGCGTTCCCGGTCCTGGTCGGCGCGATCGGCCGCATCCCGGCGGGCATCCTCACCGACCGCTTCGGCGGCCGGGCCATGCTCACCGCCGCGTGCTTCGTGTCGATCGTCCCGGTGCTCCTGGTCGGGCTCTCGGGCGGCTCGTACCCGGCGCTGCTCGCCTCCGGGTTCCTGCTGGGCCTGGCCGGCACCTCGTTCGCGGTCGGCATCCCGTTCGTGAACGCCTGGTACCCGCCCGCGCGGCGCGGGTTCGCCACCGGGGTCTTCGGCGCCGGCATGGGCGGCACGGCCCTGTCGGCGTTCCTGACCCCGCGCCTGGTCGACGGGATGGGGCTGCTCCCGACGCACCTGCTCATGTGCGCCGCGCTCGCGGTCATGGGGTTCGTGTGCTGGACGTTCGCGCGGAACGCCCCGCAGTGGGCGCCGACCACGGAGCCGGCCCTGCCGCGCCTCAAGGGGGTCATGAGACTCAAGGTCACGTGGCAGATGTCGCTGCTGTACGCGGTCGCGTTCGGCGGCTTCGTCGCGTTCTCGACGTACCTGCCGACGATGCTGGTGACCGCGTACGACCTCGCGCAGACCGAGGCGGGCCTGCGCACCGCCGGGTTCAGCCTCGCCGCGGTCGTCGCCCGCCCCGCCGGCGGCATCCTCTCGGACCGGGTGGGGCCGCTGAAGATCTGCCTGACCTCGTTCTTCGGGGCCGCGATCATGGCGGTGCTGCTGTCGTTCGAGCCGCCGCTGGAGGTCCCGGCGGGCACCTGCTTCGTCCTCATGGCGCTGTTCCTGGGCCTGGGCACCGGCGGCGTGTTCGCGCTCGTCGCCGAGAAGGTCGAGCCGGCGCGGGTCGGCGGCGTGACCGGGATCGTGGGGGCCGCGGGCGGCCTCGGCGGGTACTTCCCGCCGCTGGTCATGGGCGCGGTGTACCAGGCCAGGGGCGACTACTCGGTCGCGCTGCTGCTGCTGGCGCTGACGGCGCTGCTGGTCGGGGTGTTCGCGCTCCGGTCGTTCCGGCGGCCGAAGGACGCCGTGCCCGCGTGATTACTTCTCGCGAATGAAGCGGGCCGGGCCGGAATCAGCCTCAAGCATGAGGAACCGGCCCGGCCCCGCATCTAGGGTGAAGTCATGTTGGAAATCAAGGACCTGCACAAGCGGTTCGGCGACACCGTTGCCCTCGACGGGGTGTCGCTCTCGGCCGAGGCGGGCGAAGTCGTCGGGTTCGTCGGCGCGAACGGCGCCGGGAAGACCACCACCATGCGCATCGCCATGGGCGTGCTCGCCGCGGACTCCGGCCAGATCGTCTACGACGGTGCGCCGCTCGGCGTCGAGCAGCGCCGCCGCTTCGGGTACATGCCCTCCGAGCGCGGCCTCTACCCCAAGATGAAGACCGGTGAGCAGGTCGCCTACTTCGGCGAGCTGCACGGCATGACGAAGGCCGAGGCGAAGCGGTCCGCCGCCGAGCTCCTGGAGCAGCTCAGCCTCACCGAGCGCATCGGCGACTTCGTCCAGGACCTCTCGCTGGGCAACCAGCAGCGCGTCCAGCTCGCGGTCTCCCTCGTCCACGACCCCGAGGTGCTCATCCTCGACGAGCCGTTCTCGGGCCTCGACCCGATCGCGGTCGACGTCATGGGCACCGCGCTCCGCGACCGCGCCGCCGCCGGCGCGCCCGTCATCTTCTCCAGCCACCAGCTCGACCTCATCGAGCGGCTCTGCGACTCCGTCGTCATCATCGGCAACGGCCGCATCATCGCCTCCGGCTCGGTGGAGGAACTGAAGGCCAAGGAGGTCAAGCAGCTCCGCATCAGCGTCGAGACCGACGAGGACCTCACCGCGCGGTTCTCCGGGACCGTCACCCGCGACGGCGACGACTACCTCATCGAGGACGGCGACGACCAGGAGGCGCTGCGCATCGCCGCGGCCGCCGGCCGCGTCACCCGCTTCGCCTACGACCAGCCGACCATCGCCGAGATCTTCCGAGAGGCCGTGACCCGATGACGCAGAACGAACCCTCGAAGATGCGCGGGCTCATGCTCGTCGCCGGACGCGAGATCCGCGTCCGCGGCCTCTCGAAGTCCAACGTCATCAGCCTCGTCGTCACCGTCGTCATCGTCGGCGTCCTCGCCGCGCTCCCCAGCCTCATCGGCGGGGACGACAGCGACACCAAGATCGGCCTCTCCGGCGACACCGCGCCCGCGATGCAGGCGCAGCTCGACGCCATGGGCGGCTTCGACATCACCCTCTTCGACACCGCCGACGAGGCCGAGCGGGCCGTCGAGGACGAGACCGTCGAGGCGGCCGTCGCCGACGGCTCGCTCTACAGCCTCGACGGCATCGGCAACGAGGACGAGACCAAGATCGACGCCGCCTGGCAGACCGCGAGCGTCCAGACGAACCTGTCGAACGCCGGGCTCAGCGACCAGCAGATCGGCGAGGCGCTCACCGTGCAGCCGCTGGAGTTCGTGACCCTGGAGTCCGAGGGCGGCGTCAGCAGCACGCTCGACTACTTCACCGGCCTCATCATCTCCATCATCATGTTCATGATGCTCATGACCCCGGTCCAGTACATCGCCATGGGCGTCGTCGAGGAGAAGTCCAGCCGGATCGTCGAGATCCTGCTGACCAGCCTCAAGCCCTGGCAGCTCTTGGGCGGCAAGGTCATCGGCCTCGGCGTGATCTCCCTGGTCAACCTCGTCGCCATGGTCGCCGTCGGCCTCGGCGTCTCGGCCGCCACCGGGATGCTCTCCGACCTGCCGCCGGGCACCGCCGGCGCGGCGGTCTCCTCGATCGGCTGGTGGCTCATCGCGTTCGCGCTGTTCGGCACCCTCGCCGGCGGCGTCGGCTCGCTGGTGTCGCGCCAGGAGGAGTCCGGGTCGGTCCTGACCCCGCTCATCATGTCGCTGACGCTCTCCTACCTCGGCGCGATCTTCCTGCTCAACGCGCCGACGAGCACGTTCGCGGAGGTCCTGTCGATCGTGCCGCCGTTCTCCGGCATCGCGATGCCCACCCGCATGGCGATCACCGAGGTCCCGGCCTGGCAGATCGGCCTCTCCGCCCTGCTCCTGGCGCTCGCCGCCGCCGGGGCGCTCGCGCTCGGCTCGCAACTGTACAAGCGCAGCGTCCTGTACACGGGCTCGCGCATGAAGATCAGCGAGGCGCTCCGCCGCGCCGCGTAGCCGCAAGAAGAGGAAAGGGCCCGGGAGGATCACCTCCCGGGCCCTTCGACGTGCGGTGCTACTCCGTCAGGAACAGGAAGTAGCCGATCGAGGCGAGCATGAGCACCCAGGCGATCGGGTGGACTTCCTTCCAGCGGCCCTTGGCGGCCATCATGATCGGGAAGAACACCAGGCCCAGGGCGATGCCGTTGGAGATCGAGTAGGTCAGCGGCATCGCGGCGACGATGAGGAACGCCGGGATCGCGTACTCGAGCTTCTCCCACTCGATCTCGCCGAGCGCCTTCGCCATGAGCACGCCCACGACGATGAGCGCGGGCGCGGTGACCGCCGGGTTGTTGGCGACCAGGCCGAACACCGGGAACGCCACGAGCGAGACGATGAACCAGAAGCCCGTCGTCACCGCCGTCAGGCCGGTGCGGCCGCCGACCGAGACGCCCGCGGTCGACTCGATGTACGCGGTCGTGGTCGAGGTGCCGAGCACCGCGCCCGCGGAGGTCGCGATCGAGTCGGTGGCGAGGGCGCGGCCCGCGCGGGGCAGCTTGCCGTCCTTGACGAGCCCGGCCTGGCCGGCGACGGCGAACAGCGTGCCCGCGGTGTCGAAGAAGTCCACGAACAGCATCGTCAGGATGACCGCGATCATGTGGACGGTGAACGCGTCCTCGAAGCCGGTGAAGGCCGCGCCGAACGAGTCGAGGTTCGGCGTGAAGCCCTCGGCGAGCTCGAAGTCGATGACGCCGGTGAGGACGCCCAGGACCAGCGTGGCGAGCATCCCGTAGAACACGCCGCCCTTCCAGCCCAGGACCATGAACACGGCGGTCGCGACCAGGCCGAAGACGGTCAGCAGGACCGTGCCGGAGGTGAAGTCGCCGATCGTCACGAGCGTGGCCTCGGAGCCGACGACGATGCCGCCGCCCTTGAGGCCGATGAACGCGATGAACAGGCCGATGCCCGCCCCGACCGCCAGCTTGAGCTGGGCCGGGATCGCGTTGATGATCGACTCCCGCGCGCCGGTGACGGCGAGGATGAAGAACAGCACGCCCGAGACCAGGGTGCCGGTGAGCGCGGTCTGCCACGGGATGCCGAGGGTCAGGACCACGGTGAACGCGAAGAACGCGTTCAGGCCCATGCCGGGGGCGGTGGCGATGGGGTAGCGGGCCCAGAGGCCCATGACGAGGCAGCCGAGCGCGGAGGCGAGCGCGGTCGCGGTGAACACCGCGCCCGGGTTCGGCGCGTCGACCCCGGCCGCGGACAGGCCGAAGCTGAGGATGCCGGGGTTGACCGCGAGGATGTAGGCCATCGCGAGGAAGGTCGTGGTCCCGGCGAGGACCTCGCGCTTCCAGTTGGTCTTGTTCTCGGTCATGCCGAAGTACTTGTCGACGCGGCCCAGCTCGGGCTCGGGCGCGTCCTTCTTCTCTTCTGTGGCGTCGGTGGCCATGTGGCGGGCACTCCTGTGCGGGCGTGGTGGATGCCGGGCAGCAGGCACCTCGGGAAACAGGGTAATGGGGCAGGTACTGAACCTGCCGGTAATGTACCGGGTCCGCCACGGAAAGAGAAGCGAGCAGGGCGCGAAGTTGTGAGTTTTACACACTCTTCACAACCGGGGAAGAGGCGACGCCCCGGAGCCAAGGGGGGGACGGCTCCGGGGCGTCGACTTAGGGTCGAGCCCCCGGTGGCAGGATTCCGGGGGCTCGACAAGGACCGCACCGTCAAGCAGCGGGCGGTAGTCGGAGGTCTCGTCCCCGGCGCGGACGCGCCGGGCTCCCTGCCCTGAGACAACTGCTAAACGCGGCGGCGTCTTGTGCGGTTGCATAACGGTTCTATAACGGACGCGGCCTTGGTCACAGCCGCGCCCGCACCCCTACTCCTGCTCGAGCTCGCTCCTGCGGCGCAGCACCACGAGGATCACGATGCCGGCGAGCAGTGCGACCCCGGCCCCGACCAGGTAGTACGTGAGCGACGAACCGGTCGTCGGCAGCGCCGACCCGGCCGGCGAGGTCGACACCGCGGCGGGCGCGGAGCTGGTCGCGGCCGTCTCCGAGGCGGACCCGGCCGGGCTCGAAGCCTCTTCCGAGGTGGTCTCCTCCTCAGAGGTGGTCTCTTCCTCGGAGGTCGTCTCCTCTTCGGACGTGGTCTCCTCTTCCGAGGTGGTCTCCTCTTCGGAGGTCGTTTCTTCCTCGGAGGTCGTCTCCTCCTCCGAGGTGGTCTCCTCCTCGGACGTGGTCTCTTCCTCCGAGGTGGTCTCCTCTTCGGAGGTCGTTTCTTCCTCGGAGGTCGTCTCCTCCTCCGAGGTGGTCTCCTCCTCGGACGTGGTCTCCTCTTCCGAGGTCGTCTCCTCCTCAGAGGTGGTCTCCTCCTCGGAGGTCGTCTCCTCCTCCGAAGTCGTCTCCGCCTCGGTGGTGGGCTCCTCGCTCGGGGTCTCCTCCCCCGGGGGCTCCTCGGTCGCGGGGCAGGTGTGGGTCAGGTTGAAGTAGTCGCGGTCGTGGCCGCCGTTGCCGCCGCCGTTCCCTCCACCGTTGCCGTTGCCGTTGCCGTTCCGCTCCCTGTCGTCCTCGCGCTTGATCTCGGCCTGGGCGTCGATGAGCGTGAGCCCGGCCGGCGTCACGATGTACGCCTTGTTGTTCCCCGAGCCGGAGACGATCCCGCCGTCGTCCTCGGTGTTGTAGCGGACGACGTTGCCGTCCTCGTCCTCGAAGACGGCTTCGATGTAGCGGAAGTTCCCGTCGGCGCCGACCGAGCTGGGCAGCACGAAGACCCAGCCGTCGAGCCAGTCCTCGGTGCTCCCGGGGATCTGGTCGCAGCTGCGGTCTTCGAATCCCTCAGCGGTCGTCGGCACGTTGCCGGGGTTGATGTCGATGGTGTCGTGGTTCCCCGCGAGCGCGGGCACGGCGAAGGCGAGCGCGACGGCTCCGGCGAGGCCGGACGCCATCATGGCGCCGGCGATCTTCTGGCGGCGTGTGAATTTCAAGGGACTGCACTCCGTGATGGGTGGTCGGAGGTGTCGGACACGTGCCGGTGCCCGACCGCGCCTGGGCCAGGCGCGGACGAGATGACCACGCAGGCGGGTGCACCGCAGTTGCGTTCCGAACGGGTGGATCCAGGATTCATCCGAACGGCTGACCTGCCAATCCACCCCGAAATCGTCGAAAAACGACGGCGTCCCCGGGGCCGAGGCCCCGGGGACGCCGAGTCGGGAGGTTCGGTCTAGGACTCCTGGGACTCGCGGCGGCGCAGCATCAGGAGGAGTGCGGCGCCGGCGGCGGCGAGGGCCGCGGCCGTCACGAACGAGACCCCCAGCGGGACGCCGGTGACCGGCAGGATCGGGCCGGTCGGGGACTCGGCGCCGGGCGAGGTCTCCTCGCCGGTCGAGGTGGGCGCCTCGGAGGTCGGCTCCTCCGAGGTCGGCTCCTCACCGGTGGGCTCCTCGGTGGGCGCGCCGAGGCAGGTGCGGACGAGTTCGAAGGTCGCACCCTCGTCGGGGTCGTTGACCAGGGCGTCGGCGTCGAGGAGGGTCCAGCCCGTGGGGGCGGTGACGTAGGCGGTGTGCTCGCCGAGGAGGTCGCCGTGGACGCCCATGGTGCGGGTCCGCTCGCTGCCGGTCGCGTCGGCGTAGGTGGCGGTGATGTCGACGAAGTTCCCTTCGGCGCCGGCCTCGGCGGGGAGTTCGAAGATCCAGACGTCGTGGTCGTCCCCGAGTTCGGGGAGGCCGTCGCAGGAGTGGGTCGGGAACTCCTCGGCCGTGGTGGGGATCTGGTCGCGGTCGATGAGGATGATGACCTCGGCGGCCTGCGCGGGGGTCGACAGGGCGAGGGCCGCGCCGAGGCCGGCGGCGGCCGCGAAGCCGGTGGTGAGGGATCGCTTGCGGTGCATGGCGGGGCTCCGAACGGCTCGACCGGAGGAGTGACCCTGCCGGATGCGGAGGTGGGCATTTGATTCACGCTCGGCTTTGAACTGGGGTTGCGCCGCGTTCACCTGTTGTTCAGCAGGGGCGGGCCCGGAAACGCGGTGGCACAGATCCTATAGGATATCGGCATGTCGCGAGCATTGCAGCTGAGCTATGACAAACCCGCGGAAGCCTGGCATGACGGACTTCCCTTGGGGAACGGCCGGATCGGGGCGATGCTGTGGGGGAACCGCATCGACCTGAACGAGGACGGCTTCTGGTCGGGCGACGGCAACAAGGGCGTCCCCGACAGCGTCGAGGGCGTCGCCGCCGAGGCCGCCGAGCTGGTGCGCCGCGGCGAGCACGTCGCCGCCGACCGCCTCCTCACCACCCTCCAGGGCCCGAGCGTCCAGGCCTACCAGCCCGCGGGCGCGTTCACCGCGGTCCACCCGGGCCACGACGGGACCGAGCACCGCGAGCTGGACCTGCGCGGCGGCATCGCGACCGCCTACCGCGGCCGGGTCCGCCAGCGGGCCTTCGTCTCGGTCGCCCACGAGGTGGTCGCGATCCGCTGGAGGGCCGACGAGCCGTTCGACCTCGAACTCGACTTCGCATGGCCGCACGAGGGCGGGACCATCGCGGCCGGCCGCGACGAGCTGAGCGTCACCGGGCGAGCGCCCGTGAGCGTCGCCGGCGGCAGGCCCGACTACTCGTCCGCAGCGGGCGTGCGCCGGCTCGGCCTGAACGCCCAGCTGCGCTGCGACGGCAAGCTGGTCGCGACCGAGGGCGGGCACCGCTTCCGCGGGTGCACCAGCGTCGAGGCCTACGTCGCGATCCGCTCCGACTTCGACGAGGCCGCGGCGCTCGACCGGGCCCGCGACGAGGCCCGGCGCGCGGCCGCGATCGGCTGGGGGCCGCTGCTCTCCGACCACGGCGCCGCCCACCAGGCCGTCATGGACCGCGTCGAACTCGACCTCGGACCGCAAGGGCCCCTTGCGCAGGCGCGGACCGATGAGCGGCTGCGCCGCCGCGCCTCCGGCGAGTCGGACGAGCACCTCGCGGTGCTCGCGTTCCAGTTCGGCCGCTACCTCCTGGCCGCGTCCTCGCGGCCCGGCACGCAGGCCGCGAACCTCCAGGGCATCTGGAACGACCAGGTCACGCCCCCGTGGAACTGCGACTACACCACCAACATCAACGTCGAGATGAACTACTGGCCCGCCGAGACCTGCGGCCTCCCCGAGTTCCACGAGCCGCTGTTCGACCTCGTCGACGAACTCGCGGCCACCGGCGGGGAGACCGCGCGGCGCATGTACGACGCGGGCGGCTGGTGCTGCCACCACAACACCGACTACTGGCGCCTGACGACCCCGGTCGACGGCCGCGCCTGCTGGCAGGCCTGGCCCATGGGCGGGCTGTGGCTCGCCATGCACCTCGCCGAGCACTGGCGGTTCGGCCGCGACGAGGAGTTCCTCGCCGACCGGTTCCCGGTGGTCCTCGGCGCCGCCCGCTTCGCGTTCGACCGCCTCTCGGAGGGCTCGGACGGCACGCTCGTCACCAACCCGGCGTCGAGCCCCGAGAACGAGTTCACCACGCCGGAGGGGAACTCGGCGATCGACGAGTCCACGGGCATGGACGCGACCCTCGTGCGCGAGCTGTTCGCGTTCGTCGTCGACGCCGCCGACGTCGTCGCCGAGACCCTCCACGGCGAGGACCTCCAGCTCCTCAAGCACATCGAGGAGGCGCTGCCGCGCCTGGCGGGGCCGAAGATCGGCGCCGACGGCCGCGTCCTCGAATGGGCCGCCGAGCGCGAGGAGGCCGAGCCGCACCACCGGCACGTCTCGCACCTGTACGGGGTGTTCCCCGGCGACTCGTTCGCCGACTCCCCCGAGCTCCTCGACGCGGCCCGCAGGAGCCTCGAGGCGCGCGGCGACGCCGGGACCGGCTGGTCGCTCGCGTGGAAGACCGCGCTGTGGGCGCGGCTGGGCGACGGCGAGCGGGCGCACCGGCTGCTCGGCGAGTTCCTCACCCCGGTCGGGTTCCGCGGCGCGGGCGCCGAGTACGCCGACGGCGGCGTCTACTCCTCGCTGCTGTGCGCGCACCCGCCGTTCCAGATCGACGGGAACCTCGGGACGGCCGCGGCGATCGCCGAGATGCTCGTGCAGTCGCACCGCGCCGTCGACGGCGATCCGGTGATCGAGCTGCTCCCGGCGCTGCCGAGCGCCTGGCCCGAAGGGGAGGTGCGGGGCCTGCGGGCCCGCGGCGGGGTCACGGTCGAACGCCTGGCCTGGAGGGACGGGGCCGTGACCGCCCTGGAGCTCGTGTCCGCGGTGGACACCGCGGTGCGGGTGCTGGGACGCAAGGTCGCGCTGGACTCCGGGGACCGGTGGACCCTCGAGCGCTGAAGCGCCCCTAGGACACAGGGGAGCGGCCGGAGTCCGAGACGACTCCGGCCGCTTGGGTATGAAGGACGGTCCGGCTCAGCAGGCGGACGTGACGTTCGCCTGGCCGACGGAGAAGCCGCAGACCGACCACTGGAAGGCGCCCGTGGTGTCGGCGTTGACGAGCGACACCCCGCTCCCGGGAGACACCGGTTCGGCCGGACCCTGGATCGAGTTGTCGCACACGGTCCCCTGGGTCTCGGCGCCGACCGCGACCCCGCAGACCTTCCACTTCGCGAAGTTCCGCAGGTCGACGTTGGCGAGTGAGGCGCCTCCGTAGCCCGCGGGGGTCTCCGGGAGCTCCTCGCCGTGCGCCATCTCGTCCGCCGCCGGCGAGCCGAGCACCGTGCCGCAGGCCATGTCCGTGATCGCACCGGCCTGATCGGCTTCGCACACACCGGGAAGTACCGAGTCGTGCTCGGACTCCACGGTGGCCAGCGTCAGCCAGTCGGGAGTGGAGGCCTGGGCCGCCCCGCCCGAGAACGCCGCCGCCGCGGCGGCTGCGGCGGCCGAGACCGCCACCATGGTGGTGTTACGCATGTTCCTCTACCTTTTCTCGACCAAACCGGGGGAAACGACTGGTCTAGTAGTCGCCCTGGTCGTGGCCCTTGTCGGGGCCGTCGCCGTCGTCCGAGACGTGGTCGGCGTTGAGGCACTGCTGGTTCCACGACGGCGCGACGAGCACGTTCTGGCCGCAGATCTGCCAGTGGGCCGCGGAGGACGCGTCGAGGTTGGCGGCGGACACCTCGCTGGAGTCGATGCCCGAGCCGGCGTTGTCGCCGAAGTGGTCGCGGTTGTCGCAGACCTGGTCGAACGACTGCGCGAGCACGTTCTGGCCGCAGATCTGCCAGTGCGCGGCCGACGAGGCGTCGACGTTGGCGAGCGAGACGTCGCCCGCGTTCACGCCGGAGCCCTGGTCGTCGCCGAAGTGGTCGCGGTTGTCGCAGTTCTGGTCGTACGACTGCGTCAGGATGTTCTGACCGCAGATCTGCCAGTGAGCCGCGCTCGAGGCGTCGATGTTCACCAGGCTGACCGGGCCGGCGTTGACGCCGGAGGCCGCGGCCATGACGGGCGAAGCCGCACCGAGGGCGGCGACGGCGCCGGCAGCGGCGGCGGTGACGGCGAGAACCTTGCGCATGTGATGAGTTCCTTTCGTAAGTGACGGGGCGGGCCCTCAGGCTGAGGGCCCGCCCCCGGTCGAATTACTCGGCCGCGTGGGTCAGGTGGTCGTAGTTCTTGCAGTCCTGGTCGAGCGACGGCGCGACGCCGACGTTCTGGCCGCAGATCTGCCAGTGGGCGGCGTCCGAGATGTCCAGGTTGCCGAGCGACACGTCGCCCGCCTGCACACCCGACTGCGGGCCCATGCCGATGTGGTCGCGGTTGTCGCAGTTCTGGCCGAACGACTGGGTCAGCACGTTCTGACCGCAGATCTGCCAGTGAGCCGCGCTCGAGGCGTCGATGTTCACCAGGCTGACCGGGCCCGCCCAGACGCCCGAGTTCTGGGCCATGGCGGTTCCGGCGGAGCCGAGAGCGGCGACCGCTCCGGCGGCAGCGGCGGTGACGGCGAGAGCCTTGCGCATTGTTTGTTCCCCGTTCTCTGTCGGATTTCTTGGTGTTTCCGCGGAGTGGTCCGTCCGGTGAGGACGGACCACCCTGGGAAGTGCTACTCGTTCAGGTGGTCGTAGTTCAGGCACTGCTGGTCGAGCGACGGCGAGACGCCGACGTTCTGGCCGCAGATCTGCCAGTGGGCGGCCGAGGAGGCGTCCAGGTTGGCCAGCGACACGTCGCCCGCCTGGATGCCGGACTGCGGGCCGGGGCCGATGTGGTCGCGGTTGTCGCAGACCTGGCCGAACGACTGCGCGAGCACGTTCTGGCCGCAGATCTGCCAGTGGGCGGCCGAGGAGGCGTCGATGTTGACGAGGCTGACGGGGCCCGCCCAGACGCCGGAGTTCTGGGCCATGGCGGAGCCGGCGGAGCCGAGAGCGGCGACCGCTCCGGCAGCAGCGGCGGTGACGACGAGAGCCTTGCGCATGAGTTGCGGTTTCCTTCTGGGTTGTGCGCCCGACGGTTCGGGCGGCTTTCTGATGTCCACTGCCTCTGCGGAGGCGGCGGTGACGGCCTGCCGCGCGTCGGCGCGCCGGAGGCGCCGCGGAGGTGAACCCCGGGGCACTGACCGGTGGAGATGCGAAGGCGGACTTCGTTCCCCGCGCGTCGACGCGCGGCGGCCCTAGTCTGGGGCGACGGACAGCTCGGCGGCGCGGTCCAGCGGCCGCCCCAATTCCCCGATCACCGTGCGGGAGAGTGACACCTCTTCCCCCGCGGCGGACGGGGAGACGCAGACAGCGTTGTGACCGCTGTCGACGGTGATACCGGCGGTCGAGCCAGCGGCTCCACCGGGGATGATCTTCAGGCCCGGAAGCGCGGGGCCGTGGTCCCGCCACGGCTTCGCGGCGGTGCGCGGCACGCCGCGCACCTCGTCGACCTCGGACTGGTCCGTCCCCCGCACGCCGTGATCGGCTGCGGAGCACTCGAAGGCGGCGGCCGGCCGGCCGCTGGGTGCTCCTCGGAGCACCGCCGCCACCTCGCTGGAGTCGGAATTCGCCGCAAGTGTGGTGAAGCTCGGCTGTCCTGCGGCAGCGGCGAGGACGCTCCCGGGCGTCGTCGCGTCGCCGAGACGCAGGCCATCGGTCACCAGTCGCGCCAGGTCGCCGACCTGATCGGTCGGGGGCGCGACAGTCTCATAGACACCGGACACCACGGGGGCGGGGCGGTCCGCGATGGACGCCGTTCCCTGCACGAGGGTTCCCACCAGTGGTGCCACTACTTCGGCGGTGCCGTCTCCGACGGACTTGTCGTCCAGGTCGAGCAAGCCGGGATCGGCGCCGCTCGGCAGCACGGAGTGCACGGCTGCGTCCGTCTCGTCCATCAGCGATCCCACCGGCTCCGACAGGCCCGACACCAGCCCCGAGACCTCCCCCTGCACCGCCGGCGTCCGATGTCCCTGCTGGTTCTGCGGGACCAGTCGCGCGGCCAGGCGCGACATGTCGGACACCTCTGCGGAGAGGGGGTCGGTCATCGCGGCAAGGCCCTGCGATGCCAGTTGATCGTCTGATGCCCAAGCGGAAGTCGCCATTGCGAAGGCCCCCAAGAGAAGCGAGCCGAATGCTGTGAGCGAGGCGCCGAGGAGGAACCGGAGCACGCTGAGGCGGCGAGCATTCCCGCTGCCTGCGGCGATGCGTCCCATCGTCTCCCCCGTCGTCCTGAACCTGAGCGCGAGCGGTCTGGCCGCTCGCACCTGTAAGAACGAGAACGGACTTACCGGGGATACGGGGTGAATCAGATTTTATCCCTGAAATAGGGCGAGAAGGACTCACAGCCTCTCAGTGCTCACGCACAGCACCGGTTAACACACTGTTTACAAGTGATCAACGAGCGGGAAATTGCTGTTTGGGAGCGTGGCAGCACAGCCCCAGGCCCGGCCCGGTCCGAGCCCCGAGCTGGACCGCGTATTGAGGAAGGGCTCCTACCTGATGGCCATCAAAGCCGAGTACATCTGGATCGACGGCACCGAGCCGACGGCCAAGCTGCGTTCCAAGACCAAGATCCTCGGCGCCGGCGAAGAGCCGCCGATCTGGGGCTTCGACGGCTCCAGCACCAACCAGGCCGAGGGCCACACCTCGGACTGCGTGCTGCGCCCGGTGAAGGTCGTGCCGGACCCCATCCGCGGCGGCGAGCACATCCTGGTCCTGTGCGAGGTCCTCGACATCGACTTCACCCCGCACCCCTCCAACACCCGCGCCGCCACCGCCGCGATCGCCGAGCAGTACGCCGGCCAGGAGTCGTGGTTCGGCATCGAGCAGGAGTACACCTTCATGGTGGGCGAGCGCCCGCTCGGCTTCCCCGAGGGCGGCTACCCGGCCCCCCAGGGCGGCTACTACTGCGGCGTCGGCTCCGACGAGATCTTCGGCCGCGAGATCGTCGAGAAGCACCTCGACAACTGCCTCGCCGCCGGCCTCCCCATCTCCGGCATCAACGCCGAGGTCATGCCCGGCCAGTGGGAGTTCCAGGTCGGCCCCGCGTCCGCCCTCGAGGTCTCCGACTCGCTGTGGCTCGCCCGCTGGCTGCTCTACCGCACCGCCGAGGAGTGGAACGTCTCCGCGACGATCGACCCCAAGCCCGCCAAGGGCGACTGGAACGGCGCCGGCTGCCACACCAACTTCTCCACCAAGGCGATGCGCGAGGACTACGAGCCCATCATCGCCGCGTGCGAGGCCCTGGGCGAGAAGGCCGCCGAGCACATCGCCGTCTACGGCGACGGCATCGCCGACCGCCTCACCGGCGCCCACGAGACCGCCCACTACACCCAGTTCTCCTACGGCGTCTCCAACCGCGGCGCCTCGATCCGCATCCCCTGGCAGGTCGAGAAGGACAAGAAGGGCTACCTCGAGGACCGCCGCCCCAACGCCAACATGGACCCCTACCTCGTCACCGGCAAGATCGTCGACACGGTCTGCTCGGCCCTGGAGAAGAAGGGCCTGGTCTAGTCCCAGGACTCCCCGGAACGGGAGTGCCGGAGGGCCGGGACCGCGATGCGGTCCCGGCCCTTCGCCGTCCCCTTCGGAATGCGCAGCGCCGCTTGGAATCCCCTTCCGAACCGACGCCGAACCGTTGTGCAGTCGCGAACGATCCGTAACCCCCGGGGACCGCATGAGACGCCTTTCAGTACAGTCAGTGCGAACCTTCCCGTCGACCGAGGCAGCGATGATCAACCCCTTCCGTAGAATCCCGGCGGCCGTCGCCTGCGCCGCGGCCGCGGCCGCGGTGCTCGGCTTCATCGTCGACGGCGCCCCGCTGGCGGCCTACGCGATGCTCTCCGTAGCCGCTCTCGGCGGCGCGTACGCCGCCTGGCACCGCTCGCGGGCACACCAGCGCCGACTCGAAGCCCTTGTGGCCCAGCAGTTCACCGCCGTCGAGGAGAGCCTCCGCAAGAGCCGCGCGGCGCATGCGGGGAAGATCGCGGCCGTCACGCGCGAGGTGGAGCGACTGGGCGCGACGCTCGACAGGGTCGCCGCCGACATCGAGGGCCTCAGCGGAGACCGCGCCCGGTCCGCGCAGTCCGCAGAAAACGTCGACCGGATCCTCACCGCCGTCGACAAGCTGCCGAACCACACCAGCCGCGTCGTCAGGGCCTGGACCCGCACCCTCTACGCCGAGATGGAGGACCTGCTGGCCCTCTACCGCGACATCGACCCCGACCGGTCGCTCCCGCTGCTCCACGGCTGGGCCGCGGGCGCCGACCTGGCGCGCTTCCTCTACAACGAGGTCACCGCGAACGGCAGCCGGAACATCGTCGAATGCGGATGCGGCACCACCACGGTGATCCTCGCCTACGCGCTCAAGGCCAACGGCGCCGGTCGCGTCACCGCGCTCGAACACCAGCCCGAGTTCGCCGAGGCCACCCGCAGGCTCCTCGCCGACCACGGCCTGACGGAGTGGGCGCAGGTCCTCGACGCCCCGCTGACCGAGGTGAAGGCAGGCGGCGCGACCGCGCTCTGGTACGACTACAGCGGACTGCCGCACGAGCCCGTCGACCTCGTGTTCGTGGACGGTCCGCCCCAGGACATCGGCCCCGAAGCGCGCTTCCCGGCGGTCCCGGTGCTCTTCGACCGCCTCGCACCCGACGCCGTGATCGTCCTCGACGACGCGCACCGCCGCGAAGAGCGGATCATCGGCGAGCGCTGGAGCGAGGAGTTCCCGGGGTTCACCGTGGAGAAGCACCGCCACGACTACGGGACCCTCGTCCTGCGCCGCGGCGTCGGAGGATAAGTCCCGGGACGGTTCCCGCTCGGCCAGTTCCTCGAAGCGGCGCTGCACCTGGTAGCGCTCCTGCTCGAAGGCGGCGAGGACCCGGCGGAGCAGGTACTCGGCACGGTCGGCGTCGGCGGCGACGCTCCCGCCGACCTTCCCCGAGGCGGTCTTGATCACGCGGCCCGTGCCCGCGGCGCCCGGCCGCGATGCGACGGCGTTCAGCTTGCGCAGCACCACGAGCGACACCGCCAGCAGCAGCATGGAGGTCGCCATGACCACGGCGAGGGCGACCGACTCGAACCCGATCAGGAAGGCCGCGAAGCCGATCACCTGGAGCAGGGCCGCCGCCGCCACCACGGCCTGGGGCCGGCGGGTGAGCCATCTGGTCAAGTTCGTCATGAGGTCAGGCCTTTCAACGTCTCGCGGGAACCGCGGTGCTGGGGGACGGCCGGAGCGGCCTCCGGGGCGACCCCGAACCGGTTCGGCGCCAGGACCCGGTCGGCGAGGAGCCGCCGGTACCACTCGTAGCCGAAATGCTCGGCGACGTAGTCCTGCCCGCGGGCGCTCAAGCGCCGGAAGGCGTCCTCGTCGCGGTACAGCCGGTCGATGAGCGGCACGACCTCCTCGGGCGCGCAGTACTGGGCGCCGTCGCCGAACGTCGACCGGAACACCTCGGGGAGGATCACCACGCAGCCGGAGGCCATGGCCTCCAGGATCGCGCGCCCGAAGGCCTCCACGCGGATCTCGTGCGGGAAGTAGACCCAGAAGTCGAGCTGGAACAGGAAGTCCCTGACACCGGTCTCGTCGTACTCGTACATGATCCAGTTGAGAGGCGGCTGCTTGCCGAGCAGCTCGGTCACCGCGAGTGACCCTCCCATGGTCCGCACGTCGAACCGCGGGTTCTTCGGGTAGACCTTCAGCAGCGTCTTGACCGTTCCGGGCCACTTCGTGTAGTGGTCGCGCGAGTGCCGGCCGATCACCGGGCGGTCCGAGCGGAAGCCGTCCCGCCGGATGCGCCAGTCCGCGGCGTCGAGGATGCCGGGGATGTGCTCGTCCGACAGCGGGCGCGACACCGGCGGCACGGCTTCGCGCAGCGAGGCGTGGGCCTGCGGGCCCTGTGCGACCCAGACCGGGGCGACGCCGAACCACTGCTCGGCGTTCCGCTCGCAGTCGCGCGTGAAGTAGCGCAGGTCGCTGCCGTCGGCCTCGTGCGGCGGCTGGTTCGCGTGGATCAGGAGCTGCCGCACCGTACCCGGGAACTGGATCGTGCGATCGAACTGGAGCACCAGCGGGTAGCGGATCACGAGCGTGTCGATGTCGACGTCCTCGTCGGGCCGGACGACGTCGATCCTCCCGGCGCTGACGAGTTCCTGGACGGGATGGCACAGCGCGCGCGTCTCGGGGGTCATCATGCGGACCGCCTCGAGGTTCATGACGCCGACCCGGAGGCCGGCCGTGAGCGCGGCCCGGATCTCCTCCAGCATGGACTTGGCCGGGCCGCCGTAGGGCCGCCAGTCGCTGGCGTACACGAGGTCGTACCCGCGCCGGCCGGTCCCCGGGCGCAGTCCCGGCGGCAGCGCGAACGGGCGCGCGCCAAGCGGGGACGCCAGGAACGGCGTCTCGCCCTTCGCGTACAGGTCCTCGTGCCAGCGCCAGTAGGCGCTCCGGTAGGCGGGGAACCAATCCGCGGTGATCCGCTCCTCGGCCTCGCGGTAACCGATCTCCTCGCGGTCGTCCCGCGAGAGCACCAGCAGGCGGGCGCGGGACATCAGGACCGCCTTGCCGCCGTACGGCAGACGGGTGCGGTCGATGTACTCCTCGACGGCTTCGGGACCGAGCTCGTCGAGGTAGCCGAGCTCGTCGACGACGCTGCGGCGGAACATGACCGTGCGCGCGTAGACGTCGGGGCGCCAGCACCCGAACGCCTTGAAGCGGAGGTCGCCGTCCGCGCGCAGCCGCGCGGTCCGGACCACGACCGTGTGCTTGGCGTTGCGGAACCGCTCCACATGATGGCGGACGAGGTCGGGGAAGCACCAGTCCGAGGGGTCGACGAGCAGGACGAACTCTCCGGAGGTCTTCTTCAGCGCGGTGTTGACGGCCTCGCCGAAGGACGTGCCCTCCGGCACTCGCACGACCGTGACCTGCTCGGCGGCCTCGGCCGCCGCCAGCTCCTCCGGGTCGAGGTCGCGGTCGGCGACGAGGAACACCTGCCGAACCCGCAGGGACTGGCGCAGGACCGACCGGAGCGCGGTGAGCGCGGCGTCGCCGGCGAGCGCTGGAATGATCGCCGAGACCTCGGCGTCCCCTTCGACTTCGACGGCCTCGCATTCGAGCCGGTCGAACGGGTCGGGTCCGCGGTCGGCGTGCAGGACGCAGTCGGCGCCGACGAGGCGGGAGAGCCGGTGCAGCCACCTGGCGTCCGCCGCCGGGTCGACCGCGTCGTTCCTGGCCTGGTCGCACTCGAAGGCGCGGGCGACGTGCTGGTTGAGGTTGCGGCTGCGCCGCAGCTGCTTGAAGGCCCAGGCGTCTCCGCGGAGGCGCTTTCCCAGGTGCAGGTAGAGGGCCTGGTGCTGCTCGTCGAGGGCGGCCGTGCCGAATCCGCCTTCGAGGAACGCGAAGATCGCGAACGCGCGCTCCAGGTCGTCCGGCTCCACGCGCTGCGCCACGAGGACCCCCGCGAGTTTCGCGAGGTAGTCGACCGAGTCCTTCCCCTGCCCGGGCAGGCGCTTGGCGTCGCCGCTCTCGATGACCTCCAGCGCTTCGGCGTAGGTGGTCGGCCGCTCGAAGGCGAGCGAGGCGAAGATGTCCCGCATCCCGACCGAGCCGAGCCGGATCGCCGTGGCGCTGAGCGCCTCCGACTTGCGCTTGAGCGCGACCTCGACGTGGTCCTGGAGAAACCGGGACCGGAGCCCGGTGGGCACATCAATGAACATGGGGTCGTTTCACCTTGGGTTGCACGGAGGGGAACGGCGCGCTCGGACCATCGAATACGAGACCTGTACCTCCACTGCGGCGACCAACCGCAAGCCAGAGCACGAGTCGCGAAAGCCGATCGTAGCAACCAGTGGCCAACCCACGTCGGGCAAGGTCAGAGGGCATTGTAGTAGGATCCCTCAGAATCCCGCCATCAGCGTATCCCGCCGCTCACCGGCACCCTCCCGAAGAGCCACCCGCGTAGGCTGAGTCACAGCATTGAGGAGCCGACTTGATCCGCCGGAATGACTGGGGCGCGCTCGACGCCGCCCCGCTCGGCCGCTGGACGCCGACGAAGACCGTCTCCGTCGTGATCCCGGCGTACGGCTCGCAGGCCAAGCTCGACCTCGCACTGGCGGCCCTCGCCGCGCAGAGCTACCCCGCCGAGCTGACCGAGGTCGTCGTCGTCGACGACGGCAGCGACGTCCCGCTCGCGGCCCGCGAACCCGCGCCCGCCGGGGTCAAGGTCGTGCGGAACCCCGAGGGCCGCTGGGGCATCGCCGCGGCCGTCGCCACCGGCGTTCAGGCCTCGACCGGCTCGGTGGTCCTGCGGCTCGACTCGGACGTCCTCGCCTCCCGCCACCACGTCGAGGCGCACATGCGCTGGCACCACCAGATCGACTACGCGGTCGTGATCGGCAAACTCGCGTTCGCGGAGATCGAGGCGGAGGAGCTGTCCCCCGAGACGGTCCGCGACGCGATCGAGACGGGGAAGGGATGGGGCCTCTTCGAGGGGCTCGACGTCGACCGCGAGTGGACGTCGAAAGTCATCCGCAACCGCGACGAGCTGCGCAGGGGCGACATCCAGACGTTCAAGGTCGCCAACGGGGCCTCCGTGTCCTTCTCGCGGCGGCTGTACGAGGCCGCGGGCGGGGTCGCGCCGGACCTGCTGCTCGGCGAGGACACCGAGCTGAGCTACCGGTTCAGCCAGCAGGGCGCCGCCTACATCGCCGACAAGGCCGCCGAGGCGTGGCACATCGGGGAGTCGCAGATGCGCGCCGCCAAGGAGCGCGGTATGCGCTACCGGCAGCCGTTCTTCGCCGGTCGCGTCCCGCTCCTGCACCACCACCGCAAGCCCCAGGGCGTCCAGTGGCGGGTGCCGATGGTCGAGGTCGTCGTGGACTCGCGCGGCCGGTCGTTCGAGGCCGTCGCCGCCACGGTCGGCTCCGTCCTCGCCGGGGACCGGACCGACGTCGCCGTCAACGTGGTCGGGGACTGGCCGGCTCCGGCCGCCGGCCGCTACCGGCCGCTGGACGACCCCGACCAGGACGCACGGCTCGCCATGGAGCTGTTCGCGGCCGATCAGCGGGTCGCGTTCACCGACGCGGTCGCCCCGACCGCCGCCCCGGTCCCCTACCGGCTCACGCTGGCGGCGGGCGTCACCCTGCGGCACGACGCGATCGAGGCCGCGCTCGACATCGCCGACAAGCAGCAGGCCGGCCGCGTCAACTTCAGCCGCTCGGGCCAGGACGAGCCCGTAGCGGTCCGCCTCGACCGCACCGCCGCGATCGGACGCGCCCGGTGGGAGACCGGGCTGGAGGACTGCTCCGACGAGGCCGTCGACAAGGTGTGGGGCCTGTGGTGGGCCGACGGCGACGAGCTGTTCGGCCTCGCCGACGGGACCGCCGTGCCGTGGTTCCGGCCGAGCCGGATCCAGCGGGAGCTGGAGCGCCTGCGCGCCGCCGAAGAGGAGCAGCGCAAGCTCGCGGAGAAGTGGAAGAAGTCGGCGTCCGACGCGCGCGCCTCGGCCGCCAAGTGGGAGCAGTCGGCCCGGGACTGGGAGCGGTCGGCCGCCAAGTGGCGCCGCGAGGCCGAGAAGGCCGGCCCCGGCGAACGGCGCGGCCCGCGCCGGATCGCCGCCGGGGTCAAGCGCCGCCTGAAGCGCCTGCTGGGGCGCTGACATGGTGATCGAACGCCTCCGGAAGCTCGCTGTGGACACCGTGTTCACCATCGGGTTCGGCTCCGACGCGGCACTGGCGGCCGCGCTCGGCGAGCCGCTCGCCGCCGCGGTGGACCTCGAGGACGCGGCCCCCGCCCCGGGGGCCTCCGGATCCGCCGCGCTCATCGCCCGAACCGCGACGGACCTGCGCCGCGCCGCGACGCTGGCGGGCCGGCTCCCCGAGGCGAAGCGGCTGCTCGTCGCCGTCACCGACCTGTCCGACATGCACCGCCCCAGGACCGTCCATCTGCCGGACACACCTGCCTGGAACTCGCTGCGCAGCCTCGACATCCGCCGCGGACCGGGCGGCCTGTGGCGGGTCGAGAGCTCGACCGACCGGGCCGTCCCGCTCGGCGAACTCGTCGCGGCCGTCATCGCCGCACCCGCGAGCCCGGTCTCGCCGGTCGCTCCCCGGATCGGCGCCGCGGGTCCCGACGCGACCGCGTGGGCCTCAGGGCCGCACGCGACCGCCGTCGAAGAGGGCGAACCCGAGGCCGACGCGCCGTTCCCCGCATCGGACCTGCTGCTGCACACGGCCTCCCGCGAACGCATCGCCGTCCGCGAGGGCGCGCTCGCGACCGCCGCCGTCGGCCCCCGCGAACTCCCCGAGCTGTCCGAACTGGACGCCGAGGGCCTCCCGCCGTTCGACGAGAAGACGGTCAACCCGATCGGCTTCGACAACAACGCCCCGCAGGGCCCCGCACGGCTCGCCTACGACGGCGTCTGCTGGACCGCCGAGGCCGAGAACGCCGCGCCGGTCCGCATCCCCGCCACCGGGGTCACCGACGCGGAGACCGCCCGGCTGCGGCCCTTCCAGTCGGTCGCCGTGGACTGGCGCAGCCACCCCGGGAGTATCGCCGCCCTCAGGGCCGTCGCCGGCCTCGCCGCCGCAGGCGTCCCGCTCACCAGCGCCAACCCCAGCCCCGACTGGGCCGCCGCCCTCGGAGGCGAGCTGCTCGGCCGCATCGACGGCGCCGTCCCCGAACGGCTCGACGACGCCCTCCGGCGGCAGCACCACAGCGTCGAGACGCGCCGGATCGCCCTGCGCGAGCACTCGCAGCAGGCCCGGCTGGACCGCATCCGCACCGCGCACGGCCTGCCCGTCCTCCGGCCGTCGGTCTCGGCGCTGCTGTGCACCAGGCGGCCGGACTTCCTCGCGTTCGCCATCGGCCAGATCGAGCGGCAGCACCATGCGGACCTGGAGATCGTCCTCGTCCTCCACGGGTTCTCCGCGGACCGCCCCGAGGTCAAGCAGGCCGTGTCGCGCACGACCCGGTCGGTCACCGTGGTCGAGGCGCCGCAGTCGAGCGTGTTCGGCGAGGCGCTGAACCAGGGCGTGGCCGCCGCCGCCGGCGACTACCTCGCCAAGTTCGACGACGACGACTGGTACAGCCCGCACCACGTCGGGGACCTCCTCGCGGCCGCCCGCTACTCCGACGCCGAACTGGTCGGCAGCCTCGCCGAGCTGGTCTACCTGGAACCGCTGCGCACCACGATCCACCGGTTCGGCCTGAACGAGCGCCGCAGCCAGCACGTCTCGGGCGGGACCCTCCTCACGAGCCGCGCGACGATCCGCGACCTCGGCGGGTTCCGGCCCCTCCCGTCGGCCATCGACGTGGCGTTCATGCGGTCGCTGCTGGCGGCGCAGGGCCGGATCTACCGGATGCACGGGCTCGGGTACGTCCTGTCGCGCCGCGCCGAGGGCCACACCTGGGACCTGCCTCCCGGCGAGTTCCTCGCCCAGGCGAAGCGGCAATGGCACGGCGTCAACCTCGGCGAGGCGGTCTCGGCCGGGACGCCGCCGCCGTTCTGACGGCCGCCCGGCGCCGTCGAGCGCCGCTCACAGCCGCCGGACCGGAGGACGGGCCCGATGGCCTCGCGCTGTTACGATGGGTTCCATTCTGGTCTCCACTCCCCCGATCGAATCCGAGGACCGAAAATGAGGAAGTTCGCGGCGCTGGCGCCTCTGTCTGCGATGCTGCTCGCGCTCGGCGCCTGCCAGTCCGGAGGCGCCGACGACCAGGGCGCCGAAGCGACCGAGACGCCCACAGTGGTGGAGTCGCCCACCGCGGTCGCCTTGGATCCGGCCCTCCCCGCGACGCCCGTCTACACCGTGCCCACCGGAGTGACCGAGTCGCCCGACCTGGTGTTCCCGTACGTGCTCGCCTACGAGCACCAGGGCTGGAGCTACACGGTCACCGCCGAAGGCGTCGGCGCGGAGGCGAACATCTACGTCACCTCGTACCTGCTGCCCGAGGGCACGGCGTACCCCGACTACCAGTCGCAGCTGACGTTCGTGAACGAGTACGACGCGCTCGTCGTGAACGACGCGGACCCGACCAGCCACACGCCCGCCCTCATCAACGGCCGCGAGGGGTTCTTCCGGTTCAGCATCATCCGCGACGGCGGGCCCACGCTCTACCAGCGGAACTTCTTCATCTTCGATGAGAACCACGTCGTGCAGGTGACCTGCCAGTGGACCGAGGGCCGCGACATCGTCGGTCCGCTCTGCGGCCAGCTTCAGCAGACGCTGACCCTGACCTGACGACCCGGCCGCCCGCTCACAGCGGCAGCTCGGCTGCCAGGAGCCCCGCGAGCGACCTCATGTACGGCGTCGAGACATGGTGCCCGTCCCGGAAGACGAGCATCCCGTCGACGACCGCGGGGCACACCTCCTCGTAGCAGAACCACTCCAGCGGATCGACGACCGTGACACCGAGACCGCGCTGCAGCTCCATCGCCTCCGCCCGCCGCTCCGGCAGGCGCACACCCTCGGCCTGGTCGATGTTGCACTCCTGGAGCGAGTCCTCGTGGCTCGCGACGCAGTCGGGCACCGGGCCGTCCGCCCACGGGGTGTCGGCGATGGCCACGACCCGCTCCGCCGAGCCCTGCACGCGCTCGATGGTCTCGGTCCAGCCGTCGAGCCACGGACCCGTGGTCTCGTCGGGCTCGACGCCGCTGAGGTCGATGCTCTCGTAGCTGACCAGGATCACCATCGCGGGCTGCATCTGGTCGATCTCGTCGAAGACGTCCTCGCGCGCCTCCTCGCACTCGGTGTACTCCCGGCCCAGGTTCGTGTTGTCGACCCGCACGGACACCGGGGTGCAGGAGCTCTTGGTGCGCGTCACCAGCTTCCAGCCGTTGTCCGACGCGATCGCCTCGAACGCCGGGAACCACTGGGCGGCATGCGAATCGCCCACGAGCACCATCGTCTGCGCCCCGTTCGGGTCGCCGTAGACGCAGTCCTCGGGCCACTCGGTCTGCTCGAACTCCAGGTGGCACCCGTCGTCGTAGATGACGGGCTTGTCCTCGCCGACCGACGCGAGGGACGGGCTCAGCTCCTCGGGAGCGGTCGTCGCGGCGACCGCGTCACGCAGCTTCGCCTCGATCTCCGAACCGTCCTCGACCTCCTCGACCGCGTCGAGGTCCACCGGCTCCTCGTCCTCGGGCACCTTCCCGAAGCCCACGGTCATCGTGAGGACCATCGCGATCCCCATGAGCGAGCAGGCCACGCCGGTCACGAGCCCCCACACGTTGTTGGTCTTGAGCGGCCGGGCGTTCCGGAGCGGCTCCTCGACGTACTGGTAGGTCAGCTGGGAGACCGCGACCGCGCAGGCGACCAGCACGGTGCCGAGCAGGATCGACGGCTCGGCGCCGACCGCCAGCGGGATGAGGATCAGGATCGGCCAGTGCCACAGGTACAGGCTGTAGGAGATCTTGCCGAGGAACTGGAAGGGGCCGGTCGACAGCAGGGAGGTCACGGGGTTGGCCCCGGCGCCGGTGCCCGCGGCGATGACCATCATCGTGCCCAGGACCGGCAGGAGCGCCGTGTAGCCGGGGAACGGCGTGGTGTCGCTGTAGAGGACGCCGGAGGCGATGATCGCGGCGAGGCCGGCGATGCCGAGGACCCACGCGAGCCCCTTCGGCGTCTTCTTCAGTGTCGGCAGCGACAAGGCGAGCAGCGCGCCGGCGGCGAGCTCCCAGGCGCGCGTGTGCGCGGCGTAGTACGCGGCCGGCTGCGAGACCTCGGTGATCATCACCGAGAGCACGAAGCTCAGCGCGAAGATCCCCGCGCAGGCGGCCGCGGCCGCACCCACGAGCTTGCGCAGATCGCGCTTGATGAGCAGGAGCAGGCCGATGAGCAGCAGCGGCCACACGACGTAGAACTGCTCTTCGACCGCGAGGGACCAGTACTGCTGGAACGGTGAGGGCATCTGGTCGGCGTTGAGGTACTCGGTCTGCTCGGCGATGAACCGGTAGTTCACGACGTAGACGATCACCGTGAAGGCGTCCTGCATGACGTCTTCGAGGCGGGTCACCGGGAACCAGAGCCAGGCGCCGACGACCGTGGCGATGGTGACGACCGTGGCCGCGGGGAGGATGCGTCGGGCGCGGCGGGCGTAGAAGCCCGCGAGCGAGATCTTGCCGGTGTCGAAGGCCTCCTTCACCAGGAGCGAGGTGATGAGGAATCCCGAGACGACGAAGAAGACGTCGACGCCGACGTACCCGCCCGCCGCGAACGGCAGGCCGATGTGGGACAGGACGACCAGGGCGACGGCGACGGCGCGCAGGCCCTGGATGTCGGGGCGGAACCCGACGCCCTCCCAGCGCTGCGGGGGCCGGACCGGGGCGGGGGCGGGGGCCGGGGCGGGCCGGGGGTGGGCGCCGGTGGTGCGGATGCCGGGCGGGGCCGGGGAGGTCGGCGGTGGCGGCGCGGGGGCGCGGAACGGGGGGCGGACCGGGTAGGGGCTGGGGGCGGTGCGCTGCGTCTGGGCCGCGGCGGCCGAGGACGAGGCGGCGCCGGGCGTGGTCGAGGGCAGGTGGAGGGTCTCCTCGTTGACGCCGCCCCCGGTAGCGGCTCTGGTCTGCGGCCGCGGGGGCTGGGGCGAGGTCATGTCCGAGTTCTCCGTCTGGGGATGCCGGGGGCGGGGTCGCCCCATACTAGGCGCGTCCGGGGCCCGGTCGGCTTGGGCGGTGACCAGTCCGACGATCCGGACACGCAACTGGTTGCGTGCCTTCCTCACATCGTACCGACGGCCGCCCCGCTCCGCGGTGCCGCACGAGGAGGGAACGCGCCCGAATTGTCTCTCTCACACCGCTATTGGAGATTCGGGAGCGCCTCGCCGAGGAGCACCGCGAGGGACGCGGCGTACGGCGTGGACACGTGGTGGCCGTCGCGGTAGACCGCCATGCCCTCCACGACGAGCGGGCACCGCCCGTCGAGGCAGAACCACTGCTCGGTGTCGACGACCTGGGCGCCTGCGGCCTCCTGGGCGGCGCGGCCGGCCTCGCGGCGGTCGACGTAGGTGACCGCGTAGGGGTCCTCGCTCACGCACCGGTCCACCGCGTCCATGTGGAGCGACAGGCACTCCGGCGCGGCTTCTCCTGTGGCCCAGGGAGTGTCGGTGAGGACCGCGATGTGCTGCGCCGACGCGGAGCGCTCTATGGTCTGCGCCCAGCCCTCGCCCCACGCCTCGGCGGCGGCCTCGCCCTCCAGGCCGGTGACGCCGGTCTTGTCGGAGGCGCCGTAGACGACCAGTTCCGGCCGGACGGCGTCGATCTCGGCGAAGACCTCCTGCTTCCAGTCCCAGCACTCGGTGTACTCGCCCTCGTGCATGGTGCTGTCGACGCGTACCGACACGGGCGTGCAGGAGCTCTTGGTGCGGCTGACGAGCTCCCAGCCGTTGCGGTCGGCGAGCGCGTCGAGTGCCGGGAACCACTGGGCCGCATGGGAGTCGCCCACGAGCATCACCTCGACGTCGGAGGCGGTGTCGCCGTAGGAGCAGCCGCTGGGGAGTGCGACGACCTCGAAGTCGAGGTGGCAGCCGTCGGCGTACGTCTCGGGGCGGTCGCCGTCGGCGCCGGTGAGGGACGGGACGAGGTCGGCCGGGACGGCGGTGACGGCGAGGCCGTCGAGCAGGCGCTGCTCCAGGGCGGAGTACTCCTGGACGGGCTCGATCTGCGTGAGGTCGACCGGCTCGGTGCCGTCGGGGGTCTTGGGGAACACGTAAACGAGGGCGAGGACGGCGGCGGCGCAGGCGACGGAGGCGCTGAGGCCGAGGAGGAGGCCGGCGCCGGTGCGCTTGAGTGAGCGCCGGTTGCGTACGGGTTCCTCGATGTACGTGTAGCTGAGCTGGGCGACGCCGACGGTGGCGGCGAGGAGGACCAGGTTGAGGCGCAGGGACGGGTCGACGCCCAGGGCGAGCGGGGCGAGGATGAGGATCGGCCAGTGCCACAGGTAGAGGCTGTAGGAGATCCTCCCGACGAACTGGAACGGGCCGGTCGACAGGAGCGTGGAGGCGGGGTTGCGGCCCGGGCCCGAGCCGGCCGCGATGACGGCCATGGTGCCGAGGACGGGCGCGAGCGCGGCATAGCCGGGGAAGGCCGTCTCGTCGGTGAACATGAAGCCCGACAGGAGGATCGCGGCGAGACCGCCGATGCCGAGGACCCAGGCGAGGGCGCGCGGGGTCTTCTGGAGGGCCGGGAGCACGAGCGCGAGGAGCGCGCCGCCGGCGAGCTCCCAGGCGCGGGTGTGGGCCGCGTAGTAGGCGGTGGGCTGGGACTGGGCGGTGACGGCGACCGAGAGGGCGAGGGTGGCGGCGAAGACGAGCAGGGAGGCGGTGATCGCGGCGGTGACGAGGCGGCGGGGGTCGCGGCGGACGCACAGGAGGAGCACGAGGAGGAGCAGCGGCCACACGACGTAGAACTGCTCTTCGACCGCCAGGGACCAGAACTGCTGGAACGGGGACGGCATCTGGTCGGCGTTCAGGTACTCGGTCTGCTCGGCGACGAAGCGGTAGTTGACGATGTAGACGACGACGGCGAGGGCGTCCTGGAGGACCGCGTCGAGGCGCGTGACAGGGAAGCACATCCAGGCCCCGAGCGCGGTGGCGGCGGTGACGACCGCGGCCGCGGGGAGGATGCGGCGGGCGCGGCGGGCGTAGAACCCCGCGATGGAGATGGTCCCGGTGTCGAAGACCTCCTTGACCAGGAGCGACGTGATGAGGAAGCCCGAGAGGACGAAGAAGACGTCGACGCCGACGTACCCGCCCTCGGAGCGCGGGAACCCGGCGTGGGAGAGCAGGACCAGGCCGACCGCGACGGCGCGCAGGCCCTGCACGTCGGGGCGGAACCCCATCGGGGTCCAGCGCTCCGGTTCCGGGGCGGGGGCGAGGCGCGGGAGCACGAGGGTGTCGGTGCGGGCGTTGGGGGCAGTGGTCGCCGAGGGCCCCGTCGAAGGCATCGGGACAGTGTCCACGAGTCAGGAGAAGCGGCGGTGAACGGGGTGCGGCCCGGAGGGAAACAAAACGGCCCCGACCTGCGGGTCGGGGCCGTTCGGTGCGCTAGAGCGCCTTGAGGACGCGCGGTTCGAGGCGGTAGAAGATCCAGCGCCCGAAGAACAGCAGGAAGATCGAGAAGCCGACGGCCACGCACACCTGGTACGTGGTCGGGGCGAGCTCGGGGTTGAACGCCGCGCGGTGCATCGAGAAGATGCCGACGAGCGGGTTCGAGGAGAAGATGTCGTACACCCACGGGTTGCTCTTGATGGAGGGCGCTTCGGCGACCTTCGAGACCGGGTAGATGATCGCGGAGCCGTAGAACAGGACGCGCATGACCAGCGGCATGAAGCGCTGGACGTCCTTGAACAGGACGTTCGCGGCCGAGAGCACGAACACCATGCCCGTGGTCAGCATGGCCTGCACCAGGATCGCGGGAAGCAGCCACAGGAGGTTGAACCCGAACCGCCCGCCGTCGAGGATCGCGACGATGAGGAGGATCGGGAAGCCCACCACGTACTCGGCGAAGCGCGCGAGCACCTTCGAGACGGGGAAGACCTCTCTGGGGACCTTCATGACCGTGATGAGGCTGGCCTGCCCGCCGAGGGCCTTCTGGCCTTCGCCGACCGCGGAGCTGAACCACTGGTAGGCGAAGATGCCGGAGACGATGAAGAGCAGGTACCCGGAGGTGCCCGGCAGCGAGTTGCCGCCGCCGAAGACCAGGTCGAACACGAACCAGTAGATGAGGGTCAGGCCCAGCGGCTCGATGAGCGACCACACGTAGCCCATGACGGTGGCCTGGTACTTGACCGCAAGGTCGCGGCGGACCAGGACCGACATGGCGTAGCGGTGGCGCAGGAGCGCGGTGAAGCCGGTCGTCAGCGGGAACTTCCGCTTGAGCGGCTTGACCTCGGCCTCGCGGGACTTCTCCAGCGGGCCCTCGTCGCTGCGCGCGGAGTCGAGGAACGCGGGGAGCTCGGCGGTGTCGTCGAAGTTCCGGCGGATCGGGGACTGCCCGGCCATCGGCATGTCGCGGCCCGGTTCGACGCGGGTCGCGTACGGCGCCTGCGGGACCTGGCCCGGGCTGCCGGCGACGACGTGCGGCGGCGGGGGCGCGACCGCGGGCGGCGGCGGGGGCGTCTGCGGCAGGCCGTGCTGCTGCTGCCCGTGCTGCTGGCCCTGCTGCTGGAACTGGTGCTGCTGCGGCGCGGACTGGCCGTACGGCTGCGGCGGCTGGTGGCCCTGCGGGGGCTGGCCGTGCGGCATCTGCGGGGACTGGTGGGGGTGCGGCGGCTGACCGGGGTGGTACGGGGCCTGGGGGGCGCCGTAGGGCTGCTGCGGGGAGCCGTACGCGGCGGGCGGCGGTGCCTGCGGGTGCCCGGGGGCCCCGTAGGGGGCGGGGTGCTGCGGCGAATGCTGCGGGGAGTGCTGCCCGTAGCCCTGCGGCGCGGGCTGCTGCGCGCCGGGGGCGCCGGGCGCCTGGCCGGGGTGCGGCGGGGTGGCGCCGGGCGCGGCCGAGGGCGGAGGGCTCGCGAACGCGGCCGAACCGGAGCTCATGGCCCCCGGCGGGTAACCCGCGGGTGCGGCCGAAGGCCCGGCGCCGAAGCCGCCCTGGGGGGCGGCCGCGTCAGTGGAGTCCGGGCTCCCGTCGCGCTTCCCGGCTGGGCCGGAGACGCCGTCGGGGTGCGGGCTAATCGAGCTCATGCATCATCTCCGTCAGGTGTCGCTCCAGCGCCACCGAGTCCAGTTCACGATGTTCGAGAATCGTATACCGGCCTGGCCGGGTCCTCGGCGCGTAGGCCACCGCTGTGGCGAGCTCGGCAGTGGTCAGTCCGAGCTCACTCGCGGTGCGCGGCAGGCCGTGCCGCGCGAGCGCGGCGGCGAGCTCCGCGAACAGGGCCTCGTCGCCCCGCAGCCAGGTGCAGATGAGCGCCCCGAGCGCGCCTTCGGCCCCGTGGGAGGCCAGGCCGGGGTGGAGCGCTTCGAGAGCGTGCGCGATCTCGTGGCAGCCGCCCGAGCAGGGCCGGCTGGAGCCGGCCATGCTGGAGGCGAGGCCGCCCTGGATGAGCGCGTCGGCGAGGGTCGCCAGGAACGCGTCGTCGGCGATCGTCCCCGGGTGGCGCAGGACCGCCTCGGCGCCGGTGCGCGCGACGGCCGCGGCCAGGCCGTCGACGGGTTCGCCGGTGACCCGGTGCGACAGCTGCCAGTCGGCGACCGCGGACAGGTTCGTGAGGGCGTCGCCGATGCCGGACTGGAGCTGGTTCGCGGGCGCCCTGCGGATGAAGTCGAGGTCGGCGAGGACGGCGAGCGGCGGGTGGACCCCGTACGAGACGGACACGCCGTCGCGCTCCAGCGAGGCCGTCGGCGAGGCGAGGCCGTCGTGGGCGAGGCTCGTGGCGACCGAGACCATCGGCAGGCCCAGGTCGGAGGCCGCCCACTTGGCGGTGTCGAGAAGCTTGCCGCCGCCGATGCCCACGAGGGCGTCGACGTGGTCGTCGCGCAGGCGCCTGGTCAGCTCCTTGGCGGCGTCGAGGCTGCCGGGCTTGACGGTGTGCACGACGGCGTCGGGCAGGTGGTCGAGCTGGTCGGCGATGGTCTCCCCGAGGCCGGGCCCGAGCGCGACGGCGACGCGCCCGCCCGAGGAGATCCGGGAGTCCGCCAGGAGCTCCGGGAGGCGCGCGACGGCCCCGGACGAGACCTCGACCGTGATCGGCGCGAGGACCGTGCGGGCGAAGGTCGGCACTACAGGGCTCCGGCGATCTGCTTGGCCAGGGCCCAGTCGGCGTGGTCGTCGACCTCGGTCCAGCGGACGGGCCCGGTGGAGACGGTGCCGATGCGCCCGGCCTCGGCGAGGAGCTGGTAGGCGTCCTCGTAGTAGAGGGTCGAGTCGCGGGTGTAGGTCGCCTCGAGGGCCTTGGTCAGCTCCTCGGCGACCCCGGCGGGGATGAGGCTGACGCCAATGTACTCCCCGGCGGCGGACTCGACCGGCTGGAC
The DNA here is from genome assembly GCF_039531525.1 of Glycomyces endophyticus. Taxonomy (NCBI): domain Bacteria; kingdom Bacillati; phylum Actinomycetota; class Actinomycetes; order Glycomycetales; family Glycomycetaceae; genus Glycomyces; species Glycomyces endophyticus. Next base: position 65,148 of record NZ_BAAAQF010000013.1, read on the forward strand.
CTTGTGGATGAGCTCGACGCCGTGCGCGCCGATCGCGACCTTCATGGCCTCGTCGGTGAGCTCCTTGTGGTCGTCGAGGGCCAGGAGCAGGCGCTCGTCGGTCGCCGCGGCGGCGAGGAGGTTCCGCTCGATGCTCGCGGGGTGGACGGTGTCGCCGTTGACGAGGATCGCGCCGGCGGCGTAGTGCTCGCGGGCGGTCCACAGCGAGTAGGCGTTGTTCCAGTGCGGCCTGTCGTTGTCGACGATCGTCACCCGCACGCCGTAGCGCGATTCGAGGGACGGGGCGTGCTCGCGGATGCGCTCGGCGGCGTGCCCGACGGTGATGGCGATGTCCGTCACATCGACCTCGGCGAGGCCGCGGACGATGGTGTCGAGGATGGTCTCGGTCCCGGTGACCGGCAGGAGCGTCTTGGGGAGGCTGTCGGTGTCGGGGCGCAGGCGCTGCCCCTGTCCGGCGGCGAGGATGACGCCTCTCATGTCTGCCTTTCGGTCGGGGGCGCGGTCCTGCGCAATCTGCGCGAACCGGTGTGCAACCCGGCTAGTTTACAAGCCGCGAAAGGGGGGAGGCCCCTGCCGACTGTGCGCTCGCACACGTCGGCCGGGGCCTCCAACTGGGAAGGGGCGGCCACCGCGCAGGCGGTGACCGCACCCTCTACAACGAGTCTGCGACGACCCGGTTACGCCCTACTTCGCCGCGATGGCCTTGGCGAGGTTCTCCGACAGGGTGTCGAGGAACTCGTCGGTGGTCTGCCACGGCTCGTCGCGGCCGATGAGCAGCGACAGGTCCTTGGTCATCTTGCCGCTCTCGACGGTGTCGATGACGACCTTCTCGAGCTCGTTCGCGAACGCGGTGACCTCGGGGGTGCCGTCGAGCTTGCCGCGGTGGGCGAGGCCCCGGGTCCAGGCGAAGATCGAGGCGATCGGGTTGGTCGAGGTCTTCTCGCCGCGCTGGTGGGCGCGGTAGTGGCGGGTGACGGTGCCGTGGGCGGCCTCGGCCTCGACGGTCTTGCCGTCGGGGGTCATGAGCACGGAGGTCATGAGGCCGAGCGAGCCGAAGCCCTGCGCCACGATGTCGGACTGGACGTCGCCGTCGTAGTTCTTGCAGGCCCAGACGTAGCCGCCCTCCCACTTGAGCGCCGCGGCGACCATGTCGTCGATGAGGCGGTGCTCGTAGGTGAGGCCCTTGGCCTCGAAGTCGGCCTTGTAGTCGTTGTCGAAGATCTCCTGGAACACGTCCTTGAACATGCCGTCGTAGGCCTTGAGGATGGTGTTCTTGGTGGACATGTACACCGGGAAGTTCCGCTGCAGGCCGTAGCGGAACGAGGAGTGCGCGAAGTCCTCGATGGACTTGCGGAAGTTGTACATCGAGAGGGCGACGCCGCCGCCCTCCGGGTAGCGGGCGACCTCGAACTCGATCGGCTCGGTGCCGTCGTCCGGGGTGAAGCTGACGGTGAGCGTGCCGGGGCGGTCGACCTTGAAGTCGGTGGCGCGGTACTGGTCGCCGAAGGCGTGGCGGCCGACGACGATCGGCTTGGTCCAGCCGGGGACCAGGCGCGGCACGTTGCTCATGATGATGGGCTCGCGGAAGATGGTGCCGCCGAGGATGTTGCGGATGGTGCCGTTCGGCGAGCGCCACATCTTCTTGAGGCCGAACTCCTCGACCCGGGCCTCGTCGGGGGTGATGGTCGCGCACTTGACGCCGACGTGGTGCTCGGCGATCGCGTTGGCGGCGTCGACGGTGACCTGGTCGTCGGTGGCGTCGCGGTGCTCGATCGAGAGGTCGTAGTAGTGCAGGTCCACGTCCAGGTAGGGGTGGATCAGCTCGTCCTTGATCTTGCTCCAGATGATGCGGGTCATCTCGTCGCCGTCGATCTCGACGACGGGGTTCGCGACCTTGATCTTCGCCATGGGTTTCGGCACCTCTCCTTGCGCTTCGCCGCGCGTGGTCGGGACGGGGAGCGGACTGCTCCTAACAGTACGAGCGTACTGGACTGGTGCGGAGAGCCGTCGTCCGCCCGGCGAGTCGTTGGTCACGGCCGCCCCGGGGACCGGCCGCTCGGCGGACCGGGAATCGGCCGAACGGGCCTATCGCCCCACCCCCGGGCCCGGTATCGGACCGCGCGGGCCGAACGGCCCGTTCGCAGCGTCGCGAACCGGCTACCGTCGGACGGCACCCGCCGGATGAGACCTGGGAAAACGTTCCCTGAAGTTCAACGTAACGATTCCGTCTCAAGGCTGGCGTGCGCCGGGTCACGACAGGTAGGTTCGTTAACTAGAAACAATCTTTCCAATTTGTTTCGGGATCCGAGACCTCTCCGCGGCGAAGCCCTGCGAGCCGCGGACGAGCCACGACCACGCACGAAGGAGTGCCCCAGGTGACCGCACCTACCGCACCCCCGCCGCGAACCTCCGCGGCGGTCGGTACGCCGCCCCCCGCCGCGCGTTCCTCCCTGCTCCGCCGCGTGTGGACCTCCTACGCCTTCCGCCGCGTCTGCCAGTCCGTGTTCGTGATCTGGCTGGTCGCGACGATCACCTTCCTGCTCATGCACCTGATGCCCGGCGACCCGATCGAGATCATGGCCGGGCGCCTCAACAGCGCGGGCATGAGCCACGACCAGGCGATGGCCACGGCGGCGAACATCATCTCCTACGACCCGAACGCGAACGTGTGGGTCCAGTACCTCGAGTTCATGCGGGGCCTGGTCACCTTCGACCTCGGGAACTCCCTCACCAACCCCTCCAAGACCGTGTTCGAGCACGTCATGGAGTACCTGCCGTGGACGCTGTTCGCCGTCGGCGCCGGCGTGGTCCTCGCGGTCGTCGTCGGCCTGTCGGTCGGCATGGCCATGGCCTACCGCCGCGGCTCCTGGTTCGACCACGCGATGACCTCCGTCGGGTCCTTCCTCACCGGCGTCCCGAACTACATCCTCATCGCCGCGGTCATCGTCGTCGGCTACACGATGCTCGGAGTCCTGCCCTTCCTCGACATGCGCGGGCGGATCACCGCCGGCGTCGAGCCCGGCTTCGACTTCGTCTTCTTCGGCGACGCGATCTTCCACGCGATCCTGCCGATCATCGCCTTCGCGTTCACCGCCACCGGCTCCTTCATGCTCAACATGAAGGCCGCCACCACCGAGGTCCTCACCGAGGACTACGTGACCGTGGCGCAGGCCCGCGGCCTCAAGGCCGGGCGCATCAGCCGCAGCTACGTGGGCCGCAACGCGATGCTGCCGATCATCCCCCAGATCGCGCTCCAGCTCGGCACCCTCGTCGGCGGCTCGATCGTCATCGAGCAGATCCTCCAGTACCCCGGCGCCGGCCAGATGCTCATGGAGGCCATCTCCAACCGCGACTACCCCGTCGTGCAGGCCGCCGTCATCATCCTCGCCACCTCGGTGGTCATCGCCAGCCTCATCGTGGACCTGTTCCTCGTCAGGATCGACCCCCGCATCAAGTCCGAAGGGCAGGACGCGTGACCGCTCTCGACGCCGCCATCGCCAAGCCGCGCAAGCAGTTCGGAGAGACCTTCTTCGGCCGCCTGTGGATCGGCCTGACCCGCTCCCCCGCCGGGTTCGCCGGGACGGTCCTCGTCCTCGCGATCGTGCTGTTCTCCTTCGTCGGCCCGCTCCTGGTGAACCAGGACAACCCCACCGACACCACGCAGATCTGGACCTCGCCGTCCGCCGAGCACTGGCTCGGGACGCAGTACGAGGGCAAGGACACCTTCACGATCCTGGTGAACTCCGGCGCGCAGCCGATCTGGGTCGGCACGCTCGCGGCCCTCATGGCGACCTTCGTCGCCGTCGCCCTCGGGTCGATCGCCGGGTACTTCCGCGGCCGCATCGACGCGGTGCTGCTCCAGCTCACCGACGTCACCGTCACGATCCCGCAGTTCCTCCTCATGCTCGCGGTCGTCGCGTTCTTCGAGGACATCCCGCCGTGGGGCATCTCGATCGTGGTCGGCTCCACCATGTGGGCCTTCCTGTTCCGCTCCATCCGGGCGCAGGTCATGTCCCTCAAGGAGCGCGAGTTCGTCGAGGCCGCGCGGCTCCAGAACCTCGGCGCCGCCCGCATCGTCTTCCGCGAGATCCTGCCGAACATGGCCGGGTTCATCTTCGTGAACTTCGTGATCTCGGTGAACCAGGCCATCTACGCGATCGTCGGCCTCTACGTCCTCGGCCTCATGCCCTCGGGCACGCCGAACTGGGGCCTGATGATCCACCAGTCCTGGGGCCAGAACTTCTACCTCAACCCGGTCGCCCTGCCGTTCGTCGTCGCGCCGCTGATCATGATCGTGCTCTTCACGATCGGGCTCGTGACGATGGGCCGCGGCCTCGACCAGGCCCTCAACCCGCGCCTCCGGGAAAGGTGAGACCATGACCGACCCGATTCTCAGCGTCCGCGACCTCGCGATCGCGTACCGGACCGGCCGCAAGGAGTCCGTGACCGCCGTCAGCGGCGTCGACCTCGACCTGTACGAGGGCCAGTCGCTCGCCCTCGTCGGCGAGTCCGGCTGCGGGAAGACCACGCTCGGCCTCGGCCTGCTGCGGCTCCTGCCCGGCCTGGGCGAGATCACCTCCGGCTCCCTCACCTACCGGCTCAAGGACGGGCGGCGCGCCGACCTCCTCACGATGAAGAAGGAGCAGCTGCGCCGCTTCCGCTGGAACGAGGCCGCCATGGTCTTCCAGGGCGCGATGAACGCCTTCAACCCGGTCATCCGCATCGTCGACCACTTCGCCGACACCCTCCGGGACCACTCGGACGGCAGGAAGTGGTCGAAGGCCGCCGTCGAGGCCCGCGCCGGGGAGCTGCTGGAGACCGTCCGGCTCGACCCCGACCGCGTCCTCCAGTCGTACCCGCACGAGCTCTCCGGCGGCATGAAGCAGCGCGCCCTCATCGCGCTCGCCATCGCCCTCGACCCGCAGGTCCTCGTCCTCGACGAGCCGACCACCGCGCTCGACCTGCTCACGCAGCGCTCGATCGTGCAGCAGCTCCACGAGCTGCGCAAGAAGTTCGGGTTCACGATGGTGTTCATCACCCACGACCTCGGCCTCGCCGCCGAGCTCGCCGACCGCGTCGCCACCATGTACGCCGGGCGGATCATCGAGACCGGCTCCGCGCGCGACATCTTCTACGAGCCCAAGCACCCGTACACGGCCGGGCTCATCAACGCCGTCATGCCCGTCAAGGGCGCGCGGCCCGCCCTGGAGTCGATCCCCGGCTACCCGCCGAGCCTCAAGGCGATGCCCGACGGCTGCGCGTTCAACCCGCGCTGCGCCTTCGCGACCGCCGAGTGCGGGCAGGACCGCGTCCCGCTGGAACTGCTCACCGACCGGCCCCTGGCGATGCACCACTCGGTCGCCTGCCTCCACCACGACCAGGTCCGCCTCCAGCGCAAGGAGAACGCCAATGTCTGACGCGCCCCTGCTGAAGCTCCGCGGCCTGGAGCAGGTCTTCGACACCAAGAAGGGCCCGGTCGCCGCCGTCGGCGGCGTCGACCTGGAGGTCAAGGCCGGCAAGGTCCTCTGCCTCGTCGGCGAGTCCGGCTGCGGCAAGACCACGACCGCCCGCGCGGCCGCCGGCATCACCCGGCCCACCGCCGGCGCCGTCGAGTTCCGCGGCAAGTCGCTCACCGAGATGGGCGCCGCCGAGAAGACCGCCTACCGCCGGGCCGTGCAGTACATCCACCAGGACCCGTACGCCGCGCTCAACCCGACCCGCACGGTCGCCTCGACCCTCACCGCGGGCCTGAAGCGCCACGGCCTGGTCAAGAGCCGCACCGAGGCCCGGGCGAAGGCCGCCGAGCTGCTCCAGCTCGTCAACCTCACCCCGCCCGAGTCCTACCTCGACTCGTACCCGCACCAGCTCTCCGGCGGCCAGCGCCAGCGCGTCAACGTGGCCCGCTCGCTCGCCATGAACCCGGAGCTGCTCATCTGCGACGAGTCGACGTCGATGCTCGACGTCTCGATCCGCGTGAGCCTGCTCAACACCCTCGGGCGGCTCCGCGACGACCTCGACGTGGCGTTCCTGTTCATCACCCACGACCTCGCCGTCGCGAAGTACTTCGCGTGGGACGGCGAGATCGCGGTCATGTACCTCGGGAAGGTCGTCGAGCACGGCCCCACGCCCGAGGTCATCGGGAACCCCCAGCACCCGTACACGAAGGCGCTCATCGGCGCCGTGTGCGAGCCGGACCCGGACCTCGCGAAGGCCAACCAGTCCGCCGAGCAGCTGCGCTCGGCCGAGATCCCGTCCCTCACCGCTCTTCCCGCCGGCTGCGCCTTCCACCCCCGGTGCCCCGCATTCGAACCGGGCCTGTGCGACGCGGCCGAACCGGGCCTCGACCGCACGGGTGCGAACGGCAACGGCGCCGCCGGCGGCCGCCGCGTCGCCTGCCACATCGTGGCGCGCGACCAGCGGCGCGACGCGGTCCGGAGCGCGGCCGACGGCCGCGACGACCGGACGCTCACCCTCGACGCCGTTCCCGGTTCGCGGCGTCCCGCCTCCACGGGGGCGACCGAAGATCCACACAAGTCACCGGGAGCGGCATGGTCGGCCTGATCGCCCGCGCGGGGCTGGCGTTCGGGGTCCTCTTGACCCTGGCCGCCGGGCTCCTCCTGCTCCTCCTGCCCAGCGGAACCGCGGAGTCCTCGGTCAGCGCGCTGACCGTCGGACTCGGGGTGTTCCTCATCCTCATTACCTCTATCGCCCTCTACATCGAAAGGAAACGGCGATGACCTCTCAGCGATTCGAGATCAGCCGACGCAACCTCATGCAGGCGGTCGGCCTCGGAGCCGGCGCCGTTGCGACCACCTCCGTCCTCGGCGCGTGCCAGGCCGACAGCGGCGAAGGCGACGGCGCCAGCGGCAAGTTCGTGTACGTGTACCCGTTCGACATCTCCGTCGAGCACTACAACGCGGCCCTGAACACCGGTGTGCTGCTGACGGCCGCTCCCGTCGCCGAGCTCTTCATCCCTCGCGCCGCGATCCTGAACTGGGACACGCAGGAGTGGGTGCCGCAGCTCGCCGAGTCCGTGACGCTGGACGGCACGACCCTCACCATCAAGCTGCGCTCGGGCATCAAGTGGACCGACGGCTCCGACGTCCTCGCCAAGGACGTGGCCGGGACGATCTACCTGCAGAAGCTGAACGCCGCGCAGGGCACCATCGGCTGGGACCAGCTCCAGTCCGCGGTCGCCGACGACGACACCACCGTCACGGTCACCTACACCGAGGCGTTCACGGGCGTCGAGCACGGCGCGCTCAAGGCGCAGGTCCTCCCCTACTCGCGCTACGGCGCGTGGATGGACGAGGCCCAGGGCCTGGTCGAGGCCGGCGAGGTCCAGGGCGGACCGGGCCAGGTGGCCCTGGCCGAGAAGATCGCGGCGGAGGACTTCCTCGACGAGGAGTTCATCTCCTGCGGCGCGTACAAGTTCGAGCAGATCGGCGAGACCGTCATCACCCTGTCGGTCCACGAGGACGGCCTCTTCGCCGACCAGGTGAAGTTCGAGACCATCGAGGTCCAGAAGGGCGACAACGCCGCTTCGGTGCAGTTCCTGCTGTCCTCCGCGGTGGACTACTCCACCCAGGTGCTCGGCGCGACCGACCGCTCCACGATCGCCGGCGTCGAGGGCCTCAAGGAGATCTCGACCCCCGGTTACGACGGTGTCGGCCTCATGCTCAACGAGGGCCGGTTCCCCGAGTTCGCGGACGCCCGGGTCCGCAAGGCGTTCATGTACGTCTTCGACACCGAGGTCATCGGCGAGATCGCCAAGGGCGCGGGCGGCTACTACGTCCCCTCGACCTACTCGGGTCTTCCCGACCCGCACGCCGAGGGCCTGTTCGACGACGTCGAGCTGGAGTTCTACGCGACCGACCACGCCAAGGCGGAGGCGCTGCTGACCGAGGCCGGCTGGGCGAAGGAGTCCGACGGCTGGCACAAGGCCGACGGCTCGCTCGCCGAGTACACCATCATCGGCGTCGAGGGCTGGACCGACTTCTCGCTCACCGGCGAGCAGGCGGCGTCGCAGCTGACCGAGTTCGGCCTGAACGTGGCCTACGAGAACGTCCCGGCCGACAACCCGTGGGGCATCTGGGGCGCGGGCGAGTTCGACATCGCCGTGCGCCAGTGGGCGAACCCGTTCGTGCCCTACGTGTACGGCTCCTGGCAGATGGCCTGGTTCACGGACAACTCGCAGACCACCGACGCGCCGGGCATGGGCCTGGCCACCGCCGAGGTCGAGACGACCTCGCTCGGCACGGTCAACGTGGACGACCTGTACCTGGCCTCGCAGAAGGGCACCCCGGAGGAGCAGGCCGAGGCGAACAAGACGCTCGGCATCGTCTTCAACGAGACCCTGCCGCGCCTGCCGTTGTTCCTGAACCAGCGCGTCTCCTACGCCATCGACGGCGAGCGCGTGAAGTCGATCGACGCGGGCGACTACGAGCTCAACGACATCTACTTCGACAACCCCGTCATGGTCCGCATCCTCGAGGGCGGCATCGAGCCCGCGTAGGGGACCGTGACCCGCTCCCGGAGACGCTGCTCGCTCCGGGAGCAGGACTCGGCGGCGGGGCCTCCACAGGGGCCCTGCCGCTGCCGCGCGACACCGAGGCGGGTTGAGCGCGGCGAGAGAAGCGAAGGGCCCCGGCCTCACGGCCGGGGCCCTTCCGCGTGCCCGGTGCCTCTCGCGGCCCGTCAGGCGACTGCGAGGTTGAGGGCCTCCCGGTCGGCTTCGGGCAGGCGGTTCTGCAAGCGCCGAGCGCGGAGGGTCGCGTCGGCGACCTCGCAGACCCGGGCGACCTCGACTCCTTCAGGAGACATCGCCGCCAGGCCGTGCTGCACGAGCCACATGGTGACCTCCGCCCACGAGTACAGGCTCACCCGCGGCCGCGGCACCCGCGGGGCGGGGAAGTCGCCGGGCCCGCGCCTGCCGGTGGCCCAGTGGTCGACGGCGGAGAGGGTCCGGTCAGTGCGGTTCGCGATCTCAGTGAGCGTCACGTAGTCCTCGGTGACGCCGAGGAGCTCCACTCCGGCCATGCGGCCCTCTCTGATGGCGGACACGACGGCCTGGAGTGCCGAGGGCGCCTCGCGGGAGAAGGTCCCCCAGCCCTCGCCACCGGTGTCGGGGTCGAAGGCGACCAGGGCGTCGCCCCAACCGGCCTCGTACAGCGCATCGATGACCTGCTCGCCCGGCGGGGCGGTGAAGTGCAATTCGAACTCGTAGATCGTCACTGTTTCATGCTCCCTTCTACTGGTCCGCTTCCGTGCCATGCGGACATTCGGCCGCGTCCCTCAACAGCAGCTTGGCGAAGTCCTCTGGCGACCTCGGCGTCGACCAGATCGATCGCGGCGGCCGGCAACCCGAGCCGCCGCCAGGACAGAAGGCCCGGCCCCATGCGTGTCCTCCCGAAGCCTTGATCTTCCAGCCCTTCGCCTCCATGTACTCGATCGCCGCGCGGATGTGCTTGTTGGGATGTCTCGGCATGTACAGATAACACTACAGAAATTTGGGCCAAGTCGGTAGCGACGCGCGGTGGGCTCAGGTTCGAGACTCAGCTCACGCGACAGGGGCCCGGTGCCACCGCACCGAGCCCCTGTCAGGAGTTCGTCAACCTACGTGTCGTCGCAGGTCGGGTCGATCGGGTTGCAGGACTCGCCGTCGGTGGTGGTCTCGTCGCCGCCTCCGCCGCCGTCGTCCGCGGCGGGGACGATGGTGATGGCCGAGCCGGGGGCGACCGCGGTGCCGCTGGTGAGGTCGCCGTCGGGACCGGCCACGCTCTCGATGGTCTCGAGCGTCGTGTCGCCTTCGATCGTGGCGACGAGCCCGGCGGCGTTCAGCGTGTCCATGAGGGCCTGCGGCGTGGTCGAGGCGTCCCAGGTGACCGACACGCCCTTGGCGGTGATGGTGACCGTGGCGCCGTCCTGCTCGGTGGAGCCGTCCTGCGGGTTCTGCTCGTAGACGGCGCCGATGGTGGAACCGCCGTTGCCGTACACGAGCTCGTAGGTGAAGCCTTCGCCCTCAAGGGTGGAGATCGCCAGGTCGGTGGTCATGCCGACGACGTTCGGGACGGTGGCCTCGCCGCCTTCGGAGACGGTGAGCGTCACCGTGGTGCCGGGCGGGACCATCTCACCGCCGGCCGGGTCCTGCTCCAGGACGGTGCCGGGCTCCTCGGTGCTGGGGACGTTGTTGACCTCGACGACCAGAAGGTCCTCGGTGAGCGTGGCCTCCGCGTCTTCGACCTTCTCGCCGAGCACGTCGGTGACCTCGACGTCGTCGGGCTGGACGAGCACGGTGATCTCGATGGTCGAGCCCTCGTCGACCTCCTGCTCGGCGCCGGGACTCTGGTCGATGACGTTCCCGAGGGCGGAGTCGTCGGCCGTCTCGGCCTTCTGCTCGACGACCTCGACCTCGAACCCGTCGGCGGTGAGCGTCTCCGTCGCCGCCTCCTGGGTCTGGCCTATCACCAGCGGCACCGGCACCAGGGCCGTCTCGTTCATGGCCCGCATGATGCCCCAGGCGGCCGCGGAGACCGCGACGAGCGCCAGGACCACCCCCAGGGCGATGAGCCACGGGCGGCGCTTGCCGGAGGACGTGGGGAGCTGGCGGATCGGCGCGGTGGCGTCGGGGTCGATGATCGCGGTCCGGTCGGCGGGGCCCATGACCGCGGGGGCCATGACGTCCTGGCCGCGGGCGGCGCGGATGAGGTCCTCGCGCATCTCGGCGGCCGAGTGGTACCGGTGCTCGGGGTTCTTCGAGAGGGCCTTCATGACGACGGCGTCGACCGAGGGCGGGACGTTCGGGTTGAGCTCCGAAGGCGGCCGGGCCTCCTCGCGCACGTGCTGGTAGGCGACGGACACGGGGTTGTCGCCGGTGAACGGCGGGTGCCCGACGAGGAGCTCGTAGAGGACGCAGCCGACGGCGTACACGTCGGAGCGGGCGTCGACGGTCTCGCCGCGCGCCTGCTCCGGGGAGAGGTACTGCGCGGTGCCGATGACGGCGCTGGTCTGGGTCATGGTGGCCTGGTTGGAGGCGAGGGCCCGGGCGATGCCGAAGTCCATGACCTTGACCTGGTTGGTGTCCGAGAGCATCACGTTGCCGGGCTTGACGTCCCGGTGGATGATGTGGTGCTTGTGGCTGAAGTCGAGCGCCGAGCACATGTCGGCGACGACCTCGCACGCCGCGGTGTACTCGAAGCGGCCCTCGGCGATGAGGACCTCTTTGAGGGTGCGGCCGTTGACGTATTCCATCACCATGTAGGGGATGCCCATGTCCTCGCCGGTGTCGAACACGGCGACGATGTTGGGGTGGTTGAGCGAGGCGGAGTTCTGGGCCTCGCGCTGGAAGCGGATGAGGAACGACTCGTCCCGAGAGAGGTCGGCCCGCAGCAGCTTCACCGCCACGTCGCGGCCGAGTCGCAGGTCGCGGCCGCGGTGGACTTCAGCCATCCCCCCGTAGCCGACGACCTCGCCGATCTCGTATCTGCCGCCGAGCAGGCGGGGCTCTGTCGTCATCGCGTCTTACGTCCTCGTGTTCCGTTCATCGCGGATTGATTCTAGTGGCAGCGCCAGGCCGGGAAGCCCGCTATCAGTCGTTGCAGTCGGCCCCGGGGAGGCACTCCCCGACACCGCCGCCCCCGCCGTCGGTGGGGCCGTCGGCGGTGGTCCTCGGGTCGTCGGGCGTGGACTCCTCTTCGGTGCCCTGGTCGGTGGTGCCCTCCTCGTCATCCTCGCTGGACTCGGAGGTGGTGACGCCGTCGGTGGGGTCCTCGCCGCCGCCGTTCGGGTCGTCGTTCCCGTTCATCGACAGGATCAGCCACACCATACCGCCCACCAGGACCAGGGCCGCCAGGCCCACGATCGCCCCGAGCAGCGCCTTGTTCGGTCCGGGCTTGGCCGCCCCGGTCCCGGGCGGGGTGCCGAGGTCGATGCGGGCCGGGCTGGGCGGGCCGCCGTGCGGCGGGTACTGCTCGGCGACGCCCGCGGGCGGGCCGCCCATGGCGACGACGCCGGCGCGCTGGGGCAGGGCCCCGAGCGGCGGCATCACGGAGGTGGCGGGGGGCGCGTCGACGGCGGTGAGCGCGACGGCGGCCATCTCGGCGCCGGTGGCGAACCGGCGGTGCGGGTCCTTGGTCATGGCGCGCTCGACGAACGCGCGCACGCCCGGGGGGATCTCCTGCGGCAGCGGCGGCGCGGGCGTCCGCACGTGGTGCAGGGCGAGCTCGATGGGGTTCTCGGCCTGGAACGGCCGGTGCCCGGTGAGGCCGTGGAAGGCCACGACGCCGAGCGAGTACATGTCGGAGGCGGGGAGCACGCCGGTGCCCTCGGCCTGCTCGGGGGCGATGTAGGAGGCGGTGCCCATGACGGCGCCGGTCTGGGTGAGGTCGCCGGAGGCGCCGGAGCGGGCGATGCCGAAGTCGGTGAGGACGGCGCGGCCGTCGCGGTCGCGCACCAGGATGTTCCCGGGCTTGATGTCGCGGTGGATGACGCCGTGCACGTGGGCGTGGTGCAGGGCCTCGGCCGTGGCCGCGATGATCGGCATGAGCTCGCGGGCGTCGATGCGCCCGCGCTCGGCGATGAGGTCGGCGAGGGACTTGCCCTCGACGAACTCCATGACGAGGTAGGCGGTGGTCTCGCCGCTGGGCAGGTCGGCGTTCCCGAAGTCGTGGACGTTGACGATGTGGGGGTGGGTGAGCGCGGCGACGGTCTTCGCCTCGGCGGTGAACCGCTGGGTGAAGCCCGGCTCGCTCAGCAGGGACGGCAGCATGGCCTTGACGGCCACGGTGCGCTCGAGGACGGTGTCCTCGGCCCTCCAGACCTCGCCCATGCCGCCCACGGCAATGCGCTCGCGCAGCCGATAGCGCTGCCCGAGGAGCATTTCGGGGCTCAACACGGCGTCTCCTCATTTCTTTCGGCGGCCCAGTTCAGGGCGGGTCCGATCCGGGGGGACCGACGCTTCAGTCTACTGGTCGGACGCCCGGCACCTGGGCTCCCGTTATCGCGATGCCGTCGAACCGTCTCCGAAGATCCACGTCCCGGCGGCCCCTTCGGTTGCCGTTCCCGGCGATCTCGGGGAAACCGTGTCACGCTCGCGTCTTCCTAACGCTCCGTTGCCGTGCGGGTGCGGCCGCGGCCTCATTCGCCGCCGCCCTCGAGCACCTGCTCCATGAGCGTCCCGGAGATGTCGGCGGCCTCGGCGGAGGCGCCGGAGCCGTACGAGTCGAGGAACACGGCCACCGCGACGGCGGGCTCGCCGTCCTCGTTCATCGCCCAGCCGTGGAACCAGCCGTGGTCGGGCAGGACGTTGTCGCTGGAGTCGGAGTGCTCGGCGGTGCCGGTCTTGCCGCCGACGGTGTACCCGTCGACCGCGGCGTTGCCACCGGTGCCGTCGGTGACGACGGCCTCCATGATCGTGCGCAGCTCCTCGGCGGTGTCGCCGTCGATGACGCGGCCCGCGGAGTCCTCGCCGCCGTTCTGGACGGTCTCGCCCGCGGAGTCGGTCAGCCGGTCGACGAGCTGCGGCTCCATGCGCTCGCCGTCGTTGGCGATGGTGGCGGCGATGATCGCGTTCTGGAGCACGGTCTCCTGCACGTCCTGCTGGCCGATGCACGCCTGGGCGCGGAAGGCGTCCTCGGACAGGTCGCCGGTCCCGGAGGGCTGGGTGTACAGCGGGGTCTCGAACGCCTCGCCGAACCCGAAGTTCTCGGCCATCTCCTTGATCTGGTCGGCGGTGAGCTCCTCGACGCACAGCCGCGCGAACGTGGTGTTGCAGGACTTCGCGAACGCCTCTTCGAGGGTGTACTCCTCGTTCGGGCACTGGTCGGAGGAGTTGGTGATCTCGTGGTCGGTGTTGGGGGCGTTGTAGCCGTTCCCGGCCGGGACCATGGTGTCCGCGGTCGCGCCCGTGTACTCGATGAGCGCGGCGGCGACGACGGTCTTGAACGTCGACCCGGGCGGGTAGAAGGTCGAGCGGGTGCGGTCGACGCCGGGCTCGTCCTCGTCGTCGTTGAGCGCGGCCCACGCCGTCGTGGCGGTGTCGCCGTCGTTGGAGGACACGTCGGTCGGGTTCCAGCCCGGGAACGAGGCCTGGGCGAGGATGCGGCCGGTCTGCGGGTCGATGACGACCGCGCCGCCCTTGACGCCGGAGTCGGCGAGGGCGTCGTACGCGGTCCGCTGCAGGTCGGCGTCGATGGTGGTGACGACGTTCCCGCCGGGCTTCTGGTCCTTCTTCACCGTGGCCCAGAAGTCGTCGAACGCCAGGAGCGAGCTGGTGCCGTTCAGGATCGAGTTCTCGGCCTCCTCCATCGCGGAGGACCCGTAGTTGAACGACTTGAAGCCGGTGATGTTCCCGAAGTAGTCGCCCTCGGGGTACTCGCGCTCGTAGACGTAGAAGTCGCCGTCGGTCTCCACCGACTGGGCGATGACGGTGTCGCCGGCGAGGATCTGCCCGCGCGGCACCGAGTACTCGGCGATGAGGGTCCGCGAGTCGGCGATGAGGTCGTAGTCGTCGTGGTGGAAGAAGCTCACCCACGTGGACTGGGCGATGAGCGCGGCCAGCAGGATCAGCGCGATGACGCCGGTGCGTCGCAGGGCAGGGTTCATCGGTCGCCCTCCTTCGAGTCGGTTCGGGGATCGAACGCCGAGGGCGGCGGCGGGGGCGGGGTCTGGGGGGCCGGACGGGTCGCCGGGCCCTGCGGCCCGCCGTGGTTCGGGTTCGGCGGGGGCGGCGACTGCGGCCGGTACGGCTGCGTCGGGCCCGCGGGCGGCGGGGACTGGGGGCCGGTCGGGGGCGGCGAGAACGGGCCGCCGGTCGGCGGCGACGGCGGGGCGGACGTCGGGCCCTGGCGGGTCGGGGAGACCACGTCCTCCTCCATGGTGCCCGTGGGTCCGGGCGTGCCGGGGAGGTGGCCGGGGATGATGAGCTCGGTCGGCTGGTCGCCGCCGGGGATCGGGCCGGAGTCCATGACGCCGGCGAGCTCGCCCTTCGCGGCCTCCTCGGCGGCGCGCCTGGCGGCCTGCTCGGCGAGGAACTCCGGCGGGGCCTCGGTCTTCATGAGGCCGTAGGAGGCCTGCCAGGGCTTGCGGGCGTCGTCGGAGACGCGTACCAGGAGCCCGATGAGCAGCCACGAGCCGACGAGCGAGGAGCCGCCCGCGGCCAGGAACGTCGTGGTCTGGCCGGTCATCGGGATGAGCCCGGTGACGCCGCCGAACACCACGAACAGCTGGAACGCGACCAGGAACGCCAGGCCGCCGGCCATGAGCTTCCCGAACAGGTCCCGCGACATGATGCCGGTCTTGAAGCCGCGCTCCACGAGGATCGCGTACAGCAGCAGGATCGCGATGAGCCCGATCAGGCCCACCTCCTCGCCGATCGCGGCGAGGATGAAGTCGGACTCGGAGGCGGGGATGAGGTTCGGGTTGCCCGAGCCGGGGCCGTTCCCGAGCAGGCCGCCGGAGTTCATGGCGACCAGGCCCTGCACCAGCTGCCACGACGTGCCGGTCTCGAAGACCTTCGTCTGGTCCCACGGGTCGAGCCAGATGTCCACGCGCACTTGCAGGTGGGAGAAGAACGGGAAGATCGCGACGCAGCCGCCGAAGAACATGGTGAGGCCGATGACGATCCACGAGGCCCGGCGCGTCGCCATGTACAGCATCGAGAGGAAGATCGCGAACAGCAGCAGCGAGGTGCCGAGGTCGCGCTCGAAGATGAGCATGAGCAGGCTCGCGGCCCACACGATCACGATGGGGCCCAGGTCCTTCATGCGCGGCAGCTGGAGCCCGAGGATCTTCTTCCCCGCCACCGACAGCATGTCGCGCTTGCGCACCAGGTACACCGCGAAGAAGATCAGCAGCATCAGCTTCGCGAACTCGCTGGGCTGCACCGAGAACGACCCGAAGCGGATCCAGTTCTTGGAGCCGCCCGACTCCGAGATCGAGGCCGGCAGGAAGCCCGGCAGCGCCGCGAGCGCGATGCCCGCGAACAGGAGGATGTAGGCGTAGCCGCGGAGCATCCGGTGGTTGCGCACCACCGCGAGCAGCACCGTCATGAGCACGACCGCGGCCATGTAGTACATGAGCTGGCGCCCGCCCTGGCCGCCGAAGATCCCCGCCGACTCGGGCAGCGGGTCGTCGGTCAGGGCCGTGCGGTCGATGCGGCGGATGTACACGATGCCGATGCCGGTCAGGAACGCCGCGATCGGCACGAACAGCGGATCGGCGTACGGCGCCAGGAACTTCACCGAGGCCCACGCGCACATCGACACGATGAAGATGGTGATCGGCAGCATGTAGGTGACCGTGGTGGTCCGCTGGGACAGCGCCATGTCGATCGTGAGCTGGAAGCAGAAGACGCCGATCCCGCCCATGACGAGCATGGTGATCTCGCGGCCGATGCGCTTGGGCATGCCCGACAGCGGGGTGAGCGGCGTCTCGGACGGTGCCGCCGCCCGGGCTGTCGCCGACATGGGCTGGGCCATCGGGTTCCCCTCGATCTGCGTGTTCTAGGGCGCCTTCGCGCTCGGCCCCCGCGCACTCGGGGGTCGGACGCTGTGAGCGTACAACGGTGACGCTCAGTCGTCGCGGCAGTCCTTTGAAGCCGTAGGCACGGCCTCAGTGTCCGAAACGGAGCACAGCTCGTCCAGGTTCCCGTTGGTGGAGGCCGGATCGATGAGCGCCTCGAACTCGGCCTCGGCGTCCGCGCGCCCGTCGGTCTCGATGCCGGCCTTCAGGTCCGCCTCGACCTCGTCGGTCGCCTCGGACGCGGGACGGTCCGACTCGGTCTCCAGCCAGGCCGCGCGCAGCCCGGCCACCTCAAAAGGGAGGCCCCGGTAGAGGCTGATGTTGCCCGCGTCGGAGACCCCGATGAAGTACTGCGTGCGCGCCCAGTAGGCGCCCGCGCCGGCCGCCAGGACCAGCACGATGAGGCAGGACAGCACCGTCCGCCACACCCGCCCGCGCTTCTTCTTCTTCGGCTGCTTCGGCTCCTCGCCGGCATCGCCGCCGTCGGCCCGCAGGTCGACCGTCGCGTCGTCGCCGGGCGCCCCGTCCTCCTCGCGCACGGCCCGCAGCACCGCCGTGTCGGACTCGGCCAGGCGCTGGTCGGCGGCCGCGCCGCCGATGATCTGCCGCTGCTCCCCCGGGTACTCCTCGACGACGTCCGCGATCAGCACGGTCACGTTGTCGGGCGCACCCGCGTCCAGGGCCTGCTGCACCAGCGTCTCGGCGGCCTCCTGCGGCGTCGCCGCCGTCTGCAGGGTCCGCGCGATGTCGGCGTCCGAGACCGGGCCCGACAGGCCGTCGGAGCACAGCAGCAGCCGGTCCCCGGCCACGCCCTTGATCGTCTGGAACGCCGGCTCGACCTCGGAGGCCCCCAGGGCCCGCAGCAGCAGCGACCGCTGCGGATGCCGCTCCGCCTCCTCGGCGGTGATCCGGCCCTCGTCCACGAGCATCTGCACGTACGTGTCGTCGACCGTGACCTGCTCGAACCCGCCCTCGCGCATCCGGTAGGCCCGCGAGTCCCCGATGTGCACCAGGTTGAACCACTCGCCGTCGAACCACAGGGCCGTGAGCGTCGTGCCCATGCCCTCCTTCTGCGGGTCGTCGGCCACGCAGCGGCGGATCGCGCGGTTGGCGTCGGCGACGGCGTCGGCGAGCTCGTCCACGACCGAGTCGGCGGGCGGGGGGACGTCCAGCCGGGCCACGGTGTTGATGACGATCGCCGAGGCCAGGTCGCCGGCGGCCATGCCGCCCATGCCGTCGGCCACGGCGATGAAGTGGGCCCCGGCGAACACCGAGTCCTGATTGCCTTGCCTCACCACACCGCGGTCGGAGACGGCCGCGTAACGCAGGTGCAAACTCATGTATCAACCGCCGTAGCGCGGGGCACGCCCGCAGATCGATGCCGACATCGCCGCGTCACACTCGGGCTCACGGACGCAGTTCGAAAGAGGAGCGCCCGATCCGGATGGGCACCCCGAGCGGGACCGGCGTGGGTCTGGTGACTCTAGCGCGCCCCAGGTACGTGCCGTTCGTGGAGCCCAGGTCCTCGACCATCCACTGCCCGTCCATGGGCACGACCCGGGCGTGCCGGTTCGACGCGAAGTCGTCCCGGATGACGATCGTGGAGTCCGCCGCGCGCCCGATCGAGATGGGCTGGCCCGACAGCACGAACCGGCGGCCCTGGAGCTCGCCGGTGGTCACGACCAGCCACTGCGCGGCGTGCGCGCCGCCCTGCTGAGGGCGGGCGCCGCCCCGGTTGCCCGGCGCCGGCGGCGCCGACACCGGCCCCGCGGCCGGGCCGGCCGCGGCGGGGCGCCGCTGCGCCAGGAGGTCGCGGGTGATCGTCCTGGCCACCGCGAAGACGAACAGCCACAGCAGCACCAGGAAACCGAACCGGGCGACGGTCTGGACTATCTCAGGCATGCGGCGCTCCCAAGCGGATGAACGAACGGTCACGAACACGGTAGCCCACGTGCGCGCGCCCGAGAAGCCGAGATCCCGAACCCGCCCGGTCATCCCACCGCTACCCATAAGGGGCCGTACGGGATCGAGCTCCGCATACGACGGCGCCCCGACCCTGGCGGGTCGGGGCGTGCCGAGACTCGTGCGGGACTAGCCGGCCTGGAGGGTCAGCGAGGTCGTCCCGATCTGGATCACGTCGCCGGGCTGCATCGACACGGTCGCGATCCGCTGGCCGTTGACCAGCGTCCCGTTCGTCGAGCCCAGGTCCGTCACCGACACCTGCCGGCCGTCGAAGTCGATGCGCACGTGGCGCCGGGAGATCCCCACGTCGGGGAGGCGGATCTGCGCCTGCTCGCCGCGGCCGATCACCGTGGCGCCGTGCGCCACCGAGAACTGCCGGCCGTCGGCCGTCACCAGCACCGGACCCGTGGGGGCCTGCGGGTGCGCGGGACCGTAACCGCCGCCGGACACCGGCTGGTCGACGCCCTCGTTCAGGGCCGCGACCTCGGCCGTCACACGGAACATGCCCGTGTCCAGGCCCTCGCCGCGCTCGATCTCGACGATGACGTCGCCGTACACCGTCCAGCCGTTCTCGCCGATGAACTCGGCCTGCGACTGGGCCAGCTCCTGCGCCAGCGCCGCCGCGTACGGCGCGAGCCGGTCGTGGTCGGGCGGCGAGAGGTCGATGACGTATCGGTTCGGCACCAGCACGCGGCCGCCGGCGAGGACCGCCTTGTGGGTCTCCGCCTCGCGCTGCATGGCGCTGGCGATCTCGACCGGGTGCACAACGCCCTTGAACATCTTGTTGAAGGTGCCCTCGAACAGGCCCTCCAGTTGTTTTTCCAAGCGTTGCAGAACGCTCACCGGTTCTCCCCTCCTCGTCTGGCGTCGCAGGGACGCGCTACGCGTCGACTTCCGATGGTATCGGCTGGCTTCACACGACGGCGAGGGGTTGAGACGCAACCGCCTCCCGAGTCGCTTTCATATCGTCTGATCGGGTGAGCACCGTGTCGGCCGGTAGTACCGAATGTCGGTCAGGTCAGGCGGGGCCAGGTGGCGGACCCGGCCCGAGGCGCGTATGGTGACGCGGGTGACAGATCGCGACTTCAGCTCATTCGTCCGGGACGTGCGCAAACGCGCGCACGTCTCGTTCCGCGAGCTCTCCGACTCCGCCGGGGTCTCGAACCCCTACCTCCAGGGCGAGCGCGGCGTGCGCCGCCCCAGCGGCGCGGTCCTCCGCCAGCTCGCGCTGGCGCTGCGGATGACCACCCCGATCATGTACCTCCGCGCCTCCGTCGGCAGCGGCGAGGACGGCTCGGCGACGCCGCTGGCGATCGCGACCGACCGCGACCTCACGCCCCGCCAGAAGCAGACCCTCACCGAGATGTACGAGGCCTTCTGCGACCAGAACGAGCGCTCCGTCAAGTAGCCGGCTCCGGGCGCCGGTGGGGCGCCCGGACTTCCGCACCGGTCAGGCCGCGAACGACCGCAGGGCCTCCAGGACCGCGTCGTTCTCCTCCGGCAGGCCGATCGTCACCCTGACGCCGTCGCCCGCGAAGGGCCGCACCAGGATTCCCAGCTTCTCGCAGTGCGAGGCGAACTCGACCGCGCGCGCCCCGAGGGGGAGCCAGAAGAAGTTCGCCTGCGTCTGCGGCACCTCCGGCAGCACGTCCCGGGCCGCCTCGACGACCCGCTTGCGCTCGGAGGTCACCAGGGCGACGCGGCGGCGCATCTCGTCCTCGGCGGCGAGGGCCGCGAGGGCGGCCGCCTGGCCGGGTCCGTTGACCGCGAAGGGGATCACGCACCGGCGCACCGCGTCGGCGACCTCCGGCCGCGCGACCATGTAGCCGATGCGCAGGCCCGCGAGGCCCCACGCCTTCGAGAAGGTCCGGAACACGACCGCGTTCGGCCGGTCCCCGTACCGCTCGACGCCGTCCGGCAGGGACGGGTCGGTCACGAACTCCCGGTACGCCTCGTCGATGACGACGAGCACCGACTCGGGGACCGCGTCGAAGACCCGGTCGATCTCGTCGGCGGTGAGCGCGGGCCCGGTCGGGTTGTTGGGGCTGCACAGGATCACCGCGCGCGTGTTCGGCCCGACGGCCGCGATCATCGCGTCGACGTCGTGCCCGTGCTCGGGCGTGTTGGGGACCTGGACCGACCGCAGCCCGGCGACGGTGGCCGCGATGGGGTAGGCCTCGAAGGACCGCCAGGAGTAGACGACCTCGCCGCCGGGGCTGGACACGGCCTGGAGGAGGTGGCCGATGAGGGCCACCGACCCGGTGCCGGTCGCGATCCGCCCGGCGTCGACGCCGAGGCGGGCCGCGAGCTCGTCGCGCAGCCGCGCCACGCCCATGTCGGGGTAGCGGTGCACGTCGGCGGCCGCGGCGGCGATCGCGTCGGCGACCCCCGGGAGCGGCCCGTAGGGCACCTCGTTACTGGAGAGTTTGAGCGCCTGGGGCAGCGCCTTCCCGGGGACGTAGCGGGGGATCGCCGCGAGGTCGTCGCGGATCGGCTCGGTCGTCATCGCACTGGCTCCTTGTGGGGTCCCGCCTCCACGACGGCCGTTCCCGGCGACTTGTCGTGGAGGCACTGGCGGAAGGGTTGGTCTCGGGTGCACCATATCCCGTCCATGATCCAGAGGATCGCGCCGAACGGGAAGCACAGGAGCGGCAGGGCGGCGTAGGACCAGCGCAGCAGGAGCCGGCCCCAGCCGAGGGAGGCGGGGGCGAGCGAGACGACCTTGATGCCCATGAGGCGCTTGCCGAGGGTCTGCCCGGAGTTGAGGGTGGCGGGGACCTCGTACGCGAACCAGAGGCCGAGCGAGATGAGCAGGACGACCCACCACTGGTCGGAGGCGCGCGCGGGGAGCTGGATGTCGTTGGGGTCGTCGGCGACGGCCATCTCCAGCACGTACGGCCAGACCGTCTGCATGAACTGGTAGACGAAGTAGCCGTTGACGACGACGTTGAGGAGCAGGAGGGCGACGGTGTCGACGATGCGCGCGACGAACCGCTGCCCGGGGTGGGCGAGCACGCGGCCCTCGAGGATGCGGTCGACGTCGGGCCGGGAGATCCAGCCGACGGTGACGCCGAGGGACCGGATCGGGACCGAGCCGGGCGGCTGGACCGCGCCGGGGGTCCGCTGGATCACCTTCGGCGGCGGGCCGGCGCCGAAGCGCGGGTCCGGCGGGAGCTCCTGGACGTTGGCGTCCTGAGTAGAGGGTGGAACCGGCTCGGGTTCGGGGTCGAGCGGCTCGGGTTCGGCGGGCGGCTCGGCTCCCGCGGGGATCGGCTTCCCGACCCAGGCGGAGCCGTCCCAGTAGCGCTGGGTGGACGGGTCGGCGGGGTCGGCGTACCAGCCGGCTTCGATCGTGGTCATCGTGGCCCATTCTTGCAGCCGCGGCCCGAGGTTCCCAGTCAGTTCGGACACAGGGTCCCCGGAGAGGGCTTCAGGAAGGGGCGGAACCGCTTGGCGGGCATACGACACGGCCCAGTCGGTCAATCGCCTCGACTGGGCCGCTCGAACTAGCTGCACTTCCGACCGAGTTACCAAGCGTGAAGTCTTGTTAGCGGCGCCCTGCTCCTAGGTGCTGGGCCCGCTGTGCCTCCCGACGGCTCAGGTCGCACGTGGGTGCTCGGCGGCGGTGCACGAATCCTTCCGATCTCTGGAGACCGTGTCCCCGGGAAGTCCTTCCGGATCCGTAACTCATTTCTACTCGTCTACTGACGGGTAGTAAACCCCTAACTCCAAAAAATCCGAACGGAGTTCTCGAATCGGCGGCGGCCCCGGCCGGTTCCCCTGATTCGGCACACGCCCCGTGGGGATTGGGTTACCTTGCGGGGCATCGGCGCCGCGAGCGCATCCGAGCCGAGGAGGGCACCATGACGACCTACCCGCCGGCCCCCGGGCCGCCCGAGCCCGAGCGGCCGGAGGACGACGGGCCCGCCTGGAGCCCGAACGCCGACGGCGCCCCGCAGGGGGAGCCCGGGAACGCGCCCTTCAGCGGCAACGACGACGGGACCCCGGGCGGCTACGGCGAGGGCCCGCCGGTCGGCGGCGCCCCCGGGGGGACGCCCGGCCAGTACGGCGGCGCCGCGCCCGACACCACACCGCACGACTTCTCCCGGCCCGAGCAGGCGCCGGGCGCCGATCCGGGGAGCGGGTACTCCCGGCCCGAGGCCGGCGCCGCGCCGGAGGGCAACCCGGACGGCTTCACCGACACCGGCGAGGGCGCGCCCCGCTCGGTGCCCGAGTCGCCGTCGCCGGGGGCCGTCCCGCCCGCGCCGCCGCTCCCGCCGCCCCCGGGCGCCGGGTACAGCCCGTACGCGGGCGGCGGGGCCGTCCCGCCGCCGCCCCCTCCCCCGCCGCAGTACAACGCCGACGGGCCGCTCTACGGGCAGCAGGCGCGCAACGGGCTCGGCAAGGCCGCCCTGGTGCTGGGCATCATCGCGGTGGCGCTCTCGTTCATCCCCGGGCTCAACGCGTTCAGCTGGCCGCTCGGCGTCCTCGCGATCGTGTTCGGCGCGATCGGGTGGTCGCGGGCGAACAAGGGCCAGGCCACGAACAAGCCGTTCGCGATCACCGGGCTCGTGCTCGGCATCGTCTCGTTCTTCACGTTCTGCCTGATCTACGTGCTCATCGGCGCGGGCAGCTCGACCATGTACGACACCGCGCCGATGTAGGCGCGGACGCGGAGCGGGGCCGGGGCTCGTCGCCCCGGCCCCGCTCCGCGTCGCGGGTCAGACCTGGAGCCAGGCGCCGCGGCGCATGACCGAGACCAGGTTGAGGTCGTCGTCGAGGACCACGGCGTCGGCGTACTTCCCGGCCTCGATCGCCCCGACCTCGCGCAGCCCCAGCAGCTCCGCGGGGGTCGCCGAGGCCATCTGCGAGGCGGCCTCGACGGACTGCCCGGCGAGGCGCACGGCGTTGCGGAACGCGTCCAGGAGCGTGATCGTGGAGCCGGCGATGACGTCGGTCCCGGCCACGGTCGCCACCCCGTCCTCGACCTCGACCTCGTGGCGGCCGAGCACGTAGTGCCCGTCCGAGAGGCCGGCGGCGTCCATCGCGTCGGAGACGAGGAGCGTCCACGCCGGGAGCGAGAGGTCGAACGCGAACCGCATCGTCCCGGGGTGCAGGTGCACCGGGTCGGCGACGACCTCGGAGAAGATCCGCTCGTCGTTCATGAGCGCGGGGATCGGCCCGGGGTCGCGGTGGTTGAAGGCCCGCATGGCGTTGAACAGGTGCGTGGCGGCCTGCGCGCCCGCGTCGATCCCGGCCATCGTCTCCTCGTAGGAGGCGGCGGTGTGCCCGATCGCGGGCACGACGCCCTGGCCGTCGAGGAACTCGATGGCCTCCAGGGCCCCGGTGAGCTCGGGGGCGATGGTGACCATCTTGACGGCGCCGGTCCCGTCGGCGAGGCGCCCGGCCTCGATGAGCTCGGTGAGCTCCCCGATGTCGGGGTCGCGCAGGACCTCCTTGGCGTGGGCGCCGCACTTGGCGGCCGAGATGTAGGGCCCCTCGAAGTGGACGCCGGCGATGACGCCCTCGGCGGTCAGCGGCGCGAGGGCCTTGGTCGCGTCGAGCAGGAACTCGCGGGTCTGCGAGACCAGGGAGGCGACGATGGTCGTCGTCCCGCGCGAGGCGTGGAACGCCGCGGCCGCGCGGGCCGAGTCCGGGTCGCCGTTCGCGAGGGAGAACCCGCCGCCGCCGTGGCAGTGGGCGTCGACGAAGCCGGGGAGGACCCACCCGGTGGGCTCGCCGTCCCGCTCCAGGACCCCTTCGAAGCGGTCGCCGTCGACGATGAGGGTCCCGTTGACGATCCCGTCGGGGGTGACGATCCGGCCCACGGCCGGGAGCATGACGCCGTCCACCGGCGCTCCTTCCAATCGATCCGGCGTGTGTCGGCCCACCCCGGTGCGGCACAATGATCGTGAGCGCACGAGCATCGCATGAGCACGGCCCGAGCGCCCCAGAGCATACTTCGAACACTATCGTGCAGACGGCGGCGGCCCGCCGCCGTCCCGATCTTCCGAACGACGAGGAGCGACGTGGACCGCTACGCCCGGTGGAACACCCTGCTGGAGATCCTCGCAGAGACCGGACGCATCACCGTGGAGGAGGCGGCCGAGCGGCTCGGCGTCTCGCAGGCGACGATCCGGCGCGACTTCGACCAGCTGTCCCAGCAGCAGATGATCACCCGCACCCGCGGCGGCGCGGTCGCCGGCGGCATCTCCTACGACCTGCCGCTGCGCTACAAGACCGCCCGCCACGTCGAGGAGAAGCACCGCATCGGCACCGCCGCGGCCGGCCTCGTCAGCCCCGGCCAGGTCATCGCCCTGAACGGCGGCACCACGATCACCGAGGTCGCCCGCTCCCTCGCGATGCGCACCGACCTCGTCGCCACGCCCGGCTCGACCGGGCTGACGATCGTCACGAACGCCCTGAACATCGCCAACGAGCTGATCGTGCGCCCGCACCTCAAGGTCGTGGTCGTCGGCGGCGTGGTCCGGCCGCAGTCCTACGAGCTGATCGGGCCCCTGGCCGCGCCGATCCTGCGCGAGATCACCCTCGACATCGCGTTCCTCGGCGTCGACGCCATCGACCACAAGCTGGGCGCGACCAGCCACCACGAGGGCGAGGCGGCCATCAACGCGCTCATGGCGGCCCGGGCCCGCAAGGTGGTCGTGATCGCCGACGGCTCCAAGATCGGCGGCCACGCCTTCGCGCGCATCTGCCCCACCGACCGCGTCCACACCCTCGTGACCGACGGCAACGCCCCCGCCGAGCAGCTGCGCGGCTTCGAGGAAGCCGGCATCCGCGTCATCGTGGTGTAGGGGCGCAGCGCCGCCGAGGCGCGGCGCCGAACGCGGAGCGGGGCCGCCCGATGGGCGGCCCCGCTGTCGTCCCGAGTGCTACCGGGCCGCGGTGGTCGCGTCCGGGAGGGTCGGTTCGAAGAGGCCGGTGCCGTCGTCGACGGCGCCGTTCGGGGAGTCGTAGGGCGACATCTCGGCGGTGTCGGACTCGACGTCGGCGTACTCCTTGGGCCGGCCGAGGCGGTCGAGGCCGAAGGCGACGAACAGGCCGAGCAGGAGCAGGCCGGCGTAGACGGCGCCGGTCCACTCGCCGTACACGTCCGGGTCGAGGCTCGCCCACACCAGCAGCAGGGCCCACACCGCGACAGTGGCGAGCACGGTGCCGAACACCGGGCCGCGCCGGCCCCACGGGCTGGTGCCCGCCAGGAACACCGCGATGAGCACGAACGGCGTCACGTCGGTGCCCGAGAGCATCCCGAGCGTGAACGTGGAGTCGACCGCCCACTGCACCGACTCCGGGCCGCCGCCGAAGACCATCGGGAGGAACCCGGCGAGGGCGGCGAGGAACAGCGCGAGGAGGTTCCCTGCGAGGAGCAGGAAGACCGAGCCGCCGTCGCGGTCGCCGGTCCCGTCCGCGGCGCCCTTGACCAGGCTGAGCCGGTCGCGCACGCCGGGCGCGAGGCCGAGGAGGCCACCGGCCGCCGCGAGCGCGGCCGCCCCGGCGAACAGCCACGCGTTCCCGGGGTTGGTCCAGGTGCCGCCGTCCTCCGCGCCGAGCCGCTCGACGAGCTCGTTGAGCGCCGGGAACGAACCGGCGATCACGACGAGCGACGCGAGGCCCGCGAGCCAGGCCGGGATGCGGAAGACCACCGTGAGCACGGTGAACAGGATCGCCAGCACCAGCGCGGCGCCCGCGGTGTAGGCGAGGCCCACGAGCGGGTTCTCGCCGACGAACAGCGACGGGAGGTACAGCGCGAGCACCGGCATGGCCGGCACCGCGAGGTTGACCGCGCCGAGGCGCAGCGTCAGCCCGAACCCGGTGACGATCAGCAGCACCGAGGCGAGGTTCGCGAAGTGCGGGCTGAGGGCGTCCATGGTGATGCCGCCGCCGAAGACCTCGTCGCGGCGCTGGTAGAGCAGGAACAGCGCGTTCAGGGTCAGCAGCAGGAGGATGGCCTCCCAGATGAACTGGAAGCCCACCCGGTCGCGCACGGGGGCGGGCGCCTCCGCGTAGCCCACGGTCGTGGCCGGGCGGCCCGCGAACGGGTCGATCGGCTGGGCGCTCTGGTTGTCGACGCCGTTGCCGACTGCCGGGGCCGCGACGTCGAGCCGCTGGGTCTGGTCGAGCCGGTCGTCGCGTTCTGGGGGTACGTACGTCATGTCGTCTGTCCTCTGCGGGGTGTGGAGGGCGGTGGGGTCAGCGGTTGTAGCGCCGGTCGGTGTCGAAGCGGGTCCCGTACCCGTCCCGCAGGTCGTCGAAGGCGCCGGACGCCCCGAACGGGTCGGCCGGCTGCTGCTTGGGGATGCCCCCGGTGGTCCGGATGCCGCCCGTGTTCGTCCACGGGTCGCCGCCGGAGCCGAGGTCGGCGAGGTCGTCGTCGTACCGCTCGTAGGAGCCGGTGTCGCGGGGGTCCTCGTCGCGCAGGTCGTCGACCGACCCGGCACGGGAGGTAGAGGCGGCCTCGACCTCGTCGACCTGGTTCATGGCCTCCACGAGGCGGGTCACCAGGAACCCGGCGACGATGGCGCTCAGCGCGATCCAGCTCGGGTCGAAGCTCCAGCCGCGCGCCTCGGCGAGCCACATCAGGCCCAGCACGAGGGTCGCGGCGAACACGGTGCCGCACACGCCGCCGCGGCGGCCCATGAGGCTCGTCCCGCCCAGCAGCGCCGCGCCGAGCGCGAGCACCGTCAGCAGGATCGGGTCGGGGAGCCCGGCCGCGCCCGCGTCGGGCACCGAGGTCCAGGCGGCGACGACGCCGGCCGCGCCCGCCAGGGCCGAGGAGAGCAGCACGCCGAGGAACACCAGTCCCCCGCGGCCGTGCCGCTCGCCGGCGGGGGTGTCGCGGATCGGGGCGAGGCGCGAGCGGATACCCGCGAACGCGCCGACCAGGCCCAGGAACAGCGAGATGCCCGCCGCGCCCGCGAGCGCCGCGAGGACGCCGGTGCCCGGCAGCGCGGCCAGCGAGAACGCGCCCGGGTCGCCGGCGCCGCCGGCCCACAGGCCGATCGCGCCGCCGACGGCGCCGCTCGCGGCCCAGCCGGGGGCGCGCAGCCACGCGGTGACGGTGGCGAGGACGATGCCGGTGAACGCGGCGGCGCCGAGGCCGACCGCGAGCGCCATGGCCGAGCCGGAGCTCGACGCGTCGACGAACATCCACGCCGCGAGCAGCGCGATCGGTCCGACGGCGAGGTTGACGGCGCCGACGCGCAGCGAGACCGCCATCGCGCAGGCGAGCATGAGCACCGGCGCGAGCGCGTCGGCGAAGCCGGACCAGGAGCCGTCGGCGAAGGGGCCGGCGCTCGACCGGGTGAGGGCGAACAGGACGCCGCAGCAGAGCAGCAGCAGGCCGATCTCCCAGACCACGTGGACCGCCATGCGGTCGGCCGGGGACTCGTCGTCGCCGGCCGGGACGGCCTTCATCTGCGACGTCGTCGCACCGGAGGTCGAATCGCGGTCGCCGCTCCGGGATGGGGAGTCGAATTTCATGGGGCGCACCTCAAAACACGCGCGGAGTATGGGGGGATGGGTTCAGCGGGGTCGGTTCAGGGTCGGTCGGTGCGGTCGTCGTCGTCCTGCGGGGGAATGCGGCAGGAGTGCTCGAGCCAGACCGCGGCCGCGGTGAGCGCGGCGCAGGCGACGGTGCCGAGCACCGCCTTGGGGAGGTCGTCGGTGGCGGCGGTCAAACGTCCTGCCTGGACCGCCAGCCACACGGTGAAGCCGAGGTAGGCGCCGAAGAAGGCGGCCCCGGCGATCGAGGCGGCCTTGCCGAGGACGGCGAAGCGCGCGATCTGGAGCGCGTGCTCCGGACCGTCGAGCCGTCCGCGGGCGGGCGACGGGTCGCTCCCGTCGACCGCGGCCGTCTGGAAGCTGCTTTTCTTGGGGCGCAGCGTCCTCCGGGTGGTCCAGGCCAGCCATGCGAGGAGCGCGGCGAGGGCGAGGACGACCACGGAGTTGTACCAGCCGAGGTCGGGGGCCTGCTGGTAGTAGCGGGCGACGAGGAGCAGCGTCAGCGCGGCCCCGACGAGGGCCGCCACCGCGAGGGTGGACGGCGCGGTCGGTCGAAGGCTCGGCGTCGGACCGTGGTTCCCGTCACTCATGATGCTCTGACCATATCGGGTGAAGTCGGCGGAGTGCGCGCGCGTCCGCCGCGACGGTCTCGTCCCGTAGCAGGTCCCTCACCCGGCCCTTCCCGGGGAGCTCCGCCTCGCGGTCCACGGCGAACCACGGGACCAGGACGAACGCCCGCAGATGGGCGAGCGGGTGCGGCAGCCGGAGGTCCGGCTCGTCGGAGTGGACGGCGCCGTCCCCGTCCCACACGGCGATGAGGTCGACGTCGAGGGTCCGGGGCCCGTAGGGGCGCTCGGGGTCGCGGACGCGGCCCGCCTCGGCCTCCAGGCGCTGCCCGAGCGCGAGCCAGTCCTGCGGGGAGCGCGCGGGGTCGTCGGCGACGACCGCGATGTTGTAGTAGGCGGGCTGCTCGTCGTCCCCGCCCCACGGCGGCGTCTCGTACACGTCGGAGACGGCCTCGGGGGCGGTCGCGGCGATGGCGGCCCGCAGGGCCGCCTCGCGGTCGCCGAGGTTGGAGCCCATGCTGAAGACGACCCGGCTCATTGCGCACTCCGCTCGATGGTGACGGCGACGTCGGTGAACTGCTGCGCGATCGGCGCCTGTGGCTTGTGGACGGTCACCGTCGCGGAGCGGACGCCCTCCAGGGCGGTGCACGCGGCGGCGAGCCGCTCGGCGAGGGTCTCGATGAGGTTGACCGGCTCGCCCGCGACGATCGCGGCGAGCGTGTCGGCGAGCGCGCCGTAGTCGACGGTGTGCCGAAGGTCGTCGCTGGCGGCGGCCGCGGCGGTGGAGGTGCGGAGGGCGACGTCGACG
This sequence comes from Glycomyces endophyticus, assembly GCF_039531525.1. Taxonomy (NCBI): domain Bacteria; kingdom Bacillati; phylum Actinomycetota; class Actinomycetes; order Glycomycetales; family Glycomycetaceae; genus Glycomyces; species Glycomyces endophyticus. The sequence goes on from NZ_BAAAQF010000013.1 coordinate 94,524, forward strand.
ATGAAGTCCTGTCCGGCGTCCCGCTCGAAGTCGAACACGCCGTGGCGCCCGTGGACGCGCAGTCCGGTCAGGGTGATCAGGTCGGTATCCACGCGCCCGAGCCTACTCGAACCGGCCGCGGCGTCGAGGAAGGACGAACTCAGGGGGCCTCCGCCGCCTCCGCCGCCGCGGCCTCGACCGGGACCTCGGCGGCGAGGCGCGGCTCGGGGACCGACACCGCCGCCTCCACGACCTCGACGGCGGGGACCTTGCCGGCCCGCCGCGCCGCCGTGCGCGAGCGCACGAAGTACCACGTGGCGACCGCCAGGACCGCGCCCGCGAGGAGGATCGGCAGCAGCCGCAGGTTCGCGTCGAACCAGTGCAGCAGCTCCCGGTACTCGGCGTCCGGGTCGAACAGCAGCACCGCGGCGATCCCCGCCGCGACCACGCCCGCCCCCGTGAACAGGCCCGACTTCCACCACAGGCCCAGGCTGAAGCGCCGCGCGAGGATGCCCGCGGCGTCGAAGATCCGCTTCGCGCGCAGCGCCCTGATGGTGCCCACCAGGTACGCGAGCCGCAGCACCTGCGCGCCGCCCGCGGCGACCACCAGGCTCACCAGCGTGAGCGCGCAGACCAGCAGCATCCACTTGTGCCGCCACAGCCAGTCGCGCTTGTGCTCGGCCGCGACCAGCAGCACCACCGACTCGAACCACAGGACGGCCCCCGCCGTCCACCCGATCACCTTGCCCGCGAAGGCGAGGTCGCCGTCGGTCCAGACGGTGAGGAACACGGCGGGAATGGAGACGCACACCGCGACGATGACCGGGACCCGCAGTTTGAACTGGAGGAACCGGGCGAAGACGGTGAGCTTGTCCGGGCGCGAAGGGGGGTGCGGGCTCACCCCTCCAATTTACGCGCCGGGTGCGCGGAGACGGGTGTCAGCCCAGCTCGCTGCACGTATCGTGAACGCATGCGCACGCCCGCCTCGTGGACCCGATCGCAGGCCGGCCGCCTCTCCCCGGAGCGGCGGCGGGCGGATCTGGAGCGGCTCGGCCGGGACGTGTTCGACGTGCTCGTCGTCGGCGGCGGCGCGACCGGCGCCGGAGCCGCCGTCGACGCGGCGTCCCGGGGCCTGAAGACCGCCCTCGTCGAGGCCCGCGACCTGGCCTCCGGCACCTCCTCGCGGTCGAGCAAGCTCGTCCACGGCGGCCTGCGCTACCTGGAGCAGCTCGAGCTCGGCCTGGTCCACGAGGCCCTCACCGAGCGCGGCCTCCTCGCCGGGAGCCTCGCCCCGCACCTGGTGCGGCCCGTGCCGTTCCTCCTGCCGCTCAAGGGGGTGTGGGAGCGGGCGTACTACGGCGCGGGCGTCGCCGCCTACGACGTCCTCGCGACCGCGATGGGCTTCGGCGCCGCCCGCACCGGCCGCGGCGGCCTCCCCTGGCACCGGCACCTCTCCCGCGCGGGCGCCCTCCGCGCCTTCCCCGACCTCGACCCGCGCGTCCACGGGGCGATCCGCTACTACGACGCCCAGGTCGACGACGCCCGCCTGGTCGTGGCCCTGGCCCGCACCGCGGCCTCGCTCGGCGCGGCGGTGGCGACCTCGGCCCAGGCGGTCGGCTTCGTCCGCGAGCGGGGCCGCCTCGCGGGGGTGGAGGTCCTCGACGTCGAGTCGGGGACGAAGCGGACCGTGCGGGCGCGGACCGTCGTCTGCGCCGCGGGCGTGTGGAGCGACGAGCTGGCGCGGATGCTCCCCGAGCGGTCCGGCATGGCGGTGAAGGCGTCCAAGGGCGTGCACCTGGTGCTCCCGGAGGCGGCGATCCGGGGCTCGGCGGGGATCATCTCGCGCACGAAGTGGAGCGTCCTGTTCATCATCCCGTGGGACCGGCACTGGCTGGTCGGCACCACGGACACCGCGTGGGACCTCGACCCGGCCCACCCGGCCGCGTCGGCGAGCGACGTCGCCTACCTGCTCCAGCAGGCCGGCGACGTCCTGGGCCGGCGCCTCGACGTGTCGCAGGTGGAGGGCGTCTACGCGGGGCTGCGGCCGCTGCTGCGCGGCGAGACCGAGGAGACCTCGAAGCTCAGCCGCGAGCACGCCGTGGTCGAGCCCGAACCGGGCCTGTTCTTCGTGGCGGGCGGCAAGCTGACGACCTACCGGATCATGGCGCGCGACGCGGTCGACGCCGCCGCCGCCCGCCTCGGCCCCGACGTGCCCGCCAGCGGGACCCACCTCCTCCCCCTCCTCGGCGCCGACGGCTTCGCGGTCTACTGGGACAACCGCGCACGGATCGCCAAGCGCGCCAAGACCTCCGTCGCCGTGGTCGAGCACCTGCTGCGCCGCTACGGCAGCTTGGCGCCCCAACTGCTGACGATGATCGCCGAGCAGCCCCAGCTGGGCCGGCCGCTCGCCGAGAGCGACTACCTGCGCGCCGAGGTCGTCTACGCGGCCCGGTACGAAGGCGCGCTGCACCTCGACGACCTCCTGACGCGGCGGCTGCGCCTGTCGATCGAGTCCTTCGACCGCGGCACCCTCGCAGCCGCCGACGCCGCCGCACTCGCGGGCGCCGTCCTCGGCTGGGAGGACCCCCGCCAGGCCCTCGAAGTGGAGACCTACCTGCACCGCGTCGACGCCGAACGCCGGTCCCAGCAGCAGCCCGACGACGACGCCGCCGAGACCGCCAGGCTCGCCGCCGTCGAGCTGCGCCGCCTCGCCCGCTCCCGACCGATCGGCTAGACTCGGCATCCGTCGCCCCCGTAGCTCAGGGGATAGAGCGTCGGTTTCCTAAACCGTGCGTCGCAGGTTCGAATCCTGCCGGGGGCACATAATATTGATAAGCGTGAATATAATTCATGTTGCACAAGGCCGATGACCAGCAGGGTCGTCGGCTTTTTGACTCGCACGGTGCCATCACCGTTGCGGTCGCCATCGGGGGACGTTGTGACCCGCCATGGCCCGCAGACGCACCGCGCCGCATCACGGCGGGCGGGGAGGGATACACCGCCGCGGTCACCGCGGGTACCGCACGCGCCCGCACTCCGGACGGTGCCGATCATGGCACCCCGCCCTGGATCGCCTAAGGGCGGTGACGCAACCCGTTGAGGGCGGTCGTGACGACGCTGTCGACGTACTCGATGGTGAGAGGCCCGCTGCGCTGCAGCCAGCGGTTGAGCACCGGACCCCACACCATGTCCACTGCCACATCGAGGTCGAGGTCCTCGGCGAGTTGTCCAGCCCGCTGCGCGCTTCGCAGCCGCTCCAACTTGATCATCCTCAGCGGCCGGTCAAGTCGCTCGGCGTAATCGGCGGCCAACTTCGGATCGTGCGCGACCTCGGTGGCCAGCGCCCGCATCGGCACGTCGAAGCGTGGATCGTTCAGTTCCTCAACCGTGGCACGCAGCACCGTGGTCAGGTCGGCCCGCAGATCGCCGGTGTCGGGCAGCGCCGCGGGCTGACCGTCCTCGCCTTCGCTGAGCATGAGGAAGGCCTCGAGGAGCACCGCGCCCTTCGATGGCCACCAGCGGTAAATGGTCTGCTTGCCGACACCGGCCCGTGCGGCGATGCCCTCGATGCTCAGTTTGGCGTATCCCACTTCCTGGACCAGCTCGAACGCGGCGGTGAGGATGGCCCGCCGAGAGGCCTCGCTGCGGCGGGCCGCGCTCGCCGGCGACGGACGCTGCGTCATCATGCCCGCAGCCTAGCAAACAAAGACGAGACGTTCCGTCTTGACAACACAGGCGAGTGCCCGTAGCATTCTGTCGAGACGAGACGGTTCGTCTCGACAGAAGGAGATTTCATTGCGCACAACACCCGCTGCCCCGCGGACATGGTTCATCACCGGCGCCAGCCGCGGTTTGGGCCACGCGTTCGCCACGGCCGCATTGGAACGCGGTGACCAGGTAGCCGCGGCCGCTCGGAGCATCACCCAGGATCACTTCGACCAGCGCCACGCCGACCGGATACTCACGCTGAATCTGGATGTGACCGACCGGGCCGCGGTGATGGCCGCCGTGTCCTCCGCAGTCGAGCGCTTCGGACGGCTGGACATCGTGGTCAACAACGCCGGGACGATGTCATCGGGCATGGTCGAGGAGTTCACCGAGGCCGAGGCACGCTCCCAGCTGGAGGTCAACCTGTTCGGCGCGTTGTGGGTCTGCCAGGCCGCCCTGCCGCACCTTCGCAGCCAGAACAGCGGGCACATCGTGCAGATCTCCAGCATCGCCGGTCTCGGCGGCTTCCCGACCACCGGGATGTACAGCGCGAGCAAGTTCGCGCTGGAGGGCATGAGCGAGGCGCTGGCGATGGAGGCCGCGGCGTTCGGCGTCAAGGTCACCATCGTGCAGCCCGGCGGCTACTGGACCGACCTGTACACCAGCATGGCCTCGACCGCCCCGCTGGAGCCGTACGGCCCGCTCCGCGAGGAACTCGCCAGGCAATGGGCGGAGGGGTCGGTCGACAGCAAGCCCGAGCTGGCGGCCGCGGCGATGCTGAAGCTGGTGGACAGCGACAACCCGCCACCGCGGTTGCTGCTCGGCAGCATGGTCTACGACCTCGCCTTCGACATCTCCCGGCAGCGGATGGCGGTCTGGGAGAGCTGGGAACCGGTCAGCCGGGCCGCCGAGCATGCCGTCCCCGCCCCAGAGCAGATCGCCTGATCATCACGTAGAAACCCGCACGTGCTGAGTACGGGTGGCAACCGACCCGCTGCAACTGCAATCGACCTGTGCGGCTCCTGGCCGCACCCGGAAGCACCAACCAGCCAGCTTTGAAAGGGCCAGTAATGAGGAAGCTCATCGAGTCGACGTTTGTGACCCTGGACGGGGCTATCTCCGCACCAGAGAAATGGGGCCGCCCCTACTTCGACGAGGAATACGCCGGATACGCCCGCGACCTGCTGTTCGCCTCCGACGCGCTGCTGCTGGGGCGGCGGACCTATGAGGACTTCGCCAGGGTCTGGCCGCGTATGGAGGCGGTCGAGGGCGAGTACGCGGTCCGGATGAACAGCCTGCCCAAGTACGTCGCCTCCCGCACCCTCACCGAGACCACCTGGAACGCCACCATCCTTGACGGCGACGTCGCCAAGGAGGTCGCCGGGCTCAAGGAGCAGCCCGGCCAGAACATCCTGAAGTTCGGCACCGGCGAACTGGACCGCACCCTGCTGGAGCACAAACTCGTTGACGAGTACCACTTCTGGATGTACCCCACCATCGCCGGCAGCGGCGAGCGCCTCCTGGACGGCCTCAATACCACCCACCTCAAGTTGATCAAGACCACGACCTTCGCCTCGGGCGTCATCGTCCTGGCTTACACCCATGGCGGTACGGCATGACCACGACTGCGATGGCCGACTGGGTGTGACGTTCAGGGACGTTGGTCCGCTCTTGTAGCGGATTCGTCTGACAGGTAGAGGCCTCGCGTCCAGGGTAGTGGCCTGGGAAGAGGATCCTTGTTCATGCACGACGACCGGTGGCCGTCGTCAATCGAAGGCGCAGCACTCCAGCATACCGGCGCCGAAGTGCCGCAGGAGGACGTCGCGGAGCGGCCCGTGGGGGCGGGTGGGGCCGTTCTTCGCGTAGGTGGCGAAGACCGTGCGCACCGGGTGCTCGGTCATGACGACCGGGTCGACCTCGAAGTCGGGCCCGTCCGGGCCCATGAAGTCGGGGTTGTCCCGCTCGTCCCGCAGCGCCGTCGGTTCGGCCAGGGAGTAGAGCGCCGCCTCAGGGTCGCTCACGTCCCCGTACACCTCGGCCATCCCGGGGTTGCCGAAATCGAGGCCGGGGAAGTAGACGGCGACGTCCCCGCAGTCGGCGGGCAGCGCGGCGAGCGCGGCGGCCGCTTCGCGGGAGCCGGTGCCGAAGGCGCGGAAGGTCATGAGCCCCCGGTACGTCTCGACGGTGGTGCCGAGCAGTTCGTCGCGCGCCTGCTCGCGGAAGGCGTCGGCCGCCTGGTTCCCGATGGCGATCGGCGCGGCCGAGTCGAGCCGGCCGGTGACCAGCACCCACCGCTGCCGCGTCACGCGCTCGTCGAGCAGGTCGGCGCACAGCCGTGCGAAGCGGTCGAGCGGCATCCGGACCGGTTCGGCGGGCGCGACCCACATGTGCTCCCAAACGCCCATCAGGGACCCCGTTCCATCGTCGTGATTCGAGCAGGTCCCCATTCTGCCGACCCGCGTCCACCGGCCAGGTGGCGACCATGACGCGATGCGCGTCGGCGCCGTGGTGGAAGGGTTGCGGTTCGTTGCTGGGTTCGGCTGCAGACTCGAAGCGGACGTCCTCGCGGGTTCAAGGAGTTCGCCGGGGAAGGCCATGCGGGCTTCGAGGAGAATGGTGCTCTTGCGCGGGTTCCGTAGAATTCGCGGCGGCGCTGCAAGTGCTATCGGTCCGCCGCGCGGCTGGGGCGGGCGGAGACGGGAACGAACGTTTCGCCGGCGATCCGACAGCGGTTGCGGCCTCGAGTAGGAGCAGCAATGGAGCTTCCGAAGGCGGTCGAGAGCTGGGCGCGCAAGACCGATGCGGCCGAAGTCGAATGGGCGCGCGACGCGGTCGACTCCTGGGCCCGGGAGAGGGAGTTCCCGCAGCCGTTCAGCTGGGGCGAGGCCGAAGCGGCCGTGCTCGCGCGCGAGTACCCGCCGCTGCCCGGATCCTTGGTGATGCGCCTGGTCGGCGTCGTCGCCTGGGTCCTCATCGCGGTCCTGGCGGTGCCGACCGTCGGCGGCGCGGTGGTCGGCTTCGCGGCGATCGCCGCCGCCGCCCAGGACGGCCAGGACGCCGCCAACGGGTGGCTCTCCCCGGCGACCGTGCTGTTCCTGTTCGGGTTGGTCAGCGTCGGCTCGATGCTGAGCATGTGGTGGGAGACGCGGCGCCGGAGCCCGATGCTGCTCGCCGTCGCCGGAACCAGCGCGCTCGCCGCTGTCGCTTCGTGGGCGGTGCTCGCGCTCTCGCCCGTCTCGGCCGAGGGCTGGCTGCCCTGGCTGATCATCGCAACGGCCCTCGTCGGCGCGGTGGCATTCCTGCTCGGCGCCTTCTCGAAACCAGAAGGGCGGGCGAAGCGCCGCAAGCCCCCTCGGCGCGGGCCCAGGGGCGACAAGCGGGCGCGCGCCGCGAAGGCGCGGCAGCGGCTGCTGGAGGTCGTCCTCGACCGCGGGCTGGTCTACTTGGACGAGGCCGACCTGATCCGGGTCGGCGAAATGCCGCTGGGGTACTGGAACGAACTCGACGGCCTCAGCGATCGCGAATGGCGGCGGGTGCTCGAGCGCCGCCATGTCGGCTGGCGCGAGTTCGACGCGAAAGGCTGAGACCCCCATGCACACCGAGACCGAGGAAGTCTGATGCCCAAGACCGCCGCCGTGTCGAAACCTCAACCCGATGGGATCAGATCTCGCAATGTCCGGTAAGTCATTCAGCGGTCGGCGCATGGAGTCGCGAATCGGCTCCTTCCTCGGCCCCGAACAGATGGCCGTCTTCGTCCGCCGCATGCGTATCACGGGCACCTGCCTCGGGGTCGCCCTCCTCGCAGTGTCCGTTGTCCTCGGAACCATGGACGGCGGATTCGAATGGACCGCGTATCACGGCTCGACCTACCGCAGCAGCAGTGGCACCGGGCTCTCCTACGAGGGCACCGGCGTCATCGTCGGGCTCATCCTCCTGATCGTGCCCTACGGCATCGGCTACGCGTTCCAGGTGGGCGCGGGTGATCTGTTGTACCTCGACGGCACCGAGCTGACCGTGGTGAGGTCCGGACGGCGCGCGCCCACAGCCCTCGACCTCTCCCAGGTCCGTTCGGAAGTGCGCCTGGAGAAGGTTCCAGGTTCACAACCGGGCAGCGCCGAGGCGCGCGAACAAGTCGGCAGCTACCGGCCGATCCTGGTGCTGCTCTCCGAGACCGGCAGCCGCGAAGCCGTCATCGAACTCGCCGACCACCGCAGTCGCGCCATGCGCCTCTCCGATGAGATCCGGGCGCTCGAAACCGCCATGCGCTTCAGCGCCGATCCCGCGATCCAGCACGCCGCGGGCCAGCTCCGCACCCTGCTCCGCTGGACGAGGCTCCCGGTCATCCACGACACCGCCCCCGACGCGATCCCGGCAAGCCCGCCCGATGCCGCATCCGCCCCGATGCCCCGAACCCCCGTCACCAGCGGGGTCGAAGCACCGGAAATCGAAATCGCCGGACCGGGCCGCGAATGAGCATGGTGCTCCGGAGCCCGATGGTGATCTTCGGTGCGGCCTGCGCTCCGGCGAGCGGCTGCGAGGTGCCGCCGCCTTCCCGCGCTCCGGACGGGCGGCCGCATATGATCGCCCCCCTTGGACTCCAGCACGTTGCGGACCCCGCCGGTGCTCATGCGTTCTGGCCCTCGGGGAAGAGTTCGGCCAGCAGGCCCTCGATGCGGGTCTTGATCTCGTCGCGAATGGGGCGGACGGCTTCGACGCCCTGCCCGGCGGGGTCGTCGAGTTTCCAGTCGAGGTAGCGCTTCCCGGGGAAGATCGGGCAGGCGTCGCCGCAGCCCATGGTGATGCACACGTCCGACGCCTCGACGGCGTCGACGGTGAGGATCTTCGGCGACTGGTCGGAGATGTCGATGCCGACTTCTTTCATGGCTTCGATGGCGGCGGGGTTGACCTGGTCGGCCGGGGCGGACCCGGCGGAGCGGACTTCGACGCGGTCGCCTGCGAGGTGGGTGAGCCACCCGGCGGCCATCTGGGAGCGCCCGGCGTTGTGGACGCAGACGAAGAGCACGGACGGCTTGGACATGGCGATGTTCCTTTGTGTAGCAGAGCTGTTGATGGTCATAAGCGGGTCTCCTGCGGTTCGGGTGCGCGGAAGAACCGGCGGGCCCACAGGCTGACGTAGACCAGGCCGACGAGGACGGGGACTTCGATGAGGGGTCCGACGACGCCGGCGAGGGCCTGGCCGGAGGCGGCGCCGAAGGTCGCGATGGCGACGGCGATGGCGAGTTCGAAGTTGTTGCCCGCGGCGGTGAACGCGAGGGTCGTGGTCCGCTCGTAGTTCAGGCCGATGCCTTTGCCCAGGAGGAAGGACCCGGCCCACATGAGCGCGAAGTACGCCAGGAGCGGGAGCGCGATGCGCACGACGTCCAAGGGCTGGGCGATGATCGCCTCACCTTGGAGCGCGAACAGCACGACGATGGTGAACAGCAGCCCGTAGAGCGCGAACGGCCCGATGCGCGGCAGGAATCGCGACTCGTACCAGTCCCGGCCCCTGCGCCGCTCGCCCAGGGCCCGGGTCAGGTATCCGGCGGCGAGCGGGATGCCGAGGAAGACCGCGACATTCGCGGCGATCTCCCAGCCGGAGACGTCGAGGCCGGTGGCGTCGAGGCCGAGCCAGCGCGGGAGGGCGTCGAGGTAGAGCCAGCCGAGGCCGCCGAAGGCGATCACCTGGAACACCGAGTTCAAGGCCACCAGAACAGCGGCGGCTTCGCGGTCGCCGCAGGCGAGGTCGTTCCAGATGATGACCATGGCGATGCACCGGGCCAGGCCCACGATGATCAGGCCCGTGCGGAACTCGGGAAGGTCGGGGAGGAAGACCCAGGCAAGGGCGAACATGAGCGCGGGCCCGACGAGCCAGTTCAGGGCCAGCGAGGAAGCCAAGAGCCGCCTGTCGGCGGTGACGGTGTCGAGGCGGTCGTAGCGGACCTTCGCAAGGACCGGGTACATCATGACCAGCAGCCCGGCCGCGATCGGGAGTGAAATGCCGCCAATCTGAATCGCGTTGAGCGCCTTGCCCACCGCTGGTATCCACTGACCGAGGGCGATGCCCGCGAGCATGGCGGCGCCGATCCAGATAGGCAGGTACTTGTCGAGGGTCGACAGCCGCGCGCCCGCGGCGGTCGGGACTTCTGTCGCGGTCATGCGCCGGCCTGCTGCGGGACCGAGAGGATCGTGGAGAGCAGGTCGAGGGCGGGCTGCTCGGCGCGGTAATACACCCAGGTGCCGCGTCGCTCGGAGGAGACCAGGCCGATCTCGCGCAGCACTTTGAGGTGGTGGGAGATGGTCGGTGCGGAGACGTCGAACGTGTCGGTCAGGTCGCACACGCACGCCTCACCGCCTTCGAAGGAGGCGATGAGCGAGAGCAGGCGCAGCCGGATCGGGTCGCCGAGGGCCTTGAACGAGGGCGCGAGCCGCTCGGCCTGGTCGGCGCTCAACGGCTCAGCGACCAGGGGCGTGTGGCAGTCGGCCAGCGCGAGCGGGAGCGGGGTCCGTGCAGGTTGCTTCGACATGCGCCTATTTTGACGAGGATCGAACCAACCCACCACTCGGACATGCCGGTCATAAAGATCGAGCCTGGGGCAACTCGGGCACCAAGCAGCGTGTCGATGCCAGGGGTTCGCCCGGCGTTTGCGCACGTGACCGCCGATGTTCACGCCGATACAAGTTCGACATCTCTCTAATTAGATGTTCATCAAGTTCGAGTGCCCTGGATCGAAGGGACCCCTGCCATGTCCGATGCCGACGCGCTCACCATCCCGCCCGCCGCGGCGATGCTCCTGGACACCTCTGCCGCCCGCCTAACGGAGCCGCCGAACGCCTGGCCGCCACCGCGAAAGCCAACGGACTCGCCGTCCCCGACGTCCCGGAGGTGCTGTTCGTGTGCGTGCACAACGCCGGGCGCTCCCAGATGGCCGCCGCGCTCCTGGCCCACCACGGGGCCGGGCGTGTCGTCGTCCGCTCGGCCGGATCGACCCCCGCCGGATCGGTGAACCCGGCCGTGGTCGCCGCGCTCGCCGAAGCCGGGTTCGACATCGCCCAGGAGTTCCCCAAGCCGCTCACCGACGAGGCCGTGCGGGCCTCGGATGTCGTCATCACCATGGGCTGCGGCGACGCGTGCCCGATCTACCCGGGCAAGCGGTACCTGAACTGGGACCTCGACGTCCCCCGCCGGAGCCGACCTCGACTTCGCCCGCACCCTCAGAGACGACATCGACGCACGCGTCCGCGCACTGCTGGCCGAGCTCCTGGCCTGACCTCTGAGAACTCGTTTCAAGTTGCTCGTGGCCCCCGGGTCGCGGTAGCTCCTGGTCGACGTCGGCACGTTGGACCGGTGGACAGCGAGGCGTGTAGCACCCCGCTTTGATGTAACCGTGGTTTCATGCAACCATGGTTACATGAGCATTGGCGGGTCGTCATCGGGCGAGTGGGTGCTGTTGTCGTACCGGATGCCGCGGGAGCCGTCGAGTCCACGGATCGCGTTGTGGCGCAAGCTCAAACGGCTCGGCGTCGCGCAGATCTCCGACGGCCTGGTCGCGCTGCCGGCCGACGCCAGGACACGAGAGCACCTGGAATGGATCGCCGACGAAGCCGTCCAAGGCGGCGGATCGGCGGCGATCTGGATCGCCCGGCCCGCGGCCCTCGCCCAAGAGCGGGATCTGGCTTCGGCCATGGCCGAAGCCCGGGCGGTCGAATACCGGGCCGTCCTCGAAACGGCCGCAGCCGCCGCCGAGCTGCCCGAGGCCGAGCGCGTCCCGGTGGTGCGGCGGCTGCGGGCTGAACTCCAACGCATCGGCCGACGCGACTACTTCCCGCCGCCCGAGCGCGAGGAGGCCCGCCGCGCCGTCGCCGACCTGCACCGCAGCGTCGAGACGAGGGCGGTGGAGCGATGAGGTGGGCGACGCGGGCGAACATCCACATCGACCGGGCCGCGTGCATCTGGCTGATCCGCCGTGCCGTCGACCCGGACGCGGAGTTCGTGTTCGTCACCGACCCCGCCCACGTCCCCGTGGACGCGACGCCGTTCGACATGCGCGGCGTCGACCTCGGACACCAAGGCGGCGACTGCACCTTCGAGACCATCCTGCGCCGCTACGAGTTGACCGACCCGGTGCTGTGGCGCATCGCAGAGACCGTCCATGAGGCCGACCTCGACGACGAGCGCTTCGACGTCCCCGAGGCCCACGGCATCGACATCGCCCTGCGCGCCTTGTCGATGGTGTGCGACGACGAGCAGACCATCGCCCACACCCGGCCCCTCTTCGACGGCCTCTACGAGTACTACCGCCGCCAGACCCTCATCGGCCGCGAACCCGCCTGACCTGTGAAGGACCCCTTGCCCAATGAGCACGCAACCCGACCGCACCGAACCGACTCGTGACGAGCAGCCAGTGACGATCCAAGGCGACGTGGTGCCCTTCCGGACCGCGCTGCGAGCGTGGTTCCTCATCTCGCTCCAGACCTTCGGCGGTCCGGCCGGGCAGATCGCCGTCATGCAGCGCACCCTGGTCGACGAACGCCGCTGGATCGGCCAGCAGCGGTTCCTCCACGCCCTCAACTACTGCATGCTCCTGCCCGGCCCCGAAGCCCAGCAGCTCGCCATCTACGTCGGCTGGCTTCTCAACGGGGTGCGCGGCGGCCTCGCCGCCGGCATCCTGTTCGTCATCCCCGGTGCCCTCGCCCTGCTCGTCCTCTCCATCGTCTACGTCGCCTTCGGCGACACCACCATCGTCACCGCCCTCTTCGCCGGACTCGCCCCCGCGGTCGTGGCGATCGTCGCCCAGGCCGTGCACCGTGTCGGCAAACGCGCCCTCTCCCACCCGCTCCTCATCGCGCTCGCCGTCGCCGCGTTCCTGGCCTTGGCGCTGTTCGGGATCGCCTTCCCGATCGTCATCGCCACCGCGGCCCTCGCCGGATGGGCGATCGGACATTGGAGGCCGGGCGTGTTGAAGAACGGCAGCCACGGCAAGGCCGACGACGGCCCCGCCCCGCTCATCGCCGACGACGCCCTCCACCACGAAGCACCCAGTGGCAGGCGCGCGACCCGTATCATCGCCGTCGGCCTGATCCTCTGGGCCGCACCGGTCCTCGCGATGATCCTGCTGACCGGCTCCGATTCGGTGTTCACCGCCCAGGGCCTGTTCTTCTCCGGCACCGCGGTCGTGACCTTCGGCGGCGCCTACGCCGTCCTCGCCTACGTCGCCCAAAGTGCCGTCGAGCACTACGCATGGCTCTCCGCGACCGACATGGTCAAGGGCCTCGCCCTGGCCGAGACGACACCGGGACCGCTGATCATGGTCGTCCAGTTCGTGGCCTTCCTCGGCGCCTACAACAACCCCGGCGACCTCAACCCCTGGACCGCAGGCGTCCTCGGCGCACTCCTCACCACCTGGGTCACGTTCGTGCCCTGCTTCCTGTTCATCTTCCTCGGCGCCCCCTACATCGAGCGGCTGCGGAACAACCAGCGCCTGTCGGCAGCGCTCACCGGCATCACCGCCGCCGTCGTCGGCGTCATCGCCAACCTCGCCCTCTACTTCGCCGTCAACACCCTCTTCGCCGAAAGCCGAGCCGTCGATGCGGGTCCGTTCCAGTTCACGCTCCCCGAACTCACCTCGGTCCGCCCGGTCGCCGTCGCGATCACGGTAATCGCACTGGTACTCGTCTTCGGCCTGCGATGGTCGGTCCTCCGCGTCCTCGGCATCTGCGCCGCCCTCGGTCTCATTGCCGGGCTCGCGGGCTTGCCCGTCGCCTGAGCTTGGCGCGCAGCGGGGCGGTCAGCGTGCGGCGAGGCCCTTGCCGATGAGGACGGTGGCGAGGTCGAGTAGGACGACGAACATGACGGTGGCGTTCTCGCCCCCGGGGAGCGTAGACCCATCGACCAGTCCAGGAACCGCAGCAGCGAGGCCACTGTCATCACCGCGACGACGGCGCTTACCCGTGAGTACTGGCGGCGGGAGACGGCGTGGGCACTGGCGGCCTCGGCGATCGGGACCTCCTGGCGGGTCGAGCACCCGTCGCCGTCGGCGCAACCTGCGCCCGCATGTGAGGTGACCTGGTCGAGGACTCCTTGGCCTGAGCATCAGTCGAGATGCGGGCCGCTGGCCATCCAGACGTCGCGTTCCCGGTGGGCGAACTCGGTGAAGTCCACTGGGGCCCGGCCGAGGACGGTGGCGACGTCTTCGGTGAGGCCGGCGGCGAGGCCGAGGCGGGCCGTGGTGTAGATGGCGGCGGTGACGGCCACCATGGGTCGGGGCATGTGGAGGTGCCGTCTGGCGTGGCGCATGTAGCGCAGGAGTCCGGGGCGCGCGTATCGGATCGGACGCCCCAGTTCGGCGGTGAGGATCTGAGCGACCTGGTCGTAGGTGAGCGCTCGCGGGCCGGTCACGGTCCAGGCCCGGTCCGCGTGGGCTTCGCGGTCGGCGAGCGCGGCGGCCGCGACCGCGCCGACGTCGGCGGCGTCGACGAACGCGGTGGCGCCGTGCCCGGCCGGCACGAAGATCTCGTCGCGGTCGCGCACGTCGGTGAGGTGCACGGTGGACAGGTTCTGGTGAAAGAACGAGGCGCGGACGAACGTCCACGCCATGCCGGAGGCCCGGAGCCACGATTCGACTTTCGCGTGCGGCACGACCTTGTTCCGCTCGGCTCCTTGCAGCGACAGGAACACCACGTGCTCGACCCCGGCTGCTCGGGCGGCGTCGACCGCGGGCAGCAGGTCCCGTTCGACGTTGCCGATCGCGGGCGGTCGGACCAGGAACATCGCGTCCACGCCGTCGAACGCGGGTCCCCAGGTGGCCGGATCGGTGAAGTCGAACCGGACGGTACCCGGTTCCCCGGCCCCGGAGTGCACGGTGGTGCGCACCTGAATGCCCTCGGCGGCGAGCTCTCGGGCGACGACCGACCCGACATTGCCGCTCGCGCCGGTCACGAGAACGACCACAATGCCTCCAAGAATGCCGTGAAGCGACGCGAGACGCCTCAGGCTATCCGAAGCCGCGCTCAATCGGAGAGCATGGCGAGACTGACTTGAGCGGCGAACTCGGCGGCATCTCGGACTCGCCGCAGGCGAACCGGCACAGCTGCCCCCGCGCAGGAAGCGCTCATTCCACTCGCCGAGGTCGTCGCCGCCGAGATCGCGGCCATGCACGTCCCTGCGCCTCCACGTCAGTCCACCACCATTTCCCGTTTATGTTCGGCGGACCAGGGCATATTCCTGGGATGAGTGAGACCCCTGTTGACCCCGGTGAACATTCGGCCACGATGCCTTCGGACATCAACGCACGGGTCGGGCGGTTCGACCGGTTCTCGACATGGGCCTCCAAGCTGACAGGCCGCCCCGGCTACTTCGTCTTCTGCACCTTGGTCGTCCTCATCTGGGCGCCCACGTTCTTCGTGTTCGAGAAGCTGACCTGGCACCTGATCATCGACACCATCACCACGATCATCACGTTCCTGATGGTCGCGCTGCTGCAGAACAGCGAGACCCGCAATGAGGCCGCGCTCCAGCACAAGCTCAACGCCGTCGCCGGCGGCCTCGCCGACGTCCTCGGACACCTCGCCCGCGAAGGCGGCGACGAGCGCCTCAACGAGCGCCGCAGCGAGCTGCACCGCGCCGTCGGCCTCGAAGACGACGAGAGCACCTGAACCCGCGCATGGGCCGTCCGGGCGGCTCCTGCCGCTCCTCGGGCTTGCCCGTCGCATTGTCCCCCTCAGTCACCTGCGGCCCCTCGCGGGACCTTGTGGCCGGCGGGTGCCCGCGCCTGTTGGGCGTGCTCATGGGGCTCGCATGTCCAGCCGCGAGCGGGGTACTCCCTGCTCCGGCGCACCGGAACGAAGCGGGCCGCTGCCAAGGCCCTCAACACCTGACCGAGCGATCACCGACGCAGCATCAAGACGACAAGAGGAGCGAATCTATGAGCGGCGATGTAGTGGACCTGATCATGGCCGACCACCGCGAGGTGGAGCGCCTGTTCAACCAGCTCAAGCAGCACCCCGAGACTCGGCCACTGACAGTGCCGGTGCTGGCGGCCCTGCTGACGGCGCACAGCCGCGCCGAGGAGGCCGAGGTCTACCCGGTCGCCCAGTCCGAGGCCGGCGAGACCGACGAGGTCGCCCACTCCCAGGAAGAGCACGAGCAGGCCGAGCTGCTGCTCGTCAAGCTCATCGAGGCCGACCCCGAGTCGCCGGGGTTCGACGCCGTGCTCCAAGAGCTGGTCGACTCGGTGACCCACCACGTCCAGGAGGAGGAGTCCTCCGTCCTGCCGGGGATGAAGTCTCGCCTCGACGACGCCCGCCGCACCGAACTCGGCGCGGCCTTCGCCGCCTCCCGCGCCGCGCACCTGGGCGACCGGCCCGGCGAGGCCACTCGCAAGGAGCTGGAGATGCAGGCCCGCAACATGAACATGAGCGGCGCCTCGGACATGAACAAGGCCCGGCTCGAACGCGAGCTGAAGAAGCAGGCCAAATCCTGAAGCCCGAGCGCAGACTGAGCCGGCGGATCTTGAGCAGCAAGGGGGGAGCGTGAGCGATCGGCCTGTGCTCAGGTCCGTCGACTGCATCCGGCTGCCGGTCCCTTCATTGGAGGCCGGGATCGACTTCTACTGCGGCAAGCTCGGCCATGAGCTGATCCGGCGGACCGAAACTCAGGCCGGGCTGCGGCTTCCTGACTCCGAGACGGAACTGGTCGTCCAGACCGAGCGACCCACCGCCGAGATCGATCTGCTGGTCGACACCGTCGACGCCGCCGCCCAGCGGATCGAGGCCGCGGGCGGGGCCGTGACGACCGAGCCGATCGAACTCCCGGTCGGCCGCGTCATCGGCGTCAGTGACGCCTTCGGCAACGAACTGGTCCTGATCGAACTCTCCAAGGGCCGCTTCACCACCGACGACGACGGCACCGTCACCGGTGTGTCAGCCCACCAGGGCGCCCCGTCACTCTCGCACTTCGCGCGAGCGATCGCCCCCGGCGGTGCCCGGTCAGTGGCGAGCGACAGTGAGAAGGACGACGGCGTCCTCCAGGACTTCGAGGTCGTAGTCAGGGGCGTCGGGCGCGGCCAGGAGCTCGAAGGCCCCGCCTTCCTGGACGTCGCCCCCGGCGGAGAGGCGGACGCGTCCACGGATCACCAGGAACGTGGTCTCGGCGGGGTTCGGATTGTCCTCCAGCACCGCACCACGCTTGAGCGCGACCAGAGTCTGGCCCAGGATGCGGCCGCTGCCCCCGTGCACCGTCCGTCCCGCGCGCCCCGACGCCGCGCCCTCGGCCTCACGCACGAGCGCTGCGACTACCGGTCCTTCGGCACTGATCTGCATGAGCTCCTCCTCCAGTCGCGATCAAGCGCTCTCATCGTCCTCGAGACCCACGGCCCGGCGCAGCTGCTCGCGGCAGTCGTCCAGGTCGTGGGAGTCCGGGTCCTCCTTGGCGGTGTGCTGCATGAGGTCGGCGAGNCAGGAACGTGATGATCGTGGTCGTGGTGTTGATGATCAGCTGCCACAGCTCCATCGGCAGCCAGATGATCGACGGCGCCCAGATCACCACCAGCAGCAGGCAGAACAGGAAGAACGGGGCCCGAGCCGCGAGCTCGGACGCCTTCGTCGCGAACTTGTCGAACGGGCTGGTCCGATGCGAGATGTCCTCCGGCATCGTCGCTGCGTCGCCCGAGTGCTTCTTCTCAGTCATCGTGCCCAGATCCCTCGCCGCTCAGGTGCGGACATCCCGTCCGCTCGATCGTGTCGCGGCGAGGGGTACCCGGTTGCGGCAGCGCGTATTCGCTCGGGCATCGCTGCGAGCCGCCCGGAGCGGTGTTCATCTGCGTAGGCCGGTCGGAACCGGCTCGGCAGCTTCATTTCGGTGCGGTGAGCATGCGTTCGCGCAGTTCCTCGAGGGTCTGCTTGAGCAGGCGCGAGACGTGCATCTGCGACAGGCCCACCGCCTCGCCGATCTGCGCCTGGGTCCGCTCCCCGAAGAACCGCAACGCCAGGATCCGCTGCTCCCGCTCAGGAAGCTCCCGCAGCAGCGGCGCCAGCGCCCCGATGTCATCGACCAGACGCAGCGCCAGATCCTCAGCGCCCAACGTCTCCGCCAGCGCCCCCGCCCCGGTGTCGGCGTGCGCGGGCTCGTCCAGCGAGACCGACCGGAACGCCTGGCGCGCTTCGAGCCCTTCGGCGACCTCCGCCTCGGACACGCCCAGATGCTCGGCCAGCTCCGGCCCGGTCGCGGGGCGACCGAGCGTCTGGGCGAGGTCGGCGGTGGCGTTGTTGATCGCGATCCGCAGCTCCTGCAGCCGGCGCGGGACGCGCATCGGCCAAGCGGTGTCGCGGAAGTGGCGCCGCACCTCCCCCATGATGGTCGGCACCGCATAGGACAGGAACTCCTTGCCGAAGGCCGGGTCGAAGCGGTCCACGGCGTGGATCAGGCCGACCGTCGCGACCTGGATCAGATCGTCGGTCGCGATCCCCTTGCGCGAGTACCGGTACGCGATGTGCTCGGCCAGCGGCAGGTGGCCGCAGATGAGCCGGTCGCGGATCTCGCTCCGGTCCGGATCGGACTCGGGAAGCGCGGCCAGGCGCTCGAACAGCGGGCGCAGGGCTCGGTACTCCTCGCGGGTCCCGGCCGGTCGCTCTTCGGATGATTCGGCAGTTCGGTCGTGCTCGGGTGCCATGGCAGGCCACCGCCTTGCGGTCAACTGGCGCGTCAGACCGGTACGAGACCGGTCTCGGATCGACCAGGCAGCATGCCCCGGGCTGTGACCGGCAGGCCGTGCCCCCCTGTCGCGGTGAGCGTGCGCCCCGGGCGGTTTGAGGACCGCCGTCTCCGGCATCGGCATGGAGCACCCGGACCGTTCTCTTCCTGCTCTGGGCCCTTCACCTCAAAGAAGACCCCGCACATCGAACGAGCGGCTCCATCGATACCCCGACCGTAACCCCGATCCCGACAAATGTCCCCCAGGTGACC
>NZ_BAAAQF010000014.1:0-4306 GCF_039531525.1 Glycomyces endophyticus
ATGTTCATGTTTGGCGGTGTCCTGCTCTCCCACACCCTCTCGAGTGCAGTACCATCGGCGCTGGAAGCCGTAACGACCGGGTTCGGAATGGGACCGGGTGTGTCACTTCCGCTCTCACCACCAAACAAACCTCGCGGCCACGGTGTGGCCGGCTTGTGTCTGCTCGGCGAGCTCCCGCTCCCGGGGACGCGAGCGTCACCGGTGTCGGGGTTCGAGCCTGAGCGTGTTGTCTCAGAATCGCATAGTGTGCGTGAATGTCGTTTCCATCCGACCTATATGCCTTTCGGCGGGCCGTTGTGTTGTGTTAAGTTCTCGGCGGTTAGTACCCGTCCACTCCAAGCATTGCTGCTCTTCCATGTCGGGCCTATCAACCCCATCATCTTTAGGGCGCCTCACCAGCTGACGCTGACAGAGATCTCATCTCGAAGCACGCTTCCCGCTTAGATGCTTTCAGCGGTTATCGCTCCCGAACGTAGCCAACCAGCCATGCACCTGGCGGTACAACTGGCACACCAGCGGTTCGTCCATCCCGGTCCTCTCGTACTAGGGACAGCCCTTCATCAAATCTCTTACGCGCGCGGCGGATAGGGACCGAACTGTCTCACGACGTTCTAAACCCAGCTCGCGTGCCGCTTTAATGGGCGAACAGCCCAACCCTTGGGACCAACTCCAGCCCCAGGATGCGACGAGCCGACATCGAGGTGCCAAACCATCCCGTCGATATGGACTCTTGGGGAAGATCAGCCTGTTATCCCCGGGGTACCTTTTATCCGTTGAGCGACACCACATCCGTACGTTGGTGCCGGATCACTAGCCCCTGCTTTCGCACCTGCTCGACCCGTCGGTCTCACAGTCAAGCACCCTTCTACGCTTACACTCACCGACCGGTTTCCAACCGGCCCGAGGGTACCATTGGGCGCCTCCGTTACCATTTAGGAGGCAACCGCCCCAGTTAAACTACCCACCAGGCACTGTCCCCCGACCCGATCAGGGCCGCGGGTGAGACACATCATTTAGTCAGAGCGGTATTTCACCAACACCTCCACCACGACTAGCGTCGCAGCTTCCCAGGCTCCCGCCTATCCTACACAAACCAGACAATATGCCAATACCAAGCTATAGTAAAGGTCCCGGGGTCTTTCCGTCCTGCCGCGCGAAACGAGCATCTTTACTCGTACTGCAATTTCGCCGAGCATGTGGTTGAGACAGCGGGGAAGTCGTTACGCCATTCGTGCAGGTCGGAACTTACCCGACAAGGAATTTCGCTACCTTAGGATGGTTATAGTTACCACCGCCGTTTACTGGCGCTTCAATTCACCACTGCAGGCCGAAGCCTTGATGGATCCTCTTAACGTTCCAGCACCGGGCAGGCGTCAGTCCATATACCTCACCTCACGGCTTCGCATGGACCTGTGTTTTTAGTAAACAGTCGCTTCCCCCTGGCCTCTGCAACCCCCTCCAGCTTCCGTGCGCACGCACCACCAGAAAGGGCCCTCCTTCTCCCGAAGTTACGGAGGCAATTTGCCGAGTTCCTTAACCACACATCACTCGAACGCCTCAGTATACTCTACCTGACCACCAGTGTCGGTTTAGGGTACTGGCCGACTACCACTCGCTAGAGGCTTTTCTCGACAGCACGGGATCACCGAATTCACTCGAAAGAGCTATGCTTCAGCGCTCACCCTCGTCATCGAAGACAGCATTCCCGGATTTGCCTAGGAATGCGGGCTACCACCTTACCCCGCCTAATCCACCAGACGGTACGGCTACCCCACTGCGTCACCCCATCACTACGCTACACACGGAAAGGACCCCAACCACTCACTGACAACATCCAACCCGAAGGCTGGTCGCTGCCGGCTTGCAGCCGGTTAGCACAACCGCTATCACTCATACGCGGCACTCGGGTACCGGAATATCAACCGGTTATCCATCGACTACGCCTCTCGGCCTCGCCTTAGGCCCAGACTAACCCAGGGCGGAACAACCGTCCCCTGGAACCCTTAGTCAATCGGCGCACAGGATTCTCACCTGTGTTTCGCTACTCATGCCTGCATTCTCACTCGTACAAAGTCCACCCCATGGGTCACCCCGGAGCTTCACCCCATGTACGACGCTCCCCTACCCAACCCGCACACCCGAAGGTGCACGGCATTGCTACGGCTTCGGCGGTGCACTTCAGCCCCGCTACATTATCGGCGCAAAACCACTCGACCAGTGAGCTATTACGCACTCTTTCAAGGATGGCTGCTTCTAAGCCAACCTCCTGGCTGTCAACGCGACCCCACATCCTTTTCCACTCAGTGCACCCTTAGGGGCCTTAGCCGGTAATCTGGGCTGTTTCCCTCTCGACGACGGATCTTCTCACCCGCCGACTCACTGCCGCACTCAACACCATGGCATTCGAAGTTTAGCTGAGCTCAGTAACCGACACGGCCCATCACCCAACCAGCGCCCTACCACCACGGAGCAACATGCGACGCTGCACCTAAATGCATTTCGGGGAGAACCAGCTATCACGGAGTTTGATTGGCCTTTCACCCCTACCCACACCTCATCCCCCCAGTTTGCAACCTAGGTGGGTTCGGGCCTCCACGACCTCTTACAGCCGCTTCACCCTGGACATGGGTAGATCACCCCGCTTCGGGTCTACAACACACCACTCGACGCCCTATTCAGACTCGCTTTCGCTCCGGCTCCACCACACGGCTTAACCTCGCGGCATACCATAACTCGCAGGCTCATTCTTCAAAAGGCACGCCATCACCCGCCTACAGCATCCGAAGACACTGCCGGGCTCTGACGGTTTACAGGCACATGGTTTCAGGCACTCTTTCACTCCCCTCCCGGGGTACTTTTCACCATTCCCTCACGGTACTATCCACTATCGGTCACCGGACCTCTTTAGGCTTAGCAGACGGTCCTGCCAGATTCACACGAGCCTCCACGAAACCCGCGCTACTCGGGTGCGTTCCCCGAACACCACCAACAACCTTCACCTACGGGACTCTCACCCTCTCCGGTCGGCTTTCCCACACCGTTCGACTAGCTGCTGATGCGTGAACCCAGTCTCGGCAGAAACTGACGGAAACGTCCCACAACCCCTGACCCGCAACGCCTGCCGGCTATCACACGAACCAGGTTTAGCCTCCTCCGCTTTCGCTCGCCGCTACTGACGGAATCACTCTTGTTTTCTCCACAGCAGGTACTGAGATGTTTCACTTCCCCGCCACACCACCACCCGCCCTATACATTCAGGCAGGCGCGACCGGCCATCAAGCCGGCCAGGTTACCCCATTCGGAAACCCTGGGATCACAGTCCAGTTGGCAACTCCCCCAGGCATATCGCAGCCTCACACGTCCTTCATCGGTCATCCGGCACCAAGGCATCCACCATGCGCCCTACACAACTTAACCAACACGGCCAAGTCAGATAGAAACAAAGACACTCACGCACACTATACAAATCTCAAACAACACACCAGCCCCGCCAAGCCCACCACTACCAGCAGCGATTTCGACAGGACCAGGCTCCGAGACGTATTGCCTCAGAACCCCAACAGGGTGCGAGACCCACAATCACCACACCGAACGAACCAGAGATCCGATTCGGCGCAGAGACCATGGGTCTCAAGGATGGGAACGAGTCTTACTCGTCCAGACAACGTGTAGTCGACACACCATTTAAAACATTTAGTCCATACACACCCGCTGAAAACCCGACCGCCTGATGACGACCGGACCGGCACAGAGCCGGAGCGGATGGTTGACGCCCCTCGGTGAGGGGGTCGGGACTCCTTAGAAAGGAGGTGATCCAGCCGCACCTTCCGGTACGGCTACCTTGTTACGACTTCGTCCTAATCGCCAGCCCCACCTTCGACCACTCCCTCCGGTAAACCGGTTAGGCCGCAGGCTTCGGGTGTTGCCAACTTTCATGACGTGACGGGCGGTGTGTACAAGGCCCGGGAACGCATTCACCGCAGCGTTGCTGATCTGCGATTACTAGCGACTCCACCTTCATCGAGTCGAGTTGCAGACTCGAATCCGAACCAAGACCGGCTTTACAGGGATTCGCTCCACCTCACGGTATCGCAACCCGCTGTACCGGCCAATGTAGCATGCGTGAAGCCCTAGACATAAGGGGCATGATGACTTGACCTCATCCCCACCTTCCTCCGAGTTAACCCCGGCAGTCTCCCGTGAGTCCCCAACTGAATGCTGGCAACACGGGATAAGGGTTGCGCTCGTTGCGGGACTTAACCCAACATCTCACGACACGAGCTGACGACAGCCATGCACCACCTGT
>NZ_BAAAQF010000015.1:0-215043 GCF_039531525.1 Glycomyces endophyticus
CGGCGACGGCGGTGCGTGCGGCGCGGCGGCGCTTCGCCCTGCGCCACAGCGGGCCGGTGCCGGCGCCGCGGACTTCGGCGGTGGTCTGGTCGGTGTAGTCGGCGAACACGGTCGCCACGGGGTCGGGGGTGTTCACGGCTGCTCCTTCGGGTCTTCGATGCGGAGGCGCTCGGCGAGGGCGGCCCTGCCTCGGGCGAGCCAGGTGCGGACGGTCGACTCGGCGACCCGCTCCTGGTCGGCGATCTCCGCGGCGGTGAGGCCCGCGATGTAGTGGAGGACGATCGCCTTGCGGTGGCGCTCGCCGAGTTCGGCCAGCGCGCGTTCGAGGTCGACGCGGTCGGGCTGGGGCCCTTCGACGTCGGCGATGCGCTGGCGGCGCAGGAAGCGCTTGGCGAAGGCGCCGCGGCGCAGCCGGGAGGTGGCGAGGTTCCAGGCGACGCGGCGGACCCACGTCGCCGGGTTCTCGTAGGCGCTCACGGTCTTCCAGCGGGTGAGCGCTCGGGTGAACGCCTCGGCGGTGATGTCCTCGGCTTCGGCGTGGTCGCCGGTGTAGGCGCGGATCTGCGCGGTGATCTGCCCGATGTTGCGGGCGTAGAAGGCGTCGAACTCGGCCCGGCGGTCGGGGGCCGCGCGCGCTCTGGTGGTCGTGACGGTGACCGCGTCCATGGGGCTCCTCGGTGCGGGGGGTGGGGTCGTTCACCCTTCACACGAACGAGGGGCCCGGGGCGTCCCACCCGGGCCGGGGTTTTCTCGGGGGCTACTTGCCGTAGCGGCGGTCGCGGGTCGCGAAGGAGCGGACGGCGCGGAGGAAGTCGACGCGGCGGAAGTCGGGCCAGTTGGAGTCGCAGAAGTAGAACTCGGAGTACGCCGACTGCCACAGCAGGAACCCGGAGATGCGCTGCTCGCCGGAGGTGCGGATGACGAGGTCGGGGTCGGGCTGCCCGGTCATGTAGAGGTGGCGGGCGATGGAGTCGGCGTCGAGCGCCTCGGCGGCCTCTTCGAGGCCGGCGCCGGCGGCGGCCTGCTCGAGCATGAAGGAGCGGACGGCGTCGGCGATCTCGCGCTGGCCGCCGTAGCAGACGGCGAGGTTGACCTGCATGCCGCGTTTGTCGGCGGTGCGCTGCTGGGCGCGTTTGAGGGCGGCCTGGTGGTCCTCGGGGAGGAGGTCGAGGGCGCCGACCATGCGCAGCTGCCAGGGCTGGTCGTCGTCGGCGAGTTCGCCGGCGAGTTCGTCGATGATGTCGAGGAGGGGGTCGAGCTGGTCCTTGGGCCGGGTGAGGTTCTCGGTGGAGAGCAGCCAGATGGTCACGTGCTCGACGCCGAGTTCGTCGCACCAGCCGAGGAACCGCTCGATGTGCTTGGCGCCGGCGCGGTGGCCGTCGTTGGGGTCGGTCAGGCCCATGTCGCGGGCCCAGCGCCGGTTGCCGTCGACCATGACGCCGATGTGCCTGGGCAGCGGCTGGCCGGTCAGCTCGCGTGCGAGCCGACGCTCGTATATCCGGTAAAGCAGGTTCGAGATCGCCACAACCGGCAATTGTAGGCCGGGGCCCTGCGGGCCCCGGCCCTGCCTACTGCCGGTGACGCCTGGTCACCGCCCGTCGAGGCGCTGCTTGAGGGCGTCGAGCTCGGCCCACAGGACGGTGGGGAGGCGGTCGCCGAAGCGCGCGAACCAGCTTTCGACGAGCGGGACCTCCTCGGCCCACTCGGCGGGGTCGACCTCGAGGGCGGCCCGGAGGTCCGCTTCGGCGAGGTCGAGGCCGTCGACGTCGAGGGCCGCGGGGGTCGGGCAGTACCCGATCGGGGTCTCGACGGCCTCGGCGCGGCCTTCGAGGCGTTCGACGACCCATTTGAGGACGCGGGAGTTCTCGCCGAAGCCGGGCCACAGGAAGCGGCCGTCGTCACCGCGGCGGAACCAGTTGACGTAGAACACCTGCGGCATGAGGGCCTCGTCGGTGGCGGACTTGCCCATCTCGATCCAGTGGCCGAAGTAGTCGGCGGCGTTGTAGCCGATGAACGGCAGCATCGCCATCGGGTCGCGGCGGACGACGCCGACCTTGCCGGTGGCGGCGGCGGTGGTCTCGGACGAGAGGGTGGCGCCCATGTACACGCCGTGGACCCAGTCGCGGGCCTGGGTGACGAGCGGGACGGTGGTGGCGCGGCGGCCGCCGAAGAGGATCGCGTCGATCGGGACGCCGCGCGGGTCGTCGTACTGGTCGGCGAGGACCGGGCACTGCTTGATCGGCGTGCAGAAGCGGCTGTTGGGGTGGCTGGAGGGCTCCTCGGAGTCCGGGGTCCAGTCGCGGCCCTTCCAGTCGGTCAGGTGGTCGGGGGCCTCGCCCATGCCCTCCCACCAGACGTCGCCGTCGTCGGTGAGGGCGACGTTGGTGAAGAGGGTGTGGCCCTTCGCGATGGTGCGCATGGCGTTCGGGTTGGTGTGGTAGTCGGTGCCGGGGGCGACGCCGAAGAACCCGTACTCGGGGTTGGAGGCCCACAGGCGGCCGTCCTCGCCGAAGCGGAGCCAGGCGATGTCGTCGCCGAGGGTCTCGACCTTCCATCCGGGGACGGTGGGTTCGAGCATGGCGAGGTTGGTCTTGCCGCAGGCGCTGGGGAACGCGCCGGTCACGTGGTAGACCTTCCCTTTGGGGCTGGTCAGGCGCAGGATGAGCATGTGCTCGGCCATCCAGCCCTCGTCGCGGCCCATGGCGGAGGCGATGCGGAGGGCGTAGCACTTCTTCCCGAGGAGGGAGTTGCCGCCGTAGCCGGACCCGAAGGACCAGATCTCGCGGTCGCCGGGGAAGTGGGAGATGTACTTGGTCTCGTTGCAGGGCCACGGGACGTCGGCCTGGCCGGGGGCGAGCGGCGCGCCGACGGAGTGGAGGCACTTGACGAAGTCGGCGGTGCTGCCCATGCGCTCGAGGACCGGCGTGCCCATGCGGGTCATGATGTGCATGGAGGCGGCGACGTACGCGGAGTCGGTGAGCTCGACGCCGAACATGGGCCGCTCGGCGTCGAGGGAGCCCATGCAGAAGGGGACGACGTACATGGTGCGCCCGCGCATGGAGCCGCGGTAGAGGCCGGTCATGGTCTCGCGCATGTAGTCGGGCGCGGTCCAGTTGTTGGTGGGGCCGGCGTCCTCGGGGTCCTCGGAGCAGATGAAGGTGCGCTCCTCGACGCGGGCGACGTCGCCCGGGTCGGTGCGGGCGAGGTACGAGTCGGGCTTGGCCGGGACCGGGACGAGGGTCCCGAAGGCGACGAGCTCGGCGGTCAGGCGCTTCCACTCGGCCGGGGAGCCGTCGCACCACACGATCTGGTCGGGGTTCGTCAGCTCGGCGACCTCGCCGACCCAGGCGAGCAGGCGGTGGTGGCGGGTCGGCGGGTCGGTGAGTCCGACGGCGGGGTCGTCGGCGGTGGCGGCCGCGGGTGCGGCGGCGGTGACGCCGGTGGCGACTTCGATGCTCACGGTGGCTCCTTCGGTCGGCTGCTGGGCACGGACGCGGGCGCTCCGGCCGGGGCCGGTCCTTCGGACGCTACGGGAACCCGCGCGAACGCGCAGGAACTCGTGCGTGATTGAACGGCTGTTGAACAGGCGTTCCGTCTAGCGGTTCCCCGATGCTGCGCATTCAAGCTCGGAACAATCACAACTACTTGCACTTTCTGCGTCACCGCGCAGCATCGATCATCCGAGCGCGAATTTGACCGTTGCTCTCAACTAATGCGATCGATTTCGATCATGGAACGAGCGCGTTAGATCGTTGTCGCAAAACGGTTACCGGCGCATGGCAGACCGTTTTACCGTGAATCGCCCCACAGCGGGGCGTCTTGGGCGAAGATGCACAGGCAGCAACACAGCGACGAACCGTTGGAGACGCCGATGGCGCACCGTGAACCGGAACCGCAGCCGGGCCGCACGAAGACCGGGGTCGTCGCCTTCTCGGTCGCGATCGTGGTCGTGATGGCGATCGTGCTGGTCTACTTCCTGCTGCGGTGAGCACACGCCGCGGGCGGAGGCGCGCTGCGCCTCCGCCCGTGATCGATCGTGCTCAGACCGAGGGGCCCCGCCGGCGCAGCTCGTCGACGCTGACCATCGCCTCGCGCAGCTCCTTCAGCCAGTCCTCGGCGTGCTGCTCGACCAGGCGCACGCACCACGCGAGCGCGTCCTGGCGCGACGCGGCCACGCCCGAGCCCACGAGCGTGTCGAGGACGAGCCGCTCGGGCTGGCGCAGCCGGGTCGTCACCGGCAGGGACTGGTGGGTGAAGACCATCGTGGTGGACCCGCAGCGCGCGCCCCACGACGCCTGCCGGTGGTAGCGGTACTGGAGCTGCTGCGCGATCTGGACCCGCATGTCGCGCGTCGCCTCCCGGAACCGCGAGATCCGGCCCTCCTCGGTGGCGGCGCGGTCGGACTCGGTCGCGTCCCCCGGGTGGTCCGGCGTCGGCAGCGGGCAGATGATGATCATCTCGTCGCGGTCGACGGTGACGTCGGGCATCCCGGCGATCCAGCCGTCGGGGACGATCCCGAAGATCCAGGCCGGGGCGTCGTCAGTGGACGGCAGCGGGCCGTAGTGCCACGAGCCGGTGTCGTCGATGGCGGCCATTGACGGGTCTCCTCACGTTTCAGGAACGCTCCAGGTGTACCCCATCGAGTCAAGCAGCGCCAGCCGAGGGCCGCAAGCGCCGCCCCGGGGCCGTCACAGCCCGCGCATGAAGAAGCCCGCGAGCGCGCACACCGCGAACACCGCGGCCCCCACGCACGCGAGGGTCTGACCGGGCCGCGGACGCACCCGGTACTGCCACGACAGCCACACCCCCAGCACGATCGGACCGGTCGCGATGCCCAGGAACAGGGTCAGCGCCGCAAGCGCCTGCCGGACCGCGGTGTCGTCCGCGCGCAGCACCCCCAGCGCGATCGCGACCGCCAGCGCGCCCGTGGCCGCGCCGATCGCGGCGGCGGTCGCCTCGGTGTGGCGGGGCGCCTCGATCGGCAGTTCACCC
This sequence comes from Glycomyces endophyticus, assembly GCF_039531525.1. Classification (NCBI taxonomy): domain Bacteria; kingdom Bacillati; phylum Actinomycetota; class Actinomycetes; order Glycomycetales; family Glycomycetaceae; genus Glycomyces; species Glycomyces endophyticus. Next base: position 4,993 of record NZ_BAAAQF010000015.1, read on the forward strand.
TGCCGGGCGAGCGCGAGCAGCCGCCCGGACCGCTCCAGGCGGGCCCGCACGCGCTCGGTGTCGGGATCGGGATCCGGTGCTCCCGCAGGGGGAGTCGGCCCGGTGCGGCGGTGCCCGACGAAGTCGCCGAGGGACCGCCACAGGATCGCGACGGCCTTGTCGGTCTCGGCCACGAGCGTCGCGGCGGCCACCGAGGAGCGGTTGGCCTCGTCGCGGGAGGTCCGCGCGGACTCGACGGCGTCGGCGAGCTTCGCGGACTCGTCGCGGTAGGCGGTGTCGGCGGCGCGGATCTCGGCGTCGGCGTCGGCGCGGTCCTTCAGGTAAGCGGCGACGGCGCTGGCGTAGCCGCCGGTGGCGCGGTCGGTGGTGGCGCTGTCGGTCATGGCGCTCCTCATGGCAGGTCGAGCACGGCCGACGGGTTCGGCAGCAGCGCGGTCGTCCGGTACGGGATGACGACCTGCGGGACCCGGTGCCGGGCGCGGTCGAAGTAGAGGCCGCGGCGCGCGCGCGGGTACCAGGCGGGGCCGCCGCTGGCGGGCGAGAGCGGCGCGAGCTCGGGGCCCTGCACGTCGAGGGCGAGCCAGGCGTCGACGGCGTCGAAGCGGGCCGAGAAGCCGCCGAGGTCCTCGCGCAGGCGCGGTACGGACCGCCACCAGCCGAGGGTGTGGAGGTGGCGTTCGGGGCCGTCGATGAGCATGGCGCGCAGCCGGGCGGTCCCGGGTGCGTCGAGGCGCGCGGACCCGGCGTCGACGGCGTGGATGAGGTTGAGGCGGAGCATCCCGTCGCAGCGGGACTCCCAGTCCTTGCAAGCTGAGTCGAGGTCGTCGTGCCAGTCGACCTCGGCGCCCTCGGTCTCCAGGGCCGCGGCGAGCGCGAGCGCGGAGGCGGCGGCGTCGGGTTCGAGGCAGCAGATGTCGACGCCGATGCGCTGGCCCCGTTCGTGGGCGCCGCGCGCGGCGGTGAGCGCGGCGGAGGCGAGGATGTCGGCGGCCTCGCCGGTGCGGGTGCCGAGGATCGCGAGGTTGCGGCCGGGGGCGCGGTGGAGGGCGAGTTCGGCGCCGCGGGAGGCGACGTCGATGGTCTGGCCCAGGAACGCGGTGTCGGGCGCGGGGACGGCGTTGGTGAGGTCGGGGACGTGGTCGCCGTCGAAGAGCGCGGGCGGTTCGTTGTCGCTGCCGCGGGCCTCCCAGAGGCGCTGCTGGAGGGGTTCCCAGGCGTCGGCGTGGCCGGCGTTGGGCACGGCGACGATGCGGTTGGCGCCGGTGTGGCCGGACTCGTCGTTGACGACGGCGTGGAAGCGGGCGACGGTGTCGGCGGCGTGGTTGGACTCGGCGAGGACCCTGCGGGCCTTGGGGAGCGCGATGCGGAGCGTGAACTGGGCGACGAGGCTGGGGCGGCCCCAGAGGGCCTCGATGCCGGCGATGTCCTGCGAGGCGAGGACGAGGTGGATGCCCTGGCTGCGGCCGCGGCGGGCGAGGTCCTCGAGGAGCTGCACGGCTTCGTCGGTGACGGCGTCGCGGGCTTCGAGGAGGACCTGGAACTCGTCGACGACGGCGACGATGCGCGGCCAGTGGCCGTCGGGGTCGGCGTCGCGGAGCTCTTCGAGCTTGGTGGCCTCGTGGGCCTTGGCGGCCTCGGCGCGGCGGCGCAGCTCGTCCTTGAGGTGGCGCAGGAGCGCGAGGCCGAACTCGCGGTCGTCGTTGATGTTGACGCCGACGAGGCGCACGTGCGGGAGCCAGGTGGGGTCGCGGCGCCCGGAGGCGAAGCGCGCGAAGGAGACGCCCTCCTTGAAGTCGAGGAGGTACAGCGCGAGCTCGTCGGGGCTGTAGTTGGAGGCGAGCCCGGCGATCCAGGCGTAGAGGAGGTTGGTCTTGCCGGAGCCGGAGGGGCCGCCGACGAGCGCGTGGGGCGGGTTGTCGCCGAGGGCGAGCCTGGCGACCTCGCCGGCGGCGGTCTCGCCGATGGCGGCCTGGAGCCCGGTGGCGGAGGAGGCGTTCCACAGCCGCTGCGGGAGCAGGTCGACCAGGCGCGCGGGTTCCCTTCCGGCGCGGTGCTTCTCGGCGATGAGCTTGGCGGCCTTGGTGACGATGGCGGCGGGCGGCGGCGGGTCGAGTTCGATCGGCGCGCCGGGGAGCGCGGTCGCGCCGGTGGCGGTGAGGCGCGGCAGGTCGGCGGGTCCGGCGTCGTCGTCGCCGACGATGACGAGGTGCACGCCGGCGGCGACGCCGGTGCGGCGCAGCCGGGCGAGCTGGGCCTGGTCGTGGGCGGGCCAGGCGGCGAGGTCGGCGTTGAGGAGGACGAGGACGCGCCAGGGCTCGGGCCGGCGCCCGGTGGCGGCGGCGAGCGCGGCGAGCGACTCGTGCTCGCCGGCGAGCACGTCGGCGTTGACGCGGCGCACGGTCTCCACGAGGGAGTCGAGCTCCTCGCGGAGCCCGGAGGGCCCGACGAAGGACAGCAGCCCGGCCTTCCCGAGCGCGGCGAACGCCGAGAGCGAGCCGCCGAGGTGCTCGGGGTCGTACATGTGCAGCCGCACGAGCCCGGCCGGCACGGCCCCGACCGCGCGCAGCAGCAGGCCCGGGAGCGCATGGGCCGCTTCGGTGTCGATGCGCAGGTGCGACCGGTCGAGCAGCGGCATGAGCGCAGGGAGTGAGGTCTCGGTCACTGAGGGTCCTGGATTGTCACACCCCCCTGCCACAATGGACGAGCCGGCTGATGCAGTCGCGGCCCCCGGAGGGATCCCTCCGGCGGCGGCGAGGTCATCGCCACGCTCGACCGGAGCGCGCCCGGTCGAGGCGGTATCCGGCATGGCGGTGGAGGTGGTGGGTGGGGTGGGGGGGAGGGAGGGCCCCCGGAGCGGCGCGGCGCTGTTGGCGATGCGGCCGACCCGCAGCAGCGGCGCGTGTCCGCGCCCGAGTCCCGACTCCGGCCGCCATTCGCTCCACAGTGCCCCGGCGGCCGCGGGTGCGGCGTCGGCGGCGGCTTGGAGTGCCGCGCGGTGGCCGCCTTCGACGGCCGCGGACTTGCGCGCCTCGAGCGTGGCGATCATCTTCTCGTGGATGTTGCGCAACTGCGTCTGCTTGCGACTCGCGTCGCCGATGACCTGCTCGGCGCGGCCGCGCTCGGTCTCGGCCCGCTCGGCGGTGCGCTCGGCGAGGAGGCGGGCCTCGCCGCGGGCGCGGGCGAGCTCGTCGCCCATGGCCGCCACCAGTCGTCTGCGCCAGCTGCTCATGGTCAGGCCCTCCGCTCGGTCTTCGGGTGCTCGTCTTGCGGGCCCTGCCGGGGCAGGCGGTGCATGGCGGCGACCAGCACGGGGCCGATCGCGGCGGTGCGGGCCGCGTCCTCGCCGGTGCCGACGCCGAGCGTGCACGCGGAGGCGAGCGCCTCGGCCACGTGGAGCGGCTCGGCCTTCGGCACGAGCGCGCGGACCTTGGCGACGCACTTGTCGCGCAGGACCGGAACGTCGCTCGCGTTCGGGTTGCGGCCCAGGTGCTCCGCGGCGAGGCTGCGCACCAGCGGCCACGCGAGGCCGGGCAGCTTCACGCCGGTCTCGGGCCCGGCGTCGCGCAGGCGCTTGCAGTAGGCGTCGGCGTTCCCCTCCCCCGCGGCCTTGAGCAGCTCGTTGAAGAGGCGGGTGGGCGGGACCTTCTCGGGTTCGGCGTCGCCGCTGCGGTCGCACAGCTCGTTGACGCGGTCGGTCCACCACCGGCGGGGATCCACAGGGGGCGGTGCGGCGGCGGGGACGCCGGCGGCCGGCGCGGTCGCGGCGGCGGGCCCCGTGCCGGCGCCGATGGCCGCGAGGTAGTCGTCGAGGGCCTCGGCGACCTCGCCGAGGCGGAGGCGGGCCGCGTCGAGGCGCTCGCGGGCGGCGCCGAGCTTGTGGAGGCCCACTTCGGCGTTGGACTCGCGCGAGGCCTCCTTCAGTTCGGTCTGCGCGGCCTCGAAGTGGGCGTCGGCGGCGTCGAACGCGGGGAGGGGGAGATCGGCGGCGAGGGCCTTGAGGCTCCCGGCGAGGGCGGCGACGTCCACAGGGGTCTCCGTTCTAGAGGGTCGCGGCGTACGCCTCGGCCTGCTCGGCCGCGGCGAAGGTCGCGGCCAGGGACTGCTCCAGCTCCGCGGCGGCCTGCGCGAGCGCGGCCTGCGCGGTGGCGACGGAGTCGTGGCCGGACCCGGCCGTGACGGCGGTCAGGCCGCCTTGGGCCGCTTCGATGTTCTGGCTGGCGGCGGTGATGGCGGCCTGCCCGTCGCGGACCTGCTGGAGGGCGGCGGCGATGGCGGACTTGAGTTCGGCGACGCTCACGGTGGACACGAGCCCATTCTCGCGGAGATCCCGCCCACTTTCCGTGATGATGTCGCAACCCGGCGTGTCTGGTTTGTCGGATTCCCGACTGTCCAGTGACAACCAGTGTTGCTTTCGATGCATTTTTATGTGGCGGAGTGACGTACCTCCCAACTACAGTGTGAGTACCAACAGGGCTGAACCGATTGCGGTTCGCAGGCTTCACCGAGGCCAGCCCCCATACATCGACACCCGGGAGGCGACCGTGCCAGTGCAACGCACTTACGTCCTCGACACTTCGGTTCTGCTGTCAGACCCAGGAGCGTTCTCACGGTTCGACGAACACCACGTGGTCATCCCGCTCGTCGTAGTCAGCGAGCTTGAGGCCAAACGCCACCACCCCGAGCTGGGCTGGTTCGCCCGGGAGTGCCTCAGGCGCCTCGACGAACTCCGCATCAAGCACGGTCGTCTCGATCAGCCCATCGACATCGGGGACCACGGCGGTTCCATCCGGGTCGAGCTCAACCACGTGGACACCTCCGGTCTTCCGGCCGGGTTCGCCGTGGACACGAACGACTCTCGCATCATCGCCGTCACCCGGGCCCTCGGGCTCGAGGGCGCCGACGCCGTCCTCGTCACCAAGGACATGCCGCTGCGGGTCAAGGCCTCCGCGGTCGGCATCCCCACCGAGGAGTTCCGGCACGGCCAGGCCGTCGACCCGACCTGGTCGGGCATGGCGGAGGTGTCCGTGTCCGACGAGGTCATCGACGCCCTCTTCGACGGCGGCGACGTCGACCTCCCGCACGACCTGGAGCTGCCCTGCCACACCGGGCTGGTGCTCACCGGCGCCAGCTCGAAGGCGCTGGGCCGCGTCACCGTCGACAAGAAGATCCGCCTGATCCGCGGCCGCGAGGCCTTCGGGATCCACGGCCGCTCGGCCGAGCAGCGCGTCGCCATCGACCTGCTGCTGGACCCCGAGATCGGGATCGTCTCGCTCGGCGGCAAGGCCGGCACCGGCAAGTCCGCGATGGCGCTGTGCGCGGGCCTGGAGCAGGCGCTGGAGCGCGAGGTCTTCAAGAAGGTCATCGTGTTCCGTCCCCTGTACGCGGTCGGCGGCCAGCAGCTCGGGTACCTGCCCGGGTCCGAGAACGAGAAGATGAGCCCGTGGGGCCAGGCGGTGTTCGACACCCTCGGAGCCGTCACCGACGACAACGTCATCAACGAGGTGGTCGAGCGCGGGATGCTCGAGGTCCTGCCGCTCACGCACATCCGCGGCCGCAGCCTCCACGACGCGTTCGTCATCGTCGACGAGGCGCAGTCCCTGGAGCGCGGCGTCCTGCTCACGGTGCTCTCACGCATCGGTCAGGGCTCCAAAGTGGTCCTCACCCACGACGTCGCCCAGCGCGACAACCTGCGGGTGGGCCGCTTCGACGGGGTCGCCAGCGTCATCGACGTGCTCAAGGGCCACCCACTCTTCGCGCACGTGACGCTTACGCGCAGTGAGCGTTCGGAGATCGCGGAGATGGTCACCAACCTGCTGGAAGGCTGACCGGCCAGCTCTGGCATGCTGTGTCCCGGGCGTCTGTCCACAGACGCCCGGGACACAGGAGTAGAGCGAATGATCCCACTGCTGACCCGCTACGGCGCGAAAGTCGCCGCCGTGCTCGTCCTGGCATTGGGGGCCGTCATAGCCGTCAACGCCGTGACCGACGACCCATCCGAGCAGGACGCCCAGCATCCCAGTCAGGCCGCCGCCGAGCAGCAGGCCGACGCCGAGGAGGCGTACGAGGAAGTCCGCTACCTGCACGTCAACTACATCGCCGAGACCGCCGGCGCCGACGTCAGCGTCAAGGCCGACGCGCTCGCCGACTTCGCGGCGGACCGGGCCGAGAGCCTGAACAGCGCCCAGGAGGACGCCGACCAGGCGGAGGCCGAAGCGGAGGCCGAGGCCGAGGCGAACACCAACCCGACGTCGGTCGACGTCCCGTCGGACTGCTCCGACTACTCCGGGAACAAGGCCACCGGCTGCGCCATGGCGCTCGAGCGCGGCTTCGACCTCGAGCAGGTCGGGTGCCTCGTGGCCCTGTGGAACCGCGAGTCCGGTTGGAACGAGTACGCGGCCAACGGGATCGGCGCCTACGGCATCCCGCAGGCCCTGCCCGGCGACAAGATGGCCAGCGAGGGCTCCGACTGGGAGACCAACCCGGTCACCCAGATCAGCTGGGGCCTCGGGTACATCGAGGGCCGCTACGGCACGCCGTGCGAGGCGTGGAACCACTCCGAAGAAGTCGGCTGGTACTAGACACGGGGAACGGGGCGGGCGCTCAGGCGCCCGCCCCGTTCCGTCCCTCCCCCTGTTCTCCCCTCCCCCAGGAGCCCCCTTTGATCCCCAAGCTGACCCGCCATGCCGCCCGGATCGCCGCGGTGGTCGTGCTCGCCCTCGGGGCCGTGATCGCGGTGATCGCCGCGACGGACCGGCCCTCGGACGAGGACGCGAAGCATCCGAGCAACGCCGCGGCCGAGCAGCAGGCCGATGCGCAGGACGCGTTCGACGAGGCGCGCGGGCACCATCTGGACTACATCGCGGCGACCGCGGGCGCGGACGTGACGGTGAAGGCCGCGGCGGTGTCGGAGTACGCGGCGGACAGGGCGCAGGGCCTGGACGACGCCCAGGAGGACGCCGACCAGGCCGCCGAGGAGGCCGCGATGCACACGAATCCGACGTCAGTCGACATTCCGTCCAGTTGCGACGAGTTCTCCGGGAACCGGGCCACGGGGTGTGCGATCACCCTGGACCGGGGGTTCGACCTGGAGCAGTTCGCGTGTCTGGAGCTGCTGTGGAGCAAGGAGTCCGGCTGGAACGAGCTCGCCGAGAACTCGATCGGCGCCTACGGCATCCCGCAGGCCTACCCGGGGTCGAAGATGGTCAGCGAGGGGGACGACTGGGAGACCAACCCCGTCACGCAGATCCGCTGGGGCCTGGGCTACATCGAGGGCAAGTACGGGACGCCCTGCGACGCCTGGGCGTACTCCGAGGCCGAGGGGTTCTACTGAGCGGGTCTTGAGGTAGCCGCCGATGACAACGAGGGCGACGATGCCGGAGGCGATGGTGAGGCGCTGGAGGAGGCCGCCCATCTCCAGCCACGGCGGGCGGGGGACGCCCCACCACTCCAGGACGTACGGCAGCGACGTGAACGTGAGGACCGCGACGGAGAACCAGGCGCAGCCGATGACGGTGTTCGCGCGGCGGGCCCGGTCGGGCTCGGTGCGGCGGAGCCAGCGGCCGAAGACGATGCCGAGGATCGCCATGATGCAGAAGGCCACGAACGCGGCGTAGCGGTGCACGTAGTGGTGCATGGTGAAGTCGGTGACCCCGTCGCGGTCGGAGGGGACGATCGCGACGACGGCGATGGCGGCGGCCCACGCGAAGAGCGACCACGAGAGCCACGGCGGCGCTCCGACGTTCCGGGCCTGGAGCCCGTAGGCGGCCGCGCCGAGGGAGAACAGACCGAGCGCGACCGGCAGGAGCCAGCCGAGCGGGGTGTACAGGTGGATGCTGATGACCTTGTAGAGCGGGTTGAGTCCGGAGGTGGCGTGGAGGACGACCATGGCGACGAGGCCGGCGAGCATCGACGCGTTCCCGAATCCCACGAATCCACTGGGGACCGACACTGCGGCCCGGTTCGCTGCGGGGGCAAAAGAAACCATGTAGAAAAGGATCGCGATTTCCGGGTCCGGAATCAGTCACGCGGACACCCGAATCCCTCCCCCCGCCAGCACCCGGGGCGAGGTAGCGCCTGCCCTACCGCGGACCCTCCCCCGGCGGTGCGCGGGTGTGCGAGGCTTGCGGCATGAACGAGTTGGCCGGAGCGCTGTCCCCGTACCTTCGCCAGCACGCCGGGAACCCGGTGGCGTGGCGCCAGTGGGGGCCGGGGGCGCTCGCCGACGCCGCGGCGCGGGACGTGCCGCTGCTGATCTCGATCGGGTACTCGACGTGCCACTGGTGCCACGTGATGGCCCACGAGTCGTTCGAGGACCGGACGGTGGCGGCCGCGATCAACGACCGGTTCGTCGCCGTCAAGGTCGACCGGGAGGAGCGCCCGGACCTGGACGCGGTGTACATGCAGGCGACGATGGCGATCACGGGGCAGGGCGGCTGGCCGATGACGGTGTTCGCGTTCCCGGACGGGACGCCGTTCTTCGCGGGCACGTACTTTCCGAAGGCGCACTTCCTGCGGCTGCTCGACGCGGTCCACGAGGCCTGGGGCGGCCAGCGCGAGGAGCTGCGGCACCAGGGCGCGGCGATCGTGGAGGCGAGCGCGAAGGGCGGGCCGGCGTTCGCCGACGTGACGGTGGCGTGCCCGCTGGACGGGCCGTGCCCGCCGGCGCCGCCGATCCGCGAGTCGCTGCTCGACCGGGCCGCGGATTCGATCCTGGCGTCGGCGGACACCGTGCACGGCGGGTTCGGTTCGGCGCCGAAGTTCCCGGGGGTGCCGTCGCTGCGGTTCCTGCTGGACGCGTACGTGCGCACCGGCGACGAGCGGCTGCTGGGCCATGTGCGGCTGACGGCGGAACGGATGGCGCGCGGCGGGATCTACGACCAGCTCGAAGGCGGGTTCGCGCGGTACAGCGTCGACGCGGCGTGGACGGTGCCGCACTTCGAGAAGATGCTGTACGACAACGCCGAGCTGCTGTGGCTGTACGCGCGCCTCGCCGGCGAGGGCGAGCTGTTCGCGCGGGTCGCCGACGAGACGGCGGCGTTCCTGCTGGAGCGGTTCACGACGCCGGAGGGCGGGTTCGCGGCGGCGTTCGACGCCGACACCGACGGCGTGGAGGGCCGCACGTACGTGTGGACGTTCGCGGAGCTGGAGGCCGCGCTCGGCGAGGACGCCGTGTTCGCGGCGGAGGCGTTCGGGGTCGACCCGGCGCGCCCGAACTTCGAGCACGACGCGAACGTGCTGGAGCTGCCGGCCGACCCGGCCGACGGGGCCCGCTTCGCGGCGGTGCGGCACCGGCTGCTGGAGGCGCGGCGGCGCCGGGCCCAGCCCGCGCGCGACGACAAGGTGGTGGCGGCGTGGAACGGGCTCGCCATCGGCGCGCTCGCGGAGTACGCGTCGCGCACCGGGCACCGGGACTCGCTGCTGGCGGCCGAGCGGGCCGCGGCGTTCCTCGCGGAGCGGCACCTGGGCGCGGACGGGCGGCTCGCGCGGGCCTCGCTGGGCGGGGAGGTGTCGGAGGCGCCGGGCGTCCTGGAGGACTACGCGGCGGTCGCGCTGGGGTTCCTGCGGCTGGGTGGCGAGTGGACCGACCGGGCCCGGGCGCTGCTGGAGCAGGTGCGGGCGCACTTCGGCGACGGTCTCGGGGGCTTCTTCGACACGGCCGCCGACGCGGAGCGGCTCGTGTCGCGCCCCGCGGACGTGCACGACGGGCCGACCGCGTCGGGCTGGGCGCTGGCGGCGGCCGCGCTCCTGGAGGCGTACGAGGCGACCGGCGACGAGACGTACAAGGACGACGCGTGGCGGGCGATCGCGCGGGCGGAGCCGGTCATGGGCGGGAACCCGCGGTTCACCGCCGGGCTTCATGCGGCGGCGGAGGCGCTGGTCAGGGCCCAGCGGTAGCGGTCGGCCGATTGGGCCGGGAATCACAGCCGCTCCCACCGGAATTCGCCTTGCCGGTCGACTAGCGGCCCGCATACGTTTGAGCGTTGTGAAGCCCAACCCGCTGCGGCCCCCGAGGCTGTCCCCGGACGACATCCCCGCCGACCCGTGGCGGTACCTGCTGTTCATCGCGAAGGAGCAGCGCGGGCCGGTCGCGCTCGGGTTCGTGCTCTTGAGCGTCTCGGGCGCGGCGTGGGTGCTGCTGCCGTGGACGATCTCGCAGATCATCGACGAGGTGCTCGTGGCGGGCACCGCCGAGCCGCTGCTGCCGTGGGGCCTCGCCCTGGGCGGGGTGGCGATCGCGTCGTCGTGGGTGTTCGTGGCCGGGTACCGGGCGCTGTTCATGGCGGAGTCGCGGGCCCGCGTGCGGACCGTGGAGAACCTGACCGACCACCTGAACCGGGCCGGCACCGGCGTGCGCGGCGCGGTCTCCCCCGGTGAGATGGTGAACCTGTCCACGCAGGACGCCCACAAGACGGGGTCGTTCGTCTTCCAGCTGGGCTTCGGTTGGATGGGTGTGGTCCAGATGGTCCTGGGCGCGGTCCTGCTGTGGGACGCGAGTCCGGCGCTGGGGCTGGTCCTGCTCGGCGGCGTCGTGGTCATCGGCTTCGTCGTCGGCCCGGTCCTGGGCCGCCTCCAGCACCACCAGATCGCCTACCGGGCCTCGGTCGCCACGCTCACCGGGCAGGCGTCCGACGTCGTCGGGGGCCTGCGGGTGCTCCGCGGCGTCGGCGGCGAGGAGCAGTTCTCGCGCCGCTACCGGGACGCCTCGACGGACCTGCGGGACGCCGGGTACGGCGTCGCCACCGCGGACTCGTGGGTCCAGGGTCTGCGCACCAGCCTGCCGCTCGCGCTCATCGCCGCCGTCACCTGGGTCGGCGCGCGCCTCGCCCTGGACGGGTCGATCTCGATCGGCGAGCTGTCGGCCGCGTTCGGCGTGACCGCGCTCGTCGCCCAGCATTCGGGCGCGATGATCGGCATGGCGCAGGCCGTCATCGCCGCGCAGGTCGCCTCCCGGCGGCTCACCGCGTTCTTCGCGACCCGCAGCGACATCGCCGACGAGGGCGCCGGCCGCGGCGCCGCCGGGCCGCTGCGCGACCCCGAGTCCGGGCTCGCGATCGAGCCCGGGCGCCTCACCGTGGTCGTCAGCGCCGAGGCGAAGCCCGCCGAGGCCGCCGTGGAGCGCCTCGCGCGGTACCGCGAGTCCGGCGCCGAATGGGGCGGCGACCGCCTCGACGCGCTGGCGCTCGACGAGGTCCGCGAACGGGTCCTCCTCCTGCGCGAGGACTATTTGTTCGCCCAGTCCCTGGGCGAGACCCTCCGTGTCGACGGGGACCGCGCGCTCGCGGCGATCGCGGCCGCCGGCGCGGGCGACGTCCTCTCCAGCCTCGGGTCCACGCTCGACGGCGAGATCACCAACGGTGGCCGGAACCTCTCCGGCGGCCAGCGCCAGCGCCTGCGCCTCGCGCGGGCTCTCGCCGCCGACGCGGAGGTCCTCCTCGCGGTCGAGCCGACCAGCGCCGTCGACGCGCACACCGAGAACCTCATCGCCGAGCGCGTGGCGGCGGCCCGCGCGGGGCGCACCACCGCGGTCGTGTCCGCGTCGCCGCTGTGGCTGGCCCGCGCCGACCGGGTCGCGTGGATGGTGGACGGCAAGGTCCACGCCGTCGGCTCGCACGCCGCGCTGTCGGCGCACGGCGAGTACCGGTCCCTCACGTCCAGGCAGGAGTCCTGATGAGCGCCTTCGACAACGCCCGCCTGCCGGTCGCCGACCGGGCGGCGATGACGGAGGCGATCAAGCGCCTCGTCGCCGCCGACCGGCGCTCGTTCGCCGCGGTCCTGGTCCTCTACGTGGCGGCCGCGGGCGCCGGGGCGGCCCTGCCGGTGATGCTCGGCTCGGTCATCGACGGCATCGGCACGGGGTGGACGGCGACGCGCGTCGACCTCATATGCGGGGCGATCGTCGCGTGCGTGGTGCTGCAGCTGGTGCTCATGCGCACCGGCCGGCGGCTGGGGTACCGGCTGGGCGAGCGGGCCGCGGCGCGGCTGCGCGAGTCGTTCGTCGACCGGGTGCTGCGGCTGCCGCTGGGCACCGTGGAGCGGGCCGGCACGGGCGACCTCGCGACGCGCACCTCCGGTGACGTCGGCGCGGTCGCGGAGCTGCTGCGCAAGACCGCGCCCGAGGTCGCCGTGGCGATGATCGAGGGCGTGGTCATCATCGTGGCGGCGTTCGTGGTGGACTGGCGGCTCGGGCTGCTGTTCCTGGCGGGCATGCCGATGCTGTTCGTGGCGGGGCGGCGGTACCTGCGCCTGGCGAGCCCGGTGTTCCTGAGCGAGCGGGCGGCGATGAGCGAGATCGCGGAGACGGCGACGGCGTCGGCCTCGGGGGCGACGACGGTGGCGGCGTACCGGATGCAGGGCGAGCGGCGCGACGCCGGCTACGCGCGGGCGGCGACGCACATGGACCGGCTCAAGGGCATCATCCGGCTGCAGACGTGGTTCTTCCCGGCGACGGACCTGACGTTCCTGACGCCCGCCGTGGTGGTCACCGTGGTGGGCGGCCTGTGGTACCTGGAGGGGTGGGTCTCGGTCGGGGAGGTCGTGGCGGTCGCGATGCTGACGCTGCGCCTCGACGGGCCGGTGTTCCGGTCCATGATGTCGCTCAGCGAGTTCCAGATGGGCGGGGCGGCGATGGCGCGCGTCGAGGGCGTGCACCTGATGCCCGACGAGGTCCGCGACGCGGCGCCCGCGGGCGCGGAGGTGCGCCTCGACGACGTGGTGTTCGGGTACGGCGACGGCCCCGACGTGCTGCACCGGTTGAGCCTGCACCCGCGGCGCGGCGAGCGCCTCGTGGTCGTCGGCCCCTCGGGGGCGGGGAAGTCCACGATCGCGCGCCTGGTGGCCGGGATCGACCGGCCGCGGTCGGGCGCGGTGACGCTCGGCGGCGTGCCGGTCGCGGACGTGCCGCTGGAGGTGCTGCGCCGCAAGGTCGTCCTGGTGACGCAGGAGCACTACGTGTTCACGGCGACGCTGCGGGAGAACCTGAACCTGGCCGCGCCGGAGGCGAGCGACGGGGCGCTGCTCGACGCGCTCGCCCTGGTCGACGCCCGGTGGGCGGCCGACCTGCCGGAGGGCCTGGACACGATGCTCGGCGAGGAGTTCCACGGGCTGAACCTGGCGGAGTCGCAGCAGCTCGCGCTCGCGCGCGTGATCCTCGCGGACCCGGACGTGGTGATCTTGGACGAGGCGACCGCGGGGATCGATCCGGGCAGCGCGGGGAACGTGGAGGCGTCCCTCGCGGCGGCTCTCCACGGCCGCACCGTGATCGCGATCGCGCACCAGCTGCAGGCGGCCGAGTCGGCCGACCGGATCGCGGTCGTGCAGGACGGCCGCGTCGCCGAGGAGGGCGCGCACGCGGACCTGCTGGAGGCGGGCGGCGTCTACGCGGGCCTGTACCGGGCGTGGAAGGGCGTCGCGGCCTGATCCCACCTGTTCGAGGGATATGCGCGCAGCAACGCTACAAAATACCAGAAATTCGCATTTGCGACACTAAGGTGGTCTCCCGTACCTGCGGCGCCCTTGCCGCGCATCTGGAACGGGAGCCACCATGCCGCGCACTGCCTTCCCCCCGCACGTCCGCAAGCACCGCTGGGCGGGCTACACGTACTGGTCGCGGATGTCCTGCGCCGAGGCCCCGCGCCTGGACCCGGTCGTGCTCATCGGCGGTGCGCTGCACCGCAAGGAGGACTGGGGCCGCGTCGAGCAGGGGATGCTCGCGGTCGCCGACGTCCTGTGCCCGGACCTGCCGGGGTGGGGCGAGGCGGACCTCCTCCCGCCGTACCTGGGCCCGGACGTCCCGGTGGAGGCCCTGGTGCGCCTCCTCGACGACCTCGGCATCGAGCGGGTCAACGTGTTCGCGGGCTCGTACGGGTCCTCGGTGGGGTACCGGCTCGCGCAGACCCACCCGGACCGGGTGGCCCGCATGGTCCTGGCGGGCACCATGGGCGGCATCCCGCTCGAGTCCCGCCCGATGATGCGCGCCGCCGTGGCCCTGGCCGAGTCGGGTCCGCGCGAGCGCTTCGGCCCGGCCGCGATCGAGGCGCTCATGAGCCCCGAGCCGGACATCGCCGGGAAGGCCGTGGTGCGCCGCATCATGTCGATGCGGTTCGGCTCGGCCGACGACGCCGACCTCGCGAAGTTCATCGCCAACACGCACCGGCTGCTGTCGCGCCAGCTCATCGACCCGTCGATCCCGCCCGCGGCCCCGATGCTCTTCACCACCGGCGAGCACGACAACCTCACCCCGCCCGCGCTCTGCCGCGACCTCGCGTTCACGTGCCCGGAGTCCTGGTACGTCGAGTTCGCCCGCGCCGACCACCTCATCCACCTGGAGCGCCCGGCCCAGCTGGTCGACCTCATGACCCGCTTCTTCTCCCTGGAGGAGCTCGGCGACCTCCCCTACGCCACCGCGGTCGAGGACCTCCGCCGCGTCCCGGTCCCCGTCTAGCGCAACGCAAAAGGGCCGGTCTCCCTCTCGGGAGACCGGCCCTCGGCCTGTGGAGCTTAGGGGATTCGAACCCCTGACCTTTTCATTGCGAACGAAACGCGCTACCAACTGCGCCAAAGCCCCTTGCGGCGACAAGATTAGCACGGCCGGGAACGGGGCCCGCAAGGGAGTTGTGTGGGGCGGGTCTCGTCAGATCCAGGAGTCGAGCCACATGCGGGCCTGCCACTCCTCGCGGGGGAGGGCCTCGCCGGTGTAGATCGGCCAGAAGTAGGCGAAGCAGAGGACGACGACGGCGACGAAGGCCCCCGCGATGAGCGCGCCGGTGAGGCGGCGCTCGGGGGACGCGAGGGAGGTGCCGCCGCGGCGGTGGCGGCCGACGATGAGGCCGAGCGCCCAGGTGACCGCGCCGATGAAGAAGGGGACGGCGGGGGCGGTGTAGAAGAAGAACATCGTCCGCTCGGGGTAGAAGAACCACGGGAGGAGGCCCGCGCCGATCCCGGTGAGCAGGAACCAGGCCCGCCAGTCGCGCTTGGCAACCGCCCACACGAGGAGCGCGAGCGTCGCGGGCACGAACGTCCACCACAGCAGCGGCGTGCCGAGCAGGAGCACCTCGGCGGCGCAGTCGGCGGCGCCGCAGTTCACGTCGCCGCTCCAGTAGAAGACCACGGGCCGGAGGTTGAGGAGCCAATCCCACGGCCACGACTGGTAGGCGTGCTCGGACGAGAGGCCCTCGTGGAACTGGAGGACGCTCAGGTGGTACTCCCACCAGTTCACGAGCGCGCCGACGACGGGCGGCTCGGGCTCGCCCTGGTCGGCGAGCCAGTGCCGGTAGGAGCCGGTGTCGTTGAGGAACCAGCCGGTCCACGACAGGAGGTACACGCCGACGGCGAGGAGCCCGAACCACAGGTTCTGGCCGAACTCGTAGATGACGGTGTCGCGGAAGGGCTTGCGGGCGCCCGCGTCGGCGCGCAGGCGCCAGTCCCACACGATGTAGAGCACGATCACGGCGATGATGTACCACAGCGCGGACCACTTGGTCCCCATGGCGAGCCCGAGGAGGACCGCGCACGCGATGCGCCACCACGGCATGCCGAGCCGGGGGCGGCGGCGCCGGGCGTCGAGGCCGGCGTCGAGCGCGGCGAGCCAGCCCGCGCGGCGCCAGTCGCGGTCGCGGACCGCGCAGTACATGGCCGCGAGCAGGAGCGTCGCGATGAAGATGTCGAGCAGCGACGTCCGCGAGAGCACGAAGTGGCTGCCCTCGACGGCGAGGAGGAGCCCCGCGGTGCCGCCCAGGAGCGTCGAGCCGGTGAGGCGGCGCATGAGCCGGATGAGGATCGCGACGCCGGCGACGCCCGCGGCGGCCGCGGCGATGCGCCAGCCGACCTCGTCGTAGCCGAACGCGATCTCTCCGAGGCTGATGAGCCACTTGCCGAACGGCGGGTGCGCGACGTACGCCGACCCCGTCGTGCCCGCGTCCCACTCGACGCCGTGCGACAGCATCGAGTGCGCGTCCTGCGCGTAGTAGACCTCGTCGAAGATGAGGCCCTTGGGGTGGTTCAGGCCGATCAGGCGCAGGACCGCGGCGACCCCGGTGACCGCGAGGGTCACCCAGAGGGCGCGTCGCGAGTCCTCCGGGAGGGTGCTCCGGAGGCGCGCGCGGACGGCGGGGAGGGGACCGGCGGGCGGGGCCGGCCGCCAGGCGGCGGGCGGCTCCACGGGCCGGACTGCGGTGGCGCTCACCGGGCCGAGTCTAGAGTGACCCTCAGTGCACCAGATCCTTCGGGGGCGTGAACTCGCCCTCGCCGTTGATCTCCCACTGGGCGGCGAGGATGTCGCCGACCGCGTTCGCGGGCTTGCCGAGGTTGGCGTCGCCGACGAAGTTCTGCGGGCTGTCGGGGTCGGCGACGAACGCGGCCGCGGCGGCGTTCGGCGTGAAGCCCACGAACCAGTTGGTGGAGTTCGAGTCGGTGGTGCCGGTCTTGCCCGCGACGGGCCCGTCGACCTTGGCGCTGACCTGCTCGGCGGTGCCCCACGTGCAGTTCCCGGCGGCGGCGCCGTACCCGGTCGGGCAGCGGGCCGCGTCGACCGCGGCGCGGGCCACCTCGACGCTGATCGCCTGGGTGCACTCGCTGTCGAACGCGATGACCCCGCCCGAGTTCGTGATCGCCGAGGTCACCGGCGTCGGCGTGCAGTACACGCCGTCGGCCGGGAGCGCCGCGTACGCGGCGGCCATGTCGAGCGGCGTGGTCTGGGTGACGCCGAGGACGAACGGCCCGTACGTGTCCGGGTAGTTCTCGACGTGGCTCAGGTCCAGCGGGTTGCGGAACTTGATGCCGAGGCGCTCGGCCACGTCGATGGCCTTCTCGACCCCGACGCGCTCGGCGAGCTGCACAAAGTACGTGTTCACCGACTCGCCGAAGCCCGTCCACATGTTGTAGTCGCCGACCTCGGAGGCCGAGGCGTTCTTCGGGCACCAGTAGTCCCCGCAGGCCGCCTCGCCGTCGCCGACGACGTACTCCGACGTGTACTGGTACGGCGAGTAGATCGTGGTGTCCAGCGGCATCCCGTCCTCGAGCGCCGCGAGCATCGTGAACATCTTGAACGAGGAGCCCGCCTGGTACCCGGCGACGTCCGAGTTCCCGCTGAGCAGCGGGTTCGTGGTGTTCGGGTAGGAGCCCTTGTACTCGTCGTTCGCGGTGTTGGGCCCGTTGTCGGACACGTCGTTGGAGTAGTTCCGGTTGACGGCCATGACCTCGATCGCGCCGGTGCCGGGCTCGACGACCACCGAGCCGAGCGCGTACTCCGAGCCGGTCTCGATCTGGTTCTCGATCGCCTCCTGCGAGGCGTCCTGGAGCTCGGTGTTCAGCGTCGAGGTGATCTGGTAGCCGCCGCGGTACAGGCGGGCCTTGCGGACCTCCTCGGACTCGCCGAAGTCCTCCTGCTGCTCCCACCACTTCTCAAAGTAGTCCACGAAGAAGCCGTAGTCGGAGTCGATCGCGCCGCCGGAGGTGTTGTTCGCGTTCTGCGGGTTCAGGTTCAGGTCCTCGTCGCGCGCCGCGGACCCCTCCTCGGAGGTGAGGTACCCGACGTCGACCATCCGGTTGATCACGTGGTTGCGGCGGACCTTCGCGGCCTCGGACGAGCCGTTGATCGGGTCGTACTGGCTCGGGGACTGCACGAGGCCCACCAGCATCGCCGACTCGGCCGTCGTCAGGTCCGCGGGGACCTTCCCGTAGTACACCTGGGCGGCCGCGCCGATGCCGTACGCGCCGTTGCCGAAGTACACCGTGTTCAGGTAGTTCGTGAGGATGTCCTCCTTGGACATCTCCTCTTCGAGGGCCAGCGCGTACCCCATCTCCTTGACCTTGCGGTCGATGGTGACCTCGCTGGCGGACGCGACCTCCTCGGGGGTGGTCGCGGTGTAGGAGAGCACCTGGCGCACGTACTGCATGGTGATCGTCGAGGCGCCCTCGGAGGTGCCGCCGTCGGCGAGGTTCGTGACCAGGGCGCGCATGACGCCTTCGGGGTCGACCCCGTTGTGCTCGAAGAAGTTCGAGTCCTCGGTGGCGACGAGCGCCTGGATCACCGACTCGGGGATCTGGTCGTACTCGAGCTGGACCCGGTACTGGTCGCCGAACGTCGCGATGACCGTCTCGCCGTCCGACGCGAAGAGCGTGGACGACTCGGGCGCGGGCGGCAGGGTGAGCTCGTCGGGCAGGTCGAGGACCGCCTCGGAGCCGACCTTGGCCAGGCCGCCGATGCCGCTGGTCACCGGCAGGAACGCCAGGCCGACCACGAGGCCGAACGCGACCGCCACCGGCACGAGCGCGAACATGGCGCGACGCTGCACGGCGGTGATGGGTCCGAACCAGGTCTGCGCCACCGGTTTCGAAGAATCACTCACGCTTGTCTCCCGAGGAGCCCCGCAACGGGGAAGGAACGGTCATTTCAGTTGGACGCGGCGAACGCGCCGACTCAGGCGGAGTTCCGGGGGCGCCACAACTCTACGACGCGCCGAGGGGGCGGTGTTGACGCAGTCCGTCCGGGTGGGGGCGATTACAGCTCGTCCGGGCGTTCCGCGCGCCGCCCGCGGCGATCATGCACCGGCTGCTACCGGGTCGGGACGGACCGCGGGTGCGGCCGTTCACCACGCGAAGGCGAGGGCGGCGGCCAGGACGGCGCCGGCGAAGGCCCAGCACAGGCCGATCGCGCCCGAGCGGCCGTCGTAGAGGCGGGTCGCGCCGGAGGCGCCGACGAGCGCGAACGCCGCGACCATGAACAGCACCAGGGCGGGCGCCCAGCGGAGCAGGAGCCCGCCGGCGCCGCCGACGTAGGCGTTGTGGGCGTCGGGGCCGGTGGCGCGCGCGGGCAGCTCGGCGCCGACGTCGGCGGCGGTGGCGTCGCCGGTGAGCGAGAGGGGCCGGGACCAGCCGGCGTCGGCGGTGAACACGCCGGTGCACGAGGGCGCGAAGCCCTCCTGGCAGGAGGTGACCGCGACGGTGCCGTCCTCGGCGTGGCCGACGCTGATCCACAGGGCGGGGGCGGCGGCCCACGCGAAGAACATGAGGAGGCAGGCGCAGACGAGGACGCCGAGGAGCGCGGGGCCGAGGCGCTTGGGCTCGCGGCGGCGCTGGGGGCGGGCGGGGCGGGCGGGGCGGCGGCGCTCGGTCTCGGCGGCGCGCTCCCAGACGGCCCGGATCGCGGCCATGCCCTCGGACTGGGAGCCGAGCGGGCTGCGCTGGGCGACGGCCCGGGGCGGCTCGCCGCCCGCGGGGTCCCAGTCGGCGGGCCCGGCGGGCCCGTGCTCGACCGCACCGTAGGCGGCCGGGAGCTCGGGCACGGGGGCGGGGCGGCCGGGCTCGTAGCCGGCGGGCTGGGGCTGGGGATCTGCCGCGCGGTGTGTTCCAGACATACCGGTTATTGCATCACCGAATCGCCGAAGCCGGGCGCAATCGCGCAGGGATAGTGTGTCGGCGTCAGCCGACGGAGTGGTGACCGGCCGTGACCTGGCAGTCGACGCGGTCGGAGGGTGCTCGTCCAGATGGCAGGACGGATACCATGGGGCGCATGACTCACGTACTGACCGCGCTGGCCTGGCCCTACGCCAACGGCCCCCGGCACATCGGACATGTAGCGGGATTCGGGGTCCCCGCCGACGTCTTCGCCCGCTACATGCGCATGCGCGGTCACGACGTGCTCATGGTCTCCGGGACCGACGAGCACGGCACCCCGATCCTGGTGCAGGCCGACTCGGAGGGGCTCAAGCCCGCGGAGGCCGCGGCGAAGTACAACCGGATCATCGTCGAGGACCTGGACGCGCTGGGCCTGTCGTACGACCTGTTCACGCGGACCACGACCGGGAACCACTACAAGACCGTGCAGGAGCTGTTCTCGACGCTCTACGGCAACGGCTACATCCTGCAGAAGAAGACCCTCGGCGCGATCAGCCCGTCGACGGGCCGCACGCTGCCGGACCGGTACATCGAGGGCACGTGCCCGCACTGCGGGTTCGACTCGGCGCGGGGCGACCAGTGCGACAACTGCGGGCGCCAGCTCGACCCGGTCGACCTGATCGACCCGAAGTCGCGCATCAACGGCGAGACCCCGAAGTTCGTGGAGGAGGACCACTTCTTCCTCGACCTGCCGGCGTTCGCCGACGCGCTGAACGCGTGGCTCGACACCCGCACGGGGTGGCGCACGAACGTCGTGCGGTTCACCAAGAACCTTCTCGACGACCTCCAGCCGCGCCCGATCTCGCGCGACCTGGACTGGGGCGTGCCGATCCCGCTCGACGGCTGGGTCGACCGCAAGGACAAGCGCCTGTACGTGTGGTTCGACGCGGTCATCGGGTACCTGAGCGCCACCATCGAGTGGGCGCGGCGCTCGGGCGACCCGGACGCGTGGAAGCGCTGGTGGCAGGACCCCGAGGCGGTCTCGTACTACTTCATGGGCAAGGACAACATCGTCTTCCACTCCGAGATCTGGCCGGCGATGCTGCTGGGCGCGAACGGCGAGGGCGCGAAGGGCGGCGAGCCGGGCGCGCTCGGGACGCTGAACCTGCCGACCGAGGTCGTGTCCTCGGAGTTCCTGACGATGGAGGGCAAGCAGTTCTCGTCGTCGCGGCGCGTGGTGATCTACGTGCGGGACTTCCTGGAGCGGTACTCCCCCGACGCGCTGCGGTACTACATCTGCGCGGCCGGACCGGAGAACCAGGACTCGGACTTCACGTGGGCGGAGTTCCTGCGCCGCAACAACGACGAGCTCGTCGCCGGCTGGGGCAACCTGGTGAACCGGTCGATCGCGATGGCCGCGAAGAACTTCGGCGCGGTCCCCGAGCCGGGCGAGCTGGAGGAGGTCGACCGGGAGCTGCTGGCGGCCACCGCGGCGTCGTTCGAGTCCGTCGGCGGCCTCATCGGGCAGAACAAGGTCCGGGCCGCGATCGGCGAGGCCATGAAGACCGTCGCCGCCGCGAACAAGTACCTCGCGGACACCGCGCCGTGGAAGATGAAGGAGGACCCGAAGCGCCAGGGCACGGTCCTGTTCACCGTCCTGCAGGCCGTCTCGGACCTGAAGACCGTGATGAGCCCGTTCCTGCCGCACTCCTCGCAGCGCGTGCACGAGCTCCTCGGCGGCGAGGGCGTGTTCGCGCCGATGCCGCACATCGAGGAGGTCGGCGACCTCGACGGGGGCGGCGCGACCGACGGCCCGTACCCGGTCCTCACCGGCGACTACTCGGACGTCCCGAAGTGGGAGTCCGTGCCGCTGGTCCCGGGCACGGCCCTGGACAAGCCCGTCCCGGTGTTCGCCAAGCTCGACCCGTCGATCGTCGACGAGGAGATCGCGCGGCTCGACTCGTAAGGCGTGAACGCAGCGGCCCCCGGCGATCCGCCGGGGGCCGCTGCGCGTTCGAGCCTTCAGACCGCGGGCGCCAGTTCGGCGCGGCTGACCCACTTCTCGTAGACGCCGCGGCGGACCGCCTCGGCGCCGGTGCGCGACAGGACGTCGGGGCTGGGCCGCGAGAGCCGGAAGCGGGCCCACTCCTCGTCGGCGTCGACGAGGGACCCGGGGACGCCGTTCCAGACCGCGCGGGCGGCCTCGCGCAGGACGCGGCGCACCCGGTGGGCGCGGCCGGTCTCGACCCCGGATATCGGCACGGCGGCGGCGTGGACGGGCGTCCACTGCTGGCCGCCGTACCGGAACAGCTCGGCCTCGGTGCCGCTCTCGTTGTAGCCCAGGAGGGACGCGCCGTCGGGGAGCGGCAGGTCGGTGAGGTCGGCGGTGACGTGCTCGGGCAGCAGGTGCGCGGAGGAGATCGCGAAGCCGGTGCCGAGGACGGGCGCGCCGCGCCGGTCCGACGACGGCATCGCCGTCAGGCCCTCGTAGTCGGGGGCGACCGGCGCCTGGTAGTCCGCGGGGTCGGCGACGGCCCAGCGGAGCGCGAAGACCCACGGCTCGCCGTGGTCGGACTCGCCGCCGAGCACCGACCGCGACGCCGGGGTGCGCAGGTGCGCGGTGTCCCTGCGGCGGTAGCAGAACCCGCCGGGGACGGCCGCGGTCTCCATGAGGCGGGCGATCTGCGCGGCGGTGACGGGCCGCTCCATGAGGTCGCCGGGGGCGAGCGGCGCGGAGCACCGGACGCGGTCGAGCAGGACGCGCGCGGCCGGCTCCAGGTGCGGGGTCTGGGTGAGGCGCCGCACGTACGCGAGGTCGATCCCGGGGGCGAGGGGCACCGTCAGGGCGTGCTCGTCGGCGACGGTGACGGGGACGCCGTCGCGCAGGATCTCGCTGGCGTGCGCGAACGCCCGGTACGGGTACTCGCTGCCGGCGCGGGGGTCGGGGAGGAAGTCGGGGCGCGGGAGCGCGGAGAACAGCTCCCAGGCGGCCCCGTCGGCGTAGGCGGCGCCGGGGAACCGCTCGCCCTGCCATTCGACGGTGTGTGTCCGGAGGTGCGTCGGTTCGGCCGGGACGGCGGGGCGGCGTTGCTGGAGCGCTGCGGCGCGGTTGCGGCGGGACGCGAGGTCGCGGGTCATGTGCGGCTCGATTCGTCTGCGCGGGTGCGACGGCGGTGTCGCCTGGTGTTCGTGGCGGTGGGCCTGCGGCCGGTTGACGGGGCTGCACGCCAACGTAAGCGCGCCCTGTCAGGCGCGCATGTCCGGAAAATGAAGAAGGTGTTACGGGCCGTCCGCGGCGCAGTTCGCGGGCCGGAGGCATCGACGGCCGTCGCTAAGATGCGCGGAAACCATCCCGAGCCCCCACCCACCCACGAGGGGACCGTAGCCGCCAGCATTGCCGAGGGGTCCGACAAGAACCGGGCCCGCGGCGCACATGTCACCCGAACGGGTGCGGCGTGATCCGTGGCATGGTTGGGGCGTGTACCGATCCGAACCCGCGCCGGCGCCCGAGCCGCTCCCGTTCCCCGTCGCCGACAGCCACACCCACCTCGACCTCGTCGACACCTTCGGCGCCGACGAGGAGCTCCCGGTCCCCGCCCCCGACGCGCCCGAGGTCCGCGCCCGCCTCGACGAGGCCGAGGCCGCGGGGGTCGCACGCGTGGTGCAGGTCGGCACCGACGTCGCGTCCTCGCGCTGGGCCGCCGGCCTCGCCGCCGCCGACCCGCGCGTGCTCGCCGCCGCCGCGCTGCACCCGAACGACGCGCCGCGCCTCGCCGACCTCGACGCGGCGCTCGCCGAGATCGACGCGCTCGCGGCGCTGCCGCGCACGGCCGCCCTCGGGGAGACCGGCCTCGACTACTTCCGCACCGACGAGGGCGGCCGGGCCGCGCAGCAGCGCTCGTTCCGCGCGCACATCGCGATCGCGAAGGAGCGCGGCAAGGCCCTGGTCATCCACGACCGGGACGCCCACGAGGACGTCCTGTCGATCCTCGAAGCCGACGGCGCGCCCGACCGGGTCGTGCTCCACTGCTTCTCCGGCGACGCCGCGTTCGCGAAGGAGTGCGCGCGGCGCGGGTTCTTCATGAGCTTCGCCGGGAACGTGACGTTCAAGAACGCGCAGCACCTGCGCGACGCCGTCGCGGTGGCTCCGCCGGAGCTGGTCCTGGTCGAGACCGACGCGCCGTTCATGGCGCCGGTCCCGGTGCGCGGGCACCGGAACCACCCGGCGCTGACGAACTACACGGCCCGGTACCTCGCCGACTACCTGGAGCGCGACCTCGCGGCGTGGTGCGAGCGGCTCTGGAGGAACACCGAGGCGGCGTTCGGCGAGTGGTAGGCGGGGGCCGGACCCCCGGCCCGGAACCTGCCGCTCCGACCCGCTCGCGAACCGGAACCTGACGTTCCGCTCAGGACACGTCGACTTCGGCCACGGCCGTGGCGGTGGTCCCGGCGGCGTCGGTGAGGGTGAACGTGAAGACCCACCGGCCCGCCTCGCCGAGGTTCGCCTCGCCCGCGAGGATGCCGGTGCGCAGCTCGATGAGCCGCAGCTCCTCGGGCTCCTCGCCTTCGAGGCCGTAGACCGCCTCCCACTCGACGGCCGCGAACGCGGCGCCTTCGAGGTCGTCGGCGAGGATGCGGACGCTGTTCGCCCCGGGGCGGCCCGGTTCGAGCACGAGCTGCGCCGTGTAGACGTCGGTGGTCACCAGCACGGCCGTCTCCGTCGAGGCGTTCTGGGTGGTCTCGGCGTCGAGCAGCGCGGTCTTGGCGGGCACGGCCTGCACGAGCACCGCGACGGCGCCGAGCACCGCCGCGAGGAACACGGTCTCCACGCCGGCCATGAGCCGCAGGCGCCTGCGGCCCTCGGCGCCGCGCACGAGCGCGCGCCGGGTGAGCAGGCCGATGGCGACGAGCGCGATGAGCAGCCCGGACTTGAGGAGCACCAGGCGCCCGTACTGCGTCTGCGTCAGCGCCTCGACCGAGTCGATGTGCAGCAGCGACGAGGCGATCCCGGCGACGATGAGGTTCGCGAGGAGCCACGGCACCAGGGCGATCCACAGGTCCGCGGTGCGGTCGGGGATCTCGGCGTCCTTGCGGAACGCCAGCAGGAGCAGCGCGAACACGCCGCCGCCCCAGGCGAGCGCGGTCACGAGGTGGACCCAGTCGGCGACGAACGCGACGACGACCGGGTCGGAGGCCATCGGGTGGCCGGCGAGCGGCCAGGTCGCGCCGAGCGCGAGCCCGGCCGCGGCGAGGCCGGCGGTGACGGGCCGCCCCGGCTCCTCGGGGCTGGTGACGACCGCGCGCATGAGCGGCAGCGCGAGCAGCACCAGCAGGAGCCGCAGGAGCGCGGCGAGGCCGATGTTCGACTGCATGACCGACTGGAGCCCGGCGGCGTCGAGGTCGGAGACGCCGGTGCCGGTCTCGTACGCGGCCTGGAGCGGGAGGCCGAGGACGGCGGTCATGGCGACGACGGCGAGGCCGAGGGCGACGAGCCGCGCGGCGGCCTCGCGGGGCCGTGCCCCGGCGACCAGGAGGATGCCGGCGCCGAGGGCGAGTGCCAAGGCGGCGTAGCCGAACCAGCGGTTGCCGTACAGGAGCGCCTGCACGAACGGGTCGGTCCCGGCGGCGGTGAGCGCCTCGGCGCCGGGGGCCTCGGTCTCGGTGACGACGGAGTACGTGAAGGTGCCGGAGACGGGGTGCCCGTCGTCGGAGACGACGCGGTATCCGACCAGGTAGGTGCCTTCGAGGTCGGCGTCGACGGCGATGGTGACCGTGGTGCCGTCCTCGCTGCGGACCACTTCGGTGTCGGCTCGGTCACCATCGGGAGCCACGACGCCGGTGCCCGCGTCTACGGGGGTGACTGGTTCGTTGAACTCGACGACGACTTCGCTCGGGGCCGCGTCCAGGACCGCTCCGGAACCGGGGCTGGTCTCGGTGGCGGCCGCGTGCGCCGAGGCCCCCGAGGCCCACAGCACCCCGATGAGGGCCGCCGCGAGCGACGACCAGGCGAAGCGGGCGGCGAGCCGCCGACCGGGGGCCGCGCCGCGCCGGGCGGTGCGTGGGCTCCGGGCGGTGGGGCGGCGCTGGGTGGTCAGGCGGTACGGCATCGCCGCTGAGCGTACTCGAAACCGCTTCGTGAATCGAGTGTTGGACCGGAGAAAGGCTGAGCGAGGCACATGGGCTCATCAGATCGGAAGACCGAGCGCAGGAAGGCCGCCGAGGCCCTCCGGAAGCAGCAGGCGGCGGAGGCGCGGCGCCGCAAGATCCTCCTGTGGGTCTCGATCGGCGCCGCGGTGGTGCTGATCGGCGGCCTCCTGGGGTGGGGCGTCTGGTACAACAGCCAGGGCGACGACTACGAGGTGAACGAGCCGACCGCGGCCGTCACCGACACGTTCGGGGTCGAGGTCGGCGACGGCCCGGTCCAGGTCGACCTGTTCATCGACTACATGTGCCCGGCGTGCAACCAGTTCGAGTCGGCCTACGCGGCGAGCATCCAGTCCTGGGTCGACGCCGGCTCGGTGACCGTGGTCTACCACCCGATCACCATCCTCGACCGGCTCTCCTCGGGCACCCAGTACTCCACGCGCGCCGCGGCGGCCGCGGTGTGCGCCGCCGACGCGGGCCAGCAGCAGTTCCTCGACTACACGACGGCGCTGTACGAGAACCAGCCCGCCGAGAACTCGACGGGCCTGACCGACCAGGAGCTCATCGCGATCGGCACCGACGACGTCGGCCTCGACGCGACCTGGCAGGCGTGCGTCGAGGACGGCACCTACAAGGGCTGGGTCCAGGACGGCACCGCGTGGGCGACCGGCGACGGCGGGATCCAGGGCACCCCGACCGCGAAGATCGACGGCACCGCCGTCGAGGACAACTCGCAGTTCGCGGAACTGGTCGAGGCCGCGATCGCCGCCGCCTGACCGAGCCGATGTGACAGGGGCGCAGCCGTTTCCGGCTGCGCCCCTCGTGGTGTGCCCCGGTCAGCGCCGCAGCGCGGCCAGAGCGGTCTCCAGGGAGAAGCCGAAGGGCAGTTCGAGCCGGTGCCGGTCGAGGAGCGCGGCGTCGGCGAGGATCTCGGCGGTCGGCGCGTCGGCGGCGACGCGGCCGGCGTCGAGGATCACGGCCCGCTCGCACAGCTGGAGGGCGTACGGCAGGTCGTGGGTGACGAGCAGGAGCGTCGGCGCGGTCCGGTGGAGGATCGCGGCGAGGTCGCGGCGGCTCGCGGGGTCGAGGTTCGCCGACGGCTCGTCGCAGACGACGACGTCGGGCCGCATGGCGAGGACCCCGGCGAGCGCGGCGCGGCGCTGCTGGCCGACCGAGAGGTGGTGCGGGGGCCGGTCGGCGAGGTCCGCGAGGTCGACGTCCCGCAGCGCGGCCGCGACCCGTTCGGCGAGTTCGGATCCGCGCAGGCCGAGGTTCGCGGGGCCGAAGCCGACGTCGTCGGCGACCGTGGGCATGAACAGCTGGTCGTCGGGGCTCTGGAAGACGATGCCGACGCGGCGGCGGATCTCGGCGAGGGTCTTGCGCTCGACCGCCACGCCGCCGACGGACACGTCGCCCGCGGTGGCGGTGAGGAGCCCGGCGAGGTGGAGCATGAGCGTGGTCTTGCCGGCGCCGTTGGGGCCGAGGATCGCGACGCGCTCGCCCTCCTCGACGCGGAGGTCGACGCCGTTGAGGGCCCGGTGGCCGTCCGGGTACGCGTGCGTGAGTCCGCGGATCTCGAGGGCGCTCACAGGGCCGCCGCCGTCCACGCGGCGACCGCGACGGCGACCGCGGGGACGGCCATGGCGGCCGTCCACTGACGGGCGCTCGCGGGCGCGGGCCCGACCTCGAGCGGGAGCCGCCCGGTGTAGCCGCGGGCGGCCATGGCCTGCCAGACCCGTTCGCCGCGTTCGAAGGAGCGGATGAAGACGGTGCCGAGGCTGCGGGCGAGGGCCCCGGCCTGCCACAGGAACCGCGGGTCGTCGCCGCGGGCGAGGCGCGCCAGCCGCATCTGGGTCACCTCCGCGACGGTCAAGTGCGCGTAGCGGATCGCGAACGCGGTGATCTGGAGCAGGAGCTCGGGGCATTTGAGCCGCGAGAGCCCGGCGAGGACGCCCGCGACGGGCGTGGTCGCGGCGAGGAGCAGCGCGGCCCACACGCCGAGGGTGGCCTTCGCGAGGAGGTTCCAGCCGGCCCACAGGCCCGGTTCGGAGACGGTGAGGAATCCGAGGTGGACGGCGGGGCCGTCGACCATGAACGGGAACGCGAGCGCGAGGACCAGGAACGGGGACTCGACGAGGCTCCGCGTGAGCACCCAGAGGGCGGGGACGCGGGCGAGCGCGAACAGCCCCGCGAGGACGGCGGCGTGGACCCCGAAGGCCCACACCGCCTCTCGCGGGGTGGCGGCGATCGCGCAGGTGAAGGCGACGAGGCCGACGATCTTCACCTGCGGGCGCAGCCGGTGCAGCGGGGAGTCACCGGGCCGGTGGAGGCCGTCGACGGCGTTCACGCGCGCTCCTCCCTCGGGTTCGTCACGCCCGCGCGTCGTTCGCGGGGGTCTTCTTGCCGCGGGCGAGCAGCCAGAAGAGGCCGGTGGCGACGGCGAGGGTGAGGAGGACGCCGAGGACGCCGGCGAGGGACGCGCCGAGGACCTCGTTGTCGAGGAACGACATGCCGTAGTCGGCGAAGGCGCCGCCGATCTCGTGGTCGCCCGCGGCCTGGAGGACGCAGGCGCCGCCGGTGATCTCTCCGTCGGCGGTGTCGCAGCCGGTGAGGAGCACCGATTCGAGGCCGTCGGGGGAGGCGGAGGCGAACAGGGACACGACGCCGGCGAGGACGAGCGTGACGACGGTGCCGGCGATCAGGAACTTCTTCATGCGGCGTCCTTCAGGGTGTCGGCGGGGGCCGCGGCGCGGGCGAGCGGGGTGCCGCGGAGGGCGTGGACGAGGTCGGGGCGGGCGACGGCGACCGCGGTGACGGCCCCGGCGGTGATGACGGCCTCGCCGATGCCGACGAGCACGTGGGTGCCGAGGATCGCGGCGGCCATGGCCCCGAGGGACTGGCCGACCTCTTCGCCGCCGAGCCAGAACTGGAGCACGAACCCGGCGGAGGCGGCGACGACGCTGACGATCGCGGCGGCGAAGACGGCGACGCCGAGGCCCCAGCGGGTGCGCGGGAGGACCTTGAGCGCCAGCGCGAGCACGCCGTACGCGGTGAAGGTGGCGATGAGCGCCATGTTGACGACGTTCAGGCCGAGTGCGGTGACGGCGCCGTCGGCGAACAGGAGGGCCTGGATCGCGATGACGACGGTGACGCAGAGGGCGCCGAGCCAGGGGCCGAGGAGCGCGGCGGCGAGGGCGCCGCCGAGGAGGTGCCCGGAGACGCCGGCGGCGATCGGGAAGTTGAGCATCTGGGCGGCGAAGATGAACGCGGTCGCGAGGCCGGCGAGCGGGACGAGCCGCTCGTCCAGGCCGCGCCGGGCGGCGACGGTGCACCAGCCGACGGCGAGCACGGCGATGAGGGCGAAGATCAGCGACGTGGGGCCGTCGATGACGTCGGTCGGGATGTGCAGCGCGAGGTCTACCACGGGCGGCGCGCCTTCCTTATGTGTCCGGGGGGAGTTTTCGGCGGCCGCCCTGCCGGATGCAGGGCGCCCACGCTGGAATCAACAACCCACATCGGGCTATTGCAATTATTTTGCAATAGGGCGGCGCCGATCGTCAACCCGAACGGCGCTATTTGGGACGCGCCGTTCGAACAGGGAGCGTCGAGCGTGCTCCCAGGGGATTGTCAGGGACGGAAGGTAGGGTTGCGACCTGTGAACGTACGACTTCAGGCCGGGGAGACGGCACCGGATTTCACGCTCGCCACGGACACCGGCGACACGGTGACCCTGTCGAGCCTTCAGGGCCGCAAGGTGATCCTGTACGCGTACCCGCGGGCGATGACCCCGGGCTGCACGAAGGAGGCCTGCGATTTCCGCGACAGCCTCGCGAGCCTCCAGGCCGCCGGGTACGCGGTGCTGGGCATCTCCCCCGACGAACCGGAGGAGCTCGCGAAGTTCGTCGAGCGCGACGGCCTGACCTTCCCGCTGCTGTCCGACCCCGAGCACAAGGTGCTCGAGGAGTACGGCGCATGGGGCGAGAAGAAGAACTACGGCCGCACGATCACGGGCGTCATCCGGTCGACCTTCGTCATCGACGAGCAGGGCGACATCGAGGCGGCGCAGTACAACGTGAAGGCCACGGGCCACGTCGCGCGGTTGAAGAAGCAGCTCGGCCTCGAGGACTAGCCGCAGGCGGCCGCCCCTGCCGGGCCGGCCGCCTGCGTCGTCTCCGCTACTCCGCGGCGGCGGTCCGCTCGACCGCGTCGGCCGTCACCGTGCCGTCGTCGGCGGTCTCGCCGGTGACGGTGACCGTGTCGCCCGCGGCGAGGCCGCTCAGGTCGATCGCCTCGCTGGAGGTGACCGCGGTGTCGTCGCCCGTGATCACGGTGACCTCGGTGCCGTCCTCGGTGGTGATGGTGACCGTGGCCCCGTCGACGGCGGTGACGGTGCCGGTGGTCTCCTGGCCGCCGAAGCCGCCGGGCATGCCGCCGCCGGGGAAGCCGCCTTCGGCCATGGCGCTCATGTCGGGCATCCCGCCGGTGTCGGCGGTCCCCGTCCCGGCGTCGGCGCCCCACTGCTGCTGGACCGCGACGCCGCCGGCGAAACCGCCGGCGACGAGCACCGCGGCCGCGATCCACTTGGTGGCCTTGTTCGTCCAGGGCCGGCGCTTCGCGAGCGCCTGCTCCAGGTCGTCGGGCATCGGCGCGATCTCGGGCGGGTCGTCGTCCTTGACCGCCTTGAGCAGCACGGTGTCGCTCTTGGCCATGCGGGTCTCCTTCATTCGTAGCGGAGGGCGTCGATGGGGCGCAGCTTCGCGGCGCGCGAGGCGGGGTAGCCGCCGAAGAACAGGCCGATGCCGACCGAGACCCCGAGGGCCAGGAGCACCGTGCCGGGGACGATGACCGTCTCGTATCCGGCGATCGTCACCGAGGACGCGAGGTAGGCGAGGCCCACGCCGAGGCCGCCGCCGAGCAGGCTCAGCGCGGTCGCCTCGATGAGGAACTGGGTGAGGATGGCGCGGCGGGGCGCGCCGAGGGCCTTGCGGATGCCGATCTCGCGGGTCCGCTCGGTGACCGAGACCATCATGATGTTGGTGATGCCGATGCCGCCCACCAGGAGGCTGATGCCGGCGACGGCGCCGAGCAGGAGCGTGAACGTCTCGGCGGTGTCGGCCTGGGTCTCCAGGAGCTCGGCGGCGTTCGTGATCGAGTAGGGCGCGGTCTCGTCGGCCTGGACGCGCATGAGCCCGTCGAGGACGGCGGCGGTCTCCGCTTCGGCGGCGTCGACGGTGTCGGAGCCGGTGGACTGCACCAGGATCTGCGACAGGGCGCCGTAGCCGGTGAGGGTGCGCTGCACGGCGGTCAGCGGTGCCACGACGAGGTCGTTGTCGTCGCCGAACCCGGTCGAGGAACTCTGCTCCTCCAGGACGCCGACGACCGTGTAGACCGCGCCGCCGAGGCGGACCTCCTCCCCCACCGGGTCGTCGCCGCCGAACAGCTCGTCGGCGACGGTGGACCCGACGACCGCGACGCGCGCGCCCGCCGCCACGTCGGACGCGGTGATCCCGGTGCCTTCGGCCACGTCGAAGTTCGCGGCCTCCAGGTAGTCCTCGTCGGAGCCGACGACCGAGCCGACGTCGTACTCCGCGCCGTCCCACACGGCCGTCGCGGTCGTGGTCGCGACGGGCGAGACCGCGGCGACGTCGGGGGTCAGCTCGGAGGCGTCGAGGCCTTCGGCGATCTCGGCGGTCAGGTCGGTGAACCGCACCTGCGTCCCCTGCGAGCCGGAGGCGGTCACGGTGAGCGTGTTGGTGCCGAGCGCCTCGATGGACTCCTCGACCTCCTGCTGGGAGGCGGTGCCGACGCCGACGAGGAGGATCACCGAGGCGACGCCGATGAGCACGCCGAGGACGGTGAGCGAGGAGCGGAGCTTGTTCGCGGCCACGCCGCGCAGCGCGAAGCGCAGGATCTCGGCGGCGCTCATCGGGTCGCCTCCAGGCGGGCGGTGTCGGAGACGACGTCGCCGTCCCGCAGGCGGATGACGCGCCCGGCGCGCTCGGCGACCTCGTCCTCGTGCGTGATGAGGATGATCGTGCGCCCGGACTCGTGGAGCCGGTCGAACAGGTCGAGGATGTCGGCGGTGGAGCGGGAGTCGAGGTTGCCGGTCGGCTCGTCGGCGAGCAGGAGCGAGGGCGCGGTGACCAGGGCCCTCGCGACGGCGACGCGCTGCTGCTGGCCGCCGGAGAGCTGGTTCGGCTTGTGCCCGGCCCGGTCGGCGAGCCCGACCTGGGCGAGCGCGGCCGCGACCCGCCGGCGCCGGTCGGTCCGCGAGACCCTCGCGTAGGCGAGCGGCAGTTCGACGTTCGCGGCGGCGGTGGTGCGCGGGATGAGGTTGAACGCCTGGAAGACGAACCCGATCCGCCTGCTGCGCACCAGGGACTGGGCGCCCTCGTCGAGCCCGGCGACGTCGACGCCGTCGAGCCGGTACGAACCCGAGGTGGGCTGGTCGAGGAGTCCGAGGATGTGCATGAGCGTGGACTTGCCGGAGCCGGAGGTGCCCATGACGGCGACGTACTCGCCCTGCTCGACGGCGAGGGAGACGCCGCGGAGCGCGTGGACGGCGGTCTCGCCGTGCCCGTAGACCTTCGCGACGCGGTCGAGCGCGATGACGGTGCCCATCAGCTGCCTCCCGGGAAGCCGCCGCCACCGCCGCCGGGGAAGCCCCCGCCGCCGCCGGCCGGGAACTCGCCGCCGCCGGGGAACTGCATCTCGGTGCCGGCGTCCTCCTCGTCGGTGACGACGAGCGCGACCGTGTCGCCCTCGGCGAGGCCGGAGGCGATCTCCACGGTGCTGTCGCCTTCGAGGCCGATCTGCACGGTGGTCTCGGTCTGGGCCCCGTCGTCGCCGATCACCGTGACGGTGCCGGTGTCGCCGGAGACGTCCACGGCCGCAGCGGGAACGGTGAGCACGTCGGCGGCCTCCTCGACGGTGATCGCCACCGTGACGGTCTGCCCCAGGCGGACCTGGTCGGGCAGTTCGTCGAGCGCGAGCGTCACGTCGTAGGTCGCGACGTTCCCGGTGGTCCCGGCGGTCGGCGCGACCGCGGTCAGCTCGGCGCCGGAGGTCGCGTCGATCGCGTTCCAGGTGACGGTGCCGGTCTGGCCGACCGCGACGTCGGCGGCGTCGGCCTCGGCGACCGCGGCGGTGACGCGCAGGTCGGCGAGGTCGGCGATCTGGATGAACCCGCTGGAGGAGGAGTCGGCGGTCTCGGCCGAACCGCCGGTCCCGCCGGAGGACCCGGCGCTCGCGCCCACGGTCCCGTTCACGGCGATCACGGTGCCGGCGGCCGGGGCGGTGAGCACGGTCCCGTCGACGGCGTCCTCCGCGTCCGCCACCGCCGCTTCGGCCTCGTCGACCGCGTCCTCGGCGGCCTCGGTCTCGGCGTCGGTCTCGGCCCGGTCGAGACTCTCCTCGGCGGCGTCGAGGTTCTCCTCGGCGAGGTCGAGGTCCCGCTGCGCGTCGGCGTCGTCCACGGTCGCCAGCGTCTGTCCTTTCTCGACGGTGTCGCCGACGGCCACCTCGATCGCGGTCACGGTTCCGGAGGTCTCGAATTCGGCGGTGGCGGTGGTGGCGGCCGTGACCGTGCCGTCGGCGGCGACGGTGCGGGTGACGGTGCCGGTGGAGGCGGTCGCGGTGGAGGCGACCTGGGCGGTCCCGGCGTCCTCGGCCGTCGCGGCGTCGCCGCGCAGCAGCAGGTAGGACCCGCCCGCGCCGGCCGCGAGCACGAGCGCGAGCCCGCCGTTGACCAGCAGGGAAGGAGGTGGCTTTCGCATGCTGCGATGCTCGCGGCCGCGGCTCGGCGACAGGACCCGGTCAGCTCAAAGGAGGCTCACAGTGGCACGGGCCGGAGAGCGGCGGCGGTCGGTCATCCGCTCGCGAGGCGGCGGGGTCCGTGCGCACCGGTGTCGTGCACGCGGACCCGGCGGGCCCGCGGGACGGACCGAGGACGCCGGACGGCCCGGTCGGCTTGAGGGCCTACGACTTCGGCAGGAGCACCCGGAACGTCGCGCCGCCGCCGGGCGTGCGCGACAGCCGCACGCATCCGCCGTGGCCGGTGACGATCGCCGCCACGATCGACAGGCCCAGGCCCGAGCCGCCCTCGGCGCCGCGCACGCGGCCCTGGTCGACCCGGTAGAGCCGCTCGAACACGGCCTCGGCGTGCTCGGGGTCGACGCCGGGCCCGGTGTCGGCGACCTCGACCACGGCCGCCGGCAGCGCCGGCAGCTCGCCGACCTGTGCGAGGCACGGCGGCCCCGGGCTGTGGCTCCAGCCGATGCGGACGGCGATCCGCGCGTTCCCCGGCGTGTGCCGCAGCGCG
The DNA here is from genome assembly GCF_039531525.1 of Glycomyces endophyticus. Lineage (NCBI taxonomy): Bacteria > Bacillati > Actinomycetota > Actinomycetes > Glycomycetales > Glycomycetaceae > Glycomyces > Glycomyces endophyticus. Next base: position 38,789 of record NZ_BAAAQF010000015.1, read on the forward strand.
TTCGCCACGAGGTTCGTGAGGACCTGCAGCAGGCGCGGCTCGTCGCCGGTGATGTCGACGGCGTCGAGGAACTCGTCCGCGCCGCCCGCCAGGGCCTCCAGGGCGATGAAGCGGCCGGGCGCGCGGATGTGCGCGTCGCCCACCACGTCGGCGGCGACGCCGAGCAGGTCCACGGGGCCGCGCTGGAGCGGCCGCTGCCGGTCGAGCGCGGCCAGGAGCATGAGGTCGTCCAGGAGCAGGCCCATGCGCCGCGACTCGGCCTCGATGCGCCCGATCGTCTCGTCCATGACGGCCCCCGGCGGCACCCCGCCGCGGCGGTACAGCTGCGCGAAGCCCTTGATCGAGGTCAGCGGGGTCCGCAGCTCGTGCGAGGCGTCGGCGAGGAACTGCCGCAGCCGCGCCTCCGACGCCGCGCTGTCGTCCAGAGCGGACTGGATGCGCCCCAGCATCGTGTTGAGCGCCTGGCCGAGGCGCCCGGTCTCGGTGTGCGGATCGGTGTCGGTGACGCGCTCGTCCATGCGGCCCTCCGCGATCGCCGCCGCGGTGGCCTCCATCCGGTCGAGCGGCCGCAGCCCCAGGCGCGCGACCCAGAACGCGCTCACCGCGAGCAGGAGCAGGATCGCCAGGACCACGCCGCCGCCGATGAGCAGCAGCGACTCCGTCGCCGCGCCGACGTACTCCGACGACAGCGCGTACACGACGTACCCGTCGAAGTCGTCGGCCTCCTCCACCAGCACCCGCCAGGAGTTCCCGTCCTCATCATGCACAGTGGACGGTCCGTCCGTGCGGGAGGCCAGGTCTCCCAGTTCGGTCAGCTCGGCGGCGTCCTCGCCGATGGCCCGCTCCAGCTCCCCGTCCGCCCCGTACAGGTACACGCGGGGACTGTCGGGCAGGCCCGACTGCGGCCCCGGCGGCTCGAAGTCGTCCGGCACGTCCTGGTCGAACCCGCCTTCGCGCGGCTGGTTCTGCCGCACCATCTCCGAGGCCGTGGTCAACTGCGAGTCGATCCGGTCGATGAGGACGTTCTGCAGCAGGGCCGTCGCGATGAGGATCGCAGCCGCCAGCGCGAGCGCGCACAGCGCCACGATCGTCGACGCCATGCGGGAGCGGACGGTCCAGTGCCGCCAGCGGCGGGGCCGGATCACCGCCCCCTCGGCTGCCGGAGGGCGTAGCCGAAGCCGCGCACGGTCTGGATGAGCGGCGGCTCGATCACGTCGATCTTCTTGCGCAGGTAGTAGACGTAGGACTCGACGATGCGGCCGTTGCCGCCGAAGTCGTAGTTCCAGACGCGGTCGAGGATCTGCGTCTTCGAGACGACCTTGCCCGCGTTGACCATGAGGTAGCGCAGGAGCTTGAACTCGGTGGGCGACAGCTCGATCGGGTTCCCAGCGCGGCGGACCTCGTGGACGGTCTCGTCGAGTTCGAGGTCGGCGTAGCGCAGGACGCGGTCCTCGGCGGGCGCGGGGGCCTTGGCGCGGCGCAGGATCGCCTGGATGCGGAGGACGACCTCCTCGAGGTCGAAGGGCTTGGTCACGTAGTCGTCGCCGCCGACGGTGAGGCCGGTGACGCGGTCGCGCACGGCGTCGCGGGCGGTGAGGAAGAGGACCGGGAGGTCGCGCTCGGCCCGGAGGCGCTTGGCGACCTCGAAGCCGTCCATGTCCGGGAGCATGACGTCGAGGATGACGAGGTCGGGCTCGAACCTCCCGGCGGCGCGCAGCGCCTCGCCGGCGTCGCGGGCGACCTCGACCTCGAATCCGGTCAGGCGCAGTGTCGCCGACAGGAGCGCCGCGATGTTCTCCTCGTCGTCGACGACGAGGACGCGGTCCTTGTGCTCAGGCGCTTCGCTCACCAGGGCTCCTTCTCTCAGTGCCCTGAATGCCTATCGCCGCAGGCCGTGGCCTTGCTGGGAGGAACCTCAAAGACACGTCAGAGTCGGTCAGCCGAGGCTGACCGCCTCGCCTTCGGCGAGCCCGGAGGCGACGGCGACGCCGTCGTCGCCGCGCAGGCCGAGGACGACCTCGCGGGTCTCGGTGGTGCCGTCGTCGCGGACGACGACGGCGGTGGCGGTGTCGCCGTCGATGTCCCGGAGGGCCGCGGCGGGCACCCAGAGGCTGTCGGGGGCGGACTCGAGGACGACCGTGACGGTCGCCGTCGACCCGGCCAGGGCGTCCTCTGGGGCTTCGGCGAGGGCGATCGCGACGCCGTAGGTGACGAGGCCGTCAGTGTCGGTGCCGACGAGGTCGATGGCGCCGACCTGCGCGTCGACGGCGTCCTCGTCGCCGAACGCGACCGTGACGGCCTGGCCGGCGGTGAGCGCGGCGGCGTCGGCCTCGGCGAACTCGGCCTCGACGGTGACGGAGGAGAGGTCGGCGAACTCGATGAGGGCGGTCCCGGCGGCGAGGACGGTGCCGGCGCTGGCGGAGACGGACATGACGGTGCCGTCGGCGGGGGCGGTGACGACGGTGGCGTCGAGGGCGGCCTGCGCGTCGTCGAGGTCGGCTTCGGCCTGGTTGAGGCGCTGCTGGGCGGTGAGGATCGCGTCGGTGCCGGTGCCGGCGGCGCAGGAGGAGGCGGTGGTCTGGCCGGAGCCGCCGGGGACAGCGGCGGTCTCGGCGGCTTCGCATGCGTCCGCTTCGGCCGCATCGTCTTCGGCGTCGTCGAGGTCGTCCTGGGCTTCGTCGCGGGCGGTCTCGGCCTCGTCGACGGCTTCGGCGGCCTCGGTGTCGTCCGCGGTGGCGAGGACGTCGCCTGCCGCGACCTCGTCGCCCGCGGCGACGGTCACGTCGGTGATCTCGGCTTCGGTGTCGAAGCCGAGGGACCAGGTGCGGGCGGCCGCGACGGTCCCGGTGGCGGAGGCGGTGAGCGAGACGTCGCCGCGGGCGACCTCGACGGTGTCGGCGGCGGGAACGGGCGCGGTGTCGCCGAGGAGCAGGTAGGCGGCGGTGCCGCCGGCCGCGAGGGCGAGGGCCGCGGCCGCGGCCGCGATCACCGTGGTCTTGACAGATCCCATGCGCGAAGCTTCGGCGGGCCCGCTCCGGGGTCGGTCAACCGGACCTCAGAGGCGACTCAGAACCCGGGGGCCCACGGTCCCGTCGATCTCGGCGAGGCGCCGCACGGCGTCCTCGCCGCCCTGCCGCAGCACGCGTTCGCGGGCCCGGCGGTAGGTGTCGAGCAGGGCGGCCTGCTCCTCCAGCGGCAGCATCGCCGACCGCTGCACGGCGGCGGCCAGCGCCGCGACCCGGTCGACCTCATCGGCAGCATTCATGCTCCGAACCTCCGCGACCCAGTGGGCCGCAGGGCGAACGGAAGGTGAACGCAGTTCCACGGGGCGGCCTCAATCGGCGCGGAGGGCGCGGCCGATGGTGCGGGCGGCGTCGGGGAACGCGCCGGGATTGGGGCCGGAGTAGTTGAGGCGCAGGTAGGCGCCGGTGGGTTCGGCGGGGAACCACTCGTCGCCGGGGACGACGAGGACGCCGTCGGCCTCGCAGGCGCGGGCGAGCGCGGGCAGGTCCGTGGCGTCGGGGAGGCGGGCCCAGAGGTTCAGCCCCCCTTGGGGGATCGCTTCGAGGTGGACCTGCGGGGCGTGCTCGGCGAGGCCGGCGGCCATGAGGTCGCGGCGGGCGGCGAGCTGGTGGCGGAGTCCTTTGAGGTGGGTGCGCCAGGCGGGCTGGGTGACGACGTCGGCGGCGACGGCCTGGAGGATGCCGCTGACGTACATGGACTCGGCCTGGGCGTCGGCGAGGATGCGGTCGCGGGCGGGGCCGCGGGCGATGACGGCGGCGACGCGGACGGCGGTGGAGACGCTCTTGGTGAGGGAGCGGACGTAGACGACGTGGCCGCCGTCGTCGAGGGCGGCGACGGGCCGGGCGTCGGCGGTGATGCCGAACTCGTGGGCCCAGTCGTCCTCGATGAGGAACGCGCCGTGGTCGCGGACGACGTCGAGGACGCGTTCGGCGAGGCCGGTGCTCCAGCGGACGCCGGTGGGGTTGGCGAAGTTCGGCTGGGCGTAGAACGCGCGGGCGCCGGTGCGTTCGAAGGCCTCGGCGAGGACGTCGGGGTCGGGGCCGTCGGGGCCGACGGGCACGGGGACGAGGTCGACGTGCTCCCTCGCGGCGGCGACGATCGCACCCCAGAACGTGGGCGACTCGACCAGGAGCGGGCGGCCGGGGCCGACGAGAACGCGGAACAGGGAGCTGAGGCCGGTCTGGCTGCCGGGGACGACGATGACGTCGCTGGGCGCGGGCGGGGAGACGCCGGCGGGCGCGGTCTCGCCGAGTTCGGCGGCGAACCAGTGCTGGAGTTCGGGCAGACCGGCGGCGGGCGGGCGGCTCATCGCGGCGTCGCCGCGGGCGGCGCGGGTGAACGCGGCGCGGACGAGGCGTTCGGGGAGCAGTTCCCGGTCGGGGTAGCCGGAGTGGAGCGCGATGACGTCGTTCGGGGCGGTCTTGAGCGCGGTCGGCAGGCGCGGGACGCGGGCCGGGGGCGCGCCGAGCGCGGCGGTCTGCCACCGGTAATCGCTGGGGCGGGCGGTGCGCACGGCCCGCGTGAACGTGCCGACGCCGGGCCGGCTCTCCAGCAGCCCTTGGGAGGCGAGGGTCCGCAGCGCCTTCTGCACGGTGACCGGGCTGGCGGCGAAGTCGGCGACGAGCTCCCTGGTCGACGGCAGCCTGGTGCCGGGCGCGGCGCGGGCGATGCGGTCGCGCAGTGCCGCCGCGATCCGCTCACTGCTATCGTTGAACATGAGAGACAACAGTAGCGCTACTGTACTCGCGGCGCCACCGCTATCCCACACCCGCACCGGCCTGTGGTGGGGCCTGCTCGGCGTCGTCGCGTTCTCGTTCACCCTGCCGCTCACCAGGATCGCCGTCGACGGCATGTCCCCGCTGTTCATCGGCGCGGGCCGCGCGGTCATCGCCGCGGTGCTCGCGGCCGGGGCCCTCGCGCTCACCCGGCAGCGGTTCCCCGCCCGCGCGCAGTGGCGGCGCCTGGTGCTCGTGGCGGCGGGCGTCGTCGCCGGCTTCGGCCTGCTGACCTCGTTCGCCCTGGAGCACACGTCCGCGAGCCACGGCGCGGTCGTCATCGCGCTGCTGCCCGCGGCCACCGCCGCGACCACGGTGCTCCGCACCCGCGAGCACCCGCCGCGGCGCTTCTGGCTCGCGGCCGGCGCGGGCGCCGTAGCCGCGGTCGCGTTCGCGGCCTTGGGGAACGGCGGCCTGGGCCGCCTCGGCTGGCCCGACCTCCTGCTCTTCGCCGCCGTCGCGGCGGCCGCGGTCGGCTACACCGAGGGCGGCCTCCTGGCCCGCGAACTCGGTGCGTGGCAGACGATCTCGTGGGCCCTCGTCCTCGGCGCCCCCGTCATGACCGCCGCGACCGCCTACGCCCTCGCGCAGGAGCCCCTGTCCGCCACGCCGATCGAGTGGGGCGCGTTCGCGTACCTCTCCGCCGTGAGCATGTTCCTCGGCTTCTTCGCCTGGTACCGCGGCCTCGCCCTGGGCCCCATGGCCCAGGTCAGCCAGGTCCAGCTCGTGCAGCCGGTCATGACGATCGCCTGGTCCGCGCTCCTGCTCGGCGAGCCCCTCGGCCTGCCGACCCTCCTGGGCGGCCTCGCCGTCGTCGCCTGCGCCGCCCTCGCCGTCAGATCCCGTCTGCAGCGATGAGCACGGCCCCCGCGCGGTGCGCGGGGGCCGTGGTCTCACGTGTCGCTAGTCGTTCTCGAGCGCGTGCCAGACCGGCGCGGTGTCGAAGTCGGCCACGAAGTTCGTGATCTCCTTCGCGGACGGCAGCTCGCCGCCTTCGCCCTCGCCCCACCAGGTCCAGCCGACGGAGCCGTCGGGGAAGAAGGCCGCGGCCTCGATGTAGGTCCCGTCGGTCGTGTAGGCGACCACGGTCCCGTCCCTGAGCTCCTTCTCCTTGCACTTGGTGTCGCTCTCGCTGCAGTGCAGGAGGTAGTGGCCGTCGTGGTCGCCGCCGTCGGTGAGGTCCTGGATCCCGGGGGTGATCCCGCCGGGCAGGTAGAGCGCGGTCTCGAGGCCCTCGCCGGAGCCGTCGACGTAGAAGTCCGCGCGGAACTTGCGCTGCACGGGCGTCTCGTTGTCGCCGTCGATGTAGTAGTTCTGGAGCCGGATCGACTCGTGCCCGATCGAGAAGGTCCGGTCCTCGAAGTGCTCGGCCAGCAGGTCCTCGGTGTCGGCGTGGGCCTGCGCGGTGAACTCGTCCTGGACGAAGTCCCACTTCTCGGAGTACTCCCAGCCCTCCTCCGGGATCTCGGCCCCCTGCGCCGACGCGGCGGCGGCGGGGAGGAACACGGCGGCGGCCGCGGCGGCGGCGACGGCGGTGCGCTTGGCGGTGCTTGCAGCAGACATGAAGATCACCTTTTCGGTAGAACCATTCGCTTGCCACCTTTGTAGTTCGTTACCACTCAGAAGTAAACGAACATGTGCAATACATCCTTTTTTCTCTGCCGAAAGCAACCCATCCGGCCACAATGGCGTCAAGTTGCTTACGCGCGGAGACGCCCACCGGGTTGCCTCGACGGGTCCGGTTTCAGTGGAGGGGCGGTCGACCGGGAACGTCCGGGCACGCCGGCGGCCGGGTTCCGGGAAGGATTCGATGTGCGCGAGGTGGGACTTGAACCCACACGTCCGAGGACACAGGAACCTAAATCCTGCGCGTCTGCCAGTTCCGCCACTCGCGCGTCCGGGCGTCGGGCCGTCCGGGACGGGACCGGGCGGCCTGGGTGCCGATGCTCTCATTTGAGCAGCAACTAGTGTGTCACACGCCTGTACGCTGCCGTAGGCTGGTGCGGATGACTCGACCTGACAAGCGCGCGGCCGACGAGCTGCGCCCCGTGAAGTTCACCCGCTCCTGGACCGACCACCCGGAAGGGTCGGTCCTCGTCGAATTCGGCCGCACCCGCGTGCTCTGCACCGCGACGGTGACGCCGGGCGTCCCCCGCTGGCGCCGCGGTTCGGGCGAGGGGTGGGTGACGGCCGAGTACTCGATGCTCCCCCGCTCCACCCACTCGCGGTCCGACCGCGAGTCGATCCGCGGCAAGATCGGCGGACGCACCCATGAGATCTCCCGCCTGATCGGCCGCTCGCTCCGGGCGTGCATCGACTTCAAGGCCCTCGGCGAGAACACCATCACCCTCGACTGCGACGTCCTCCAGGCCGACGGCGGCACCCGCACCGCGTCGATCACCGGGGCGTACGTCGCGCTGCACGACGCGGTCGACTGGCTCAAGGAGCAGAAGATCGCCCGCAAGCCCGACAAGATCCTCACCACCTCGGTGTCGGCGATCAGCGTCGGCGTCGTGAACGGCGTGCCCGTCCTCGACCTCCCCTACGAGGAGGACGTCGCCGCGTCGGTCGACATGAACGTCGTGTGCACCGGCGAGGGCGACTTCGTCGAGGTGCAGGGCACCGGCGAGGAGGCGGTCTTCAACCGCGCCGAGCTCGACCAGCTCCTGGACCTGGCCCTCAAGGGCTGCAAGGAGCTCGCCGGCCTCCAGGCCCGAACCCTGCTCAGCGCCCCGTGAGGGTGCTCCTGGCGACCCGCAACGCGGGCAAGGTCGACGAGCTGCGCCAGATCCTGGCCGAGGCCGCCCCGGGCGTCGAGCTCGTCGGACTCGACGCGGTCGAGGCGTACCCCGAGACTCCCGAGACCGAGCTGACCTTCGCGGGGAACGCCCTGCTGAAGGCCCGCGACGGCGTCGCGCACACCGGCCTGGCGACGATCGCGGACGACTCCGGCCTGGCCGTGGACGCCCTGAACGGCATGCCCGGCGTGCTCTCGGCCCGCTGGGCCGGGGCGAGGAAGGACGACGAGGCGAACAACGCGCTGCTCCTCGACCAGCTCGGAGACGTCCCCGACGACCAGAGGACGGCGCAGTTCGTGTGCGCGGCCGCGATCGTGTGGCCCGACGGGCGCGAGCTCGTCGTGCACGGCGAGATGCCCGGCCGCGTGATCCGCGGCCCCCGCGGCGCGAACGGGTTCGGCTACGACCCGCTCTTCGTGCCCGACGGCCACGACCGCACCAGCGCCGAGCTGAGCGCGGCCGAGAAGAACGCGATCTCCCACCGCGGCAAGGCGTTCAGGGAACTCGCGGCGAAGATCTGACCCGCGGCCGCGGCAGCGCGGCGGCGAGGGACCGGGGCGGCCTGCGGGCCGCCCCGCTCATCTCCCGGCCCGGACCAGCTCCAGCGCCTTGTCGGCGTGGGCGCGCATGTTCAGCTCGCTCTTGACGACGCCGAGGACCTCGCGGCCGGCGCCGATGACGAACGTCTTGCGCTTGGTGGGCGCGATGGTGATCCTGCGCCGGACCCCGAACGCCTCGGCGACCTCCCCGTCGGCGTCGGACAGGAGCGGGTACCCCAGCGAGTGCTTCCGGGAGAACGCGGCCTGGCGGTCGACGGCGTCGGTCGAGATGCCCACCGGGGTCGCCCCGAGCGCGCCGAACTCGGCGGCCAGGTCCCGGAAGTGGCAGGCCTCGGCGGTGCAGCCCGCCGACATGGCGAGCGGGTAGAAGAACAGCACGACCGGCCCGTCGGCGACGAGGTCGTCGAGGCTGCGCGGCTCCCCCGTCTCGTCGGGGAGGGTGAATGCCGGGGCGGTGTCTCCGATGTCCATGGAGCCCAGTCTATCCGCGGGCCGGGTGCCGGACGCCCGCCCGACCGGCCCGGGCGGGGCCGATTGCGCAACGCCCCTTAATATAGATACACTCGAATATAGTAATTCGCGTCAGCAGCAGTCCACAAGATCGCGCGCGGGCTCGCAGGGCCTGGTTGGGAGCGCTCCATACACCGGCAAGGGAGTAACTCCATGTCCACCACCGCCACGGCGGCACTCGGCGGCAGACGCCGCCGCATCGCCGTCGTCATGTCGATGGTCCTGGCCGCGGTAGCGGCCCTGACGATATCGACGCTGTTCACCAAGAGCGACGCCGAGGCCCACGGGGCGACCGTGTTCCCCGGGTCGCGCCAGTACCTGTGCTACTTCGACGCGGTCAGCGCCACCGGCGCCCTCGACCCGTACAACGAGGCCTGCCAGGCGGCCCTCGACCAGGGCGGCGCCACGCCGTTCTACAACTGGTTCGGCAACCTCGACTCCAACGGCGCGGGCAAGACCGTCGGGTACATCCCCGACGGCCAGATCTGCAACGGCGGCGGCCGCGGCCCGTACGACTTCTCCGCGTTCAACGACCCCGGCAACTGGCCCAAGACCCACGTGACCGCCGGCGACACCGTCCAGTGGCGCTACAACAACTGGGCCCACCACCCCGGCAAGTTCGACCTGTACATCACCAAGGACGGGTGGGACCCCTCGCAGCCGCTGGCCTGGGACGACCTCGAGAAGTTCCAGACCTTCACCAACCCGGCCTCCAACGGCGGGCCCGGCAGCAACGACCACTACTACTACGCGAACCTGACGCTGCCGCAGAAGTCCGGCTACCACATGGTCTTCACGCACTGGGTGCGCTCGGACTCCAACGAGAACTTCTACGCCTGCTCCGACGTCGTCTTCGACGGCGGCAACGGCGAGGTCTCCGGCATCCGCCCGGGCGCCGACCTGCCGGGCAACGACGGCGGCGTCGTCGACCCGACCGACGACCCGACCAGCGACGGCCCCACCAGCCCCGGGACCGGGAACCCGACCGGCGCCTGCACGGCGACCGCCTCGGTCTCCTCCTGGAACGGCGGGGCGACGGTGAACATCACCGTCAAGAACAACGGCACCACGCCGGTGAGCAACTGGATGATCCACTGGCTCTGGGCCCCGAACTCGGGGGTCGTCGTCAGGGACTACTGGAGCTCGACGATCACGTCGATGGCCGACATGCAGATGGCCGGACCGGCCGCCTGGAACGGCACCATCGGCGCGAACGGATCGGTGAACTTCGGCTTCAACGTCACGGGCAACCTGACGACGATGCCGGCGATGGAGTGCATCCCCGGATGACAGCCGCGTGATCGCTCCAGGTGACGTCCGCACGGCAGGAACCTGAACGATCGTCGAAATATCGCCGCTTCGGCTCCTCCCTCCGGGGACCCGCTGGAATACTCAGAGCAGCAGGTCTTCCGGGGGGAGGAGCCATGTCAGCAGCCGCAGCGGCGCCCATGAGAGCCGCGTCCGAGCCCATGACGGCGTCCACACGTGCGGGCGCCGTCGTCCAGTCCTACATCTCGGCCCAGGTCGACGCGCTCAACCGCGCGATCGCGGCCACCGAGCGGCACGCGCCCGGCTCCGCCGGGGCCGTCCGCGCCGTCATCCACCGCCTCCGCACCGCGATCCGCGGCTACGAGCACCTCTTCACCGAGACGCCGCACGGGGGACCGCAGCTCGACCAGCTGCTCGCCGCCCTCAAGCACACCGAGGACCTCGAACGCCTCCGCGTGCACTTCGCCGACCGCTTCGACCAGCTCGGCCTCACGGTCGCCGAGTACCCGAAGTGGTACGGCGCCCTCGACGAGGAGGTCCGGGAGTCCTACCGGCAGATCGAGCGGGTCCACTCCCAGGCGTGGGTCGCGGCTCTGCTCGGGCAGGTCCGCATGTTCGCCGAGCACGCGCGGTTCACCCGCGACGGCGACAAGCCCGCGTCCTCGCTCATGGCGGTCCTCTCCCGGTCGAAGGCCCACCTGCTCGACACCTACGCCAAGACGAGCCACTCGACCGACCTCGTCGCGGCCCGGGACCAGACCCGGATCGCGGCCCGGGAGACGCACTTCCTCGCCGAGGCCGCCGAGCCCGCGCTGCCGCGGGTGGCCGAGGACGTCGTCGCGCCCGTGTCCGGTCTCGGCCATCTCCTGGTCCAGTACCGGCAGTCGGTCGTCGCCCGCAACTGGCTCCTGCGACTCCCCGGCGCGGACCGCGCCGACCGGCTCACCGCGAGCCTCGCCGACCTGGAGAAGGAGCACCTGCGCCAGCTCGGCGAGCAGATCGACGCCGCGACGGCCGACATGTCCGAGCGCTGGAACTGACCCGGGCACGACGACGGCGGGCGCCCTTCCGGGCGCCCGCCGTGTCGCATTCCTACTGTCCGCGCAGGACCGACGCGAGGTTGTCGAGGCCGATCGGGCCCAGGTTCAGGGCCGCGGTGTGCCACGCCTTCAGGTCGAAGTCCGCGCCGGCGGCGGCCTTCGCCTCGTCGCGGGCGGCGACCCAGGCGCGCTCGCCGAGCTTGTAGCAGATCGCCTGGCCCGGCCAGCCCGCGTACCGCACGATCTCCGGGTGGGCGCGGTGCGCGGCGATGCGGCCGCGGTTGGTGAGCACGTCGAGGGCGACGTCGAAGTCCCAGCGCTCGCCGTGGCGCGCGGCCTCGGCGGCGGGCAGCGGCAGGTCGAGGTGCCAGCCGATGTCGATGACGACGCGGGCGGCGCGCAGCGCCGAGCCCTTGAGCATCCCGAGGCGGGTGCCCTTCTCGGTGAACCAGCCCAGGTCGTCGGAGAGTCGCTCGGCGTACAGCGCCCAGCCCTCGGCGTGGCCCGAGACCGAGCCGAAGACCTTCGCGAAGCGCGAGATGCCGTCGCCGGCGACCTTCGCCTGCCCGATCTGGAGGTGGTGGCCGGGCACGCCCTCGTGGAAGACCGTGGTCAGCTCGGCCCAGGTGCGGAACCGCTCGCGGTCGGCGACGGGCCACCAGGTGCGGCCCGGGCGGGACAGGTCCTCGCTGGGGCCGGTGTAGTACGCCGACCCGGCCGAGGAGCCGTGCACGAGCTGCACGTCGAGGTTGAGCAGCTCGGGGGCGATGTCGAAGTGGACGCCGTCGAGCGCGTCGAGCGCGCCGCGGTGCTTCGCCTGGAGCCACGCGAGGTACTCCTCGGCGGTCTCGACGGCCTCGGTCTCGTCGAGGTGCGCGATGACCTCGCCCAGTCCGGCGCCGGGGAGGATGCGCTCGGCCTCGGCCTCCATCTCGTCCTCGATGCGGTGCAGCTCGTCCCACGCCCACACGTAGGCGTCGTGCGGGTCGAGGACCGCGCCGAGCGTGGCCCGCGCGGCGAGCAGGTACCGCTCCTCGCCGACGCCGTCGTTCGGCACGGCGTGCGGGGCGTACGCGTCCTCCAGGTATTCGGCGGCGGCGGCGAACGCGGCGTACGCGGCGTCGGCGGCCTCGCGGAGGTCCCCGGCCTGCGAGCCGTCCCCGTACGCGTCCAGGTGCTTGTCGAACACGCGGGACTCGGCGTTGCGGCGGGCCTGCTTCGCGCCTTCGAGGGCCTGGCGGAGCGCCACGGTCTCCCCGGCCTCGATGCCGGCATTCATGGTCTGGCGCCAGGTCGCGAGCATCTCGGGGACCGCGCGCATGCGCGCGACGTTGAGCCGCCAGTCGCCCTCGGTCTCGCGGGGCGCGAGGTCGATGTAGCCGACGAGGCTCTGGAGCAGGCCGTAGGGGACCCGCAGGGCCCGGCGCCACTCGCCCGCGTCGTGGCGGTCGACGAAGACCTGGAGGCGCTCGGCCATGTGCAGCCGGGCGAGGTCGTCGGCGGGGCCGGTGGACTCAAGGGCGTTGAGGCGCGCGAGGGTGTCGCGGTAGAGCTTCGCGCGCTGGGCCTCGGCGTCGGGGCCGAAGTCGGTGGCGACGCCGAAGTCGCCCTTGATGCCGACGGAGCCGGCGAACATGGGGTCGAGCTGCGCGTACGAGGTGATGTACTCGTCGGCGAGAGCGAAAATCGGTGAGGTCATGCCGCTTAGCTTACCGCGCGGCTAGGAAACGTTTGTTTCAAGATCCGCGGTCACCGTGACCTGGTCGAGACCGCCACGGCGCCGACGAGCGCGGCCAGCAGGAGCAGCGACAGCACCTCGAACGGCAGCACCCACTCGGCGAACACCGCCTCCCCCATCGCGGCCGCGTCCCCGGTGCCCCGCACCTCGACGCGGGTCCACCCGAACGCCCCGGCCACGACGGCCCCGAGCCCGAGCCCGACCCCGCCGGCGACGACCGCGCCGGGCCAGCGCGCCCGGTCGAGGTCGCCCGACGGGTCGGTGGGGGCCTTGGTGAGCATGGTCGCGAACAGCAGGAGCACCACGATCGCGCCCACGTAGACGAGCACGAGCACCCATGCGAGGAACTCGGCGGCGAGCACGAGCGCGGCCCCGGCGATCCCGGCGAACGCGACGGCGAGCCACAGTCCGGCCCGCACGATCCGGTCGGTGGTGACCACGGCGAGCCCGGCGCCGAGCGCGAGGAGCCCGAACGCGGCCAGCAGCGCGTCGGCGAGGGTCACGCCGGCCCCTCGGGCGCGGCCGCCTCGGGGAGCGCCGACGGCGGCACGTTCCCGAGCCACTCCCCCAGGTGCTCCTTGTCGTGGAGCAGGTCGCGGATGTCGCCTTCGGCGTACGCGAAGTCGGGCGCCCAGAAGAGGGCGTCGAAGGGGCACACGTCGACGCAGATCCCGCAGTACATGCACAGCGAGAAGTCGATGTCGAACCGGTCGAGGACGTTGACCTGGCGGGGCCGGGCGGCGCCCTCCGCTTCGACGGTCTCCTTGTGGGAGTCGATGTAGATGCACCAGTCGGGGCACTCGCGGGCGCACAGCATGCAGGAGGTGCAGTTGCCCTCGTGGAGGGCGATGACGCCGCGGGTGCGCGCGGGGAGTTCGGGCTCGTGCTCGGGGTACTGGCGGGTGACGGCGCGGCGCGCGGCGGTGCGCGCGGTCGCGGCGAGACCGCTGACCAGACCGCTCCCGGGAAGCCTCATGTCCTCATCGTGGCAGACGGCAGCGGAGTTTTCCAGACCCGACAAGCGGTTCGGCGAACCGGCCTGTCCGATAGCCGACTCACCCGGGCCACTCCCGTTTTCCCATGAAACCCCCTGCACCACTGGTGGCAGCCATTACCGTGAGCCTTTGACACGTCACGTCGATCCGGGTCGGTCCCGGCGACGATCGGGGAGGAACCGTGCCCATGCGAATGACGCAGCCCGTCAGGGGGATGCTCGCGGCGATCGCGCTCAGCGCGGCCGTCGTCCTGTCCAGCGCCGCTCCGGCGAACGCGGCCATCACCATCACGCTCTCGCAGACGACGGGCACGCAGGGGACGCTGGTCGGCGTCATGGCCTCGAACTGCGACCAGGACGCGACCGGCGACGTCGAGGGCACGAACGTCAGCTTCAAGCTGCCCAAGAACAACAACAACGCCACCGGGACCTTCACCGTCTCCAAGGAGATGAAGCCCGCCTCGTACACGATCTCGGTGACCTGCGGTTCGGACACCGCCACTGCGAAATTCACGGTGACCTCGGGAGCCGCCCCCGCGACCGGCGGCGGCTCGACCGCCTCCGGCGCGGCGACGGTCGCCCTGTGGTCGGGCGCGGGCGTCGTCCTCGCTGCGGCGGCGGGCATGTGGCTGCTGAAGCGGCGCGGCGGCGTGACGACCGCCTGAATGGACGACGACGGGTCCCTCGGGGCCGACGAGACCGAGGCCGACAGGCCGATCCACCGGCCGGAACCCGCGTTCCGGCCGGTGGCCGCCGTCGTGCTCTCGATGCTCCTCGCCGGGGGCCTGGGCCTCATGCTCGGCTCCGTCACCCCGGTCCCCTCGCTCCGCTGGCCGGAGTTCCACAGCCCCTTCGACGACGACCCGTTCCTGGTGGCCGACCCCGCGGGCGGCGACTGGCTCGACCGGTCCGAGCCGACCCGCGTCGACATCGACCGCCTCGACGTGCACGCGCCGCTCACCGCGCTCGGCCTGGACTACCGCGGGAACTTCGAGGTCCCGAAGATGTGGCGCCCCCACGAGGCCGGCTGGTTCGAGCCGGGCCCGACCCCGGGCGAGTTCGGCCCCACCGTCCTCATGGGACATGTCGACACCGACCGCAGCGGCCCGGCCGTCTTCTACGGCGTCAAGCGCCTCGAGGAGGGCGACGAGGTCGAGGTGACCCGCGAGGACGGCATCGTCGTCGTCTACACGGTCACCGGCGTCGAGTCCTTCCCCAAGCAGCGCCTGCCTTACGAGGACGTCTTCGGCGTCGAGCCCGAACCGGTCCTGCGCCTCATCACCTGCGGCGGCGAGTTCGACCGCGGCACCGGCGACTACACCGAGAACGTGGTGGTCTTCGCCGAGTACACGAGCCACCGCAAGGCCACCCCGAAGGACCTCGACCGCCCCCTGAACGGCCGCGACGACTTCAAGGACCGCGACTAGCGCGCGATGGCCCTCGCGCGCGCCTCGATGCCGGGGCTGAGCCGGTCCCCGTCCCAGGCGGGGCGCCACACGGTGGGGCCGCCGGCGGGTTCGGTGAAGTGGGCGACCAGTGTGGGCTCCCGTCCGAACCCCTCGTCGTAGCGGATGCGATGGAGCGACAGCTCCCCCGTGGACCGCTCGACGGAGAACCGGACCTTGGCGCGCATCCCGATGCCGATACTGAACTCCCCCAGGTAGAGCCAGGGGAACTCCGGCATCTCGGCGATCAGGGCGGCGCCGTCGGGGGTCGGCCTCGGGTCGGAGGGCGCTGCAGCGGGGGCTATGGTCAGAAGATCCATGAGAGTCAACCTCTCGTGAGGTGAGGCGGCCTGCTGACATCTGTCCGAGGATTTTCCAGTGGGCCGCCGCCTGTGCGACCTATGCGGTTGTGCCGGTAGGCGACGGGCCTTGAACGGCCCGCGCCTTCGCCGTCGAAGGAGCGGGCCGGGGCCGTACGTGCGCTGCACCGAGCGGTCCCCGTTCCACCGACCGACCGGACTGCGAGTCAGCAGCGTTCTCGTTCGACCGGTTGAGACGTCTGCGGCATATCGCCCGTGATCAATATGTTACATGCAAGCCCGTCTCCATGCAACTTGCATGTCGAGCAATGGAGTGACAGATCTTTGCCTTAACGCGGTCTGCGTGGAATACTCATCGCATGTACGAGCTGCGCAGCCCTACGGTCAAGCGCCGCCGCATCGCAAAGGAGCTCACCCACCTCCGGGAGCAGGCGGGGCTGACCCGCAGTGCCGCCGCGAAGGCCCTCGACATGAGTCCGGGCAACCTGGGGCGCATCGAGAACCGCGAGATCACCGCCAGGCCCGTCGTGGTCCGCGCCGCCCTGTCCCTCTACGGCGTGACGGGCGAGGAGGCCGAGGCGCTCATCGAACTCGCGCGGGGCGCGGCCGAACGCGGGTGGTGGCAGAAGATCAAGGTCCTGCCCGACTGGTTCGGGTTCTATGTGGGCCTCGAAGAGGAGGCCACCTCGATCGCGACCTACGAGTCCGAAGTGGTCCCCGGCCTGTTCCAGACCGCCGACTACGCGCGCGAGCTCTTCCGCCTCACCACGACCGAGGACGCCGAGATCGAGCAGAAGGTCGAGGCCCGGCTCCAGCGCCAGAGGATCCTCACCCGCGAGAGCCCCGTCCGGGTCCACGCGGTCGTGAACGAGGCCGTGCTGCTCCGTCCGGTCGGAACGAGCTCGCAATTCAAGGCGCAGCTCGAACACCTGATCCAAATCAGCGAACTTCCGAACGTCGAACTGCAGGTTCTGCCCTTTTCATCGGGGGGGCACCCCGCGATGACCGGACCGTTTGTGCTACTTAAGTTCCCTGACGCTATCGATGGGCCGATCGTCTATCTCGACAACTTCACACAAGGCCAGGTTATCGAAGAGACCGAACAGGTCGAATCATACGAAGATGCCCATATTAGGCTACAAAACCTATCGAAATCCCCCAGCGAGTCCCTAGCACGAATCAGGGACGCGCTGGGCTCTTTTTGACATTTTCTCCATGAGCCAGACATCAAAGGTGTTGACCATGCTCTCTTCGCTTCAATGGCGCAAGTCCAGCCGCAGTGCAGGCAACGGAAACTGCGTCGAAGCAGCCCCGACCGCAGGCGCGGTCGCGGTGCGGGACTCGAAGCTCCCCACCGAAGGCGACTTCCCGCACCTGCTCCTGGACACCAGCACCTGGACGGGACTGGTCAGTGCGATCAAGTCCGGTGAACTGGCGTTACCTCCGCACTACGAGCAAGGGCCGCCCGTCGGGCGGCCCTTGTCTGCGTCTACGGGGCGATCACCCGTTCGAAGGCGGCCTTAGTCTCGGCGAAGACCTCGGGGCCGGGGCGGGCCCACAGGGCGTCGTTGAAGAGTTCGACCTCGATGGGGCCGGTGAAGCCGGTGGCGTCGACCTCGGCGAGGTAGCGCCTGAAGTCGATGCAGCCGTCGCCGAGTTGGCCGCGGCCGGTGAGGACGCCGGCGGGGAGGGGGGTGACCCAGTCGGCGAACTGGAAGGAGGCGATGCGGCCTTCGGCGCCGGCGCGGGCGATGCCCTGCCAGACCTGGGGATCCCACCAGATGTGGTAGGTGTCGACCACGACGCCGACCGCTTCGGCGGGGAACGGGGCGGCGAGGTCGAGGGCTTCGGCCAGGGTCGCCACCACGCAGCGGTCGCTCGCGAACATGGGGTGGAGCGGTTCGATCGCGAGGGTGACGCCGCGTTCGAGGGCGTAGGGGGCGAGGAGCGACAGGGCCTCCGCGACGCCTTCCCGGGCCGAGTCGATCGTGCCGCCTGCGGGGATGCCGCCGGAGACGAGGACCAGCGTCGGGGCCCCCACGGTCGCGGCCTCGTCGATCGCCCGCCGGTTGTCGGCGATCGACTCGGGGGTCGGGTCGGTGAAGAAGCCCGCCCGGCAGAGGCTCGTGACCTCGACGCCGGCGTCCTTGACGAGTTTCGCGGTGGCGTCGACGCCCGCCTCCTGCAGCGGCTCCCGCCACAGGCCGATGCCGGCGCCGGCCCGCGCGCACGCCTCGACGGCTTCGCGCTGGTCCCAGAACTTCGCGGTGGCATGGTTGAAGGAGAAGCG
Source organism: Glycomyces endophyticus (assembly GCF_039531525.1). Taxonomy (NCBI): domain Bacteria; kingdom Bacillati; phylum Actinomycetota; class Actinomycetes; order Glycomycetales; family Glycomycetaceae; genus Glycomyces; species Glycomyces endophyticus. The sequence goes on from NZ_BAAAQF010000015.1 coordinate 56,552, forward strand.
GTTGAAAGAGGAGCGGTCGCGGCTTTTCATGCGAGGGTCCGGGGAGGCTGGCCCGCGGTCTTGAGGAGCGCGTTGAAGCGGTCGATCGCGAGGGGCTCGTCGGGGAAGAGCCCGACCTCCAGGGCCAGGTCGACGATCTGTCCGAAGTGCTCGATGGAGCGGGCCGACTCGAGGCCGCCGACCATCTTGAAGTGGTCCTGGTACCCCGAGAGCCACGCGAGGAACACGACGCCGGTCTTGTAGTTGAACGTCGGAGCCTCGAAGACCTTGCGCGCCAAGGGCACCGTCGGGTCGAGGATCGCGTGGAAGCCGGCCACGTCGCCCTCGTCGAGGCGCTTGGCGGCCTGCGAGGCGAGGGGGGCGAGCGGGTCGAAGACGCCCAGGAGGGCGTCGGAGTGGCCGAACTCGTCGCCCGCGATGAGTCGCGGGTAGTTGAAGTCGTCGCCGGTGTAGCAGCGGACGCCTTCGGGGAGCCTGCGGCGCAGCGCGATCTCGGCCTCGGCGTCGAGGAGGCTCATCTTGATGCCGTCGACTTTGGACGCGTTCTCGGCGATGATCTCGACGAACACGTCCGCGGCCTCGTCGAGGTCCGGAGTGCCCCAGTACCCTTCGAGCGCCGGGTCGAACATGGGGCCGAGCCAGTGCAGGATCGCCTTGCCGCTGACCTCGCCGAGCAGCTCGGCGTAGAGGGCCTTGTACTCGTCCGGGCCCTTCGCCGAGGCGGCCAGGGCCCTGGAGCACATGAGGATCGTGCCCGCGCCGGCGTCCTCGACCACCGCGAGCTGCTCGAGGTAGGCCGCGCGGATGTCCTCGATCGCGGCGGGGGCCGCGCCGATCTGGTCGGTGCCGACGCCGCACGCGAGGAGGTCGTCCGCGCCGGCGGCCGCGGCCGAGCGGCGGATGAGCTGCTTGGTGGCCTCCCAGTCGAGGCCCATGCCGCGCTGGGCGGTGTCCATGGCGTCGGCGACGCCGAGGCCGAGGTCCCACAGGTGGCGGCGGAACGCGATGGTGGCATCCCAGTCCACGGCCGCCGGGCGGCCCGGGCCGTTGTCGGCGAGGGGGTCCGCGACGACGTGCGCGGCGGAGTAGATGACGCGGGAGGTGAACTCGCGGGTCACAGGACCAGCTCCTCAAGCTCGATGCGGCGGCCCTCGCGCGCGGACCGGTAGCCGGCCTCGGCGAGCTGGACGCCGCGGGCGGCGGCCATGAAGTCATGGTGCCACGGCTCGTCGTCCACCACGTGGCGGAGGAACTCCTCCCACTGGAGTTTGAAGCCGTTGTCGAACACCTCGTTGTCGGGGACCTCGTGCCACTGCTGCCGGAAGGGGATCGGCTGGTCGATGTCGGGGTTCCAGACCGGCTTGGGGGTGTGCGCGCGGTGCTGGGCGCGGGCCTTGCGCAGGCCGGCGATGGCGGAGCCCTCGGTGCCGTCGACGTGGAACTCCACGAGCTCCTCGCGGTCGACGCGGGTGGCCCAGGAGGAGTTCATCTGGACGACGGTGCCGTCGACGAGCTCGAAGATCGCGTACGCGGCGTCGTCGGCGGTCGCGGCGTACGCCTTGCCGTGCTCGTCGAAGCGCTCGGGGATGTGGGTCGTGACGTGGGCGGTCACCGACTTGATCGGGGAGCCGAAGGTGCCTTCGAGCAGGTAGGACCAGTGCGGGAACATGTCCAGGACCATGCCGCCGCCGTCCTCGGCGCGGTAGTTCCAGGAGGGCCGCTGGGCCTCCTGCCAGTCGCCCTCGAAGACCCAGTAGCCGAACTCGCCGCGCACGGACAGGACCCGCCCGAAGAAGCGGGAGTCGACGAGGCGCTTGAGCTTGCGCAGGCCGGGCAGGTAGAGCTTGTCGGCGACGGCGCCGTTCTTAACGCCGGCGTCGCGGGCGGTGCGGGCGAGGGAGAGCGCGTCCTCGAGGCTGGTCGCGATCGGCTTCTCGGTGTACACGTGCTTGCCGGCCTTGATGGCGGCGTTGACGGCGGCGAGGCGGTGCCGGGTGGTGAGGGCGTCGAAGTAGACGTCGATCGACTCGTCGTTCAGGGCCTCGTCGAGGCTGGTCGTGACCTTGTCGAGGCCGTGGCGGCCGGCGACCGCGGCGAGCTTGTCGGCGCTGCGGCCGACCAGCGTCAGCTCGGGCCAGATGACGCTGCCGTCGGCGCGCTCGACGCCGCCCTGCTCGCGGATCGCCAGGAGCGAGCGCACGAGGTGCTGGCGGTACCCCATGCGCCCGGTCACCCCGTTGAGGGCGATGCCGACGGTGATTCTCTCTGCCATAGGGATGTGCTCCAGACGATAAGGCAAGCGCTTTCAAAGAGTCTTGTGAAGCATACAGCAAACCCGGTCGAATTTGAAAGCGGTCTCTACACAGATTTACACAAGTCGATACACCGCGTCCAGGCCCCGAGGCCCTGGACGGCAAGGGAGCCCGGTCCGTCCGGACCGGGCTCCCGCGCGTCGTGTCGAGGCGTGCCGCCTACAGGTACTGCTCGCTGATGTCGGTGACCTCTTCGGCCGGGGCCCAGATCTGGTACACCCCGTTGTCGTAGGGCTCCAGGCCCAGGGAGCGCGCCGTGTCGGCCCGCCCGCCCCGGTACTCGAGCCGGTACCAGTCGCCGGAGGCCCCGAGCAGCAGGAACGGCTCCCCGCGCCAGGTGCAGACCGTGCGCACGTAGAAGAAGTCCTCGAGCTCGCCGATCGGCACGCCGCGGCGGTACCGGCCCTCGGCGACCTGCACGAACCCGTCGCCGCCGGTCGGCGAGTAGAGCCGCACGTGGGCCCCGTCGGGGCTGGAGTCGTACTCGGCGCCCTTCCAGCGGGCGATGTAGCCGTCGCGCATCAGGCGTCCTTCCATTCACCGGTGCGGTGGTCGAGGACGGACGCGGCCCGGTCCTCGGGTGCGGGCCGCACCAGGTCGTAGTGGCCGTCGGCGTCGCCCCAGGCCTCGCCGAGGGCGCTGTCGTAGCCGCCCGCGGCGCTGTACCCGAAGGACTCGCCCATCGGGCCGGACGGCGGCGGGCCGACCGGGGGCGCGGGCGGCAGGGCCGGGGGCGCCTCGATGGCGGCCGGGCCGCCGAAGGCGCCGTCGACCGGCGTCCACTCGCGGGTGTCGGAGTCGTACAGGGCCAGCTCGGTGACCTCGCCGCGCGAGTCGATCCGGTAGATCTTGGCGCCGTGCGGGAGCCGCACCGAGTCGACCTTGTGCTCGGGGATGCGCTCGTCGGGCGACTCCGAGGGCGCGAAGCCGTCGCCGCGGAACGGGCCGGCCTCGACGACCGTGCCGCCGCGGGCCTCCGCGGTGGCGAAGTCGTTGCCGCCGATGGCGGTCGGGTACAGGTCGGTGCGGTACCCGGTCCAGCGGAGCACGTGCACCGAGTCGTCGGTGGGGCTGAAGTCCTCGCTGGAGCGGATGAGGCCCAGCGCGAGGTACAGCTGCGCGGGCGTGCGCAGGTGGTCCACGGCCGCCGCCGGGTGCACGAAGCCGCCGACGCGGTCGTAGCCGCGTTCGAGGTAGAACGGCACCTGGTGGTGCGGGATGGTCTTCTGCCACAGGACCGGCTGCACGCGGTGCGCGGGCGAGGCCGCGCGCGCGGCGGCGGCGTGGCGCTGCTCCATCTCGCGGGCGAACACGAGCAGGTCCTTGGCCTCGGCCCACTTCAGCAGCGGCTCGATCTCGGGACCGGACATGTTGGCGCCGACCTCGGTGCCGGGGTTGACGTACAGCGCGTAGTCCTGGCCCGGCCAGTGCTGGATGAGCCAGCCGAACGGGACGGTGGTGTGCGGGGTGTCCTCGCCCGAGCGCTCGGCCATGCGGGCCTCGGTGGTGTACACCGTGATCCCGATGTTGCCGTCGACGACGTCGCTGGCCCACCGGAACGCCGGGTCGCCCACGCGGATGTGGGCGGCGGCCGGGTCGCCGACGGGGAGGACCACGGCGGCGCACAGCAGGGTCTGGAGGAATCCGGCGGTGTCGCCGGTCGAGGCGGCCTCGGCCAGGAGCGGCTCGGCGGTCTCGCCGGTGAGCTCCACGGGGCGCGCGGCCGACTTCGCCTGCGGCGCGGGCTCGGCGGCGCCGCGGCGTCCGAACGCGCTCGACATCGACGCGAACGACTCGGCGGTGCGGGGCTCCTCCTCGGCGGCGGGCGTGCCGAACGCGTCGCCCGAGGAGTACGACTCCGCGTAGTCGACGGGCGCGGGCGCGCGGGTCGGCAGCGCCGCCGGCTCCGGCTGCTGGTCGCGCAGCCAGTCGGGGGCGTCGGGCCACTGGTCCTGCGGCGAGGGCCAGTTCGGCTCGGCCGGGAAGGCCTCGCCGCGCGGCTGCGAGGCGTAGCCCTGCGGCTGCGAGGACGCGAAGCCCTGCGGGGGCTGGGACGTCGCGAAGCCCTGCGGCTGCGACGGCTGGTAGCCCTGCTGGGGGGCGGCGAAGTCCTGCGGCTGGGAGCCGATGCCCTGGGGCTGCGAGAAGCCCTGCGGCTGCGAGAAGCTCCGCGGCTGGGACCCGAAGCTCCGCGGCTGCGAGCCGAAGCCCTGCTGCTGCGGCGTGAGGTCCTGCGGCGGCTGGAGCGGCGGCGCGGGCGGCTGCGACTGGAACTGGTCGCCGAAGCCCTGCGGCTCGACGTCCTCGCGCGGCGGCTGGCGCAGCGGCAGGCCGGCCTGGGTGGTCCCGCCGACCGTGGACCCGGAGGAGCCGTTCAGGTCCGAGGACCGGCGCGGCGCGGGCGGGACGTCGGGGACCGGCGGCGGCGGGGGCATGAAGCTCTCGCGCTGCGGGGGCGCGGCGGGCGCCAGCGGGTTCGCGAAGGGGTCCTGCCCCTCGGCGAACGGGTCGCTGCGCGTCGCGGCCGCGAAGCGGTCGTCGCGGTACGGCTCGGCGGCCGCCGGCTCCGGGTCGGCCGGGACGGTCGTCATCCCCTGGGCGACCTGGGAGACGAACCACGCCGGGAGGTATCCCTCGATCGGGAGGCCCGGGTTGACCGCGAGCCACCACTCGTCGTCCGGCCACGCCTCGGCGAGCGACTGGAACGTCACGCGCCGTGACGATCCGGCGTTGTCGCGCAAGCACACCTGGAGCGCGGACTCCGACGTGAAGGCGAGGATATGGGTGCGATCGTCCGTCGTCCACGTGGCCCACGTGTCCGCGCCCGTGCCGTTCACTCCCTCATAGGACAGTGGGAGCACGAGTTCGATCTGTGCCAGGATGCGGAAGTATCCGTCCTGGTCCTCGGCTCGCAGCGCTTCTCGGAGGCGGTGCTCGATCTCGTTACTGGGTTCCCACATCGATCCCACTCAGCCCTTCCCCCCTACCGGTCTTGGATGGGGCGGTGTCGAGCGAACGCGGCGTCCCCTCGCGATGGTCACCGTAACGCGAGGGCGTTGTCAAGCTTCGTTCAGTAGGCTGACAATAACGAAATCATAAAGGCGAACGCGTGTCATTCCCACGCTGTGGGCCTGTCGCTGTGTAACGATCCGGCTCTGATGGGGAACCGCGCTGCTCGATACACGATGGCCTGCGTCTGCTCGACGCTGTTGGCGCTCTTGCTGTCCGCTCCCACGGAGGCCGCCTCGCCGGTCCCGTGGCAGGTGTCGGCGGCGGGCGCGCCGCCGGCGTGGCCGGTCGCGGCCGGGGCGGGGGTGGTCGTCGCCGTGATCGACTCCGGCGTCGACGCCGACCATCCCGACCTCGCCGGCGCCGTCCTCCCCGGCCGCAGCTACGTCGACGCCGACCCCGGGACCGAGCCCCGGCTCCTGGCGCTCGGCTCCGACGGGGACCCGGTCTACGAGCGGGCCTTCGGGCAGGCCGACCCGGTCGGCCACGGCACCGCCGTCGCGAGCCTCATCGCGGGCCGCCCCGGCGGCGGCAGCCCGGGCATCGCCCCCGAGGCGGAGATCCTCCCGGTGCGCGTCCTGGACGACGAGAACCGGTACCACGACTCGGCGATGGTCGGCGCGGCCGTGCGCTGGGCCGTCGACAACGGCGCCGACGTCGTCAACCTGTCCCTCGGCGGCCACTACGACTCCGCGCCGTTCGCCGAGGCCCTCGCCTACGCCGAGCACCACGACGTGGTCGTGGTGGCCTGCACCGGGAACCGCAAGCGCGACGACGCGGATGAAGAGGTGTGGTTCCCCGCCCGCGTCGACACGGTGCTCGCCGTGACCGGCACCGACCGGGACGGCGAGCCCTGGCGCACCGCCGTCACCGGGGAGGGCACCGACCTGGCCGCGCCGGGCGCGGAGCTGACGGCCGCCGACGCCGCGGGCGGGCACCGGACCGTGACCGGCACGTCGTTCGCGTCGGCGATCGTCTCCGGCGCCGCGGCGCTGGTCCGCTCGGCGCACCCGGACTGGTCCGCCGCGCAGGTGCGCCGGGCCCTGGTGTCGACCGCGGCCCCCGGAGACGCCGACCTCGGGGCGGGGGTCGTCGACGCGGGCGCGGCCGTGCGCGCGGACGCGCCGGCGATCGAGGCCCCCGAGACCGTGCCGACGGTCTGGAGCGCCGCGGCCACGGCCGCGGGCGGCGGCCTGCTGGGACTGGGCGCGCTGCTCCTGCGAGGCCGCAGGCGCATCGCGGTGCGCCCGCGTACCATGGCGGGGTGACCGCCGCCGACGCCCGCTGGACGAACTGATGGCCCGCACCGCCCGCCGGGAAGGCGCCGAGAGCGGCCTCGCCAAGAAGCGCCGGGCCCGCAAGGTCGACCGCCTCCTCGCCGCGGCCCACCCGGACGCGCACTGCGAGCTCGACTACGCGAACCCGCTCCAGCTGGCGGTCGCCACGATCCTCTCGGCCCAGTGCACCGACGTCCGCGTCAACCTCACCACCCCGGCCCTGTTCGCGAAGTACCGCGACGCCGGCGACTACGCCGAGGCGAACCCCGAGGACGTCGAGGAGCTCATCCGCCCGACCGGGTTCTACCGCAACAAGACCCGCTCGATCATCGGCCTCGGCAAGGCCCTCGTGGCCGACCACGGCGGGGTCCTCCCGCAGGGCATGGACGAGCTCGTGCGACTCCCCGGGATCGGCCGCAAGACCGCGAACGTCATCCGCGGCAACGCCTTCGGCGTCCCGGGCATCACCGTCGACACCCACATGATCCGGATCACCAACCGGCTCAAGCTGGTCGACGGCAAGGACCCCGTGAAGCTCGAGTTCCAGCTCCAGAAGCTCATCGAGCCCCGGGAGTGGACCATGTTCTCCCACCGCATCATCTTCCACGGCCGCCGCGTCTGCATCGCCCGCAAACCCGCGTGCGGGGCGTGCACGCTCGCGGCGTACTGCCCGTCCTTCGGCGAAGGCCCCACCGACCCGGCCGAGGCCGCGAAGCTCCTCAAGGGCGACAACGTCGACGAGCTGATGCGGCTCGCGGGCGTCGAGCGCGCGGTCGGCGCGTGAGGCGGCTCCTCGCGGTCCTGCCGCTGCTGCTCCTCGCCGCCTGCACCGGCGCGCCCGCCGACTCCGGGCCCTCCGGCCCCGACGAGGCGGACTGGTCCGTGGCCTGCGCGCCCGGCGACGTCCCGATCGCCGGCATCGGCGAGCTCGAACTCGACTGCCTCGGCGACGGCGCCGCGACCGCCGTCGGCACCGCCGGGAGGCCCCTCGTGGTCGTCCTGTGGGCCAGCTGGTGCCTGCCGTGCCAGGACGAGGCCCCCGAGATCGAGGCGTTCTACCAGGCCAACCGCGACCAGGTCGACGTCCTCGGCGTCGACACCGCCGACACCGACTCCCGCGGCCGCTGGTTCGCCCACGACTTCGGCATGACCTACCCGTCCGTGGCCGACCCCGACGAGGCGCTCCGCACCGGCCTCGGCGTCCCGGCCCTCCCCGGCATCGCCCTCGTCGCCCCCGACGGCACGGTCGAGCGGCTCATCGTCGAGCCCGGCACCACCGCCGCGGGCCTCGCCGAGGCCGCCGGGGCCGCGTTCGGGCTGGAGCTGGCGTGACCGACTCCCCCGCCTGGTGGGGCCCGCTCCTCAAGGCCGCCGCCGAAGCCCAGGGCCCCGCGGCCGAGCGCGTCATCGCCGGCCACCTGCGCCCCTACGACGAGGAGGATGCCCGGACCGCCGCCGTCCTGGTCCTCCTGGACGACACCGGCGCCGGCCCCTCGGTCCTGCTCCAGCAGCGCGCCGCGACCCTGCGCCACCACCCCGGCGAGGTCGCGTTCCCCGGCGGCGCGGCCGACCCCGGCGACGCCGACGCGGCCGCCACGGCCCTCCGCGAGGCCGCCGAGGAACTCGCCGTCGACCCGGCCTCGGTCGCCGTGGGCGCGACCCTCCCGCCGCTGTGGATCCCCGTGTCCGGCTTCGCCGTCACGCCCGTGCTCGCCCTCTGGCGCCGCCCGCACACCGTCGCGCCCCAGGCCGCCTCCGAGGTCGCCGCCGCCCACCAGGTCCCTCTCGAAGTCCTCGCCGACCCCGCCTCGCGCGGCACCGTCGGCTACCCCTCGGGCCGCAGCGGCCCCGGCTTCCAGGTCGCTGGCGTGCCACTGATTTGGGGGTTCACCGCCGGGGTACTGTCGTGGCTACTGGACCTGGGCGGCTGGTCCCGCCCCTGGGACCGCAGCCGCACGATGGAACTCGAACGGCGCTAGCGGCTTTCGAGCGATTGCGGGGGTGGGGATGAGCGCGAGCGGCGCGGGGCTCCTGGTCGACGTCGTCATCGTGCTGCTGGCGCTCCTGTTCGCCATCAACGGCTTCCGGCAGGGGTTCATCCTCTCGGCCGCGACGTTCCTCGGCTTCCTCGGCGGCGCGGTCCTCGGCATCAACATCGCCCCGTGGGCCGCCGACTTCTACCGCGAGCCGATCGCGAAGCTCGTGGTCGCCCTCGTCGTCGTCTTCGCGCTCGCCCTCGGCGGGCAGGCCCTCATGACCGCCATCGGCTACCGCCTCCGCAAGAAGCTGCGGTCGAACGGCTCCCGGCGGCTCGACCACTACCTCGGCCCGGTCATCTCCGTCGTCGCGGTCCTGCTGGTGACGTGGATGGCCGCCGCGCCCCTGGCGAGCCTGCCGCTCCCGGCGATCTCGGCCGCGGTCCGCAACTCCAGCATCGTCGGCGGCATCGACGACAACATGCCCGAGGCCGTGCGCGGCGTCTACGACCGCCTCCGCGAGGAGCTGAACACCTCGGGGATGCCGAACATCTTCTACGGCATCGACCCGACCCAGGTCCGCGACGTCGACCCGCCCGACCCCGAGCTCGCCGCCTCCGAGGTCGTCGTGAACGCCGAGGACTCCGTCCTCAAGGTCCACGGCTCGGCCGGCTCCTGCGACCGCCAGATCGAGGGCTCCAGCTTCGTCTACGACGACGAGCTCGTCGTCACCAACGCGCACGTGGTCGCCGGGACCGACGACGTCCGCGTCGAGTCCGACGGCGACCTCCTCGAGGCCGAGGTGATCGTCTTCGAGCCCGAGAAGGACCTCGCGATCCTCCACGTCCCCGACCTCGACGCCGACCCGCTCCCGATCGAGTCCGCGACCGCGGCCTCCGGCGACGACGCGATCGTCCTCGGCTACCCCGGCGGCGGCCCCTACACGGCCACCGCCGCCCGCGTCCGCGAGGCGCGCATCGTGACCGGCCCCGACATCTACGACGACGGCACCGTCACCCGCGAGGTCTACCAGCTGTACGCCGAGATCATCGGCGGCAACTCCGGCGGCCCGCTCCTCAACCCCGAGGGCGAGGTGATCGGCGTGATCTTCGCGGCCGCCGTCGACGACCCCGAGACGGGGTACGCGCTCACGATGGACGAGTCGGCGGCCGTGCTCGACGCGGGCCGCTCCGCGAGCGGATCGGTGGGGACCGGTTCATGCACGTGACATGTGCGATCTTGGGGAATTTCGTCCTTGCCTGATGTTGGGCGTGACGTCACAATGCGGGTAGGCTATGTCGGTCGCCGTCGACGCATTCCGTTCATCGGAAGGATTCCCCTGCTGAAACGGCGAGGCGAGTCTCACCCGGTGACGCTCGGAACGGACGGAACGCATTCATTCGGGTACGAATGTCGATTCCGGCGGCACGGTGCGCATGTGGATTTACGGGGGTCTCGCTCCCGCAATGCGGACAAGAGGCATAGACTCAGTACTTGCACTAGCGGTGCGTTGAAGAAAGGTGCGAACGGACATGGAAGACGTATTGGCGAGAGCCGCCCTCTTCAAGGGGGTCGACCCTGAAGCTGTCGAGTCGCTCATCAAGGAGATGGAGTACGTCGACATCAACAAGGGCCAGACCGTCTTCACCGAGAACGAGCCGGGCGACAGTCTGTACATCGTCATGTCCGGGAAGGTGAAGCTCGGGCGCCGCTCCGCCGACGGCCGCCAGAACCTGATCGCGGTCATGGGCCCGTCCGACATGGTCGGCGAGCTCGCGCTCTTCGACCCCGGACCCCGCACCGCCACCGCCACCGCACTGACCGACACTCGCATGGCCCGCCTGTCCAAGACCGCGCTGCGGCCCTGGCTCGCGAACCGCCCCGAGATCGCCGAGCAGCTGCTCAGGGTGATAGCACGCCGGCTGCGTCGCACCAACGACTCCATGGCGGACCTCATCTTCACCGACGTGCCCGGCCGCGTGGCCAAGGCCCTGCTGCACATGGCGAGCCGCTTCGGCACCCGCGACGGCGGCGTCCTGCGCGTCACCCACGACCTCACCCAGGAGGAGCTGGCCCAGCTCGTCGGCGCCTCCCGCGAGACCGTGAACAAGGCCCTCGCCGACTTCGCCGGCCGCGGCTGGCTGCGCCTGGACGGCAAGAGCGTCATCATCATGGACCCGGAGCGCCTCGCGCGGCGGGCCCGCGTGTAACGCTTCCGGTCGAACTTCGGGGCCTCCGGCATCGCCGGGGGCCTTCGTCGTCCTCCAGGTAGTGCCCCTCATCACCTCCGGTAGCGCCCTTGGGCGAATGGACGCCCGCAGGTCCAGCCGTTTAGACTTCCCTAAACCATCCCGGAGTCTGACTGAAGGAGCGTTGTGGCAGGGCAACTGAACGTCGAAGTCGTGGCAGTCGACTCGAAGGTGTGGTCGGGCACGGCCAAGGCCGTCTACGCGCGCACCACCGAAGGCGAACTGGGCATCCTGCCCGGTCACCAGCCGCTCCTGGGCGAGCTGCGCCTCGACAGCACCGTCCGCGTCCAGCCGGTCGACGGCGGCGAGCTCGCCTGGAAGATCGAAGGCGGCTTCCTGTCGGTCACCACCGACGGCGTCACCATCCTCGCCGAGACCGCCGACGCGGTCGCCCCCGCTTCGGCATAGCCATGCTGAAGGCACTGCTGATCGTCGCCGCGCTGGCGGCGGCCGTCGCGGTGTTCCTGGTGCTGACGTACGTCCGGCGCTCGATCTTCTCCCGCTCCGGCTCGGTCGCCATGGCCGCCCGCCTCTCCAAGCACATGGAGGGCCGCGGCTGGGCCCCCGGCTTCGCGGTCTACGAGCGCGGCACGCTCCGCTGGTACCGGATGTTCTCCCTGGCGTTCGGGCCGCGCTACGCGCTCTCGCGCCACGACCTCCAGATCGCCGACCGCCGCGTGCCGGCCGGCCCGGAGGCGCAGATCTTCCCCCCGGAGGTCGCCATCCTCCGGTGCAAGAACTCCTCCGGCGAGGTCGAGCTCGCGATGACGACCTCGGCCGTCACCGGCTTCCTCAGCTGGCTCGAAGCCGCTCCCCCGGGGGCGGCTTTTTACAGCAAGAGCGACTGACGAGCGCCCGCCCCGGTCCCCCAGGGCGGGCGCTTCGCATCAGACCGGCTGCACCGACTGGGTGAACTGCGACTCGCCGTCGATGTCCTTGAGCGACACCGTCAGGACCTCGGTCTCGGCGTCGATGCGGACCTCGCCGAAGAACTGGTAGCCCACCGCCGGCGACGTGTTCGCGGCCGGCGGGGCCTTGACGAAGACCGCCTCGGGGCCGAACGTCGCGTCGAGCTGGTTGGGCCCGAACGCGCCCGCGTTCAGCGGCCCGGACACGAACTCCCAGAACGGGTCGAAGTCCTGGAACACGGCCCGGTCGGGGCTGTAGTGGTGCGCGGCGGTGTAGTGGACGTCCGCGGTCAGCCACACCATGTTCGCCACCTCCTCGCGCCTGCAGTACGACAGGAGGTCGGCGATCTCGGTCTCGCGGCCCATCGGCGCAGTACCAGTGCCCTCGGCGACGCCCTCCCACGCGCCCGCGCCGTCGCCGACGAGGAGCCCGATGGGGAGGTCCGCCGCGATCGCCTTCCACGTGGCCTTGGAGCGGCGCAGCTCGCGCTTGAGCCACGCGAGCTGCCGCTCGCCGAGGACCTGCCCGGTGGCGCCGTCGGCGTCGGGGTTGGCGCTCTTGTGGGTCCGCATGTCGAGCACGAACAGGTCCAGCAGGGGCCCGTACTCGATCTTGCGGTAGATGCGGCCCTCGGCGTCGAAGCCGCCGGGCGTGTACTCGGCGAACGCCTGGCGGGCCCGCGCGGCGAGCACGTCGACGTTCTTCTCGGTGTACTGCGGCAGGTCGAGGATCTCGCCGGGGTACCAGTTGTTGGTGACCTCGTGGTCGTCCCACTGGTTCACCATGGGCACGGTCGCGAGGTACGCGCGCAGGTTGTCGTCGAGGAGGTTGTACTTGAACTGGCCGCGGTACTCGTCGAGGGTCTCGGCGACCTTCGCCTTCTCCTCGACGACGGTGTTGCGCCAGGTGGTGCCGTCCGGCAGCGCCACGGTCTCCACCAGCGGCCCGTCCGCGTACACGAAGTCGCCCGAGCACAGGAAGAAGTCGGGCTCGGCGTCGGCCATGGCCTGGAAGATCCGGTAGCCGCCGAACTCGGGGTTGATCCCCCAGCCCTGCCCGGCGAGGTCGCCCGACCACTGGAAGACGACGTCGCGGCACTCGTCCGACGCGGTGGTGAACGACCCTTCGAGGGCCTCGGACGCACGCTCGCCCTCGGCGCGGACCCGGTAGTGGTACGTCGTCCCCGGCGCGAGCCCGCTCAGGCGCAGCTTCCCGGTGTAGTCGGAGGCCGAGGTGAGCGCGGGGCCCCGGAGCTCGCGGGCGTGCTTGAAGTCGGGGCGGGCGGCGAGTTCGACGCGCATCCGCGAGCCGCGGTCGGCCCGGGTCCACAGGACCGCGCCGCGCCCGGTCACGTCGCCGGACTGGACGCCGTGCGTGAGCCGCGGGCGGGACGACGCGTACGAGATGCCGGGCGTGCCCAGGAGGACGGCGCCTCCGGCTCCGGCGGCGAGCAGTTTCCTTCGGTCGATCGGCACGGGGGCCTCCAGTGTGCAAGGGGGTGTCGGCAGTCGACCCTCACGCTCGCAGACGCCGGTGGCACCGGAGTGGCCCGGAAGTGAACATCAGGGCCCCGCGCTCCGGACGGCCGCTGGGGCCGGGGTGTCTCCGGAGCGCGGGGCGGGAGGCCCTTCCGTCAGGCGCTGATGCGCGGGAAGGGCTTGGTGGAGAAGACCACTTCGACGGACACCTCGAAGTACTCGGCGAGCTTCAGCGCCAGGTACAGGCTGGGGCTGTACTCGCCCCGCTCGAGGTAGCCCACGGTCTGGTAGTGCACGCCGAGGGCCTCCGCGAGCTGGCGGCGCGAGACGCCCCGCTCCGCGCGCAGCATCGCGATCCGGTTGTAGACCTCGTCCCCGGCCATCGCGCGCTCACCAGTCCCTCTGCATGTCGGCGCGGCGTGCCGCCACCGCCGATCCCGACTCGCGCCGCGACATCCGCCGAAGCAGCCTGGGGGCCAGGGCCATCGAGACCACGGCCCAGAGCGCGAGCACGGCGAACATGGTAACGGTCCGCCACTCACCGCCGATCTCCACGGCCGCCATGGCGTCCGGGAGCAGCGCGTGCCGCATCCCCAGGCCCATCCAGTACATCGGGAAGACCTGCCCGACTCCCTGGAGCCAGCCCGGCAGCGCGGTGATCGGGTAGAAGATCCCCGAGATCGCGACCATGCCCATGATCGGGAACATCACCAGGCCCATGTTCTTGGGGTTGTCGAGCAGCGCCCCGAGGACCGCGCCGATCGGCAGGGTCGCGACGATGCCCATGAGCAGCACGGCGAGGAAGATCAGCCACCGGTCGGGGCTGCCGAACTCCAGCCCGTCGAACAGCGGCAGGCCGACGGCGAGCAGCGCGATCGCGGTGACGGCGATGAACATCGCGGTCGAGACGAGGTGGCCGACCAGGTAGCCGGTCATGCCGCCGGGCATCGACTTGGCGCGCAGGAGCGTGCCGTTGGTGCGGTCCATGGCGAGCGCGCCGACCATGCCGACGATCCCGCCGAAGACGACGTTCATGCCGATGAGGCTCGGCATGTTCATGGAGCCCAGGGAGACCGGGGCGCCCTCGAAGTCGGCCCGCTGCATGAACAGCAGGACGACGATGGCGATCGCGGTGGGCATGACGAAGCCCATCAGGTCGCCGATGCTGGTGAGCGAGACGCGGGTCTCGATGAGGGCCCGCTTCCAGCCGGTCCGGTACTCGTGGAGGGTGGTGCTGCCGCTCATCGGGTGGCCTCCTTGAAGGTGTCGACCGCGGTGTCCGCGTCGCCGGCCTCGAACCGGGCGACCAGCTCGAGGTAGGCGTCCTCCAGGCTCGCGCGGTGGATCTCCAGTTCGGAGACCGCGCCGTCGTCGGTGGCGAGGAGCTTGCGGACGAAGTCGGTGGCGTCGTCGGTCGGGTGGATCTGGAGGGCGCCGTCCTGGATCCACTTCACCTCGGCGGTGGTGGAGGCGGCGCGGGCGAGCTGGTCGGGCGAGCCGTCGGCGATGATGCGCCCGCCGGCGAGGATGAGGATGCGCTCGGCGAGCTTCTCGGCCTCGTCGAGGTCGTGGGTGGTGAGCAGGATGGTGGTGCCGTCGAGGTCGGTGAGCCGGTGGATGAGCTCGTGGAACTCGCGGCGGGCGTGCGGGTCGAACCCGGTGGTCGGCTCGTCGAGGAACAGGAGCTCGGGCCGGCCGATGATGCCGAGGGCGACGTCGAGGCGGCGGCGCTGGCCGCCGGAGAGCGTCCTGATGCGCTGGCCGGCCTGCTCGGCGAGGCCCACGAGCTCGAGGAGCTCGTCGGGGCCGTACGGCTCGGAGTAGGGCCGGTAGTAGTCGGCGAAGTGGGTGACGGCGTCGCGGACCTTCCACTTGCCGTTGTCGCGCCACTCCTGGAGGACGACGCCGAGCTTGGCCCGCCAGGCCTCGCCGCCGGTGGCGGGGTCGACGCCGAGGACCTCGACGCGGCCGTCGGAGCGGCCGCGGAAGCCCTCGAGGATCTCGATGGTGGTGGTCTTGCCGGCGCCGTTGGGGCCGAGCAGGGCGGTGACCCCGCCCGGGTGGACGGTGAGGTCGAGCCCCTTGAGCACGTCCTTGTCGCCGTAGCGCATCCGCAGGTCGGACACGGCGATCGCGGGCCCGTCGTGAGCCGGGGGGTGTCCCATGGTCATCTCCGTCGTAGTGTTCCCTTATCTGATAGCACTCATGCTACATCTCGTCGGAGACCTCCGCCAACCCGTATAAGACGAGGGGCCGTTCACAGCGTTGTGAACGGCCCCTCTGGTGCGAAGAGTGGAGTCTAGGTGCGCCGCTTCTCGCCGGAGCGGGCGAGGACGCGCTGGAGCAGGATGAACGCGAGCAGGAGCACGCCGACGACGATCTTGGCCCACCAGGAGTTGAGGTTCCCCTGGAAGGCGATGATCGTGGAGAGCAGGCCCATGACCATGACGCCGGCGACGGTGCCGAGCACGAAGCCCGCGCCGCCGGTGAGGAGCGTCCCGCCGATGACGACGGCCGCGATGGCGTCGAGTTCGAGCCCGACGCCGCGGAGCGGGTCGGCGCTCTTGGTGTAGAACGCCGAGACGACGCCGGCGAGGGCCGCGCAGAAGCCGCTGATCGCGTAGACCCCGACCTTGGTGCGCGCCACCGGCAGGCCCATGAGGAGCGCGGACTGCTCGTTGCCGCCGACGGCGTACACGCCGCGGCCGAACCGCGTGTAGTGCAGGACCACGAAGGCGATCGCGACGACGGCGAGGGCCAGGAACGACAGGTACGGGAGGCTGAAGCCGCCCTCGCGCGGGCTGCCGCCGAACTCGACGCGGGTCATGCCCCAGTCGAAGAACGCGACGTCGCGCATGGAGACGTCCTCGGCGGAGATCTGGAGCGTCAGGCCGCGGTACAGGAACAGCCCCACGAGGGTCGCGATGAACGGCTGCACGTCGAAGTAGTGGATGACGATCCCGGTGAGCGTCCCCGAGACCACGCCGAGCGCGAGGACGAGGCCGACGGCGAGGGGCGCGGAGACGCCCGCGTCGACGGTGAGCCAGGCGCACGCCATCGTCGAGAACGCCATGACCGAGCCGACGGACAGGTCGATGCCGCCGGAGAGGATCACGAACGTCATGCCGACGCCGATGATGAGCAGCCCGGCGTTGCCGATGAACAGGTCGGGGATGAGCTGCGGGTTGTCGAAGTTGCGGTAGTTCCCGAGGCCGCCGAGGTACATGAGCGCGAGGAGCGCGACGGTGGCGCCGATGGGGACGTAGCGGCCGAGGCCGTCGAGGGCGGCGGCCCTGGAAGGCCGCGCGGTCAGGGTCGGCGTGCTCATTTCGCGGCCTCCTGGACGGCGGCGGCGGGGGTGCGCCGCCGGAAGGGTTGCAGGGTGAAGGCCCGGAACTCGGGGCTCTGGAGGAGCGCGACGGCGAGGACCACGATGGCCTTGGCCGTGAACTGCCACTGGCTGGAGAGGCCCACGTTGATGATGGTCACCTCGAGGGTGCCGATGATGACGACGCCGATGGTGGTGCCCAGCAGGAAGAACCGGCCCCCGATGAGGGCGGTGCCGCCGATGACGACGGCGAGGATCGCGTCGAGCTCGATCCACAGGCCGCCGTTGTTGGCGTCGGCGCTGCCGAGGTTGGCGGCGCCGATGATGCCGGCGAGGCCGGCGCAGAGGCCGCACACGAGGTACACGAGGATCGTGATCCCCTTGGCGCGGATGCCGGCGAGGCGGCTGGCCTCGGGGTTGCCGCCGACGGACTCCAGGAGCAGCCCGAGGGCGGTCCGGCGGGTGAGGACCGCGAACGCGGCGAGGACGGCCGCGGCGATGACGATCGGCACGGGGATGGTGAGGATCGCGCCGCGGCCGAGCTCCACGAAGGGGCTGGTGTCGTTGACGTCGGGGATCTGGCCGCCGGTGATGAGCTGGGCGATGCCGCGCCCGGCGATCATGAGGATGAGGGTGGCGACGATCGGCTGGATGCCGAAGGCGGCCACCATGGTCCCGTTCCAGGCGCCGATGACGGCGGCGACCGCGAGGGCCGCGGCGACGGCGATGAGGACGGTCCCGAGGGCGTTCTCGTTCGGGCCGGAGATCCACTGGCAGGCGATGGCCGCGCCGATGGCGTAGACGGCGCCGACGGAGAGGTCGATGCCCTTGGTCGCGATGACGAGGGTCATGCCGAGCGCGATGACGAGCAGCGGCGCGCTGCGGCGCAGGATGTTCACGAACGCGCCGTTGAGGCGCCCGTCCTGGACGCCAGGGACGAGGAAGTCGAACCCGGTGATCGCCACGTTGACGACGATGAGGAGCACGAGGACGGCGAGCGGCCAGATCAGCCGCTTCAGGTACGGGCTCGCCCACCCGTCGCCCGCCGCCGCCCGAACTCGAGTGAGCACTGTGTTCATCGTTCTCCGCCCGCCACGATGGTGTCGACGATCCGCTCGGTGGTCATGTCGGCCTCGGCTTCCAGGGTGGCGATGAGGGCGCGGTCGCGCAGGACCGCGATCCGGTCGGAGAGGCGCGTGACCTCGTCGAGCTCGGCGGACACGAACACCACGGCCATGCCGCCGCCGGAGAGCTCGGCGACGAGGCGCTGGATGTCGGCCTTGGCGCCGACGTCGATGCCGCGGGTGGGCTCGTCGAGGATGAGGAGTTTCGGCTCGATGAGCATCCAGCGGGCGAGGAGCACCTTCTGCTGGTTGCCGCCGGAGAGGTGCTTGACGGGCATGTCGGGGTCGGCGGGGCGGATGCCGAGCTTGTCGATGAACTCGGCGACGAGCCGGGTCCGCTGCGCGGCCGGGATCGAGCGGACCCACCCGCGGGACGCCTGCATCGCCAGGATCATGTTCTCGGCGACGGTGAGCTCGCCGACGAGCCCTTCGGTCTTGCGGTTCTCGGGGCAGAACGCGATGCCGCGCCCGGCGGCGGTGCGCGGGTTGTGCCCGCCGACCCTGGCGCCCTCGAAGTCGAGCTCGCCGGCGTCGGCGCGGTCGGCCCCGGCGAGGAGCCGGGCGGTCTCGGTCCGGCCCGAGCCGAGGAGCCCGGCGAGGCCGACGACCTCGCCGCGGCGGACGGTGAGGTCGAACGGGGCGATGGAGCCCTTGCGGCCCAGGCCCTTCGCGTCGACCAGCGGGGCCTCGTCGGCCACGTGGTGCGCGGCGGCGGCCCGCTCGATCTGCTCCAGGGTCGCGGCCTCGCGGCCGAGCATGTGGCCGATGAGCTCGCTCTCGCCGAGGTCGGCCGTGGCCCACTCGCCGACGAGCCTCCCGTTGCGCAGCACGGTCATCCGGTCGCAGATCTCGTAGACCTGGTCGAGGAAGTGGGAGATGAACACCATGGCGGTGCCCTTCTCGGCGGCGAGCCGCCGCATGAGGCCGAGGAGCACGGCGACCTCGTCCCGGTCGAGCGAGGAGGTGGGCTCGTCGAGGATGAGGACCTTCGCGTCGATGTTCACGGCCCGGGCGATCGCCACCAGCTGCTGCATCGCGATCGAGTAGGCCGACAGGGGCGCGGCGACGTTGAGCTCGATCCCGAGGTCGTCCAGGAGGGCCTCGGCCCTGCGGCGCATGGCCCTGAAGTCGATGAACGGCCCGAGGCGCGGCTCGCGCCCGGCGAGGAGGTTCTCGGCCACCGACAGGTTCTCGGCGAGGTTGACCTCCTGGTAGACCGTGGAGATCCCGGCGGCCTGGGCGGCCTTCGGCCCGGAGAACCGCACGGCCCTGCCGTCGAGGAGGATCTCGCCGGCGTCGTGGCCGTGCACGCCGGTCAGCACTTTGATCAATGTGGACTTTCCGGCGCCGTTCTCCCCCATCACGGCGTGGATCTCGCCGGGTCTGAGGGTGAAGTCGACGCCGTCGAGGGCGCGGACGCCGGTGAAGTCCTTCACGATGCCGGTCATCGTCACCAGCGGCGCGCCGGGCGGAGCGGTGGACATGGGGGCTCGTCCTTCGTTCGGGGTGGGGACGGCGCCGCCGCCCGGGCCGCGCGGGCCCGGGCGGGAGGCACCGGTCTGGGGGCTAGAACTGGCGGTTCGGGAGCTCGGCCTCGAACTGGCTGGCGTCGAAGACGCCCTCCTCGACCGGCGTGAACTTCTCGACGGACTCGCCGTCGGCGACCTGGACGATGACGTCCATGAGCTGCTCGCCGAAGGCGGGGTTGCACTCGACGATGTAGTTGACCTTGCCGTCGACGCCGGCCTGGAACCCGGCCTTGGAGCCGTCGACGATGATGATCTGGATGTCGGTGCCGGGGGCCTTGCCGGCCTCCTCGATCGCCTGGATCGCGCCGAGGCCCATCTCGTCGTTGTGGGCGTAGAGGAGGTCGATGTCCTCCAGGCCGTAGGTGCTGATGAACGTCTCCATCACCGCCTTCCCCTCCTCCTTCGTGAAGTTCCCCGTCTGGGAGTCCACGATGGTGTAGGCCACGCCCTGCGTGTCGAGCTCGTCGAAGAACCCGGCCTTGCGGTCGTTGGCGGGCGCCGAACCGGTGGTGCCCTGGAGCTCCAGGATCCGGAAGTCGGTGTCGGCGGCGAAGGTGGTGGCCGCCCACGCGCCGGCGCTGTGGCCCTCGGCCACGAAGTCCGAGCCGAGGCGGGTGACGTACAGGTCCTCGTCCGCCTCCTCGATGCCGCGGTCCGCCAGGATCACCGGGATGCCGGCCTGCTCGGCCTCCTCGAGGACCTCGGTCCAGCCGGTCTCGACCACGGGTGCCAGGACGATGACGTCGACCTTCTGGGTGATGAAGGTGCGGATCGCGTCGATCTGCTTCTCCTGCTCCTGCTGCGCGTCGACGAACTTGAGCTCGGCGATGCGCTCGTCCGCGTCGGCCGCGGCCTTCACGGAGTCGGAGTTGGCGGTGCGCCAGGCGGACTCGGCGCCGACCTGGGCGAAGCCGACGAGCAGGCCGTCGCCGCCGCCGTCCCCGCCGGAGTCGTCACCGTCGCCGCACGCGGCGAGGGGGAGGAGGAAGACACCGGCACCGATGCCGGCAAGGGTCCTTCTTTTCACAGCGGGGGTCGCCTTTCGAACGGGGTGAACACGAGGCTTGTCGATATTTGCGCGCGTGCATGTTACCGCTCATATCCTGACTCGTGTTATCGCTCTCGTCAAGCACGTCACACCCCGTCGCGCCGTAACGATTTCACAACACGCCGCGAGTGCCCGCTCGGTAACCCCTGCGAGCCCCGCGGCGCCCAGAGCACGTCGCCGCCCGGATTCGCCTTGCGCGCCAGCACGAACAGCAGGTCCGAGAGCCGGTTCAGATAGGTCACGGGCACCGCGTGCGTCACGTCCGGTTCGGACTCCAGCAGCGCCCACACCGAGCGCTCCGCCCGCCGCGCGACCGTGCACGCCTGGTGCAGCAGCGCCGCACCCGGCGTCCCGCCCCGCAGGATGAACGACCGGAGGTGCTCCAGATCGGCGTTGCACTCGTCGATCCAGCCCTCCAGACGCACCACATAGGACTCGTCGATCCGCAGCGGCGGGTACTTCGGGTCCGCGGCCACCGGCGTCGACAGGTCCGCCCCGACGTCGAACAGGTCGTTCTGGACCGCGAGCAGGATCTCGGCCTCCCGCTCGCCGATCTCCCCGGTGTGGAGCGCGAGCGCCGACCCGATCACGGCGTTGGCCTCGTCCACGTCGCCGTACGCGGCGAGCCGCACATGGGTCTTGGGGACGCGGGTGAAGTCGGCGAGCCCGGTCGTGCCGTCGTCGCCCGTCTTGGTGTAGATCCTGGTGAGATTGACCGCCATACCCACGACCATATAGCCTCCCCCCATGACACAAGTCGCGGTAATCGGTTCAGGACTCATGGGTTCCGGGATCGCACAGGTCACAAGCCTCGGCGGTTCCGACGTCACGTTGATCGACACGGACGAGGGGGCGCTCGACCGGGCGCTGGCGGCGATCCGCTCCTCCCTCGACCGCTTCGTCGCCAAGGAGAAGACCACCGCGGAGGCCGCCGACGCGGCGCTCGCGCGGATCACGACCGCCACCGGCCTCGAGGCCGCCGCGGGCGCCGAGATCGCCGTCGAGGCGGTCTTCGAGCGCCTCCCGGTCAAGCAGGAGGTCTTCCGGCGCCTCTCCGGGATCGTCGCGCCCGAGACGGTGCTCGCCACGAACACCTCGGCCATCCCGATCACGGAGATCGCCGCGGCCGCGACCCACCCCGAGCGCGTGGTCGGCACCCACTTCTTCTCGCCGGTCCCGATGATGCAGCTGTGCGAGCTCGTGCGCGGCATCCACACGAGCGACGAGGCCCTCGCGAAGGCCCGCGCCTTCGCCGAGGCCGCGGGGAAGACCTGCGTGGTCGTCAACCGGGACGTCGCGGGCTTCGCGACCACCCGCCTGATCTGCGCGCTCATCAACGAGGCGGCCCGGCTCGTGGAGAACGGCGTCATCTCCGCCGAGGACCTCGACACGGCCTGCCGGCTCGGCTTCGGCCACCCGATGGGGCCGCTCGCCACCGCCGACCTCACCGGGATCGACGTCATCGCGCACGCCACCGAGAACATCTACGAGGACACCGCGGACCCGCAGTTCTTCCCGCCGGCGCTGCTGCGCCGGATGGTCGCCGCGGGCGAGATCGGCCGCAAGAGCGGCAAGGGGTTCTTCGACTACGAGGGGTTATCCACAGGGCTGTGGACGACCGCGGCCCGGTCCCTAGGACGCGGTCAGCGTCGCGCGGGCGGGTGCCAGCACCCGCTCGCCGGCGCTGGTCGCGGTGATCGCCAGCTCGACGGCACCGTCGGCGGCCTTCCGGACCTTGCCCTCGACCTCGACGGCCGTCCCGCCCGCGGGCACGACGACGGGCTTGGCGAAGCGGGCGGTGAAGTCGGTGAGGCGGGCGTCGATCCCGGCGTCGGCGACCCATTCGAGGATCGCGCGCGAGACGAGGCCCATCGTGTACATGCCGTGGGCGATCACGTCGGGGAGCCCGGCGGCCTTGGCCGCGGCCTCGTCGAGGTGGATCGGGTTGCGGTCGCCGGAGGCCTCGGCGTACGCGGCGAGGTTGGCGCGCTCCACGGGGTAGGAGGCGGTGAACACGGTCTCGCCGACGGCGAGGTCTGCGAGGCTCACTGGGGGTCTCCGGCGGGGTCGTCGGTCGCGGCGGCGACGAACAGGGTGGTCCACACCTCGGCGGCGAGGCCGTCCTGGGAGTCGACGGCGGTGCGGAGGGAGAGGAGGTCGTTCCCGGCGACGGTCTTGATCGACTCGATGGTCACCGTCACGGTGAGCACGTCACCGGCGCGGAGCTCCCGGTGGTACGCGAAACGCTGCTCGCGATGGAGGACGCGGCCCCAGTCGAGCCCGAAGTCGGGGTCGTCGATGAGCCGGTCCGCCGCGGGCAGCGTCAGCGAGATCAGGTAGGTAGGGGGTATCGCACCGGTGTCGGGGAGGCCGAGGGCCTCCGCGAAGCGGGTCACCGACGCGGCGGTGACCGCCACCGGTTCGGTGGTCGGCAAGGACCGGCCCACATACGAAGCGTCGAGCATGTACCGGGGCGGGGAAGACTAGCGGGTCTCTTTGTGGACCTGCGAGGTCTTGCAGCGCGGGCAGTACTTCTTGAGCTCGAGCCGGTCGGGGTTGTTCCGCCGGTTCTTCTTCGTGATGTAGTTGCGCTCCTTGCACTCCACGCACGCCATGGTGATCTTGGGGCGAACGTCGGTAGCCTTGGCCACGATGAGTGCCTTCCTCTAGCGGAACCCGCCGGTCGGCGGGTTCTCCCTGCAAAACAAAACGGCGACCAGCGTAACGCAGTGGTCGCCGATTGCCAAAAGTAGCGATGGGCAGGATCGAACTGCCGACACAACGATTATGAGTCGTTTGCTCTACCACTGAGCTACACCGCCGTGTGCTCACTGCCGCCAGATGGCTCTGGGTGAGCAGTACAACACCAGTCCGCTCTCGCTTCGAGGTGTTTCCGAGCCCCCTTACGGAATCGAACCGTAGACCTTCTCCTTACCATGGAGACGCTCTGCCGACTGAGCTAAGGGGGCGTTCGCGAGGCTTCCCTCGCGGCCTTGACAAGAGTACATGACGGCGCCCGAACCGCGGTACCGGGGCCCGCGTTGCGGTGCGGGCCACAGCGCCGGCTCAGACGACCCGCAGGCGTGCCTGGCCGCGGGTCCACCCCTGGCCGTCGAGCCACGCGGCGAAGCGGTCCGGCGGCAGCGGGCGGGAGAAGTAGTACCCCTGGCCGGCCTCGCAGTGGAGCTCGCGGAGCTGCTCGACGGTCTGGTGCGACTCGATGCCCTCGGCGACCACGTCGATCGCGAAGTGCCTCGCGAGGCCGAGGACGGCCTCCACGATCGCCTTGTCGTCGTCGTCGGTCGCCATGCCCTGGACGAAGCGGAGGTCGATCTTGATCTCCTGGACGGGCAGCCGCCGCAGGTACGCGAGCGAGGAGTACCCGGCGCCGAAGTCGTCCACGGACAGGCGCACGCCCATCTCGTGAAGCCGGTCGAGGGCGGGCGTGAGCCGCGGCTCGCCCGAGACCACGTCGTCCTCGGTGATCTCGAACGTCAGGCGCTCGGGCGGCACGCCGTGGCGCTCCAGGAGCGCCGCGACCCGGTCGGGGAACGCGGCGTCGGCGAGCGTGCGCGGCGACAGGTTGACCGACATCGGCAGCGGCCCGTCCTCCCCGGCCCACTCGGCCGAGCGGCGCAGGGCCTCGTCCAGGACGGTGTCGGTGAGCTGGCCGAGCTGCCCGGTGGACGCGGCGATCGGGATGAACTCCTCGGGCGCGACGGTCCCGTAGGTCGGGTGCGGCCACCGCACGAGCGCCTCGGCGCCGACGACGGCCCCGCCCGCGTCGAAGTCTCGGTCGAGCCGGACCTTCGGCTGGAAGTGCACTTCGAGCCGGCCGCGGTCGAGGGCCCGGCGCAGGTCGGCCGCGAGGCCGATGCGGCGGAGGCTCTCGGACTCGAGCCCGGCGTGGTAGAGCTGGACGCCGTCCGCGGCGGTCTTCGCCTGCCTGGTGGCGCCGTCGACGCGCTTGAGGAGCTCATCGGCGTCGGCCGCGAAGTCCGGGTGCGTGACCACGCCCACGGCCGCCGAGAGGCTGACGGCGACGCCGCCGACCTCGAACGGGCCCTGGATGCCGGCCCGCAGCCGCCGCGCGGTCTCCACCGCGGCCTCGGTCGACGCGAGGCGGGTCTGGAGGATGAACTCGTCGGAGTCGATCCGCCCGATGAACGACGCCGCCGGGGCCTGGTCCTTGAGGCGCCGCGCGATCTCGCGCAGCGCGGTGTCGCCGGCCTCGTGCCCGAGCGCGTCGTTGATCTCGTGGAGCGAGTCCACATCGAACATGAACACGGCCACGACCTCGTTCGGGACCGTGATCGACAGGGCCTCCTGGAGGGCCTGGAGCGAGCGCCTGCGGCTCGGCAGGCCCGTGAGCGGGTCGTGGTAGGCGTCGTACCGGAGCTGGTCGAGGAGCCGCTCGTTCTGGACGGCGATGCCGACGTTCGCGGCGATGGTCTCCATGAGCTGGAGGTCGACGGGGACGAAGTGCGAGATCTCGCCGCCGATGCGGTCGGACACCGAGAGGCAGCCGTAGACCTCGTCGCCCGAGCGGAGCGGCACCAGCATGGCCCCGCGCAGCCCGGCCTCCTCCAGCGCCGCCTTCTGCGCCTTGGTGCCGTTCCGGGAGCTCAGCAGCACCCCGGTCCCCGACTCCATGACGCCCCGCTGGAGGACGCTGGGGATCGGGTCGAGGTCGGTGAGGCCGGCGTCGTCGAGCCGGGAGGTGAGCCGGATCTCGGGGTACCGGCCCGACTTCGGCACCCACACGGTCGCGGACTCGGCGGTGAGGATGTCGCGCAGGCGGCCGAGCATCGCGTCGATGAGCCGGTTGGAGCTGACGGAGTCGACGACGAGCTGCGTGAAGTCGTTGAGCTCGCGCAGGACCTGCCGCTGGCGCCGCAGCGCCATGTAGCTGCGCGCCAGGTAGACGAAGCCGAGGACGACCAGCCCGATGAGCACCGCGGACCACAGGGTCGCGTCGAGCAGCACCACGAAGAGCACGCCGATGCAGGCCGCGAGCAGGGGCCCGATGAGGGTCACGAAGAACGCGATCCACGCCTTCGCCACGCTGTCCCAGCCGGAGAGCGAGTACAGCAGCGCGGAGATGAGGAGGGTGGTGAAGAGGCCGACCGTGACGATCGCGCCGAGCAGCACCAGCCAGGTGTACGGGTCGACCGGGTCGCCGACGCCGAGGACCTGGACGAAGATCACCGCGACCGCGGTGCCGGAGGTCGTGAGCCCGACGTTGAACAGCGGCTTGAGCACGCCGATGTCCTCGCGGAGGTACCGGCCCATGTAGTGCACGATCGAGACCGCGCACCGGGCGGCGATGACCCAGAACGGGTCGAGGTACATCAGGGCGACGACCAGCGGCACGTCGGTGAGGTTGAACGAGATCCGCAGTCCGCGCGCGTGGTGCTGGATCAGCAGGGTCTGCGAGATCCAGAACGCGGGGACGAAGACCAGGAGCTTGAGGATCGGGAAGTCGGGCGGGGGGCCGTACCACAGGAGTGATCCGGCCCCGAACGCCAGTACCAGGCTGGTGATGATCCACGGCAGGACGCGGTACAGCCCCGCGAACCGTGTCCTCGTCACCGCCGGGCTCCCGTCAGGAGACCGCCGAGGCGGCGCTCGTCACGCCACCTCGCCGGAGCTGCGGGTGGACATGAGCGGCTCGCCGTCGATGCCGGGGGACCCGACCTCGCCGGAGCTGCCGCCGTTCGAGGGGGAGACGAAGCCGACTTCGCCGGAGCTGCCGCCGCCGTTGGCGATGGTGACGGAGCCGACTTCGCCGGAGCTGCCGCCGTTCGCGCTGCCGACCTCGCCGGAGCTGCCTCCCGCGGCGGCGGCCGTGCCGGCCATCAGGCCCAGCAGGATGAGACCCGTGGCGACGGCGGCGCCGAGTTTCTTGAAGATGTGGGCCGGTTTCACAGGGCCTCCCGTGAGTGGTGGGTACGTGCTGTCAAGGGGACCAGTTGAGCCCATGGTGCCACAGTCGCGTCGCAGTAGGGAAGGCTTGCGACCGTGATTCTCGCGCTCTTTCCGGTTCAGCCCTACGTGCGAGTAGGGCCGGAGGCCATTGTCTCCGATGACCCGGGGGCGTTCGCTGACGGGTCGGCCGTTCGCAGCCCATGACACGGTGGACCGGTATAGGTTAGGCTTGCCTTACTCTCGAAGACGACCACATCTTGATAAGGAATGACGCCCATGTCTGCTGACACCGCCTCCGCGATGTCGTTCTCGGCCCGGATCCGCGAGGCATCGTGGTCGCGCCACCAGGGGCTCGACCCCTCCGCCGAAGCGGACGGCAAGCGCGAGCCGGGGCTGTTCGACCGCCTCTTCGACGGTTCGCTGTCCGAAGCGGACTACACCCGCTGGCACGCGCAGCAGTTCTTCGTCTACGAGGCGATCGAGGCCGCGGGCGACCGGCTCGCGGACGACCCGGTCGCGGGGCCGTTCGTCTTCGACGAACTCGCCCGCCTGGCGTCGATCGAGGCGGACCTGAAGTTCCTGATGGGGCCCAAGTGGCGCTCGGGGATCGAACCGCTCTCCTCCACCCGCGACTATGTGGACCGCATCACCGAGGCCGCCGCCGAGCCCGGCGGGTACATCGCCCACGCCTACACCCGCTACCTCGGCGACCTCTCCGGCGGCCAGGCGTTCGGGAAGGCCGCGCGCCGCAACTACGGCTTCGAGGACGACGGCGCGTCCTTCTACGTCTTCTCCGGCATCAAGGGCCCCAAGGCCTTCAAGGACGAGTACCGGTCCCGCCTCGACGCGGTCGACCTGCCCGAGGACGCCAAGGCCGCGCTCGTGGACGAGATCCTCCGCGCCTACGACCACAACGGCGCGGTCCTCTCGGAGCTGAGCGCGAACCTCGGGAGGAACCCGTTCGACCCCAAGGTCGTCGCCGCGATCTGCCACCACATGAACCACGACCACGCCGAGGACACGCTGGTCATCTGCCGCGGCGCCGGCGGGCGGCCGGAGGCGGCCTCGGCCCGCATGACCGGCTTCGACGGCGAGGGCGCGGACTTCGCGGCCGCCGTCGACGGCGGCGAGGTCGCGATCCGCGTCGCGTGGGCCCGCCCGCTCACCGAGCGCGCCGAGGTCCGCCCCGAGATCGTGCGGATCTTCACCGAATCGAAGGAACGGCTCGAGGCCTGACCCCTACCGTTTCCCTATTGTCCTGATTGTCGCGACACGCCGGGCGGTGACGAATCTCCCCCGCCCGGCGTCCGCGGCGCTACCGTGGGCCGGTTGCCAAGCTCACGGACGGCCCCCCGGAGCCCGCGCCAGACCGCGGCCCGCCGCCCCGCCCGATGAGTCAGTCCACGACCCGGGAGATTCGTTGTCCGACACCGGACCGGTGACCGCCGTGCCGATCAGGCGCCACGCCGCCCGGCCGCACCGCACGAGGGGCCAGCACCGCGCCTCGTGGGCCGCCGAACTCTCCCCGCTCCTGGCGGGGACCCAGCGCCGCTACACCGCCGTCGTCGGCTCGGCCGTCGCCGGCGCCTCCATCGTCGCGATGGCGACCGCCTCCGGGATGCCGTCGGGCGACGAGCCCGCCCCGTCGCGGGCCGTGAACGACATCGCCGCCCTCGCGGCCGAGGCGAGCGTCCCCGAGGGGACCGCCTCCGGCTCGGTCGAGGGCGCCGCCGCGTCCCCCGCGGCCGCGACCGCCGACGACGCCGCGCAGTCCTCGCGCGCGACCCCCGTGACCGCGCAGGACGCGCAGATCCAGTGGCGGCCGATGCTCGACCAGATCACCATCACGTCGCTGTTCGGCCAGCGCTGGGGCCGCAACCACAACGGGGTCGACTTCGACGCCGAGACCGGCGACGCGGTCTACGCCGCGTACCCCGGCACCGTCAAGCACGCGGGCTGGGAGTCCGGCTTCGGGAACCTCGTGATCATCGACCACGGGGACGGCGTCGAGACGTACTACGCCCACAACTCCGCGATCAGCGTCGGCCCCGGCGAGTGGGTCGACGCGGGGACCCACATCGCCGACGCCGGGAACACCGGCTTCTCGTTCGGCTCCCACGTCCACTTCGAGGTGCACGTGGACGGGCGGCCGGTCGAGCCGCTGAACTACCTCTCCGAGGCCGGGCTCGACCTCCGCTAGAGCTTCGTGACCGGCGCCAGCCGCAGGATCACCCATTTGGGCTCGCCGTCGCCGAAGTCGATGCGCGCCTGGGCCCGCGGGCCCGAGCCCTTGAGCTCGACCACCCGGCCGAGCCCGTACTTGTCGTGGGTGACCCGGTCGCCGACGTCGAGCACCGGCACGTCGCCGGAGTTGCGCATGACGATCGGCTGCCCGAACGAGGGCGACTTCGACTTGACGACGCGCGCGGGCGGCGGCGCGGACTCCGACCACTCGATGAGGTCGCCGGGGATCTCGGCGAGGAACCGGCTGGCGGCGTAGTACTCGGGCTGCCCGAACACGTTCCGGGTGCCGGCCCGCGTCAGGTGCAGGTGCTTGCGGGCGCGGGTGAGCCCCACGTACGCGAGGCGCCGCTCCTCCTCCAGGTCGCCCGGCTTGTTCATGGACCGCTCGTGCGGGAACAGGCCGTCGTCGAGGCCGGTGAGGAACACGGTGTCGAACTCCAGGCCCTTCGCGGTGTGCAGGGTCATGAGGGTGACGACCCCGCCCTCCTGCGACTCCGGGTCGGGGATCGAGTCGGCGTCGGAGACGAGCGCGACGTGCTCCAGGAAGGACGGCACGTCGGCCTCGAGGTCGGCCTCGTCGTCGTCGACGGTGCCGCGCACGACCTGCTCGGTGAACTCGTGGGCGACGGCGACGAGCTCCTGGAGGTTCTCGATGCGCCCCTCGTCCTGCGGGTCCTTGGACTGCTCGAGCCCTTCGAGGTACCCGGTGTCGGCGATGAGCCGGTCGAGGACCTCCTCGGGCGGCGCGGTCTTGGCGAGTTCGGTGGCGGCGTCGATGATCTCGCAGAACCGCCTGATCCCGGGCCGGGCCCGGGAGGAGATCCCGGCGGACTCGTCGGCGCGGTGGAGCGCCTCGGGGAACGAGATCCGCAGCCGCGCCGCGAGCGCCTCCACCTCGGCGACGGCGCGGTCGCCGACGCCGCGCTTGGGGTTGTTGACCACGCGCATCGCCGAGACGGTGTCGTCGGGGTTCGCGGTGAGCTTGAGGTACGCGAGCATGTCGCGGACCTCCTTGCGCTCGTAGAACCGGACGCCGCCGACGACCTTGTACGGGATGCCGCGGCGCACGAAGACCTCTTCGAACGCGCGGGACTGGGCGTTGGTGCGGTAGAAGATCGCGGTGTCGCCGAAGCTGGTGTCGCCGGCGTCGACGAGCTCGTCGATCCGCCCGGCGACCCAGGCCGCCTCGTCGTGCTCGTTGTCGCCGGTGTGGCCGAGGATGCGCCCGCCGGGGCCCTCGTCGCTCCACAGGCGCTTCTCGCGGCCGCGCTCGGTGTTGTTGCGGATGACCCCGTTGGCGGCGTCGAGGATCGTCTGCGTGGAGCGGTAGTTCTGCTCCAGCAGGATCGTCTTGGCGTCGGGGAAGTCCCGCTCGAACTCGATGATGTTGCGGATGGTGGCGCCGCGGAACGCGTAGATCGACTGGTCGGCGTCGCCGACGACGCACAGCTCGGCCCGGTCGTCGCCGGTGCCGACGAGTTCGCGCACGAGGGTGTACTGGGCGTGGTTGGTGTCCTGGTACTCGTCGACCATGACGTGCCGGAAGCGCATCCGGTACGACTTGGCGACCTCGGGGAAGGCCCGGAACAGGTGCACGGTGGACCCGATGATGTCGTCGAAGTCGACGGCCTGGGCGAGGCGCAGGCGCTCGTCGTACTGGGCGTACACGTCGGCGACGAGCTTGGTGCGGGCGTCGTCGGCGCTGGAGGCGGCCTGGTCGGGGCCGATGAGCTCGTTCTTGAGCCGGGAGATCTCGGCGGCGAGCCAGCGCGGGGAGTGCTTCTTGGAGTCGAGGCCGAGCTCCTTGACGATCTGGGTGAGCAGCCGGCGGGCGTCGTCGGTGTCGTAGATCGTGAAGCTCTGCTTCCAGCCGAGCCGGTGGGCCTCGCGGCGGAGGATGCGCAGGCATGCGGAGTGGAACGTGAGGACCCACATGGCGCGCGAGCGCGGGCCGATGAGGGCGTCGACGCGTTCGCGCATCTCGGCGGCGGCCTTGTTCGTGAAGGTGATCGCGAGGATCTCGCCGGGGTGCGCGCCGCGCTCGCCCAGGAGGTACGCGATGCGATGGGTGAGGACGCGCGTCTTGCCCGAACCGGCGCCCGCGACGATGAGCAGCGGGGACCCCGCGTGCTCGACGGCTTGGCGCTGCGGTTCGTTGAGGCCGGTCAGGAGGTCGTTCATCGCCGTCAATTATGCCGCGCCGGGTATGACACTCTTCGGCGCGGCCGTCACCCGTCCGTGTGCGCTAGAGCGGTCCGCGGCCGGCGCGGAGGACGAGCATGGCGATCTGGACGCCGTCCTCGCCGAGGGCGGTGCGGTACTTCTCGAGGATGGCGCGCTCGCGGTCGAGGACGAGGCGGGTGCCGCCGTTCGCCATGCGGATCTCGCCGATGCGCTTGGAGACGGCCGCGCGGCGGTTCCAGATGCGGATGAGCTCGTCGTCGAGCGTGTTGATCTCGGTGCGCAGGGCTTCGAGCTCGTCGGTCGTCACTTCGGTCTTGGCGGTCATCAGGGTCTCCTTGCGAGCGGATTCGGGTTCCGGTCCGGGCGGTCGGCCCTGAGCGTCAAAAAGGCCCCGGGCGGTTGTTCCGCCCGGGGCCTGTAGGTCTGTGTTCAGCGCGACGACCTACGGCTCGGACGGTTCCGGCCGTAGTAAAAGTAAAATCGCGCGCTCTGAGTCACGCCGCAAGTATGCCACACGCCCGCCGGTCGGACCAGCGGGCGTGTGGTGGTTATCGCAGTGTTCGCCTGGTGTTTAGGCGTCCGAGCCCCAGTCGGCGCGGGCGGCGCGGCGGCGCATGAGCACCATCGCGACGACGCCGGCGACCAGGACCGCGCCGCCGATGGAGGCGACGTAGGTCAGGCTGGAGCCGGTGACGGGGAGCTGCGGCTTGGGGGACTCGCTGGGGACCTCTTCGACGACGATCTCGAACTCGAGCTCGGCGGCGTACTCGGAGGTGTGCTCCTCGGCGAGGATGAGGCGCTGGCCCTCGACGTCGGCGCCCTCGGCGTCGACCGGCACGAAGGTGCGGCCGGCGGGGGTGGTCCAGGTGATCGTGTCGGTGGTCAGCGTGACCGTGCTGGAGGCCGCCTCGTCGAACTCGACGTAGAAGCCCTGGCCGTCGGCGAAGGAGGTGACGGCGTCGCCGTTCTCGTCGACGACGGTGGCGCCCTCGGGCTGGGAGAACTCCACGGAGGTGAAGTTGGTGGAGACGGTGAAGGGGCCGACCACGGTGCCGTCGGTGACGGCCTCGGAGTCGTCGACCTCGAAGTAGGGCTCGAAGTCGGGCTCCTCGACGGGCTCGGAGTTCGCGATCAGGTAGTCGTGGACCGCGAGGACCGCGGTGTCGACGCCGGCGTCGCCCTCAGTGGGGTCGGCGGCGGTGATCTCCCAGCCGTCGGTCAGCTCCCAGATGGCGGCCTGGGTGCCGGCGTAGGCGACCTGGTCGGCCGTGAACGGGTCGATGTTCTCGGCGGCGACGCCGGCGGCCTCGAGCAGTTCGGCGGCGTTGGCGCCGTTGTAGCCGTTGAGGAGGACGCCGAGCACGAGCGGGAGGTCCTCGACCGGGATGTCCTCCCAGGGGCGCTCCTCGTGGATCAGGCTGTCCTCGAGGCCCACCGTGATCTGGATGCAGTAGACGGTGCGGGTCTCGCCGTCACCGAGGTCCAGGCCGAGCATGACGGCGGTGGGGTCCTGGGTCTCGCCGTGCAGGCGGATCCCCGGCTCCTCGACGACGGTCCCGGAGGCTCCCGACGGGGTGGGTTCCTCGTCCTGCGCTTGGGCCGCGGCGACGCCGCTGAGTCCGAGCATGACGCCCGCCGCAGCGGCGACCGTCCCTTTCAGGGCTTTGCTCATCATTCGTTGAAGTCCCTTTGCTTTTCCGAGGGATTGACGCGTTGAATCTTCCTCACGACACGTTAGCGGCCCTCCGCCGGTTGCATCAGGGGGCACCACGTCGTTGAACTGGGGACCGGTTGCGGGGCAACGAAAGCGGCGCGACCTCGGAGAGGCGCGCCACTATAACGATTCGGTATCGACTGATGCGGTGCGGTGGGGACGGTGACGGGATCGCACTGCCGTGACACGAGTGGCCGGAACCGGGGCGGATCGCTTGCCCCGGTTCCGGCCGCACCATGCGCCGGGCGTGTTGCAGAACCGCGGAGCGCGCCCGGTCCGGACCGGCGAATCGGTCCGGAACGCTCCTGCGGCAGCGGGCGGGCCCGAGCCCGCCCGCGTCCGTGAGGTCTAGTGGGTCGTGCCGCTGCGGCGCTTGGCGAACGCGGTGGCGGTGAGGCCGCCGACGAGGAGCGCCAGGCCGGCCGCGAACGCGACGGTGAGGTTCGCGCCGGTCTCGGGGAGCTGCGCGCCGCCGCCGGACTCGGAGGGCCGGTCGGTGGGGGCGTCGAGCGCGAACTTCCACTCGGCGGGCACCTCGCCCTCGCGCGGCTCGGCGAGGATGAGCTTCTGGGAGTCGCCGGAGATCACCCGGTTGGCGGCGTCGCCCGAGAGGGACGCCTCGGTGGTGGCCAGGAAGACCCGTCCGACCGGGAGGTCGTACGCGGCCGTGCCGGTCACCGTGATCTCGCTGCTGTCCTCCTCCAGGACGATCCAGAACTCGTCGCCGTCCTCGAGGGACTCGACGGGGTCGCCGTTCGCCTGCTCCAGGCGGCCGCCCTCGGCTTCGAGCGCGACGGGCCCGGCGTTGGAGCGGACCGTGTACGGGCCGAACCGGCCGTCCTCGTAGCCCGCGTCCTCCTCGCCTTCGAGGTCGACGACGAACTCGGACGGGTCGGGCACGCGCCCGGTGTCCTCGGTGAGATGCTCGTAGACCTTGAGGACCGCCTCGTCCTCGCCGTCGTTGCCGCCCTTGACCGGGTTGTCGGTCAGCAGCTCCCAGTCGTCGGTGAAGTGCCAGACGGCGGCCTGGGTGCCCGCGTAGGCGACCTCGGCCGTCTCGGCGTCGGTCCAGTCCGGGTTCACCTCGCCGCCGGAGGCCTCGATGAGGTCCGCGGCGCCGATGTTCGGGTAGCCGTTGAACAGGACCCAGCGGACCGACTCGAGGTTCGCGACGCCCGACTCCTCCCAGTCGCCTTCGGCGTAAGGGCTCTCGGTGTCGAGCGGGGTGCGGATGTCGATGCAGTAGACCGTGTACGTCTCCTCGGAGCCGTCCGGCGTGAGTCCGAGGAGGTTGGCCCACACGTCGAAACGCTCCCCGTCGAGGCGGCCGCGGAGCTCCAGGCCCGGCTCGGCGGAGGGGACGCCCGTGATCGGCTCGGCCTCCTCCTGCGCGAACACCGGTCCTCCTGTGAGGACGGCTGCGAGCACCGCGGTCGCGGCGAGCGGAGTGCGGATCGTCTTGAGACTCATCGTGATTCGGTCCCCCTGGGAGTGGATGTGAGGTGTGAGGCCGCGGGAGGCTTCCTGACAAGAGGGGAAACGAGGGCCGCCCGCGCGGGGGCTCGGGCTCTCCCCCGAACGATGTGGAGAATCCTCCGAAAGTACGATCCCAAATCAGGGCAAGGGTCGCTTCCGGCACTCGCGCAACACGCGAGCGCGAGCCGGGACCACTCGCGGCGCGCTCTATAGTCGGAGTCATGCCGATCTCGAAAGCCGCCGCTCGCGGCATCACCGACGAATTCGCCCGGCGGAGGGGCCCCAAGACCGGGCTGGTCGTGGGCGCGTCCTGGGGGAACCCGGTGCTGACGGCCGCCCTCGAAGCGCTCATGCCCGCCGACCGGCTCACCGTCGTCGCCGACTCGCACTCCATTGAGGACCTTCGGGCGTCGCTCGCCGCCGAGGGCTCCTGGACCGCCGGCGGGGTCACCGCCGTCGCGTCCCTCCAGGAGGCCGCGCCCGCCGAGGAGGTCATGCTCGCCGGCCCCGTCACCGTCGAGGCCGAGGCGTTCATCGACGACATCGCGCTCCTGCGCGAGAAGGTCGCGCCCGGCGGGGTCCTCTCCTTCGCCGCCACCCTCACCGCGCCCGCCCGCGAGGAGATCGCCGAACTGGTCGCCGACTACGGCATCGGCACCGACCTGATCGTGCGCTCCCTGCCGCCCGTGCGCATCCACAAGCTCCGCATCGGCTCCGCCTCCAAGCACGAGGGCGAGCCGCGCGCGATCGCGCCCGCCGAGGACCTCGCCCCCGCCTGGCGCGCCTCCTCGGTCGCGGTCACCCCGAACCTGCACCTCGACTCCAACGGCGTCATCGCCGCCGGGCTCCTCTTCGGGACCGCCTGGGCCGCCAGGAAGATCCGGCCCTCCTCGAAGGCGTGGCTGCTGCCCGCACTCGCCGCCGTCCCGGTCGCCGCGTTCTTCCGCGACCCGCAGCGCGACGCCGACCTGCGCGGCGAGGACGACGAGCCGGAGGCGGTCACCGCCGCCTCCGACGGCCGCATCATGGCCGTCGAGACCGTCGTGGACGAGCGCTTCGGCGCCGCCACCGGCGCGGCCGGCGCCGAGTGGCTGCGGATCGCCGCGTACCTGTCCCTCACCGACGTGCACATCAACCGCTCGCCGGTCGCCGGCGAGGTCGTCGACGTGTTCACCGAGAAGGGCGGCTACTCGAAGGTCGGCACGGCCGAGGCCGAGCACAACGCCGCCTGCTACACCGTGCTCGCGACCCCCCGCGGGCGCGTCGTGATCGCCCAGCGCACCGGCGCGGTCCTGCGCCGCATCGTCAACCGCACCAAGCCCGGCGCGTCCGTCGCCAAGGGCGAGCGGTACGGCCTCATCCGCTTCGGCTCCCGCACCGACGTGTACCTGCCC
Organism: Glycomyces endophyticus; assembly: GCF_039531525.1. Taxonomy (NCBI): domain Bacteria; kingdom Bacillati; phylum Actinomycetota; class Actinomycetes; order Glycomycetales; family Glycomycetaceae; genus Glycomyces; species Glycomyces endophyticus. The sequence goes on from NZ_BAAAQF010000015.1 coordinate 91,731, forward strand.
GCGGGCGCCGCCGAGGCGGCGGTCGCCCCCGGCGAGCCGGTCCGCGCCGGCGAGACCGTGATCGCCCGCTGGCGGTAGCGCCCGTCCGAACGCGCCGGACCGGGGCTACGCCTGGGCGGCGAGGTTCTTCAGGTCCACGACCTGGAGGGCGTCCTCGACGGCCGCCGACAGCGGCAGGTCGTCGAGCGCGTCGGCGTTCCACCAGCGCGACTCGCTGGTGGAGCCCCCCGCGGCCTCCACGACCTGGGCGGCCGACGGGTCGGGCACCGTGGCCGAGTAGATCGCCCGCACCCCGTGCCAGTCGAGCGGGTACCCCTCGGGCCCGATGGCGCGGCGGTGCCGGAACGACGTGACGTTGAGCAGGGACCCGACCAGGGCCTCCTGACCGGTCTCCTCGTAGATCTCGCGCGCGACCGCGGCCTCCGGGGACTCCCCGAAGTCGACGCCGCCGCCGGGCAGGTGCCAGGTGCCGCCGCCGGGGTAGCCCTCGGCGATGCGGGCGAGCAGGATGCGGCCGTCGCCGTCGGCGACGACCCCGTACGCGCCGAAGCGCTGCCCGCGGCGCCGCCGGCCCTTCTTCGCCTTCGCGGGCGGGACGGGGCGGGTCTCCTGCGGGGCCTTGTCGACGCGCCCGGCGAGCCGGTCGTCGGCGAGCCCGAGGGCCGCCGAGACGAACGGCGAGTGGGGCTCGGCCGCGGCCCGCGCCGGGTCGACCCATTCGGCGGCCTCCCCGGAGAAGTCCGGGTCGGGCCCGCCGCTGACGCGGGCGCGGTAGAGGATCGCGTTCGTGTGGACCCCGCGCCGGGCGACGGCGACGGCCTCCAGGGGCGCGCCGACGCTCACCTCGAACCCGGTGTGCTCCCCCACGAGCCGCCCGGCGGCCCGCTTCGGGGGCTCGCCGTGGTCGATGACCCCGCCGGGCAGGTGCCAGGGGCCGGACTCCCGGCCCGCCCGCTTCCGTCGGGTCAGCAGGACCCGGCCGTTCTCGTCACGTACCTCCCCGTACGCAGCTATCCGGAATTGCATCCCTCAACTGTACGGCGTGTTCACGTGGGCACGGCGAAGCTTGCGAACGGTGCCCGGGGAGAGCTCACTCCCACTCGATGGTCCCCGGCGGCTTCGAGGTGACGTCGAGCACCACGCGGTTGATCTCGGCGACCTCGTTCGTGATCCTGGTGGAGATCCGCGCCAGCAGCTCGTACGGCAGGCGCGACCAGTCCGCGGTCATGGCGTCCTCGGACGAGACCGGGCGCAGGACCACCGGGTGGCCGTAGGTGCGGCCGTCGCCTTGGACGCCCACGGAGCGGACGTCGGCGAGGAGCACCACCGGGAACTGCCACACCGACCGGTCGAGGCCGGCGGCGGTCAGCTCGGCGCGGGCGATCGCGTCGGCCGACTTGAGGATGTCGAGGCGCTCGCGCGTGACCTCGCCGACGATGCGGATGCCCAGGCCGGGGCCGGGGAACGGGTGGCGCCACACCATGGCCTCGGGGAGGCCCAGCTCCAGGCCGATCGCGCGCACCTCGTCCTTGAAGAGGGTCCGCAGCGGCTCGACCAGCGCGAACTGGAGGTCGTCGGGGAGCCCGCCCACGTTGTGGTGGCTCTTGATGTTCGCGGTGCCGGTGCCGCCGCCGGACTCGACCACGTCCGGGTACAGCGTGCCCTGGACGAGGAAGTCGATGCCCTGCTCCTCGGCGATGCCGCGCGCGGCCGCCTCGAAGGTGCGGATGAACTCCCGGCCGATGATCTTGCGCTTCTCCTCGGGGTCCGTCACGCCCTTCAGGGCCGTGATGAACTGCTCCGCGACGTCCACGGTGCGCACGTCGATGCCGGTGAGCTGCGCGTAGTCCTTCTCGACCTGCTCGGCCTCGCCGGCCCGCAGCAGCCCGTGGTCGACGAACACGCACGTGAGCTGGTCCCCCACGGCGCGGTGCACGAGCGCCGCCGCCACCGAGGAGTCCACGCCGCCCGACAGCGCGCACAGCACGCGCTTGTCGCCGACCTGCGCCTTGATGGCCGCGACCTGCTCGTCGATGATCGCCGAGTTCGTCCAGTTCGGCGTGATGCCGGCGATGTCGTGCAGGAAGTGGCGGATGACGGCCTGGCCGTGCGGGGTGTGCGCGACCTCCGGGTGGTACTGGACGCCCGCGAGCCGCAGGTCCAGGTTCTCGAACGCCGCCACGGGCGCGCCCGAGGTCGTCGCGACCACGTCGAAGCCCGCGGGGGCCTCGGTCACGGAGTCGCCGTGGCTCATCCACACCGACTGGTGCTCGGGGAGGCCGTCGAGGAGCTTCGACGCGCACAGCACGTCGAGCTCGGTGCCGCCGTACTCCGACAGGCCCGTCTTGGCGACGGTGCCGCCCAGGGCCTTCGCCATCGCCTGGAACCCGTAGCAGATCCCCAGCACCGGCACGCCGGCCTTGAACAGCTCCGCGTCCACCTGCGGGGCGCCCTCGGCGTACACGCTCGAAGGACCGCCGGACAGGATGATCGCGGCGGGCTCCTTCGCGAGCATCTCCTCCGCGGGCATGGAGGAGGGGACGATCTCCGAGTAGACGTTGGCCTCCCGGACGCGGCGAGCGATGAGCTGCGCGTATTGGGCCCCGAAGTCGACCACCAGCACCGTTTGTCGCATGCCACCAGCGTAACCGGTAAGGGTGCTCACAGCCGTAGGCGCGGCTACCCTTTGGGCGTGCGCAACAACCCGGGTGTCGACGAGTCGTTCCGCCGGGTCGGCGACGACCTCAGGGCGTGGACCCCCGGCGAGGCCGCGCCTGTGCTCGCGGTGCGCGCGGCCTGCGGCATCGCGGTGGTGATGGCCGCCGTGGCGCTCCTGGACCACCCGGGCTGGGGCCAGGCCGCGTCCATGGGCGCGTGGCTGGGCGGCGTCGCCCTCCTCACCCCCGGCACCCGCACCGGCCCGTCGCTGCCGCTCCTCGTCGGGCTCGCGGGCGCGCTCGGGGTCGTGCTCGGCGCGATCGAGCAGCCGATCGTGCTGGTCGCCGCCGCGGCCGCCTATGCGTTCACGCTCACGTTCGTCGGCTCGGTGACGCACGTCGCGGGCGTGACGTTCACCGTCTCCGGCATCATGTTCTTCCTCGCCGAGCACATCACCACCGGCACCACCGTGGCGCTCGCGGCCGCCGCGGTCCTCGCCGGCGGGGTCCTCCAGGCGCTCATGGCGCTCCTGCCCCCGTACTTCCGGTGGGCCGAGGACCGCCGCACCCTCGCCGAGGCCTGGCTCGCGCTCGCCGCCGAGGCCGAGGCGCTCGCGTCGAACCCGAACGCGCCCTTCGACACCGAGTCCCTCCACGAGGCCGCCCGCGAGCTCGACCGGCGCCGGGTCCTGCCCGCCGCGATCCTGGAGGCCCGCCGCCAGATCTACGCCGTCTCCGCCGCGATCGGCCGCACCGCCTCCGCGCGCGCCCGCGCCGACGCCCAGGACCGCGACACCGTCGCGTTCTACTCCGAGGCCCTGGAGATGGCCGCCCGGCTCCTCACCCACTTCGCCGGGCGCATCACCGCCCGCCGCCCCGCCGACCTCGACTGGGACGACCTCCTCGCAGGCCTGTCCCAGAACCCCATGGCGACCGCCACCGGCACCATGCCCACCGAGATCGGCGGGCTCCTGCGCACCCTCCACGACACCGGCGGGTTCGCCGAGCGCATCACCGCGGGCGGCGACGCCGTCGTCGCCGACCCCGCGCTCGCGCACGTCTCCTCCACCGCCCGCCAGGCCCTCGGCCAGCTCCGCGCCCGCCTCCACCGCCGCGACCCCGTCATCCACCACGCACTGCGCCGCGCCGGCGTCATCGCGCTCGCCATGACCATCGGCCTGCTGTGGCCCACCGACCACGGCTACTGGATCCCCCTCACCGCGTGGCTGGTCCTCCAGGCGGACTTCTCGGGGACGCTCACCCGCGGCACCACGCGCGCGGTCGGCACCATCGGCGGCGTCCTCCTCGCCTCGCTGCTCGGGCTCGTGATCCCCGGCGACCAGGTGTGGATCAGCCTCACGATCCTCGCGTTCGCGCTCGTCGCCTACCTGCTGCGGCCGGTGTCGATGCTCGTGTTCGCGGCCGCCGTCTCCGGCTTCACCGTGTTCCAGATCGACCTCACCGGCGAGAACCCGCTGCTGGGCGCCCTCGACCGGGGCGTGTGCACCGTGGCGGGCGCGGCCCTCGCCATCGGCTTCTACGTGCTGGTCCCGACCTGGCAGACGCGCCGCCTCGGGGACCTCCTGGGCGACCTCGTCGACGCCTACCGGGACTACGCGCGGCTGGTGCTCGACCGGCAGGCCCACCCCGACGACTACGACCGCAAGACCATGCACGCCGCGATCGACCAGGTCAGGGCCCGCCGGGCCGCGCTCACGCAGGCCGCCGACCAGGCGAAGGCCGAGCCGATCGGCGGGCCGGGGCCGCTCTCGGGCGACGTGCTGGGCGCGGAGGCGGCGCTCTCGCGCGCCGCGCGGGCCCTGGTGGCGGTGAACGCGACCCTCGGCCGCGACGAAGAGGCGCCGGGGCTGGCGGGCGTCGACGACTTCGCCGACGCCCTCGACTCGGCGTACATGCGGCTGGCGGCGCTGGCGCGGAGCGCGGCGCCGCCGCGCGGGGTCGACCTGAGCGACGCGACCAAGCGCCTCGACCGGCGCCTCGGCGCGATCGAGGACCGCGAGACCCGCACGCGGCGGAACGTGCTCCGCTGGGAGTCGGACAACGTGGTGGACGCGCTCGACGACGCGGCGCTGGTGATGACCGGGTGGATCGACTAGAGGAGGGCGTCCCTGGCGGCCTGCACGGCCGCGTCGGCCCGCGCCCGGTGCGCGGGGTCGAGGGGTTCGAGCTCGATGAGGTCGAGGCCGACGACCTGGAGCTGGTCGGGGAGGCTCATGTCGTGGGGCAGGCGCGGCACGGGGCGCCGCGGGCGGTCCTCGGCGTCGGCGGCGATGTCGGCGAGGGCCTGGACGAGGCCGTGCATCGCGTCGGCCCGGGGACGCCAGCGAGCGGGCGACCAGTGGCGCGTGCCTTCGACGACGCGCCCGATCGCCCGCTCGAGTTCGGAGCTCAAGTCCGCTACTCGCCCTGGAAGTAGGACAGGAGGCGGAGCAGGTTCCAGTACAGGAAGATGAGGCCCGCGGTGAGGCCGAAGGCGCCGGCCCACGCGTACTTCTTCGGGGCGCCGTTCTGGGCGGACCACTCGATCATGTCGAAGTCGAGGATGAAGGAGAACGCGGCCCAGAGGGTGAGGGCGATCGCGATGATCCACTGGAGCGTCGTCGGGTCGCCGCCGGGGGTGGCGAACAGGCCGAGGTTGACGCTGAAGAGGCTCGCGACGAAGTTCACCAGGAGCAGGCCGGCGATGCCGAAGCCGGCGCCGACGATGACCTTGGTGAAGACCGGGGAGTTCTTGAGGATGCGGAACTTGTAGAGCGCCAGCATGCCGAAGAACACAAGGATGGTCGCGACGAGGGCGTTCACGACGATGCCCGAGAACTGGGCCTCCATGATCGCGCTGAACCCGCCGAGGACGAGGCCCTGCCCGATGCCGTACGCGAAGGCCACGAAGGGGTTCGTAACCGGCTTGAAGATCGAGAAGATGATGACGACGATGCTGACGAGGCCGCCGAGGGCCATGAGCATCCCGGCCGTGCCCACGGAGGAGGCGTCGCCGCTGCCGACCATGCCGTAGGTCAGGAGGGCGGCCACGAACGTCGCGCCGACGAGGGCGACGGTGCGGACGATGACGTCGTCGATGGTCATCGACTGGGCCTGGGGGGCCTGGGTCATCTGCCCGTAGGGGCCGTACGCGGCGCCCATGTGCTGCTGCTCGTTGTGTTGGGCCTTCGCCATGCTGCGAAGGGATGAGTTCCTGCTCTGCATTGCCATGACCTGAGGTCCTCCGTGAATGTTCAGGGTGGTACCAGACTATCCGGTAACCGCTTCGAATACGACAGCTGGCGGGGCCGTCAGGCGCCCGCCAGCTGTGAATCTATTCAGGATCGGCTACGAGACGATCGTGATCCGGCCGAGCTCGGGGGCCTGCAGCGGCGCCGCGGCCGTGCCGAACTCGGTGATGTAGTCCTCGAACGCGTCGACGTCGAGCTCGCCGAAGAGGCGGTTCTCGCCCTCGGCGAACGCGGCGAAGGAGTCGCCGCCGTCGGCGAGGAACGAGTTGACCGTGACCCGGTAGGTCTGGTCGGCGACGATCGGTTCGCCGTTCAGCGACAGCGAGTCGGCCACGATCTGGTCGGTGCCGGTCTTCGTCTTGTCCCACGTGTACGTGAAGCCCTCGGAGACCTGGAGCACGAGCGTCGTCGAGCGGCTCGCGCTCGGCAGCTGCTGCTGGAGCGCGGCGAGGATCTGCGCGCCGGTGAGGTCGAGCGTCACCACGTAGTTCGCGAACGGCTGCACGGTGAACACCTCGGCGTACGTGGCCTCGCCCGGCGTGCCCTGCGCGTACAGCAGGTCGGCCCTGACGCCGCCGGGGTTCATGAACGCGATCTCGGCGCCCCCGGTGTCGGCGCCGGCGGTGTTCCACAGCTGCGCGTCGGCGATGAGGCTCCCGAGCGGGAACTCCTCCGCCCTGGTGGCGCCGCGCTTGATGTCCTCGTCGATGTACCCGACGATCCGGTTCCCGGCCTCGGCCGCGAGCGGGCCGTACTCCTCCAGGATGTCGGTCTGGTCGCCGTCGGCCTCGACGTCGCGGGTGACGACGGTGTTGGAGCCGACCACGGTCGAGCGCACGATGTCCTTGGTGCGCTTGTCGTACGTCGCGTCGATCTCGGTGAACACGCGGCCGTAGTTCGACGCGGAGGTGACCAGGCGCGGGTTCCCGTTCGGATCGTCCACGGAGCAGACGTACTCCTGGTGGGTGTGGCCGGAGACGATGACGTCGACGAGCGGGGTCATGGTCTCGGCGATGTCGACGATCGGGCCGGACATGCCGGTCGCGGTGCCCGCGGCGGACTCGCAGTCGTGGCCGGTGTCCTCGGTGACGGGCACGCCGCCCTCGTGGAGGAGCACCACGATCGCGTTGACGCCCTTGCGCTTGAGCTCGCGGGCGTACTTGTTCGCGGTCTCGACCTCGTCCTTGAAGACCAGGCCCTCGATGCCGGACTGGGAGACGATCGAGCCGGTGCCCTCCAGGGTCATGCCGATGAAGCCGACCTTGACGCCGCCGCCGAAGTTCTTGATCCAGTACGGGTCGAGCACCGGCTTGCCGGTGGTCTCGTTCACGACGTTCGCGCCGAGGTAGGGGAAGTCGGCGCCCTCGAAGTCGTCGTCGCCCTCGATGATGCGGTTGAGCTCCTCGAACCCGGCGTCGAACTCGTGGTTGCCGACCGAGGAGACCTCGACGCCCATGGCGTTGAGCGACTCGATGGTCGGCTCGTCGTCGAAGACCGCGGACATGAACGGGCTCGCGCCGATGAGGTCGCCCGCGGCCACCGTCGTCGAGTAGCGCTCGCCCTCACGGGCCAGGTCGAGGTGGGTCGCGAGGTACTCGGCGCCGCCGACCGGCGCGGTGTGCCCGGGCCAGGTCAGGCTCGAGGAGGCCTCGATGTTGCCGTGGAAGTCGTTGATCGCCAGCAGCTGCAGGTCGACGTCGCGGCCGTGGCCGTGGCCGTTGCCGGGACCGAACGACCAGGCGCCGACCGCGAGCGTCGTCGCCGCGAGGGCGAGCGCCCCCGCGGCCGCGACCGCGCGGCGTTTGAAGTTGAACATGGCTCTCCGTACGGGGGTGGGGTCGATGGGCGGGGCGGACATCCCCTAGATCCAATCATGGGACGATTGCCCGCGAGTCAACGCAGCATAACGCCTTCGCGAAGGCCGGGCAACGGATCGCGGCCGTAGCACGTGGTCACCGTTCGCGCACCCTTCACTCCCGGTATCTGGGACCAATCGGTTGCGTTGCGCACCAACGGTTCATTACCGGCACGTAACCGTCGTACGTCCACTTTGCCGACCCTTGCCCCATGCGATAACGGTTGCTACAGTCACTGCGAGAACATTTCGCATATACAGCTTGTCACTTGGTGGGGACCGCCGCACCTGGTGCGGACATCGACGAGCGCACGCCCACAGGGGGGTTACCCGTTGACGACCGGCTACTTCACGACCGAAGAGCATGACACCCTCAGAGCACAGGTTCGGTCATTCGCCGAACGCGAAGTCCGCCCGCTCATCCCCGAAATGGAATCCCGCAAGACCGTCCACCACGAGCTCTCCCGCCTCATAGCCGCACAGGGCTGGCTCGGCGTCACCATACCCTCCGAGTACGGCGGAATGGGCATGGGCCACTTGGCGAAGACCGTCGTCATCGAGGAGCTCTCCCGGGTCTCCGGCGCGATGGGCGCCATGGTCCAGGCCTCCCAGCTCGGCGTCGCCAAGATCCTCCACTTCGGCTCCGACGAGCAGAAGAAGACCTGGCTGCCCAAGGTCGCCGACGGGACCTGCCTCCCCACCATCGCCGTCACCGAGACCGCCTCCGGCGGCCACGTCCTCGGCATGCGCGCCCGTGCCGTGCGCGACGGCGACGACTACATCCTCAACGGCCACAAGGTGTTCGTCGGCAACAGCCACGTCGGCGACCTCCACGGCGTGGTCGTGCGCACCGGCCTGGGCCCCAAGGGGCTCACGGCCTTCCTCGTCGAGCCGGACCGGCCCGGGTTCGCGCTGGCGCCGCAGCAGTCCACGATGGGCCTGCACGGCTTCAGCTTCGGCGAGCTGCTGTTCGAGAACTGCCGGGTGCCCGCCGCGAACCGGCTGGGCGACGAGGGGGACGGCCTCGCGGTCGCCTACTCGTCGTCGATCCTGTACGGGCGCGCCAACCTCACCGCCGTGTCGCTCGGCATCCACCAGGCGATCCTCGACGCCACCGTCGAATACGCCACCGAGCGCGAGCTCTACGGCAAGCCCATCGCCGAACTCGACAACATCAAGCAGAAGATCGGGCAGATCACCTCGCGGCTTATGACCGCCCGCATCACCGCCTACCACGCCGCCGACCTGCTCGACCAGGGCAAGCCCTGCGACATCGAGCTGATGAACGCCAAGCTCGTCAACGTCGAGTCCGCACTCGACTCGGCGCGCGAGGCCATGGAGATCCACGCGGCCATCGGCCTCACCACCGAGCGGCCGGTCGAGCGGTTCCTCCGGGACGCGTACCACATCTTCGCGCCCGCGGGGACCTCCGACGTGCAGCGGCTCCGCCTCGCGGAGGCGGCGATGGGACGGACCAGGGGCCAGTGGTCCGAGCGCGTCGCCGCGAACGGCGGCGCCGTCGCAGTGCACTAGCGCGCACCACCCGGAGGGATCGGCCGGGGCGGGACGCGGAAGAGGAGGCGGATACCGCCTCCTCTTTTCGTCTGCGCCGCTTGACTACCCCTGGAGCGGGTGCTCGCCGCCGTACGGGTCGCGCGGCTCGGTCCGCTCCCGGATGCGGTCCATCACCTTGGCCGCCATGCCCTTGATGATGTCCAGGCCCGGCCGCCCCCAGTCGTGCGTCTCGGTGTCGACCACGCAGACCGTCCCCAGGGTGTTCCCGTCGGCATCGATGAGCGGCGCCCCCAGGTAGGAGCGGATGCCGATCTTGTCGACCACCGGGTTCCCCGCGAACCGCGGGTAGTCGCACACGTCGCCGAGCACGAGCGCCTTGCCGCGGACCACGACGTGCGGGCAGTACCCGTGGTCGCGGTCCATCTCGCGGCCCACCTCGACCGCCTCGCCCGCGCCCGCGATGGCCTGGTTCCCGGCGTCGGCGTCCGGGGCCGCGAGGCCCGCGAAGTACTGCCGGTCCTGGTCGATGAAGTTCACCATCGCGTACGGCGCGCCGGTGAGCTCCGTGAGCTCCTTGGCGAGCGCGTCGAACTCGGGGTCCGGCAGGTCGCCGATGCCGAGGCGGCGCAGGCGTTCGACCCGTTCGGGGGCGCCCGGATCGTCGGGCGTGATCGTGAGACGGAACTCGTTCTCGGGCATGGACATTGCTGGCTCCTTTACCGGACGCTCGAAGCAGCGGCCGACATCAGGTGCTTGGTCAAGGTGACCAGCACCAAGGTTGCGGAACGTGGATCGCGTGCGTCGCAGCAGACGATCGGGATATTCGGTTTGAGGTCCAGAGCGGCCCTGACCTCCTCAGGCTCGTAGTGGAAGCCGGTGTCGAACTCGTTGACCGCCACGATGAAGGAGGTGCCCCGCCGCTCGAAGAAGTCGAGCGCCGGGAAGCAGTCCTCCAGGCGCCGCGTGTCCGCGAGCACGACCGCGCCGAAGGCCCCGTCCGACAGCTCGTTCCACATGAACCAGAACCGGTCCTGCCCGGGCGTGCCGAACAGGTACAGGATGTGCTCCTCGTCCAGGGTGATCCGGCCGAAGTCCAGGGCGACCGTCGTGGTCGTCTTGTCCCCCACGCCCGTGAGGTCGTCGGTTCCGATGGAGGCGGTCGTGATCGTCTCCTCGGTGCTCAGCGGCTCGATCTCCGAGACCGCTCCGACGAAGGTGGTCTTGCCGACCCCGAAGCCCCCGGCGACGAGCAGCTTGATGGCGGTGGGCAGGGCTGGTCGTTGTGCGGGCGCTCGGTCAGAGTCGCCGTTGTAGGCCATTGAGGAGTGCCTCCAATACGGTTCTGTCGGTGGGATCGACGGCGGGATCGGGTGAGTGGGCGGTGACGGCGCCGCAGTCCACGAGGTCGGACAGCAGCACCTTGATGACCATGGCGGGGAGCCGCAGGTGGGCCGAGACCTCCGCGACCGAGATGGGCTCCCGGCACAGGATCAGCGCCTCGGCGTGCTCGGCCTCCAGCTGCGAGGGACGCAGCCGGCCGGTGGAGCGGACCAGCGACAGCAGGTCCAGCCGCGCCGTGGGGGCGGTGCGCCCGTTGCTGACGGTGTACGGCCGGACCAGCGGCCCCGCGTCCTCGTCGAGCAGTGGCCGGTGCTCGGATTCGGCCATCAGCCGACCATTTCGCCGCTCGGTCTCCGCACCGGTGTCTCGAGGTACGGCCGCACGCTCTTGACCAGGATCGACATCTCGTACCCGAGGACCCCCGCGTCCGCCTCCCGCGCGGCCGTCACGGCCAGGACCGCTCCCTGCCCGGCGGTCGAGACGAACAGCAGCGTGTCGTCCAGCTCCGCCACCACCTGGCGGACCCCGCCGGCCGAGCCGAACTGCGCGCCCGCGCTGCGGGCCAGCGAGAACATCCCCGACGCGATGGCCGAGAGCTGGTCGGCCTGGTCGGTGCCCATGCCGTGGAACGCCTTCTTGATGCCGTCCGAGGACAGCAGGAGCGCGCTGCGGGTGTGCGGGACCTTCCTGATGAGGCCCGCCAGCAGCCAGCTGAGATCCGTGTGGGCGCCTGCCTCGTCGCCTGCCATTAGAACTCCTCATTCCTGTACGGAGAAACGGAATCTGTGGGGATCTGCGGACCGGCGTCCGCGCGCTGCCGGCCCTGCTGGAACGCCGCCATGAGGCCGGGGTCGTGGCCCTTCTCGGAACCGCGCGACGACGAGGCCGGGTCGTCCCGCAGCTGCGGTGCGAGGTGCGTCTGCTTGCTGCGCTTGGGCAGCGCGGGCCGCCCGTCGCCGGCCGGGGCCGCCGGCGCGCCGTACCCGTGCGGCCGGGGCGCCTCGATCGCCTGCATCTCCGCGGTCACCGGCAGGGCGCCGGTGTTCACCGAGGCCGGCGTGTAGGCCGGGACGTCGCGCCGCGACGGCTGCTGCGGGGCGCCGCCTGCCGAAGGCAGGGGGCGCAGCTGCACCGACGGCAGCTGCGGGGGCGTCTGGGCGCCCGGCTGGCGGACCGGCATGTTCGCCGCCGGGGCCGCCGGGAGCTCGCGGGTCGGCTCCTTCGGCGGGGGCGTGTCGTCGCCGAGGAGCTCCTCGGGGACGACCAGGATCGCCTGCGTGCCGCCGAAGATGTTCGACTGCAGCTGGACCGTCAGGGCGTGGCGCCGCGCCAGCGACGACACGACGTACAGGCCGATGCGGCCGTCCGCGAGCAGCTCGTCCAGGTTCACCCGGTCCGGCGTCGCGAGCATCGTGTTGTACCGGTTGCGCTCGTGGTTCTCCATGCCCAGGCCGCGGTCCTCCACCTCGACCGCGAGGCCGGTGCGGACCCGCTGGACCCGGATGAGCACCTGGGTGCCCGGGGCCGAGAACGTCGTCGCGTTCTCCACCAGCTCCGCGACCAGGTGGATGATGTCCGCGACCGCGTGGCCCTTGAGCGTGCCCTCGATGGGGCGCACCAGCTTCACGCGGGCGTACTGCTCGACCTCCGCGACGGCGCTGCGCAGCGCCTCGTACACGTTGACCGGACGCGACCACTGGCGGTGCGAGGTCGCCCCGCCGAGGACCGCCAGGTTCTCGGCGTGGCGGCGGATGCGCGTCGCCAGGTGGTCGACCGAGAACAGGCCCTTGAGCAGGTCCGGGTCCTCGACCTGGTTCTCCAGCTCGTCGAGCTGCTCGATCTCGCGGTGCACCAGCGACTGGAGCCGCCGGGCCAGGTTCACGAAGATCCCGACGCGCGAGTGCACGTCGACCGCGTCGATGGGACCGGAGGTCACCATCTGCTGCGGGAGCTGGACCGGGGCGTGCGCCGGAGCCTGGGGCGCCTGCGGGGCGACCGGGCGGACGCCGCGGGCCGCGACGGCCTCGGCCGCCGCCCGCAGGTGGCGGGCCTCGGCGGCGAGCAGGCGCAGGGCCTCCTCGGTGGAGGCGGCGCCGGCGCCGGGGTTGGGCAGGGGGACCGACCAGCGCTGGTCCTGCGGGAGTTCGCGCTGGAGGTCGTCGAGGATCTGCCAGACCTTGTAGTGGGTCTCCACCGTGGAGCGGCGGACGGTCTGGACCTGGCGGCTGAGGTCGGCCTCCGCCTTCGACGCGGCGCTCGACGCGAAGTACGCGACGATCACGACGAGGAGGAGTGCGGAGCCGACGACCGCCGAAACCATCCATCCTGGACGGTCGGCGCCGGTTGCGGCGAACATCGCCGCGACGCCCGCGCCGATCACCGCGACCGCAGCGGGCGGCAACAGCGCGATGCGCGTCAAACGGGGCTTGAGTTCCACCGGGGCGCCGGCCTCTTCGCCGGTGAAGCCTTGGGGCGCAGGCCCGGAGGGTTGAAAGGTATGAGTTGTGGACCGAGGTGTTTCGGGCATCGCCATCCTCACGACACTGGCCTATCGGCTTCCGCGATACCGGGAAGTGACAAAGTCGTTGCAGCAGAGAAGAAGGCGTCGCCCCCCACCGGCTGACTCGACTGAATGGTATCAGCGCTCAGTTCCCTGGATAGCATGGCGGCCCTGCGCGGTCAACCTGCGGATGCATTCTGGCGCAAGGCGAACGCAGCGTGATTGCGGTGGTCCCGCAGCAGCTCAACGGCCGTGCGGTCGCGGAGCGTGAGGACCTCCATAGGCGGCCGGCCGCGGCCTTTCCGTTCACCCGTTCGAGAAGTTCGCCGGAGTTGCTCGTTATTGCGACGTACGACACTCCGGGACCGGACGGTCCCACCCCGTCCGATCCCGTTGCCTCCCATTGTCGGCGCGCTGGCTCGTGCCCGAGACGGGACTTGAACCCGCAAGTCTCCCGACGGCCGGTTTTAAGCCGACTGTGTCTACCAGATTCCACCACTCGGGCCCGTATGCTGCCACGCTATCGGCTCCGGAGGGTTCGTGGATTCCACCGGTTTAGGGGTATACCGCCCCCACCTGCAGAGACGGCGAAGTGTCAGCATCCCGACACAAGGCAGGTTTTCCCAGCTGGCAGCACCTCGGCTTCATGCTCATCTGTCCACAAGGTTCAAGCGGCAACGACAAAAAGGTCATCTCTTTCGATGTCCCACTTGGGCTTTACGGCCACATGCGGTGCGGCGGGGGCGCCTCTATTAAGTCTCTTTAGGACTAACATTCACCCCTTAGAGTGATGACACCAACCCCACAACCTGCCACAATTGAACTACCGCACCAGAAGTCACAACAGGATACGAGCCCTGGAAGGAGGTGAGCCGACAATGATCTCCACCGTCATCGACCGAGACCACCAGGCCGCCCTCCACCGCTCCCGACTCGAATCCCTTGCCTCCCAAGCGCGCCTCCTCGAAGCGGCCACCCTCGGCGAAGTCATCGCCTACACCTCCGCCGGCCTGCACAAGACTTGCGACGGCTTCTCTGGCATCCGCGACTGGATCATGGAGTCCTTCGCCTTCAACGCCTCCAGTGCCGGACAGATGGCCTCGATCGCCAGGCTCGCTCCCAAGTACAAGCACCTCGCCGAGGCCGCCTTGTCCGGGAGGGCGAGCCTCGATGCCGTCGCCTATGCGATGCGGCGACTGGAGCGAGAGGGCCTGGCGGTCTACTCCAGGGTCCCGTATCCCTCTCCTGTCGAGTCCCCCTATGACTCCGCGGTCTCCTGCCGCACTCCCGAGGAGCTGATCCGGGAGTACTGCGTGCACGCGGCCCGCGGCGAACTGGCGGAGCACTTCGATCGGATCTGCGCCGAACTGTTCGACCAGCAGTCGCTCCTCGACGAGCTGAGCCAGCAGACGCTCGCCTGGATGGAGGTGACCGAGCGGCCCGACGGCATGTGGGACCTGGACGGTCGGCTCACCGGCGACACGGGCCGGCTGCTCAGCAACGCCTTGAAGACCGCGGTTCCTCCCCCTCGCCAGGACGAGGCCGATGCCGACGGCCTGCTCCCCTCCGCCTCGAGCCGGAACGCCGAGGCCCTGCACCAGATCGCCGCGGCCTACGGCACCGACCCCGAGGCCCCGAAGCGCCACGGCCACACGGCGACCCTCAACCTCACCTGCGACCTGGAGACCCTCCGCGACTCGAAGACCGGGCGACTCCCGATCCTCGACGGCCGCCCGGTCTCGGTCGCCAAGGCCCGCCTCCTCGCCTGCGAAGCCGGGATCATCCCCGCGGTCTTCGACTTCACCACCGGAGAGGCGATCGAACTGGGCCGCGAGAAGCGCCTCCCGAACACGGCCCTCCGCCACAAGCTCGAACTCGAGCAGCCGACCGGGTGCGCCTGGTCCGGATGCCGGGCCCCGATCAGTTGGGCCGAGGCCCATCACATCCGGCATTGGGCGGATGGCGGAGCGACGACCGCGGAGAACTTGATCCTCCTGTGCAGGTTCCATCACGGGAGGATTCATACGAACAAATGGGACATAGAGAAGACTGGGCCAGGCAAGGCGGTCATCAGGCACGCCAATGGCATCACTGACGCCGAATGGGAAGCGGATCTCCTGCGGGACTTGCCGAATGGGCATGATTCGTCTGAATGGTCCCCGACATTCAAACGAGAACTCACCGATCATGCGAACTGGTACGCGCAGAAGAACATGCGGGCGGCCATTGCCAACGCTAAAGAGAGGTTCAGAGTCAAGGCCTCCGAACCTGCACAGTCCGTGGAAGACCCGGGTGATCCGCCCTTCTGACCCCCGGCCCCGGTCGGGGCTTTGGCATGCCCGGACTTCTCCAACCCGCCGATCCGCCCCCGCCCGCGTACCCCGACGGGCCCCATGGCCGAAGTCCGGGCCTCAGTCCTCTCCCGCCTCTTTGTCGTTGCCTCAGCGCCTGCACCGGAGGCGGCCCCATGGCCGAAGTCCAAGCCCCACCCCTCCCCCACCTCGTTGTCTCGGCCTGAGCGACCGCACCAGACAGGACCAGAAGGACTCTCACCCCCCTCCTCCCGCTCTATCAACTTCCCGACATTGCCGACTTCAGTCCACTCCGGACCCGTTGAACTGCAAACATGAATCCGCATCTTCGGCACAACACAACAAAGGCGGACAAATGCGAAGAGTTCTTGCGGCTTCGGCCATGGCCCTGATTATCGGTGCAGGGTGGGCCGCCCCCGCGATGGCAGGAACCGGCGGCACGGAGGCGGTCGGCGACACGGCGGCCGACAAGGCGGCGTCGGATCGGATCGCCCCGGCCGACGCGCCTGAGAGCGTCGTCTGCCAGGCCGCATTCAGCCAGAACACCAAGGTCCGGGAGATCCCCTACGCGAACTCGACCGTCCTCGGCGAGGTCCTCGCCGGGAACTGGGCCGACGGCACCTGGTGCGTGCCCTTCACGACCGGCGGGAACCACAAGACCTGCGGGTCGTACTCGAACATCTGGGTCGCCGTCGACGTCGACGACACCTGGGGCTTCGCGCATGTCGGCTGCCTGAGCGACTACTGGAGCCACTAGGGCCCGTCCTGTGAATCCGGGCGGATGCACAGGACAGGCATGAGCCCGGGAGCACCGGCCCGGAAAGGAAGAGGGCGCCTCGCGCGGTGCGAGGGGGCCTCTCCGTTCGTACGGTGCTCCTAGACGAGCTGCTTCTTCTTGGCGAAGTGGCAGGCCGCGCGGGTCAGGCCGTCGTGGTCGGACCGCAGGAGCGGCTCGATCTCGATGCACTTGGCCTGGTCGGCGGAGGACAGCTCCTTGAACAGCGGGCAGCGCGTGCGGAACCGGCAGCCCGAAGGCGGGTTCGACGGGCTGGGGACGTCGCCCTGGAGGACGATCCGCTCGCGGGTCCGCTCCTTGCGCGGGTCCGGGAGCGGGATCGCCGACATGAGGGCCTGCGTGTACGGGTGGGCCGGACCGGCGAAGAGCTGGTCGGTGGTCCCCTCCTCCACGATCTTGCCCAGGTACATGACCGCGACCTTGTCCGCGATGTGGCGCACCACCGACAGGTCGTGCGACACGAACAGGTACGACAGGCCGAGCTCGTCCTGGAGGTCCTCGAGCAGGTTGATGACGCCGGCCTGGATCGACACGTCCAGGGCCGACACCGGCTCGTCCAGCATGAGCACGCGCGGCTGCAGCGCGAGCGCGCGGGCGATGCCGATGCGCTGGCGCTGACCGCCGGAGAACTCGTGCGGGTACCGGTTGCGGTGCTCGGGGTTCAGGCCGACGATCTCGATCAGGCTGTTGACCCGGTCGCGGCCGCCGTTCTTGAACAGGCCGTGCACGCGCAGCGGCTCGGCGATGATCTCGAAGACCGTCATGCGCGGGTCGAGCGAGGCCATCGGGTCCTGGAAGACCAGCTGGATGTCGCGCCTGATCGGACGCATCTGGTTGCGGGACAGCTTCGTCAGGTCCCGGCCCTCGTAGAGGATCTCACCCGACGTCGGCTCGATGAGGTTCATCATCAGCCGCGCCGTGGTGGACTTGCCGCAACCGGACTCGCCGACGAGGGCGAGCGTCTCGTTCGCGCCGATCTCCAGGCTCACCCCGGAGACGGCGTGGACCGCGCCCACCTTGCGCCGCAGGATCCCCTTGGAGCGGACGGGGAACTCCTTGACCAGGTTGTGCCCGGCGATGACCGGGTTCGCCGCGGTCTGCGGAGTGTCGAGCATGGCGTTCACTTGTCCTCCTCCTCTGCGATCGCAGCGGCTTCGGCTTCCACGGCTTCGACCTCGGCCTCGACCGACAGGTCGGTGGCGACGGGGGCGAAGACGTCGTCGGGGGCCTTGCCCTCCAACTGGTCCGAGAAGTGGCACGCGGCCACGTGGCCGGAACCGTTGATGGGCAGCAGGTCCGGTTCGACCTCGGAGCAGATGTCCTGGTGCATGGGGCACCGCGGCCGGAACGGGCAGCCCGGCGCCAGGTTCAGCATCGACGGCGGCGTCCCGTGGATGGGGGTGAGCCGCTGGTCGCGGCTCTCGTCCATGCGCGGGAGCGAGCCGATGAGGCCCAGCGTGTAGGGCATGCGCGGCTGGTAGAAGATCTCGTCGACCGAGCCGTGCTCGACGGGGCGGCCGGCGTACATGACCAGCACCTCGTCGGTGTGCCCGGCGATGACCCCGAGGTCGTGCGTGATCAGGATCAGCGCGGCGTTGACCTCTTCGCGGGCCTTCTCCAGGGCCTCCAGGACCTGCGCCTGGACGGTCACGTCGAGGGCCGTGGTGGGCTCGTCGGCGATGATGACGTCCGGGTTGTTGGCCATGGCGATCGCGATGACGACGCGCTGGCGCATGCCGCCCGACAGCTCGTGCGGGTAGGCGTCGACCCGCTGCTGCGGGTTCGGGATGCCGACCGAGTCGAGCAGGTCGATGCAGCGCTTGCGCGCCTCGGCCTTGGAGATGTCCGAGTAGTGCGTCCGGATCGCCTCGGCGAGCTGGAACCCGACGGTGTAGACCGGGTTGAGGCTCGTCAGCGGGTCCTGGAAGATCATCGAGATCTTCTTGCCGCGGATGCGGGAGAGCTCGGCGTCGCCGAGTCCGAGGAGCTCCTCGCCCTCGAGCTTGGCGGAGCCGGTGATCTGGGCGGTCTTGGGCAGGAGGCCCATGATCGCCATCGAGGTGACCGACTTGCCGGAGCCCGACTCGCCCACGATGCCGAGGCTCTGGCCGCGGCGGAGCTCGTAGGACACGCCGCGCACGGCGTGCACGAGCCCGTCCTCGGTCGGGAAGGACACGGCCAGGTCGTTGACCGACAGGACGGTGTCGCCCTTCGATCCGACGGTCCGCTTGTCCCCGTTGGTGGAGACCGAGATGTTCGACATGCCTATCGCCTCACCATCGTCTGTCGCGGGTCCATCGCGTCGCGCATGCCGTCGCCGATGAAGTTGATCGTCAGCGCGATGAGGATGATCATGACACCCGGGATGTAGAACAGGTACCAGTGCTCGTTGAACGCCGACGCGCCCGCGGCCTCGATGAGGAGGCCGAGCGAGGTGTCGGGGCTCTGGATGCCCAGGCCGAGGAACGACAGGGTCGTCTCGGAGAGGATGGCGAAGGCGATCTGGAGGGTCGCGGACACGATGATGACGCTCATCGTGTTCGGGATCAGGTGCTTGGTGATGATGTGCCAGTCGGAGCCGCCCGCGCTGCGCGCGGCCTCGATGAACTCCTTCTCGCGCAGGGACAGCACCTCGGCGCGCACGGCGCGCGCGATCGAGGTCCAGCCGAACACGGCGAGGATGATGGCCATGTGGTACCAGCGCACCGAGGTGTCGATGGCGCCGGCGAGCGCACCGGTGATCACCAGGAACGGGATCACGAACATGATGTCGAGGAAGCGCATGAGCACCGAGTCGACCCAGCCGCGGTAGAAGCCGGCGACGGCGCCGTAGAGCGCGCCGATGACCGTCGAGCCGATGGCGACGACGAGCGCGACGTTCAGGGACTGCTTGGTCGCCTGCATCATCGCGCCGAGCATGTCGCGCCCGGCCTTGTCGGTGCCGAACGGGTGGTCCAGGCTCGGGGCGGCCCACGAGGGGATCTCCGAGTGGATCTTGTAGTCCCACTTCCACAGGAAGGGGCCGAGGTACGCGAACAGCACGACCAGCACGAAGATCACCAGGCTGACGACGGCCGCGCGGTGGCGGAAGAAGCGGCGCCCGACCAGTTCCCACTGGCCGCGCTCCTTGCTGGTGATGGCCTCGGCGTCGAGGCGCGGGGCAGCGGAGTTACTCATAGCGGATCCTCGGGTCGAGCACGCCGTACAGGATGTCGGAGATCAGGACGCCGATCAGGACGACGACGCCGGAGATGAGCACGTAGGCCATGACGGCGAAGGTGTCGCCGGCGTTGATGGCGTTCAGCGAGTACACGCCGAGGCCGCGCCAGCCGAAGATGCTCTCCGTGACCATCGCGCCGCCCATGGCCCCGGAGAGGGCGAGGGGCGCGAAGGTGGCGACCGGGATGAGGGCGGTCCGCAGGGCGTGGCGCCGCATGACGGTGCCGTTGCGGACGCCCTTGGCCCGGGCGAGGCGCACGTAGTCGGAGTTCATGACCTCGAGCATGCTGGCGCGCTGGTAGCGGGAGATCGCGGCGTAGCCGCCGAGCATGAGCACCAGGGTGGGCACGATCAGGTAGGGCAGGGAGTCGACGAAGACCTCCCACCCGCTGCCCTGGAAGCCGGTCGTCCCGGACCCGTAGGTCTGGAAGATCGTGGAGCCGAGGATCTTGTTCAGCTGGACGGCGCCCTCCTTGAACAGGGAGCCCAGCCAGAAGATCGGCATCGCCAGGAACAGGAAGCCGAGGAAGGTCAGGATGTAGTCGGTCTTCGTATATTGCTTGACCGCGCTGACGACACCCGCGAGAATTGCGATGGCGATCGACGCGACGGTGGCGAAGAGGACCAGCCGGAGCGTGATCCAGAACCTGCTGGAGATCTCGGTGCCGATGTCCATGGCCGAGCCCTCGATGGAGGGGCCCCACTTGCCCTGGATCAGGCCGATGTCGTCGTTGGTGTCGCCGATCCCGGTGAGCCAGATCCAGTAGCGCTCGGGAACGGACCGGTCGTAGTACCAGGACGCCTCGAGGGCGTCGATGGTCGACTGGGGTACCGGCTCGCCGGTGGACTGCTCGATCTCGAAGACCCTGTCCTGTACCGGGTCGTTCGACAAGTCGACCAGGGCAAAGCACAGGATAGTGGCCCCCAGCAGCACCGGGATCATCATCAGGGTGCGCCGGATTATGAATACAACCATAATGCCTCGTTAACGGTTTCTCTGCTGTGGACCGGTCCGCCTGCCGACCGGCCCCGCCGCGCTGCCGCGCGGCTCCTCATTGGGCTCACTGACTCCCCATTCTGCGGCCTCGGCACAGCTCCCCGGGCACTTCCCCCGACTGAGCGGCGTTCTGTCGGAACGCCGCCCTGTCGGGATACTGCCCTGTCGGGACACTGCCCTGTCGGAACACTGCCGAGGCCCTGCCTGTGAGCGACTGGCACTTGCGGTAAATCTCTGCTTCCCGGCCGAGCCGGCGGGACCTCTGCGCCTGCGGCAGCGTCCCGCCTGGAGCGGACCGGCCTCACGCGTCTGGAATGGGCGACTTGAAGGTAAATATCACTCAGGAGGTAAAAACTACTCAGTGTCTGCCACACCCCATTCTGCGATGTTGTAGGCCGCTCGTTGCTGGGAAGCCCAATTGTCCCGGACGTTGACCAACCTATCGGAGACCATCACCATCACCGGTGCGTCGACGATCGGGAGGACGTAGGCGTCCTCGATGACGCGCTTCACGGCCTCGTTGGCGCGCGCGGCGGCCTCGTCCATGTCCAGGGTGCCGTTGATGTCCTCGATCAGCGCGTCCAGGTCCGGGTCCTCGAGGTGGCCGAAGTTCGAGCCGGACTCGGAAGACCAGTACTGGGAGGCGGAACCGACGAACAACGGGTCGGAGCTCCAGCCGAAGTTGATGATGTCGAAGTCCGCCTCGGCGAGCACCGAGCCGAGCGCGTCGGCCGGGATGGCCTTGAGCTCGACCTGGATGCCGAGGTCGGCGAGGGTGGCCGCGGTGAGCTCGCCGGTGATCTTGCGCGACTCGCGGGTCTCGAGGTAGCGGAAGTTCAGCTCGACCTGCTCGCCGTCGGGGGTGTGGAGGTTCCCGTCGGAGTCCCACGAGTAGCCGGCGCTCTCGAGGGTGGCGCGGGCCATCTCGATGTCGCCGGTGCCCTGCCCGGTCGCGGTGAGGTAGTCGGTGAAGTACTCCGAGCCGTTGCGGAACAGGTGGTTGTTCTTGCGCTCGATGTCGGACTGCACGAACGCGTAGGTGCGCTCGATGATGTTCTCGAGGTCGATGGCCTGGAAGACGGCCGTGCGCAGCACCTGGTCGGACAGGAACTCGTTGCGGGTGTTGAGGTCGATGTGCTCCCAGTTGGGGCCGCCGGCGACCGAGTAGGAGACGTTGTCGGCGGTCTCCAGCTGGGTGATCGCCTCGGAGGTGGCCGAGAACGGGGAGGAGCCGTCGATCTCGCCGTTGCGGAGGGAGGTCACGATGTTGTCGAGGCCCTCGATCACGCGGAAGGTGAGCTTGTCGAGGGTGACCTCGGTGTCGCCCGCCCAGTCCTCGTTCGGGGTGTAGATGACGTACTCGCCCATGGCGGCGTCGTCGATCTTGTAGGGGCCGGTCGTCCAGGTGGGGGCGGTCTCGGAGAAGTACAGCTCGGCCGCGGCCATGGCGGCGGGGTCGTTCTTCCAGTCGAAGCCCTGCTCCTCGGCGACGTGCGCGGGGAGGGAGAGGACCTCCTCGTAGCGCCACTCGGCGGAGTGGTACGAGTCGACGTAGGTGACGGTGACGGTGTTGCCGTCGCCCTCGATGCCGGCGACCTGGGAGCCGTACGTCGTGGTGGCCGGGGTGCAGCCGGCGCAGAGTTCCTCGTTGCCCGAGCGGGCGTACCAGTGGTAGATGAAGTCGTCGACGGTCACGTCGGTGCCGTCGCCCCAGTTCGCGCCCTCTTTGAGGGTGTACTCGACGCTGACGGGGCTCTCGCTCACGAGCTCGGGCTCGGCGGCGAAGAGGCCCTCGTTGACGATGAAGTCGCCGTTCTGGTCGAACTGGCCGGTGTAGGGCCAGCTGCCCGCGAGGGCGAGGCTCACGTACGCGTTGTTGCCGTCCGCGGTGTTCTGGTTCCAGCTGCTCCAGCCGGCGTCGATCGCCCACGTGACCTCGCCGCCGTCGGCGCGCTCACCTGAGTTGCAGGTGTCGGCGTCGGTGACGCAGTCGTCCAGGCTGGAAGAGACCGCATTCCCCTGCCCGCAGCCCGCCAGGGCCAGGGTGGTGCAGGCGAAGGCGGCGACGGCCGCCATGTGGTGTCGCTTCATGGTTCCTCTCGTGGGTTTGCGCCGCCGGACCGGACGGCGGGGAGGGCACCGTGGGGCGGTGTGCCTGCCGGGCCGAGTCGCCGTCGGGAGCGGTGGGGCTCCGTCGGGAGCCGCGAGGGCTCCGCCCGGGTCGTCCGGTGGCGGGCCGCTCGGAGGCGGCCAGTCCGGAGGCGACCCGGTCGGCGGGTCGGGTGACGCGAGGTACAGCCTTCCACGGGAATCGCAGGTTTCTTACAGCCGAACCAGAGATGAGCTTCGTTCGTTATGTTCCCGTGATGTTCATTCCCTGAATGGCTGCGAAAGGTGGGATTTTCACAGCCTGCCTGGGAAAACCCGTCGCGACGGTGAAACGGGTCCGGGAGCGCCGCGCCTCCGGATGCGGTACGTCGGAGGCGGGTTCGGGGTGCAGTGCGGGTCGTGCAATTCAGGTCGTGCAATTCAGGTGGTGCAGTGCCGGTGGTGCGAGGCTGATCGCGCACCGCGGACGCGGCGCGGTGCCCCGCGGGGCGCTCCGTCATGAGGCCGCCACGCAGCGGAGAGACGTCCAGAAATCAGACGAGCGGCGGAGCCCTTGAAGGGGCTCCGCCGCTTGGGCTCAGGGAACCCTTACTTCAGCTTCCACTCGCGGACGTTGAAGAGCGGGCCGGCCTGGGAGTAGCCGTTGGCCAGCGGGCCCTCGATGACCTGCGGGTTCCAGTAGATCGCCTGCGGCTCGTCGAAGACGGGCAGCGTGTAGGCGTCGGGGGCGACGAGCGCGTCGACGTCGTTGGCGAACTGGGCGGCCTCGTCGAGGTCGAAGGTCGAGCGGACCTTGGCGATCGCCTCGTCCGCGGCCGGGTTGTTGTACTTGCCGTAGTTCGAGCCCGAGGTGGACTCGAAGTACTGCGACGGCGCGACGGTGAACGCGGCGGAGCCGGACCAGCCGAAGATGACCAGGTCGAAGTCGCCCTCGGCGAGGACGTTGCCGAGCTCGCCGTCCGGGATCGCGACCAGTTCGAGCGCGATGCCGATCTGGGCCAGCTGCGCCTGCGCCAGCTCGGCGGCGAGCTTGCGGACCGGGTTGGTCTCGCC
This sequence comes from Glycomyces endophyticus, assembly GCF_039531525.1. NCBI lineage: Bacteria > Bacillati > Actinomycetota > Actinomycetes > Glycomycetales > Glycomycetaceae > Glycomyces > Glycomyces endophyticus. The sequence continues at coordinate 115,336 of NZ_BAAAQF010000015.1, forward strand.
GTAGCGGACGTTGAAGGTCACCGCGGTGCCGTCGGCGTTGGTCAGGGTCTCGCCCTCGGCCGCACCGGTGTAGCCGGCGGCGGTGAGGATCGCCTGGGCGGCGGCGATGTCGCCGGAGCCCTGGCCCGTCGGGCCGATGTGGTCGACGAAGTACTTGTTGTCGTTCGCGAAGAAGTGGTTGAGCTTCTGCTCGACACCGGTCTCCGGGTAGTTCTTGTCGCAGATGTCCTGGCAGTTGATGGCCGTGAAGACGGCCTTGCGCAGCTCGACGTCGGCGAGGAACTCGTTCTGGACGTTCGAGTCGAAGTGGATCCAGATCGAGCCGGTGTAGGTCTCGAGGCCCATGTTCGGGTCCTCGGCGAGGAGGGCGTTCTGCTCCTCGGAGAACTCGCTCGGCCACGCGCCGTCGATGGTGCCCTGGCGCATCTCGGTGACGATGGCCTCGGTGCCCTCGATGACCCGGAGGGTGAGCTTCTTGATGGTCGGCTTGACCGAGCCCTGGTAGTTCTCGTTGATCTCGTACACGATGTACTCGCCGAGCTTGGCGTCGACGACCTTGTACGGGCCGGTGCCGATGAGGCCGGCGCCGTCCGCGGTCGGGGCGGTGGTCTCGAAGTACTGGATCGCGTCGCCCATGACCTCGGGGTCGGTCGCCCAGGCGGTGAAGCCGTTGGCCTCGGCCACGTGGCTGGGGAGGTAGACCGTGGAGGCGAACAGCCACTCGGGGTCGGAGTAGCCGTCGACGTAGGTCACGACGATGGAGCCGTCCTCGGCCTGCTCGATGGAGGCGATCTGCGAGCCCCAGTCGATGGAGGCCGGGAGGGCCTTCTCCTGGTTGGCGTGCTCGGCCTTGCCGGACATCGAGTACCACTGGAAGATGAAGTCCTCCACGCGGACCGGGCTGCCGTCCGACCACTGGGCGTTCTCATTCAGGACGTACTTGACCTGCATCGGCGCCTCGGAGACGAGCTCCGGCTCCGACGCGAAGAGCGCGTCGTCGTAGATGAAGTTCGCGTCGGCGTCGAAGTCGCCGGAACCGGCGGCCATCGGGACCATGGCCTGGTGGCCGTAGGAGTTGTTGCCGGCCTGCGTGTTCTCGTTCCAGGAGGCCCAGGCGGAGGAAATCGCCCAGATGGCCTCGGTCTTGCCCGAGCCGCCTTCTTCGCCTTCGTTACCGCCGCAAGCCGCCAGGGTGAGGGCGGCGGAACCGCCGATGGTCAGGCCGCCGAGAGCTCTACGAGTCAGAGCCATGAGTGTTTCTCCTCCAGATATCGATGCCGAGGGGCCTCCGGCTGGACGCGAAAGCGCCGATGCCGCGCGTCCGGACGAACGGTGGGGGAAGGCGTAGTTAGCCCTCGGCGGTGTTGTGACAAACACTGGCACAGACGTGAGCGGATTGACACGGCAGAGGGCCCAACTGGAGTTTATTCGTGATGCATTCGTGACTTTGCGCCCGCGCGCCTGTGGTCTGAATGGACCGTGGGGCCGATGTGGCATCGGCCCCACGGGGGAATTCAGTGAATTATCGGGACGGACTGCAGTGAATCGACGCCGGGAATCCGCGGGGATTCCGGGCCCGGTTCACCGCCCGTCCACGGACGCGGGCTCCGCTCGCGCGGCGGCGTCCGGTCCTACGGGGCCTGCCACTCGCGGACGTTCCACACCGGGCCGGCCTGGCTGGCCGGGTTCACCGGGTCGGTGAGGTCCACCAGCGTCGCGTTCCAGATGACCGACAGCGGGCTGGAGTACAGCGGCAGGGTGTACGCCTGCGCGACCGCCTGGGCGCTGATCTGGTTCGCGAACTCGGCCGACTCGGCCAGGTCGAACGTGCCGCGGACCTGCGGCAGCAGCTCGTTGATGACCGGGTCGTCGTACCCGCCGTAGTTCGAGGCCGAGTCCGTCGAGAAGTACTGGTTCGGGCCGGTGGTGAACGCCGGGCTGCCGACCCACGAGAACACGATCATGTCGAAGTCGGCGCTGGAGAGCGTCGCCGCGAAGTCCTCGTCGCCGAAGCCCTTCAACTCCAGGTCGACGCCGAGCGGCGCGAGCTGGGCCTGGATGACCTCGCCGGTGAGCTTGCGGATCTCGTTCGAGGTGGCGAAGCGGAAGTTGAAGACGACCTGCTCGCCGTCCTTCTCCAGCTTGCCGTCGCCGTTCCAGGTGTACCCGGCCGCGGTCAGGATGGCCTTGGCGCCGTCGACGTCGCCCTGGCCGTAGTTCGCCGGGGTCAGGTAGTCCTGGTAGTAGGGGCTGTCCTCGGTGAAGAAGTGGTTGCCCAGCCACGGCGCCTCGGTGCCGGGGAAGGCCCGCTCCTTGATCTCCGCGATGTTGATCGTGGTGAACACGGCCTTGCGCAGCTCGACGTCCTTGAGGAAGCCGTTGCGGACGTTGATGTCGAAGTGCGACCAGGTCGCGCCCGCGTACGTCTCGTACTTCCACTCCTCCGGGTTCTCGTCGAGCTCCTCGAGGATCTCGAGGGAGAAGTCGTTCGGCCAGCAGCCGGCGATCGTGCCCTGCCGCAGCTCGGTGACCTCGGCCTCGATGCCCGTGACCGGCTTCATCGTGAGCTTGGTGAACTTCGCCTTCTTCGAGCCCTGGTACTTCTCGTTGGGCTCGTAGACGATGTACTCGCCGAGCTTGTTGTCGACCGGCTTGTACGGGCCGCTGACGACGGTCCACAGGTTCTCGTTGAACCAGGTGATGGCGTCGCCCATGACCTCGGGGTCGGTCTGCCAGGCGGCGAAGCCGCCCTCCTCCTCCGCGTAGTGGCTCGGCAGGTAGACCCCGCCGGTGAACTGCCACTCCGGGTCGACGTTGCCCTCGGTGAAGGTGAAGACGATGACGCCCGGCTCGGTCTCCTCGATCGAGGCGACCGTGGAGCCCCAGGCGGTGCTCGCCGGGAGGGCCTTCTCCTGGTTGGCGTGCTCGGGCAGGCCCGAGACCGAGTACCACTGGAAGATGAAGTCCTCCAGGCGGATCGGCTTGCCGTCAGACCACTGGGCGCCCTCCTTGAGGGTCACCTGGATCTGCATCGGGGCCTCGCTGATCAGCTGCGGCTCGCCCTCGAAGATCGCGTCGTCGTAGAAGACGTTCCCTTCGGGGTCGAAGTCGTAGCCGTTCGCGCCGACCGAGATCATCGGGGTCATCGCGAGGTGGCCGGCCGAGTTGTTGCCGGTGCTCGTGTTCTCGTTCCAGGCTTCCCATGGGTACGCGATCGCCCAGACCAGCTCGCCGCTGGCCTCGCCGCCGTCCTCCTCGTTGCCGCCGCAGGCCGCCAGCATGAGTGCGGACGACCCGCCGATGGTCAGTCCGCCGAGTGCTCTACGGGTAAGAGCCATAGCTGTGTCTCCTCCATCAGGTCGGCCGAGGGGAGCGCCCGTCGCGGGCCCGGGGAGGCGCCGTCGCCGACCGGGTTCGCAGAGGGGGCGGACGGCCGCCTCGGCAGTACTGCGACAAACGGTGCCATGTCGACCGCGCGATGGGAACGACCCGGTACGGATTTGGCGGATCATTGTTACCCGACCGATACGCACGGAAGGGGCCGCCCGATCCCGGACGACCCCTTTGCTCGCTGCGGCTGCGCCTACGCGGGCTTCCAGTTCTGGACGTCCCAGAGCGGACCGGACTGGCTGTTGCCGTTCGGCGTCACCCCGGACAGCAGGTTCTGGTTGTAGATCGTCGACTGCGGCTCGTCGAGCAGCGGCAGCGTGAACGCGGCCGGCATGACCATGGCCTCGACGTCGTTCGCGAACCCGGCCGCGTCTTCCAGGGACGTCGTCGAGGTGACCTTGGCGATCGCCTCGTCGAGCCCGTCGAGCGCGTAGGAGCCGAAGTTCGAGCCCGAGTCCGAGCCGAAGTACTGGAACGGCGCGGTCGTGAACGCGGGCGTGCCCGACCAGCCGTAGACCACCAGGTCGAAGTCGGCCTCGGAGAGGACCGTGCCCAGCTGCCCGTCCGGGATCGCCGTGAGCTTCACGTCGATGCCGATCTCGGCGAGCTGCGACTGGACGACCTCGCCGATGAGCGTGCGGGTCGGGTCGCCCTCGCCGTAGCGGAAGGTCAGCGAGACCGCGTCGCCGTCGGGCGTGGTCAGCGTGTCGCCGGTGGTGTACCCGGCCGCCGCGAGCGCGGCGTTCGCGGCGTCGGCGTCGCCCGTGCCCTGCGGCGGGTCGGTCTGGCCGAGGAAGTCCTCGTGGAACTGGCTGGTCTGGCTGAAGAAGTGGTTCGTGCGCGCCGCGACCTCGGTGTCGGGGTACGCGCGGGAGATGAGCTCCGCGTTGTCGATCGCGGTGAACACGGCCTGGCGCAGGACCTGGTCGCCCAGGAACGCGTTCTTGGTGTTCGTGTCGATGTGGAGCCAGACGTTGCCCTCGTAGACCTCGGTCGCGATGGCGTCGTCGCCCTCGAGCTTGTCGAGCTCCTCCTGGCTGAACTCGCTGGGCCAGGAGCCGTCGATCTCGCCGTTGCGCAGGGCGGTGACGATCGAGTCGGTGCCCTCCACGACCCGGAGGGTCAGCTTGTCGAGCCCGGGGTCGACGCTGCCCTGGTAGTTGTCGTTGGGCTCGTAGATGACGTAGTCGCCGACGGCCGAGTCGGTGGGCGTGTACGGCCCGGCCGACCAGGTCGGCGCGGTGGTGCCGAGCCAGTCGGCGCTGGCGCCCATCTGGGCCGGGTCGGTCTGCCAGTTCTCGAAGCCGTTGGCCTCGATGATGTGGCTGGGCATGAGGTTCGGGAAGGCGAACTGCCACTCGGGGTTAAGGTAGCCGTCGATGTAGGTGACGGTGACGACGCCGTCGGCCTCGGTGACGGAGGCGACGTTGGCGCCCCAGTCGGTGGTGGCGGGCGCGCACTGCTCCTGGTTGCAGTAGTCGGCGTTGCCCGACATCTGGTACCAGATGTAGATGAAGTCCTCGGCCCGGATGGGCTCGCCGTCGGACCACTGGGCGTTCTCTTGGAGGGTGTAGGTGACCGTCAGCGGCGCCTCGGACGTGAGTTCGGGGAGCTTGGCGAGGACGCCGTCGTTGTAGACGAAGTCGCCGTCCGGGTTGAAGTCGCCGAAGGAGGCGGCCCCGGGGGTCAGCACCTGGTTGAGGTAGCTGTTGTTGCCCTCGCTCGTGTTCGGGTTCCACGAGTCCCAGCCCGAGCTGATCGCCCAGGTGACCTCGCCGTCGCCGCTGCCGCCGCCGTCGCTGCCGCCGCAGGCGCCGAGCGCCCCGGCCGCGAGCGCCGCCGCGCCGGCCACGGCCAGCGCGGTTGCCCTTGCAGGTCGCATATGACCACTCCCCGTGTATTGGATTGCCCAGTGTCCGCTGGAACTCGGTGATTCCGTTGTAGATCCCTTGTGGTCCGCTCGGTGGCGGACGCGACTGGATCATCGTTACACCTCGATGGCCCGATTTCGTGGAGTTTCAGGCAAAACGACAGGCCCGGCACCTGAATGCCGAGCCTGTTCGCGAGGCTTGTTCGGTTCTAGCCCTCCATCATGCCCGGACTCCTAGTCCGCCCTGATCCCCCACTCCGCCACCATGCCGAGCGAGGCCATGAGGGCAACTCAGCCCGGGCTCCTAGTCCGCCCTGATCCCCCACTCGGCGACGTTGTAGAGGGCGCGCTGCTGCGAGGCCCAGTTGTCGCGGACGTTGACGAGGTCCTCGGCGGTCATGATGGCGACGGGGGTGTCCACGGTGGGCAGGACGTAGGCGTCCTCGATGACGCGGGCGACGATCGCGTTGGCCTGTTCGACGGCCTTGTCGGGGTCGACCTCGGAGGCGAGGGCGGCGAGCATGGCGTCGAGTTCGGGGTCCGCGTTCCGGCCGTAGTTGGAGGCGGAGTCGGAGGCCCAGTACTGGTCGGCGCGGGAGACGAAAACGGGGGCGGAGGTCCAGCCGTAGTTGACCATGTCGAAGTCGGAGCTGGAGATGGTCGGGCCGAGGTCGGCGACGGCGAAGGGCTTGAGTTCGAGCTCGATGCCGATGTCGCCCAGGTTGAAGGCGACGAGGTCGGCCATGGTCTGGCGGTCGTCGCTGCCGTCGGCGTACCGGTAGTTGAACGCGACGCGCTCGCCGTCGGGGTCGTGGAGGCGGCCGTCGCCGTCCCAGGTGTACCCGGCCTGCTCGAGGGTGCTGCGGGCGAGCTCCATGTCGCCGGCGCCCTGGCCGGTGGCGGTGAGGTGGTCGGTGAACTGGGCGGAGTCGTTGCGGAAGAGGTGGTTGAGCTTGCGGGCGGCGTCGGACTGGACGTTCGCGTAGGTGCGGGAGATGAGCTCCTCGAGGTCGATGGCCTGGAAGACGGCGGTGCGGAGGGCGGGGTCCTGGAGGAACTCGTTCTGGGTGTTGAGGTCGATGTGGCCCCAGCCTGGTCCGGGGGCGATGTCGAAGGCGATCTCCTGGGCGGTGGCGAGGGTGGCGACGTTCTCGGCGCTGATGCCGTTGGGGCTGGCGCCGTCGATGGTGCCCTGGCGGAGTTCGGTGATGATCGAGTCGACGGAGTCGAAGGACTTGACGGTGAGCTTGTCGAGGGTGACCTCGGTGCTGCCGGCCCATTCGTCGTTGGGGGTGTAGACCGCGTACTCGCCGGTGGCGGCGTCGTCGACCTTGAAGGGGCCGGTGGACCAGGTGGGGACGGTGGCGGAGAAGTAGGCCTCGGCCGCGGCCATGGCGGCGGGGTCGTGCTCCCAGTCGAAGCCCTGCTCCTCGGCGATGTGCGCGGGGTTGGAGAGGACGGGCTCGTACTTCCACTCGGAGGAGGAGTAGCCGGGGCCGTAGGTGACGACGATCTTGTCGGCGGCGGCGCCGGCTTCGACGGACTCGACGCCGGCGGCGCTGGCGGCGGCGGGGGTGCAGCCCTGGCAGCGGGCTTCGCTGCCGGAGCGGGCGTACCAGTTGTAGACGAAGTCGTCGATGCCGATGCCGGTGCCGTCGCCCCAGGTGGCGTCGGGGTTGAGGGTGTACTCGACCTGCATGGGGTGCTCGCTGAGGAGGGTGGGTTCCTTGGCGAAGACGCCGTCGTTGAGGACGAAGTCGCCCTCCTGGTCGAACTGGCCGACCCAGGGCCAGTAGGGGGCGGTGATCTGGAGCGTGTAGACGGTGTACTCGGCGCTGAGGTTGGGGTTCCATCCGGTCCAGGAGCCGTCGATGCCCCAGGTGACCTCGCCGCCGTCGGCGCGTTCGCCGGAGTTGCACGTGACCGGGTCGGTCGCGCAGTGCTGGAAGCCGGGGTCGCCGGCGCCCTCTCCGCTTCCGCAGGCGGTGGTGCCGCCCGCGACCATGACCAGGGCGGCGGCCGTGCCGACGGCGCCGATCCCGGGGCGTCCTGCTCGCAACATCCCACTCCTCATGTTCGCTCGGCCGTTTCGCACGGCTCTAGGCGAATATGAGCAGGGCATGCCACCTCACCCCAAGTGTCCTCAATGACTGTCCATTGGGCACGGACCGGAGAGGTGCACCGGGGATCGCCGCAGGTGGGGGCGGTTGCGGGACGTTTCTGTAAGGGAACCATGGATATCATCGCTTTCAACGACATTCCCGGCGTTCACCCCGGCGCCCGATGATTGTGACCGAATCGGTATGAAACCGAGGGGCTGCGGTCGACCGGTGGAGGCCGCGGCGAGCGCGGTCTCCACCAGTGCAGCAGCTCAGGCGCGCATCTCGGCCGGGAGGTCCCTCGAATGGACGACGGTCAGCCGCGAGACCGCGCGGGTGAGCGCGACGTACAGGTGGCGCAGGCCGACGCCCTCGACCGTCGCTCCCCCGGTGGCGGGCGCCTCCACGATCTCGACCGGCTCGACGACCACGACGTGGTCGAACTCCAGTCCCTTCGCGAGGCTCGCGGCGACGAGCTCGACCCGTTCGGTCCCTTCGAGGAGCGGCCGCAGCTCGTCGGCGCGCGCGTCGGCGGCGATCACCCCGACCAGCCCCTCCTCGCGAAGCGCCGCGGCGACGGCGTCCTGGACGCCGGCCGCGAGGTCCGCGGCGGCGTGGTCCGCGGCGGCGTGGTCGGGGTCCGGGCCCGGGACGGCGATGAACTCGAGCGACCCGTCGGAGCGGATCGACCGCGCCGGCGCGACGCCCACGTTGAGATGCGGCAGGACCCGGTTGGCGAGTTCGATGATGACGGCCGGCACGCGGAACCCGGTGGTGAGCTCGGTGTGCTCGACAGGGTCGTGCCCGGCGTCGAGGCCCTTCCCCAGGTGCCGCATCTGGTCGTCCCACGAGGACGCGGCCCAGGGGGTGGTCCCCTGCGCGAGGTCGCCGAGGACGGTGACCGAGCCCTTCCCGGAGCGGCGGGCGATGGCCCGGCACTGCATCGGGGACAGGTCCTGCGCCTCGTCGATCACGATGTGCCCGAAGGAGGCCGAGGGTTCGCGGAGCTTCAGGTGGGACTCGACCTCGTCGGCGACGAGGAGGTCGGCGGCGCTCGGCTTCGCGGGCTTCCCGGTGAGCAGCGCGCTCTCCTCGTCGGTCAGGATCCCCCGGGTCGCCTCGGCGCGGAACGCCGCGTCGCCGTACAGCTTCTTCACCACGGTCTTCGTGTTGAGCTTGGGCCACAGGGCGTCCATGAACTTCTGGACCGCCTCGGTGCGCTTGATCCGGGTGGCCCACTTCGAGTCCGGGGAGTGGCCGGAGCGGATCTCGGCCTGGCGGCGCGCGCCCTGCACGATCGCGTCCTCGACGGCCTTGCGTCCGGCGGTGTAGGTGCGGGTGTGCTTGCGGGCGCTGGTGACCGCCTCGTCGAGGTACCGGTGGCCGAGCCGCCAGCGCCAGCCGCCGTCGGCGATGAGCAGCCCTTCGTCGGGGGCCGTGCCCGTGGCCTTCCGCAGCGCGTCGGCGGTGGTCCCGATGTGGCCCCAGACCGCGCGCTCGACGACGAGGGCGATGCGCTCGTCGTGCTTGACGAGGGCGGCCTCGTGGGTGTCGGTCGCGAGCGCGGTGTGGGCGCCGGTGAGCTGCTGGACCGTGGTCTGCCACACCGAGGTCTCGCCGAGGGTCGGGAGGACCCCGGAGATGTAGGAGAGGAAGCCCTCGTTGGGGCCGACGATGAGGACGCCGGACCTGGTGAGCTTCCCGGTGTAGTTGTAGAGGAGCCAGGCGGCGCGGTGGAGGCCGACGGCGGTCTTGCCGGTGCCGGGCGCGCCCTGGACGCAGAGGTTCGTGGCGGCATCGCGGCGGATGAGCTCGTCCTGGTCGGGCTGGATGGTGGCGACGATGTCGCGCATCGGGCCGGTGCGGGGCCGCTCGATCTCGGCCATGAGGATGTCCGAGGCGAGGCTGTCGGAGGAGGCCTGCTCGCCGAGGAGGAGGTTCTCGTCCTCGAACCCGGTGAGCCGGGCGCCCTGGAAGCCGAAGCGGCGGCGCTTGGCGAGGCCGCGGCGGTCGTGGACGGAGGCGCGGTAGTACTGCTCGGCGAGGGGCGCGCGCCAGTCGAGGACGAGCGGGTCGTTGTGCTCGTCGCGGATGTGGCGGCGTCCGATGTGGAAGTCCTCGCCGGGTGCCCCGGGCGGGGCGTCCATCCAGATGCGGCCGAAGAACAGGGCGATGTCGCGGTCGGTGAGGTCGGCCAGGCGCGGGACGGTGTAGTTGGCCATGGCCCAGCCGAAGTGCTGGTCCGAGCCGATGTCGCCGAGGCCGAGGTTCTTCCCGGACTCGTCGACCTCGCCGGCGTAGGTGCGGTGGATGGACTCGGTGAGGTCGCGCATGGCGGCCATGGAGGCGCGGACGCGCTCGTGGTGGGCGATCTCCGCCTGGAGTTCGGCTTCTGACACAGGAGTCTCCCCGGTGGATTTGTCAGACGGTGCTGCTGCCGGCCGGTGCTCGCACCCGGCAGCGCCGCTGCCGGATGGCGCCCTCGTCGGGCAGTGCTCTGGTGCGCCGCGCACCGCGCGGCGTATGCCTGAAAGGCGAACCGTCGACCCTACCGGGGTCAGGACCGGGCGGGCAATCGAATTAGCGCACGCCCGGCGGCTTCACACCGGCCGGGAGGCCGAACCGCGAACGGGACGCGACCGCTACCGCACCCCCAGCGGCTTCACATCCACCAAGAGACCACACCGCAACGGGACGCGACCGCTACCGCACCCCCAGCGGCTTCACGTCCACCAGCAGTCCGTCGTCGCGGTGGAGGACCCAGCCGCCGCCGGGGAGGAGGTCGTCGGCGGGCTCCTGGGAGTGGAAGGCCAGGTCGTGGCCGTCGAGGGCCGCGACGGCGACGAGCAGGGCGGCGAGCACGGGGCCCTCGGCGCAGACGACGGCGGTCCGCCGCGGGTCGGGCAGGGCCCGCAGGGCGCGGGCGCCGATCCAGACGGCGGCGTTCACGGGCGAGAGCTTCGGGGCGTCGGGGGCGAGGTCGGGGCAGACGGCGCTCTGGAGGTCGAGGCGGCTGGCGAGCGGCCCGAGGGTCTCGGCGCAGGCGCTGCCGGGCCCGCTCAGCAGGGAGGTCGGGTTGTACAGCTGGAGGAAGTCGGCGAGGGCCCAGGCCCGGCGCGACTGGGCGTCGGTGAGCCGGTCGGCGGCGGCGTCGGCGACGTGGCGCAGCAGGATCAGCGCGGACAGCATCAGCGGCCCCCTGCGGGGCGGGCGGGCGCGACACGGCATCGAGTCGGCCGGGCGTGGGCAACCGGGAGACGCATATTGAAGATGCTTCATCCACAGATGAACGACAGTTGAACCCGTAGTTTGCGCGGAGGTGAACAGTCCGCAGCGGAGCGGATTAGAGACGGCGCGGGCTAGGGGCAGTGCGGCCGCGCGGGCCCGTCCCGGCCCCGGCGCGGCGCCGTCAACGAGAGCGGCCCGGCCCGCTCGCAAGCGGTGCCGGTCCCCGCTCAGGGCTGGTAGCGCAGGTCCTCGTACTCCTCGTGGCGCTGCATCCAGCGGTCCACGAACGGGCAGGTCGGGTACGCCTTGGCGCCCTTGGCCCGCAGGTCGTCGAGCGCGTGCCGGACCAGCCGGTCGCCCCAGCCCTGCCCGCGCAGCGACCGGTCGACCTCCGTGTGCGGCAGCACCGTGAAGTCCTCCCGCACCAGGTACTCGAGGTACCCGAGCACGGCCCCCGCGTCGTCCCGCAGCTCGTACCGCTGCTCATCGCCGTTCTCGACCACAGAAAGATCCGCCATGGCGCAACCATATCCGGCCGGGGGCGCCCGGAGCCCGGCTAGACGGCGCTCGTCACTCCCGCCCGCCCCGGAAGCAGCACCGAGGCGAGGACGCCCGCGAGGCAGACGACCGCCGCCGCGGTGAAGACGTCGGCGTACTGGGCGGCGAGGGCCCGGTCCAGGGCTTCGAGGTAGACGGCCTGGCGCTCCAGGAACTCCGCTTCGGGCACGCCGAACGGGAGCGGGGTGTCGAGGTCGGCCGTGGACTCCTGGAAGCGGTGGAGGCTCCAGGAGGTGAGGGCCGCGACGCCGATGAGCATGCCCATCATGCGGGCGACGACGGCGAACGCGGCGGCCGTGCCGTGCCGGTCCTCGGGGACGGTCCGCAGGGCCGCCGAGGACAGCGGCGCGATGGTGAGGCCGAGGGCGAGCCCGGCGCACGCGAGGCCGGCCTCCGGGCGCGGGTCGGCGTCGCCGACGGTCCGGGCGATCCACGCGAACGCGGCTGCGGCGGCGGCGAACCCGGCGATCGACGGGACGCGCTCGCCGAGTCGCGCGGCGACGGCCCCGCCCGCGAGCGCGCCCAGCGGGAGGCCGACCAGGAACCACATGAGCAGGAGCGCGCCGCCCGCGGAGTCGAGGCCGAGGAGGGTCTGGGCGAGCAGTTGCGTGTCGACGAGGGTGACCATGAGGACCGCGCCCGCGGCGGCGCCGGCGACGAGGCTCGCCGCGTACGGCGTCCAGCGGACCCCGTCGGGGTCGAGGAGGCGCACACGGGATCGGCGCTGCTGGAACGCGAAGAGGACGAGCACGGCGAGGCCCGCGCCGATGGTCGCGGGGCCCCAGGCGGGGAGGACCGCGTCCTCGGGCTCGGGGTTGTACAGGCCGACGGTGAACAGCGCCAGGGCGACGGCGAGGAGCCCGCCGCCGAGGAAGTCGATGCGGGCGTCCTTGCGGGGCCGCTCCGAGGGGAGCGCGAAGTGGACGGCCAGGGCGGCGAGGAGCGCGAGCGGGAGGTTGATCCAGAAGATGCCGCGCCAGCCGACGAGGGCCGCGATGCCCGCGCCCGCAAGAGGACCGAGAACAGCGCCGAGCTCCTGGGCGGCCCCGACCCAGCCGAGGACGACGGCGCGGCGCCTGGCGGTGAACAGGTCGGCGGCGAGCGCCATCGTCACCGGCAGGAGCGCGCCGCCCGCGAGGCCCTGGAGGGCGCGGCCGGCGACGAGCGGGGCGAGGTCCTGGGAGACGGCGCTGACGACCGAGCCGATCGCGAAGGCGGCCAGGCACACGTGGATGACGATGCGCCGCCCGAACCGGTCCGAGACGCGCCCGAGCAGCGGCATCCCGGCGATGTAGCCGAGGAGGTAGCCGGTGACCAGGGGCGTGGCGCGTTCGAGGTGGTTCACGGGGATGTCGAGGTCGCCGATCATGTCGACCAGGACGCTGACGAGGACGTACGCGTCGATCGACCCGAGCAGCACGGCCGCCCCGGCGGCCCCGACGGCGAGTCGCCGCCGCTCGGGCTTCACCGGGGGCCGCGCGGGCGGGGGCGCCGCCTCAGCGGGCACCGGGGTCTCAGGGGGCAACGATCTCGACCGGCTCGTCGTACTCGTCGAAGGTCATGGTCACCGTGGCGTCCCCTTGAGCGAACTCGGCTTTGACGACGCGCAGGTGCTCCTGGTCGAGCCAGACGGTGGCGGTGTTCCAGTCGCCCGCGGCGGGCAGGAACTCGGCGAACGCGGCCGGTTCGAAGACGACCTCGTAGCGGTAGGCGTCGACGCCGTCGACGGTCTCGGTGTCCTCGGGGGTGGCGGACTCGACCGCCTCCAGGAGCGCGGCGATGCCTCGGTCGGGGTCGAGGAGGACCGTGGGGTCGTACGGGAGCATCTCGTCTCCGACGGGGATCTCCTGGTAGCCGCCGGTGAGGCCCTTGACGTAGGCGCGCTCGCCGATGATCGTGTACTCGACCTCGAGGTCCATGCCGAGTGCGGTGATCGTGCCGGTCCCCTCGGCGGAGCCGTCCGCGGTGACGACGCCGTCGGCGCTCTTGACCGCGAGGCCCTCGACGTCGCCGTCGACGGCGAGTTCGAAGTGGACCGATTCGACTTCGGCCATGGCCGCCGCGGCGCTGGGCATCGCCTCGTCTGCGGCGGGCAGGTCGTCGGCGCCGCCGGAGCAGGCGGCCAGCAGCGCGCCGGCGGCGAGCGCGGCGAGGGCGGCGCGGGAGGGGCCGATCAGGGGGCGTTTCGATCGCATGCGCCGATCCTATGCCCCCGGGGCTCCCGCCGGGAGACGGAAAAGACCGCCCGCGGACGCGGGCGGTCTCCGGGGAGCCCCGGCGGTCGGGTTGCCGGGGTTCCGGTCCGGGGGTCAGGCGCAGGCGACGGTCGGCCAGTTCCAGTTGCCGTTGGCCTGGACGGTCAGGCCGAAGGTGTTGCCGGCGCCGTTGGGGGTGGCGACGAGCTGCTGCGCGGACGGGTAGGAGGCGTTGCAGTTCCAGGTCGCGATGACCTTCGCGGGCGAGGGGATGTTCAGCGTGGTGCGCCAGTCGGACTTGCCCGAGACGGTCACGTTGAGGTTGTACCGGTCGCTCCACCGCTGCCCGGCGGAGAGCGTCGCGGTGCAGGCGCCGCCGCCACCGCCCCCGCCGCCACCGCCGGTGCTGCCGAGGGTGATGTTGGAGTTGCCGCTGGACTGGTAGCCCTCGGTCGCCATGATCATGTAGTAGGCGAAGCTGCCGAGGTTCATGCCGGCGCGGGCCCACGCGTCGAAGTGCTCGCCGGTGTTGATGGTCCCGGAGGTGCGGTTCCCCTGGCGGACGCTCCAGTACTGCTGGAAGGTCCTGGTGCCCTCCACCGACGGGGCGTTGGTGCGCGTCGACTGGCCGAGCCAGTAGGTGCCGCCGCTGGTGTTGAGCGTGCCGCGGTTCGTGGCGCCGCTGCTGGGGTTGTAGGGGCCGTGCGATTCGACGATGTAGTACTCCACCAGCGGGTTCGTGGTCCAGCCGTAGAGCGCGAGGTATCCGTTGCTGCCGTGGTTGACCGAGCCGTTGTACGTCACGGTGCGGCGCCCGCCGTTGGCCCAGCCCTTGCCGCCGACCCAGTTGTTGGCGCCGTTCCACGTGGAGCTGTAGTTGCCGCCCGCGCCGAGGGTCATCGAGGCCCGGCCCTGGGTGTCGGTCCAGAACGAGTAGTAGTAGCCGTCGTGCGTGCCCTCCTGGTTGGTGGTGATGACCTGCTGCGCCTGGGCCGCACTGGGGAGGAGCAGCCCGGTGGCCCCGAGCGCGAGCGCGCCCGTGCCGCCGAGCAGCAGGTTCCGCCTGCTGAAGAGGCTGGGGGGCGGGTTGTACTTCATCCTGACTCCTAGGAAGGGTGCCGGCGGCCCGTACGCAGACCGCATCGAGATGCGTCTATTTCTCGATCAACCTATCGTGGCCCGCGTCCCAGAACGTGTCAATGACTTCCGGAAAACTATCGGAACTTTTCGGCCTGGATCTTCCAGAAATCGGTACCGTCATCACAGCTCATGTGTGAATCTGAACGAGAACCCTCGAAATTCTCCATCGACAACCCTGAATTTGCAGCCGCGCAGAGCTGCACAACTTCCGGAAGTTTCAGAACCCGAACGCACGCACGAAGCAGGCTCCCGCGAAGACGAAGGAAGGCCGCCCGCTGAAGCGGACGGCCCTCGATGCTGGTGCCCCCGGCAGGATTCGAACCTGCGACACCTGGTCCCGGAAACCAGTGCTCTATCCACTGAGCTACGGAGGCATGTCTTGCGACGGTCCGCGCGAGCGGACTGACCGATGCTATCAGCACCGGAGACGGGGGTCGAACGCGGTTTGCCCGGCGAGGATCACACCTCCGCCGCGTCCTGCGATTCGGCCCGTGGAGTGTCGGGGGGCGGGCATAGTCTGACTCCGCTGAAACCTCCGAGCCTAGCGGACACGCTGCGGTTTCGTGGAGGGAATCACCGACGAAACACATCATCTTGGGGAGCCCCCAAGCCCCGACCACAACATGTATGATTCCCCTCTGTCAGGTCGGTGCTGTCGCAACCCATTCCCACCGCGTGGGGACGGCGGCGCCGCCGTGCCGCCAAGCACTCACAACCGTGCGGTCCCCAAGCAGGCCGCACATCACGAGGGGATGCAGAGATGACCGGGCTCGCCACCACGCCATCCGCCACCACCACCGCTCCGCAGCAGCGGGGTCCCGAGCAGGGGCCCGTCGCGCGGATCGCCGAGCGCATCCGGGTCCACGCCGCGGGACTGCCCGACGTGGACGCCGAGAAGGTCATCGCCCAGATCGAGGCCGGACTCTGGCCGGGCGCGACCGAGACGGCCCTGCGCGAGCGCGCCGTCGAGATCACCTCGTCGAGCGTCGCCTCCGAGCCGACCTACTCCAAGCTCGCGGCCCGCCTCCTCGCCGAGCACATCGCCGAGGAGACCGCGGGCGAGGGCGTCACCTCGTTCACCACGTCGATCGCGGCCAGCCGCGACAACGGGCTCCTCGCCGACGACCTGGTCGCGTTCGTGGAGGCCAACGCCGCCGCGCTCGACGCCGTCATCGACGACGCCGCCGACGACCGCTTCGAGTACTTCGGCCTGCGCACCGTCTACGACCGGTACCTGCTGCGCCACCCCGAGCACCGCACCGTGCTCGAACGCCCCCAGTACTTCATGCTCCGCGTCGCGTGCGGGCTGAGCCAGTCCGTGGAGGAGGCCGCCGAACTCTACCGGCTCATGTCGGCGCTCGCGTACCTGCCGTCCTCGCCGACCCTGTTCAACTCCGGCACCCGCCGCGCCCAGCTGTCCTCGTGCTTCCTGCTCGACTCCCCGAAGGACGAGCTCGACTCGATCTACGAGCGCTACAGCCAGGTCGCGCGCCTGTCGAAGTACGCCGGCGGCATCGGCATCGCCTGGTCGCGCGTGCGCTCGCGCGGCTCGCTCATCCGCGGCACCAACGGGCACTCGAACGGCATCGTGCCGTGGCTGCGGACCCTCGACTCGTCGGTGGCCGCGGTGAACCAGGGCGGCCGCCGCAAGGGCGCCGCGTGCGTGTACCTCGCGACCTGGCACGCCGACATCGAGGAGTTCCTGGAGCTGCGCGACAACACCGGCGACGTCGAGCGCCGCACGCACAACCTCAACCTCGCCAACTGGATCCCCGACGAGTTCATGCGCCGCGTGGAGTCCGACGGGCAGTGGTCCCTGTTCGACCCCAAGGAGACCCCCGAGCTCGTCGACCTGTGGGGCGACGCGTTCGACGAGGCGTACCGCGCCGCCGAGGCCGCCGGGAAGGCCCGCAAGACCATCGCCGCCCGCGAGCTGTACGGCCGCATGATGCGGACCCTCGCTCAGACCGGCAACGGCTGGATCACCTTCTCCGACACCGCGAACCGGACCTCGAACCAGACCGCGCGCAAAGAGAACGTCATCCACCTGTCGAACCTGTGCACCGAGATCCTCGAGGTGACCAGCGACTCCGAAACCGCCGTCTGCAACCTCGGCTCGGTGAACCTCGCCGAGCACTCCTCGCCCGAGGGCTTCGACTTCGAGCGCCTGGAGACCACGGTCCGCAGCGCCGTCAAGTTCCTCGACCGCACCATCGACCTCGGCTTCTACCCGACCGCCGAGGCCGAGAAGGCCAACCGCAAGTGGCGCCCGATCGGCCTGGGCTGCATGGGCCTCGCCGACGTGTTCTTCAAGCTGAAGCTCGCGTTCGACTCCGAGGAGGCGCTCGCCCTCTCGACCGCGATCGCCGAGCGGATCGCCCTGGTGGCGTTCGAGACCTCGACCGGCCTCGCCGAGGAGCTCGGGGCGCACCCGAACTTCGCCGAGACCCGCGCCGCCGACGGCGTGCTCCACATCGACCACTACCCGAACGCGCGCGTCACGCTCACCGAGCGCTGGGACGCCGTGCGGGCCCGCATCGCCGAGCACGGCCTGCGCAACTCGCTCATGATCGCGATCGCGCCGACCGCCACGATCGCGTCGATCGCCGGCTGCGCCGAGTGCATCGAGCCGGTCGTCTCCAACGTGTTCAAGCGCGAGACCCTGTCGGGCGAGTTCCTCCAGGTCAACCGCCACCTGATCGCCGAGCTCAAGGAGCGCGGCATCTGGAGCGAGCAGGTCCGCCAGGCCATCGTCGTCGCCGAGGGCTCCGTGCAGGGCATCGCGGCGATCCCGGCCGACCTCCAGGAGCGGTACCGCACCGCCTGGGAGCTGCCGCAGCGCGCCCTGATCGACCTCGCGGCGGCCCGCACGCCGTTCATCGACCAGGCCCAGTCGCTCAACCTGTTCCAGGCCAGCCCGACCATCGGCAAGCTCTCGTCGATGTACCGGTACGCGTGGCAGCAGGGCCTCAAGACCACCTACTACCTGCGCAGCCGTCCCGCGACGCGCATCAACCAGACGACGGTCAGCGCCCAGGCCTCCGAGCCGGTCGCGCCGACCGAACTCGAAGTGATCCCGGCCGACATCGCGTGCTCCCTGGAGAACCCGGAGAGCTGCGAGGCCTGCCAGTAGGACCCCGGGCGGGGCGCACCGGCGCCCCGCCCGCCCCACCGCCCCTCCACACGCCCCGGCCCCGCCGAGAGACTTCGAACTGCCCTGCACCCCTGAGCGAACCGACTAGCGAGAGGACCCGCCCATGCTGCTCGACCCAGGTATGGACCTGACACTGCGACCGATGAAGTACCCGGACTTCTACGACCAGTACCGGGCCGCCATCAAGAACACCTGGACCGTGGAGGAGGTCGACCTCGCCTCCGACCTGACGGACCTGGCGAAGTTCACCCCGCAGGAGCAGCACCTCATCCACCGCCTCGTGGCGTTCTTCGCCACCGGCGACACGATCGTCGCGAACAACCTGGTGCTCAACCTGTACCAGCACGTCAACTCCCCCGAAGGGCGCCTCTACCTCTCGCGCCAGCTCTTCGAGGAGGCCGTGCACGTGCAGTTCTACCTGACGCTGCTCGACACGTACCTGCCCGACCCGGACGAGCGCACGAAGGCGTTCGACGCGGTCAACAACATCCCCTCGATCAAGCGCAAGGCCGACTTCTGCTTCAAGTGGATCGACGAGGTCTTCGACATGCAGGAGCTGAAGACGGCGGAGCACCGCCGCAAGTTCCTGCTCAACCTCATCTGCTTCGCCGCGTGCATCGAGGGCCTGTTCTTCTACGGCGCCTTCGCGTACGTGTACTGGCTGCGCAGCCGCGGCCTCCTCGACGGCCTCGCCACCGGCACCAACTGGGTGTTCCGCGACGAGTCCTGCCACATGAACTTCGCGTTCAGCGTGGTCGACATCGTCCGCCAGGAGGAGCCGGAGCTGTTCGACGAGCAGATGCGGCAGCAGGTCACCGACATGCTGGAGGAGGCCGTGGAGGCCGAGCTCCAGTTCGCCGAGGACCTCATCGGCGAGGGCATGCCCGGCATGACCGTCAAGGACATGAAGTCGTACCTGGAGTACGCCGCCGACCAGCGCCTCGTGCGCCTCGGCATGCCGAAGAAGTGGGGCTCGGAGAACCCGTTCCCGTTCATGGCGCTCCAGGACGTGCAGGAGCTGACGAACTTCTTCGAGCGCAGGCCGACCGCCTACCAAGTGGCCGTGGAGGGCAAGGTCGACCTCGACGAGGAGTTCTGATCCCGGGCCGCGCAGTGTCTCCCGTGCGCGGCCGCAGCGAAGGGCCTGGCGCCGATGCGCCGGGCCCTTCGTCTTCGGGTCGGTGTGCCGGGGGCCGCTCCTGGTGGGGCGGGCGCCGCCCCGGTGCGGGGATGCCGCTCCGGGGGTCGGTCAGCCGGCGGCCCGGGCGAACGTCGAGCCGGAGGCCTCCGTGCCGTCGCTGAGCTGGGCGACGCACAGGAACGTGCCGTCGCCGGGGAGGTACACGTCGGTGGTCCAGTCGACCGCGTCGCCGGAGACGAGCTGCGAGAGCGGTCCGCCGTCGGCCTGGCCGTTCACGCACGCGGCCGCGACGGTCGCGTCGGCGCGGGCGGCCTCGGCGTCGGCCACGCCCTCGGGGAGCTGCCCGGTCGCGTACGCCTCCCACAGGTGGGCGGAGTCGCATGCGATGGAACCGAACTCGGCGTCGAAGCAGGCGGGCTCGGTGACGCAGCCGGCGCCTTCGACGGTGAGCGCGCAGGAGGAGACGTAGTCCTCGGCCATGGACTGCGCGGCCAGGTCGGTCGGCTCGTCGCCGCCGCCGAAGAGCCACACGCCGCCGGCGATGAGGAGGCCGAGGATGACCAGGCCGACCGCGCCCATGCCGATGAGGCGGCCGATACCGGAGCCGGTGTCGCCTTCTTGGAGGCGGCGCTCGCGGCGGGTCAGGCCGGTCTCGTTGCGCGCGACCGGGACGGGCAGGCGCGCGTCGCGCTCGTCCTTGCTGTAGGCCTCCCAGCGGGCCGTCTCGTTCCCGAGGCCGCCCGAGTGCGCCTGGGGCCCTGCGGGGCTCACCGGGGGGCTCACGGGCGGGCTGGGGACGCGCGCGGCGCCGGCGGTCGAGCGGGCCGGACGGACCGCGGCGGAGCGGGAGGTCCGGTCCGGCGCGGCGGCGGGGGCGCTCTGGCGGGGGCCGGACGGCGCGAGGTTGGCCGTCTCCGGGTCGTCGGCGCGGCCGCGGCGCTTGGCGGGGGCCAGGCGGAGCGTCTGGGGCGAGTCCGGCATGCCGTTCAGGTCGGCGTAGCCGGGAGCGGGCGCGGCGAGGTTCGCCGGCTCGCGGAACTCGGTCGGCGGCGAGGTGTACGCGCCGTAGAGGCCCTGGGACGCGGGCGAAGGCGCGTGCGGCAGGTCGTCGGTGATGCGCGGGATGATCCCGGTGGAGGCCTCGGGGATGCTCGCGAGGAACTCGCGGAACTCGACCGCGGTCGGGCGCCCGTCGGGGTTGTTGATGAGCGCGGTGCGCAGCATCTCGAGCAGCAGGGGCGATATGCCGGGGATCGCCGGGATCGGCTGGTCGAACAGGGCCGCGACCTCGTTGATGTCGAGGACCCCGTCGGCGGGGAAGCGCGGCGGGTTGCCGCTGAGCATCGCGTACAGCGTGGCCGCGAGGGAGTAGACGTCGGCGCTGGGGCCGGCGTGCTGCATGCGGAACACTTCGATGGGCGCGTACGCGGGGGTCGCCATCATCGAGAACCGTTCGCCCGGACGGGGGACGGGGATGAGGCTGGAGAGCCCGAAGTCGGCGAGCACGGCGTGGCCGTGGTGGTCGATCAGGAGGTTCGCGGGCTTGATGTCGCGGTGGACGATCCCGGCCTCGTGCGCCGCGGCGAGGGCGTCGGCGATGCGGATGCCGATCTCGATGGTGCGGTGCGGCGGGATGGTCGTGTGGCGGTCCAGCAGGTCGGCGACGGACCCGCGGCAGCGCTCCATGACGACGTACGGGTTGGCCTGGTGGGTGAGGCCGGCGGAGAGCATCTTGACCACGCAGGGGTGGTCGGAGAGGCGTCCGGCGGTCTGGACCTCGTGGCGGAACCGCTCGCGGGAGGCGTCGTCGGTGAGGGGCCGGGCCTCGATCTTCACCGCGACCTCGGAGCCGTCGTCGAAGCGCGTGGCGCTGAAGACGGTCGAGTAGGCGCCGCGGTCGATCTCGCTGAAGCCGGTGAGCCGCTCGATGCCGTGCAGGAGGGCTTCGGGGTCGGCCTCGGGCCTGGCTCTCGGCGGGGAGAGGGGAGCGGTTGGAGCACCGTAGGACGACATGGTGTCCACTGGAAACTTCCTCCGTTCTCGGCCGGCGTGCAAGCCGAAGCATCACTCGGTGTCGAGCCTGTTCAGGTCGTCGTGCGCGGGTCAGCGCCGGGGAGCGCGCCGCTGCGTTGCGAGTACGACTCGGGCCTGGGGGATCCGAGTCATGGGACCTATCGGATAACGGTACGGCAACGCGCCCACGTTTCTGTATACCCCTAGACGAAGAGCCAGCGATAACTGGCCGAACGGATGATATGTCGCTTCCCGAGGGCGAAGTGCCGGTGGCGCATAGTGAACGCATCCCCCGTGTAGCGCGCGGGAGGACGGGTGTTCCGGCGGTCGCCGCGGGGGCATCCGTCCGCCCGTCGCGTCCCCCGCCCGCGGCGGCCACGGGGCTCCTGTGACCGGTGGAGCGGACGCGTTCGGTGCGGCGCATGCGGTTCAGGCTCCCGCCACGCGGGTGCCGTCGAGGCTCCCGGTCCCGACCTCGGGCGCGGTGCCGATCGGAGCGGCACCCGACTGCACAGCATCTGCCCGGGTGCCCTCGCACTCGTCGCCGAATCCCGTTGCGGCGTCGAGGTAGTGCGCGGCCCACGCGGTGGCCTCGGGGTCTTCGCCGAAGGACTTCAGCGCGATCGCGGCCCACTTCGCGGCCTCGTCGGGGCGGCCGTCCTCGTCGAGCAGGAGCGCGTAGCGGGCCACGATGGCCCGGCGCGGCCGGCCCAGGGACGGCTCGTCGTAATGAGCCGCAACGGTTTCGAGCATCCGCAGCGCCTCGGCGCGGTCGCCCTTGGCGGCGCGCACGTCGGCCAGGAGCGCGGTGTTGGCCGCGCGGCCGGGTTCGAGCACGTCGTCAGTGACGAGGGCGAGGGCCTCCTCGGCGGCGGCCTCCGCGGTGGCGGGGTCGCCCGCTTCGAGGGCGCAGCGGCCCCGCAGGTTGTGCGCCAGGCTGATGAGGAGCGGGTGGCCGGTCTTCGCGCCGTACTCCTCCGCGCCCGCGGCGAGGTCCAGGGCGTGGTCGAGCGCGCCGATCGAGCGGGCGGCCAGGGCCCGCACGTACTTCGCGAACCCGCGGCCCCAGTCGTCGTCGATCCGCTCGAAGTCGCGGAACGACTTGCGCGCCAGCGCGTCGGCGCCCTCGGGGTGGCCGAGCCCGATCTGGGCGGCGGCGCCGATGGCGCGCAGGAGCCCGACGGCGAACACGTCGCCCGAGCGCTCGCCGATCGGCATGAACACGTCCGAGAGGCGCTTCGCCTCGGTGAAGCGGCCGGCCATGAGGAGCGCGAACGCGGAGACGCCGCGGACCCAGGCCCGGCCGACCAGGTCCATCTGGCGCGCGAAGGCCTTGGCGGCCTCGCGGAGGACCTCGTCGGCGCCGTCGAAGTCGCCGCGGGCCACCAGGACCCAGGCGCGGTGCTGGAGGGCCCAGGCGAGGCGCTTGTCGTCGCCGACGCCGTACGCGACGTCGTAGGCGTCGAGGAAGCGGGCCTCTGCCTCGGACATGTGCCCGGCGAGGAAGTCGAGGAGGCCGATGCGGCACTGGGCGTCGCAGCGGGGGCCGGCGAGGCCCTCGCGGCGCGAGAGCGCCAGCGCGGCGGTCCAGGCCCCGCGGGCCTCGGCGAGCTCGCCCTTGTAGCGGTGGAGGCGCCCGCGCAGGAGCAGCAGCTGGGCCACGAGCTCGGAGGCGTCCTCGGGGAAGTCGTCGCCGAACAGGCGCGGGGACGGGTGGTCGTCGTGGTCGTCGCCGTGCGCGTGGTCGTCGTGGTCCTCGGCGGGGATGAGGCCGATGTCGATGGCGAGGCCCTCGATCTCGGCCTCGGCCTCGACGGTGCGGCCGAGGCGGGTGAGGGCGCGGCCGCGCAGGAGGCGGTCGTCGGAGGAGAGCGTGGCGATGCGCTCGACGCCGTTGAGCAGGGCGACGGCGCGCTCGGGCTCGGAGGCGTCCATGGCGCGGTCGGCCTGCTTGCGGACGGCGTCGACCGCGAGCGGGAGGACGTTCCAGACCTCGTCGATCGCCTCGATCTCGACCTCGCGGGCGAGGGTGACGGCCTGCTCGGCGTGGAAGACCACGAGGTCGTCGGCGCTCTGGCCTTCGAGCTCGGTGTCGGCGGCCCAGCGGGCGATCTCGGCGTGCGCGTGCGCGGCGTCGGCCTTGCCGATGGGCGCGTAGGCGGCCTGGCGCAGCAGCGGCGTCACGAAGCGGTAGCCGCCGTAGGAGCGGCGGCGCAGCATGCGGCGGTCGAGGAGCTCCTGGAGCGCGAGGTCGAACTCGCCGGGGACCTCCTTCTCGAGGAGCTGCGTGGCCTCGGGCGGCACGGCGTCGCCGAAGATCGACGCGGCGCGCAGGAGGGCCCTGGCGGCCGGCGTCAGGGCGTCGATGCGGGCGCCGAGGACCTGCGCGAGGTCGCGCGAGAGGACCTTTCCGGTGAGCGACCCGGCGGCGAGCCGCCACTGGTCGCCGGCGCCGGTGAGGAGGCCCTGCTCGGTGAGGAGCGTGACGAGTTCGGCGAGGTAGTACGGGTTGCCCTGGGCGAAGCCGAGGAGGCGGTCCTCGTCGGGCTTCGGGAGGCGGCCGCCGCCGATGAACTCGCGCAGCAGGCGCGCGGCGTCGGCGCCGGCGAGCGGCGGCAGCGGGTGGACCTCGGCCTCGGAGATGCGCGTCAGGACCCCGGAGGACCGGGTGAGCTCGGGGCGGCCGTAGAGGAGCACGAGCACGGGGCCGTGGATCTTCGCGAGCGCGACGCCGAGGGCGTCGATGCCGTCCTTGGAGGCGGTGTGCAGGTCGTCGATGATGAGCACGAGCGGCCCGTGCGTCGACATGTGCGTGATGAGCTCGGCGACGGCCTCGGGGATCGTGTACGCGTCGGACTGCTGCCCGGTGAACCCGCCGACCCGGTCGGCCGCGCCGGGGCGGCCGTGGCCGAGGAGGCCGAGCAGGAGCGTGATGTTCAGGCGGCACTCGCCGTGGTCGGGGTGCCCGTCGGCGATCCGCCGGAGCTTGGCCTCGGCGGTGGCCCGGTCGTCGTCGAAGCGCAGGCCGGCGGCCTTGCGCACGAGGTCGGCGAGCGGCCCGAACCGGCGGGCCTCCCCGTAGGGCGCGACCCGGACGGTGAGCACGCGGGCGCCGCGCTCGGTGGCGAGGGTGCGGACCTCGCGGCCGAAGCGGGTCTTGCCCATGCCGGCCTCGGCGGTGTGGATGAGGACCAGCGGCTCGCCGCGGTCGATGACGGCCTCCAGGCGTCCCGTCACGCGCCCGATCTCGGCGTCGCGGCCGATGAACGGGGCGGTGTCGCCGAGGCTGGCGCGCGTCCCTGGCTCGTCTTCGAGGCCCAGGAGCTGGAACACCTCGACGGGCTCGCGCTTGCCCTTGAGGCGCACGGGCGTGAGCCGCCGCCAGGAGGCGGCGTGCTTCGTGGCGCGCATGGTCTCCTCGCCGGCCCAGATGGTGCCGATGGAGGCGATCGCGCAGATGCGCGCGGCGGTGTTCACGGTGTCGCCGATGACGGTGTACTCGAGGTTCGCCTGCATCCCGGCCACGACGAGCCCGGACCGGAGCCCGATGCGCAGGCCGATGGGGAGGCCCCCGCCGGACTCGGCCTTCAGGAGCCTGCGGACGCGCTTCTGCATGGCCTGTGCGGCGCGCACGGCCCGCTCGGCGTCGTCCTCGTGTGAGAGGGGCGCGCCGAAGACGGCCATGATGCCGTCGCCGGTGAGCTTGTCGACGTGCCCGCCGAACTCGTTGACGGCGTTCACGCACTCCGCGAGCAGCCGGTCCGTGACGGACGAGACCCGCTCGGGGTCGAGGCTCTCGGACCAGGTGGTGAAGTCGGAGAGGTCGCCGAAGAGCACCGTGACATAGCGCCGCTCCGTCTGGGGAGCGGTCGCCTCGGGTGACAGGGGCGCGCCGCAGTTGTGGCAGTAGCGCGCGCCCGGCACAGTGGGCACGGAACAGAACGGGCAGGTCACAGCAGCACCAACGTCATGGCAGGGCTGTGTTGTTCCCCACTCCTTGTGGGAACGGGGCCGATCGTGCGATTCACGGTGGCAAGGATACGTGGCCTAGCTGACAGATACCTGTGTGCGGAGGCACAAATCCCCGACAAGCGGACCAACCCCTCCCCCGTTTTCGCCGACCCCCACCCGAACGGCTGATCTGGGTACGATCATCCCGCCGGCACCTCCTTTCACCTCTTCACCACTCCTCATCACCAAGGGTGCTGAACGCGCCGGGGCCCGGGCGCTCCTGCGTCCGGGCCCCGAGTCGGCTTGGTGTTAGGCGGTGACCAGGCTGGCCTTCTGGAACTCCTTGACCGAGGTGTAGCCGGTCTTGGCCATGGCCCGGCGGAGGCCTCCGAAGAGGTTCTGGGAGCCGTCGGAGGAGTTGGAGGGGCCGTAGAGGATGGCCTCGAGGTCGGGGACCTCGACGTCGCCGGAGTCGCCGGGGCGGAAGCGGCCGCGGGGCAGCTTCGGGTGGGAGGCGGCGGAGTGCCACCAGGCGCCGGCGGCCGGGGACTCGGCGGCGTCGGCGAGGATCGAGCCGAGCATGACGGCGTCGGCGCCGCAGGCGACGGCCTTCGCGATCGCGCCCGAGTTGGTGATCTCGCCGTCGGCGATGAGGTGCACGTAGCGACCGCCGGTCTCGTCGAGGTAGTCGCGGCGGGCCGCGGCGGCCTCGACGACGGCGGAGGCCATCGGCACGTCGATGCCGAGGACGGTGTCGGTGGTCGACCAGTCGTCGGAGCCGACGCCGACGATGACGCCCGCCGCGCCGGTGCGCATCAGGTGCATGGCGGTCTTGTAGTTCGTGGCCCCGCCCACGACGACCGGGATGTCGAGGTCCGCGATGAACTGCTTCAGGTTCAGGACGTCGCCGCCGGAGGAGACGTGCTCCGCCGAGACGATGGTGCCCTGGATGACCAGCAGGTCCACGCCGGCCTCGACCGCGAGCGGCGCGAGCTCGGCCGTGTGCTGCGGGCTGAACCGGATCGCCGTGGTGATCCCGCCGGCGCGGATCTCGGCGATCCGCTCGGCGATGAGCTCGGGCTTCACCGGCTCGGCGTAGATCTCCTGGAGGCGCTCGATGGCGTTCTCCGCAGGCGTGTCGGCGAGCTCCTTGAGCAGCGACGTCGGGTCGACGTAGCGGCACCAGAGCCCCTCGCCGTTCAGGACGCCGAGGCCGCCGAGGCGGCCCATCTCGATCACGGACGCGGGGCTCATCGTCGCGTCGGACGGATGCCCCACCGCCGGGATCTCGAACCGGTAGGCGTCGAGCTGCCATTCGGTGGAGACATCGTCGATGTCCCTGGTGCGCCGGGTCGGCACGAGCGCCACTTCGGACAGCCGCCAGCCGCGCGCCACGATCTTGCCGGGGCCGATCTCGACCAATTCCCGCACAGTCTCTCCTCCTACCGGGCCCGACTACCGCGTGTGGTAGTTGGGCGCTTCCACGGTCATCTGGATGTCGTGCGGGTGGCTCTCCTTGAGTCCCGCAGCGGTGATCCGGACCAGACGCCCGCGCTCATGCATCCCCTCGATGGTACCGGCCCCGGTGTAGCCCATCGCGATGCGCAGACCGCCGACCAGCTGGTAGACCACCTGTGCGAGGGTGCCGCGATAGGGGACCTGGCCCTCGACGCCCTCGGGGACGAGCTTGTCGTTGGAGTCGACCGCGTCCTGGAAGTAGCGGTCCTTGGAGTAGGACTTCGCCTGGCCGCGGGACTGCATGGCCCCCAGGGAGCCCATGCCGCGGTAGGACTTGAACTGCTTGCCGTTCATGTAGATCAGCTCGCCGGGGCTCTCGGCGCAGCCGGCGAACAGCTGTCCCATCATGACGGTGGAGGCGCCGGCGACGATGGCCTTGGCGATGTCGCCGGAGTACTGGATGCCGCCGTCGGCGATGACGGGGACGCCGCGCTCGCGGGCGACGCGGACGGTGTCCATGATCGCGGAGACCTGGGGCGCGCCCACGCCCGCGACGACGCGGGTGGTGCAGATCGCGCCGGGCCCGACGCCGACCTTGATGCCGTCGACGCCCGCCTCGATCATCGCGGCGGCCGCGCCGGCGGTGACGATGTTGCCGCCGATGATGTCGACCTTGTGGCCGAAGTCCTTGGAGATCGAGGCGATCATGTCGAGCACGCCGCGGGAGTGCCCGTGGGAGGAGTCGACCACGAGGAGGTCGACGCCAGCCTCGACGAGCTGCCCGGCGCGCGCGTACTGGTCCTCGCCGACGCCGATGGCGCCGCCGACGCGGAGGCGCCCGGAGCCGTCCTTCGACGCGTTCGGGAACTCCTCGCGCTTGGCGAAGTCCTTGACGGTGATGAGGCCGCGCAGGTAGCCGTCGGCGTCGACGATCGGGAGCTTCTCGATCTTGTGCCGCTTGAGCAGTTCGAGCGCCTCGTCCTGCGAGACGCCCTCGGGCGCGGTGACCAGGTTCTCTCTGGTCATGACGGTGGCGACCTTCACGGAGTGGTCGGTCTCGAAGCGCATGTCGCGGTTGGTGATGATGCCGACGAGCTTGCCCTTCTCGTCGGTGACCGGGAGGCCGGAGATGCGGTACCGGCCGCAGAGCTTGTCGACCTGCCCGAGGGTGTCCTCGGGCGAGCACGTGACCGGGTCGGCGACCATGCCGGACTCGGAGCGCTTGACGAGGTCCACCTGCTGGGCCTGCTCCTCCGCGGGGAGGTTGCGGTGGAGGATGCCGAGGCCGCCGAGGCGGGCCATGGCGATCGCCATGCGGGCCTCGGTGACGGTGTCCATCGGCGCGGTCAGGAGCGGCACCGAGATGCGGATGTTGCGGGTGAGCTGGGAGGAGGTGTCGACCCCCGCCGGAACGACGTCGGACTCGCCGGGCAGCAGCAGCACGTCGTCATAGGTGAGGCCGAGCGGAATGGCGCCGGCCGAGCCCATGGGCACCGTGGTGCCTCCGACACGCTCGCCGGCAGCGCCTTCGAGCCCTTGATTTCCGAAATCCCCTGAGAACGCCATGGGCCAATGGTAGTGCCGTAACGTGCGTCGCCCCGCGTCGCACACGTCCCCTGGGGTGTGATTCACGGCGAAGACCTGGGCGTCCTGTCAGCGGATGACAGGACGGCCCCGCGGACGGTGTCCTCGGGGCCGCTGAGAGTGAACAGGGGTCGGTCGGGGGCTACTCGAAGAGGTCGCCCGCCTCCTCGGAGATGGTGTCGACCACGTCGCTGTCGGCGACCGCGTCCCACGCCTCGCCGGCGCCGTCGCTGACGTCCTCCCACACCTCGGTGGCGTCGATGTCGGTGACGATGTCCGACACGCCGTCCACCAGGTCGTCGAAGACCTCTTCCACGTTCTCGCCGAAGTTGTCGTCCATGTGCCCGTCTCCTCGCATCCGTCGGGGTTACCTGCGGCCCATGCTAACGAGCGCCGGGGCACGTGTCAGCACCCGATTGCGATGGTGGCACGCATCCGGGAGTCCCGCGCCGCTCACCCGGCGTCGTCGTCACAGGGCGTTAGGCTGGAAGCGTGTATGAGGAGCCTCGCGACCCGTTCGCCGACGATCCCGACCACGCGGAGGCGCTCGCCCCGTTCGAACCCGAACTGGACGAGGACGACCGCGCCGACCTCCTCGAAGACCTCCATGAACTGGAGATGTTCGAGAAGGTGCTGCAGCCGCAGGGCCTTCGGGGGGTGGTCGTCGACTGCGCCGACTGCGACGAACCGCACTACTTCACGTGGGGCCTGCTCATGGCGAACCTCCGCGGCCTTTTGGAGGCCAACTGCGCGCAGGTCCACGAGCCGGCCTTCGATCCCGACCCGGCACACTATGTGACCTGGGACTACGCCCGCGGGTTCTCGGACTGCTGGCTGAAGACGCACGGCGAGGACACGGTCTTAGGGGCGGGCGCGGTCTTAGAAGCGGGCACGGCCTTAAAAGCAGGCACGGCCCTGGGAGCAGCGGCGTTCCAGGAGCGACGGCGTCCTCGGGGCGGCCGCAGCTCAGGCCGCGCCCTCCGCCACCGCCGTCTTCGCCCGCTCCTCGGCGCGCGGCGCCGGGGTGCGCGCGGCCTCTCTCGCCCGCAGCACGTCGAGGCGCTCGGCGGCGAGGATCGCCCGCGTGAGGCCGGCGCGCACGTACGGGGCGTCGGTGCCGGTGTTCTTGAAGTACCAGATGCCGATGTTGATGAGCCCGATCGCGATGGCGTACATGAGCTCGTCCTGCAGCAGGTCGCTGTAGAGGAAGACCCCGACGATGACCACCGGCAGCGCGTACAGCCACGCCGCGGGGGCCCACGCCGCGAGGCGCTCCAGGGTCGGGATCTCGCCCTTGGGGACCGTCGAGAGGCCCCGCCCGCCGTTCCAGGCGCGCGCCCGCGCGTTCGCGTCGCGCGCGAACCACAGGCAGGCGGAGATCATCGTCGCCACGGTGATGATCCCCAGCGGGCAGCAGATCACCCACCACTTGCGCTGCACCAGGGTCGGCAGCAGGATGTACACGGTCGGGAAGACCGCCGCGGCCCGCATCATGAACGCGGCGGCCGCGGTGCGCGCACCGACCCAGCCGCGTCGGCGGAACGCCGAGCGGGGCGTCATGTCGGCGAAGATGTTCATGTACAGGCGCATGCCCGGCAGCGCGTACGTGATACCGACGATCCGCACCGGCAGGTTGTCCCACGCGTCCGGGATCGGGTAGTCCGCGGCCCGCACGTCGTCGAGGACGGGGATGCCGTCCCCCGATCGGTTGAAGATCGCGTTGCCGTACTCGACCCACTTCGCCTGCCAGAACAGGTCGAGGTCCCGCGACCACCAGGTGAGCACGAGCGCGAGCGTCACCCACGACATCCACGAGCACGCGATGGCCCAGCGCTTGAGGCCCTTCGCCTGCCGCAGGTGGTGGGCCTGCATCGGGCGCAGCGCGCCGTCGGCGGCTTCGGCCTGGCGGCGGCGGACCTTCCAGATCTTGCGCTGGCGCTCGACGGCGCCCGCGCCGGGGAGGGCGTTCTTGACGCGCTGGTAGCGGCTCGCGAACCGGTCGGGCTCGGCCGCTTCGAGGACCTCGATCTCGCGCGCGAAGAGGTCGCGGATCTCGGTGAAGCGGCCGGCGCTGGTGGCGGCGTCGGTGTCGGCTTCGAGGCCGCAGACGACGAGCCGCTGGCTCGGGTCGGCGTCGACGAGGTCTTCGAGGAGGCGCGCGAGGCCGATGGAGGCGACGTAGAACTGGTCGGGGACGGTGCCGGGGGCGCTGTGGGGGATGCCGCCGATCGCGATGAGCACCATGCCGACCGAGTACAGGTCGGCGTTGTGGCCGCCGCTCCCCTTGGCCTTGACCTCCGGTGCGACGTAGACGGACTCGCGGGACTCGGCGCCGACGAGCGTGCGGGTGTGGAGGAAGTTGACGCCGAGGTCGATGAGGCGGATCTCGGGCGAGCCGACGCCGTCGTCCTGCACGATGATGTTGGAGGGCGTGAGGTCGTTGTGGTGGCCGACCTTCTCGGCGAGTTCGGCCATCGCGTCGAGGAGCGCGGTGCCGAGGACGCGGAGCTGCCGCACGTCGACGGGGCGCACGATCTCGGAGCGGGGCTCCCTGCGGCCCTTGGCGATCTCGCGGAGGTGGTCGGCGAGGGTGACGCCCTTGACGAAGTCCATGAGGACCCAGCTGGAGTGGCTGGCCCACACGGTGACCAGCGTGGAGCCCTCGGGGCGGACGCCGCCGAACTCGTGCTGGTAGTCCTTGGTGGCCTTGACGATCGCGGGGATGCGCAGATACGGGTAGATGAGGCATTTGAGGGCGTAGTGGGAGGCGCGGCCGGCGGGCGGGGCGATCGAGTCGACGGTGACGATGACGGAGGTCGTGCCGTGGCGGTGGAACCGCATGGTGGCGAAGTCGATCGTGTTCCAGGCGCGCTCGGCCTCGTCCCCTTCGGCGGGCGCGTAGAGGCGCTCGACTGCCCGCTGCACGCGCGGGTCGGCGACGAGCGCGCCGCACAGCTCGTCGGGCGAGGCGCCGGCGATCTCGCCGTGCTCGTAGGCCTCCCCGTGGTAGCGCATCCGGTCGGAGCGGTGCATGGAGATGAGCGTGAGCAAGAGGAACCCGAGGAAGCCGGCGGTCTCGGGGGTCACCGGCCCGTCGGCGCCGGGCTCGGACCACCAGGCCCAGAGCGCGTCCATCTGGACGTGGCGCTCGACGGCGAAGCGGTCGGCGTAGGCGCGCTCGTCCAGGGGCACGTCGAGGAGGGCGGCGCGCCAGTCCTCGGCGTCCCACCGGTCGATCTCGCGCACGGCGTCGCGGTGCTCGGCGCGCCCGGTGAGGTGGGCGCAGGCGGCGGTGAGGACGTCAACCGATGCGTCGGCCATCGGCGGTCCTCACGGTGGTGATGCGGGGCACGGACCGGAAGGAGCCGTCGCGGAGCTCCTGGACCGGGACGCCCTGGACGGCGGCGGCCATGACGGCGTGGGCCTCGCGGGCGGCGGTGACGAGCGCGTCGCGGGACTTGGTGCCGTTGGCGACCTCGCGCATCCACGGCAGCGGCGCGAGGTCGAGGACCTGGACGCCGTCGCCTGGGGCGATCATCCAGCGCTGCAGCCGCCGCCGCTGCTCGCGGTAGCGGGCCTGGGAGACGGCGTAGGCCTTGCCGAGGCCCCGGCGGAGGCGTTCGAGGTAGGCCACGGAGTAGCGGCGGCCGGGGGTCAGGCGCGGGGGCGGGGGCTTGATCGGCTTGGTGCTCAGGGAGAGCACGTGGGTGCAGCCGTCCTCTATGGCGGCGAGGTGCGGGTGGGCGGTGAGCACGCCGCCGTCGAGCACGCGCTCGCCGCGGAAGACGCCGGCGCCGGGGACGGCCACGGGCATCCAGCAGCTCGCCCTGAGCGCCGACTTCAGGTCCTCTCTGGACTCGAACTCGTGGGGGCCGATGGCGGCGAGGGAGTCGACCTCGCTGATGACGACGTGGAGTTCGACGGGGCTCTTGAGGACCCGTTCGAAGTCGAGGGGCTTGACGGTCTCCAGGACCTCGCCGAAGGCGTAGTCGAGGTTGAGGACGGGCCGGCCGGTGAACATCTGCCGCAGGTCCACGAACCGGTTGGTGGCGAGGTCGTCGAAGTAGATCGTGAGCGGGTACCAGCAGTCGCCGCCGGCGAGGAAGTACGCGGCGTTGATCGCGCCCGAGGAGGTGGCGTACACGGCGTCGAACGCGCCCCGCAGGCCCAGGTCGTCGAGGGCCACGAGCATCGCGGCGGAGGTGACGCCGCGCATCCCGCCGCCTTCGACGGCGAGGCCGAGCTTGCAGCCGTCGGGGCGCGCGCCGGGCGCGGTGCCCGCGCGGGCCCGCAGGAGTTCGAGGACGGGGTGGTCGTCGCTCCAGTACCGGTCGGCGTCGTGGGCATACGGATCGGACAATTCGCCTCGCTCGGGGGGTGTCGGGGAGCGGCGGAATCGGATTGTCCTCAGCGTAGCGGTTTCGCGCGCATTGCGCTGTCCTCCGTTGTCAGCGCGTGCGGTCGAGGAGGACGCCGGCGCGAATAACGGCCGCGACCGGGGCACTCTGGAGCACGGCCTCGTCGGCGGTCGGGGCATCGAGGACGACGAGATCGGCTGCCGCGCCCGGGAAGGGCCCGTGGACGGGCAGGCCGAGGATGCGGGCCGGGTTCGCGGTGATCGCGTCGATGAGGACCGCGCGGTCGGCGGCGGTGGCGGCGCGGAAGAGCAGGCCCGCGAGCCACGCGGCCTGGAGCTGGCTGCCGTTGCCGTAGGGCGCGAACGGGTTGCAGAGGTTGTTGTTGGTGATCGCAACCGTGACGCCGGCGCGGGCGGCGCGCAGGATCGGGGCTACCGGGCGGGTCGCGTGGCCGGCGCTGGCGTCGCGGGCGTGCCCGGCCAGGTAGAGGTCGGTGGCGGGCATGACAGCGAGCGCGATCCCGGCGTCGGCGAGGGCGTCGAAGGCCCGGTCGGCGGTGTCGGGGTCCATGGCGGCGAGGGTGGTGACGTGGCCGATGGCGACGCGGCCCTGCATGCCGGCGGCGCGGGTGCGCTCGACGACGAGGCCGATGAGCGAGGCGTCGGGGTCGTCGCCGAAGTCGAGGTGGAGGTCGACGGGGGCGCCGTGGGCTTGGGCGAGGTCGAAGACGACGTCGAGGTGGGCGGCCGGGTCGGTGTCGACGTACGGGCAGCCGCCGACGACGTCGGCGCCGGAGGCCATGGCGCCCTTGAGGAGTTCGCGGTTGCCGGGGAGTTCGAGGCCGCGCTGGGGGAAGGCGGTGAGCTGGAGGTCGATGCGGCCGGCGTTGCGGGCGGCGAGGTCGGCGTGGAGGTCCATGAGGTCGAGGCCGACAGCCGGGTCGAGTTCGACCATGGCGCGGGCGGCGAGGGTGCCGTTGCGCACCAGCGTGTCGACGGCGCGCTGCGCGCCGGCGCGGACGACGTCGGGCCCGAGGCGGGGCCGGAGCCTCGCCACGGTCGCGATGGCGTCGTTCAGGTCGGCGGTGGGTTCGGCGCCTTCGGCCGCGAGTTCGCGGGCGATCGGGTCGAGGAGGAAGGCCTTGTCGAGGTGCACGTGCGCGTCGACGAAGGCGGGCAGCACGACACGGCCGGCGGCATCAAGAACGGCGGTGTCGGGGACGGCGGTGTCGGGGCCGACGGTATGGGGAACGGCCGGGCCGGCCTTGGCGGGGCCGCCGGACGCGGAGAAGTCCGCGGAGACGCGGTGCGCGGCAGATCCGCTCACAGCCAGAATGTCCACAGTGCCCGGAGGCGCGGCCCGGCCGACCCGGTCCCCGTTGAGGATCAGGTCGGCCGGGCCGCCGGGGAGGCTCGCCCCGGTGATGGCGTCGAGGCGGGTCACTGGAGTCCGATGGCGGGGTCGATGAACTCGTTGGTGACGATGTCGTCGGCGGCGATCCCAGCGGGGATCGTCTCGCCGTAGCCCTCGAAGATGGGGAGGACCGCGGCGATGACGCGGTCGACGCGCTCGGTGTCGAAGTTGCCGAGGGTGGCGTCGGGGCCGTTGGAGACGATGCCCTCGGCGAGCTGGACCTCGACGGAGTCCGCGTTGCCCTCCAAGGTGATCGGGGGCCCGTCGGGGATGGTCTCGGCGATGCGGAGGATCGCCTCGTTGACCGGCTCGGGGTCGGTCACGTAGTCGATCTGGGCCTGCTGGAGCATCGGCACCAGCTCGGTGAGGCACGGCGCGAGCTCCTCGAGCTCGCCCGAGCGCACCGACCACGCGTGCTGGTAGATCTCGTACCCGGCGTCGTCGATCATGAGGTAGTCGGTGGGCTTCATCCAGCCCTCGACGTCGTGCTCCCAGCGGTAGGGCTCGTTGGAGACGTACCCCTGCTGCATGACCGCGCCGCCCTCGGCGACGAAGCGGCTCGGGGTGCCGTCGAAGGACGCGTCGGCCTGCGACGGGTCGACATACCCCTGGGCGATCAGGTAGTCCATGAAGACCTTGCCCTCGGTGTAGACGATCGGGGCGCCGGTGGCCTTGACGTCGTCCCAGGACTCGACGTCGTATGTGGCGGGGTCGAACATGACGATCTGCGGGGTGATCTCCAGGGAGGCGAACACGCCGGTGACGGGGAACTCGGCGTTGGCGCGCACGGCGTCGTCGGTCGGGACGAAGCCGAGGGTGATCTCGGGGTCCTGGTACATCTGCGCGGGCACGGGCTGGCCGCCGAGGAAGGGGCCGCCGAGGCGGACCTCGACGTTGACGCCGGTGTCGCCGAGCGGGCCGGTGTACGCGCCCTTCGCGACGTCGACGGTCCCGTCGGGGCCGACGAGCTGGAAGGCGGCGGCGCGCTCGGGGGTGGCGAACCAGTCGGTCTGAATGACGATCGTGGCGGGGCAGATGTCGGCGAGCACGCCTTCGCCGGTGGGGGCGGGCACGTCGGTGGCGGTGGCGGTGCAGGCGGCGAGGAGGCTCGCGCCGGTCGCGACCGCCGCGGCGGCGGTGAGTCTGCGGTGCATGGGATCTCCTTGAGCGGGGGTCGGGCGTGTCGGTGTGCGGGGTCGGTGAGGGGCGCGCTCGCGGCGGTGGGAGGGCGCGCGGGGTGGGTCGGGTCGCCGGGTTCGGCGGGGTTCACGCCGGGTCCGGCGGGGTGCAGCGGAGCGGCGTTCGGTGGCGAGGGTCGCTATCGCTTGCCGTGCATGCGGTCGACGCGTCCGGCGAGGAGGTCGAACGCCCAGAACAGGCACAGGCCCACGAGCGACGACAGGAGCAGGGCGGTCAGGAGCTCCTCGGTGGCGAGGCGCTGGCGGTAGACGTCGATCATGCGGCCGACGCCCGGGACCCCTTGGCGGAAGAAGAAGTCGGCGACGATGGAGCCGATCACGGCCTGGCCGCCGGAGATCTTGAACCCGGAGATCATCGCGGGCAGGGCGGCGGGCAGTTGGAGCTTCAGGAGGCGCTGCAGGCGGTTCGCGCCGTGGAGCGTGAACAGGTCGTGCTCGGCGGGGGCCACGGACTTGAGGCCGAAGAGGGTGTTGGTGATGACCGGGAACAGGGAGACCATCACG
Source organism: Glycomyces endophyticus (assembly GCF_039531525.1). Taxonomy (NCBI): domain Bacteria; kingdom Bacillati; phylum Actinomycetota; class Actinomycetes; order Glycomycetales; family Glycomycetaceae; genus Glycomyces; species Glycomyces endophyticus. The sequence goes on from NZ_BAAAQF010000015.1 coordinate 150,591, forward strand.
CAGACGATGACGCGGGACCCGAACTCGTAGCCGAACCAGAACCCGAAGAGCGGCACCACGGCGAGGATCGGCACGGTCTGGAGCACGACCGCGTACGGGTAGAGGGAGAACTCGGCCCAGCGGGCCTGGCTCATGACGACCGCGAACACGGTCCCGAGCACGATCGCGATGACGAGTCCGCACAGGGCGACCTGCACGGTGTTCCACAGGGCGGTGAGGATCTCGGTGCGCGCCACGGGGTCGAGGAGCCCTTGGGCGATGACGGCCTCGGGCGAGGGCAGCAGGAACCGGGAGGCCTCGGGGACGAGGAGGTGGCTGGCGGCGGCCCAGGCCGCGATCACGAGGACGAAGACGGCGATCGGCGCGGCGACGCGGACCGGGGCGGTCGTGAAGGGCCACGCGCGGCGCGGGCGCCGGGGCGCCTCGGTCGCGGCGTCCCGGACGGGGGCTTCGAGGGTGGCGGTCATGCGGCGGCCTCCTGCTTGGCGCCGCGCAGGGCGGCCGAGACCTCGGCGGCGATGTCGGCGAACGCCGCGGTGTAGCGGAGTTCGGGGTCGCGCGGAAAGTCGAACGGGACGGGTATGTTCGCGGCGACGACGCCGGGCCGCCCGGTGAGGACCACGACGCGGGTCGACATGAACACCGACTCGGGGACCGAGTGGGTGACGAAGACGCCCGCGAAGCCGTCGCGCGAGAAGAGGGTGCCGACCTCGGAGTTCAGGTGCTGGCGGGTGATCTCGTCGAGGGCGCCGAACGGCTCGTCGAAGAGGAACAGCTCGGGGCGCATGGTGAGGGCGCGGGCGATGGAGGCGCGCATGCGCATCCCGCCGGAGAGCTGGGAGGGGCGGTGCTTCTCGAAGCCCGCCAGGCCGACCCGGGCGATGGCGTCGGCGGCCGCTTCGCGCCGCTCGGCCTTGGGGACGCCGGCGAGTTCGGCGGGGAGCTCGACGTTGCGGGCGACCGTGCGCCAGGGCAGGAGCGTCGACTCCTGGAAGACGTACCCGAGGCGGCGGGTGCCGACCTCGACCGATCCGGCGGTGGCGGTCTCGAACCCGGCGGCGAGCCGGAGCATCGTGGACTTGCCGCAGCCGGAGGGGCCGACGAGGGAGACGAACTCGCCGGGGCGAATCTCCAGGTCGATGCCGTCGAGCGCGCGGGTGCCGTTCGCGAAGGTCAGCGAGGTCCCGCGGAAGGCGAGGGCCGGGTCGATGCTCATCGCGACCGCCTCAGGCAGTCGTATACATGACCCGGCGCCACGCCGTGTCCGGAGTTGAGCCGTGCGTTCATGGCTCAATTTCTATCGGTATACCATTGCGGGCCGTGATCGGACCGGTTACGCCGAGATTTCGTATACGATCACTCGCGGATCATGGGCTGTGCGGAGCACTGAGGACGCCGTCGCGGGCGACGACCGCGCCGCCCTTGACGACGAGGCGCCGCGGCGGCACGCCGACCACGGCTTCCGCTGGGGCCGAGGCGTTCACGGCCAGCAGGTCGGCATTGCATCCGACCGCGAGGCCGTACCGCTCGAGCCCGAGGACGGCCGCGCCGCCGTGGGTCCCGGCCGCGAGGGCGAGCTCGATCTCGGGGTCGGACATAAGCCGGTCGCGGAAGGACACCTGGTTGACGCGGCGCAGCATGTCGCCGTCGCCGTACGGCGTCCACAGGTCGCGGATGCCGTCGTTGCCGATCGCCAGGCGCGCGCCGGCCTCGGCCATGAGCCGCACCGGGACGACGGGCGCGCCGCCGACGGCGCAGGTGATCATCGCGACCCCCGCCTCGGCGAGCGCGTCGGCGATGCGGCGCTGGTGGTCGGGTTCGAGGCCGCCCATGGCGTACGCGTGGCTGATGGCGACGCGCCCGGCCATCCCGGTGGCCTTGGTGCGCTCGATGATGAGCTCGTACTCCCACGCGCCCAGGAGGCCCTGGTCGTGGAGGTGCACGTCGATCTTGGCGCCGTGGCGCTCCGCGAGGTCGAAGAGGAGGTCGAGCTGGCCGGCGGGGTCGCGGTCGAACCCGGCCGGGTCGAGGCCGCCGACGACCTCGACGCCGTCCCGCAGGGCCGCTTCGAGGAGCGCGGGGACGCCGGGCCGGGTGAGCAGGCCGCCCTGGGGGAAGGCGACGAGTTCGACGTCGACGCGGCCTGCGAGGCGGGCCGCGGCCTCCCGCACGGCCTCGACGCCGCCGAGGCCCACCTCGGGGTCGATGTCGATGTGGCTGCGCACGACCGAGGTCCCGGCGGCGACCATCGCGGACAGCAGGTTCGCGGCGTAGTCGGGGCTGGGCACGCCGAGCTCGGCGCGGCGGCCCTCGCCGTTGCGGATGCGCCCTTCGAGGGTGCGGCCGCCGGTGTTGGGGACCCACGGCCCGCCGAACATGGTCTTGTCGAGATGGCAGTGGGCGTCGACGAGGCCGGGGAGGACGATGGCGCCTTCGAGGTCGATGACGGTGGCGCTGTCGAGGTCGATGACCTGGGCGCCTTCGGCTTCCAGGTCCGGGGCGACCGCGGCGATGCGGCCGTCGGCGATCGCGATGTCGGCGGGCGCGAGCGGCTCGCCGGGGGTCCAGGGGCGGCCGCCCTTGAGGAGGAGGTCGGTCATGGGGTCGTTCCTTTCCGGGGAGGACCGGCTCCGCGTCGGCCGCCGGGGCGGGCGGGCGGAGGACGCGGTCCTCTCCGCAATAGGGTGGATCGCTGTCAGGTATCGCTGTCAGGTGAGGAGCATCGCGGTTCCGGCGGCGGTGCCGAAGGCGATGACGAGGACGCGGAAGGCGATGGGCTTGAGCCGGTCGGCGAGTTTCGCGCCCGCGATCCCGCCGAGGAGGCAGGCGGGCGCGAGGACGAGGACGGCGAGCCACTGGACCGGGCCGAAGATCGCGACGGAGATCATCGCGGTGGTCCCGGCGGTCAGGGTGAGCAGGGCCTTGAGGCCGTTGAGGCGCCCGATGGCGGCGTCGAGGCCGAGCGCGAGCGCGGTGAGGAACACGATCCCCATGCCGCCGTTGAAGTACGCGCCGTACGCGCCGCCGATGAACACGCCGCAGTACAGCAGCGGCGCGGAGGCGCCGCCGCTCGCGGCGAGGCGCCGGGTGATGAGCGGCTGGAACGCGAACAGGGCCGTGGCCGAGAGGATCAGGAACGGCACCAGCGCGGTGAAGACCTCAGGCGGGGCCGCGAGCAGGGCCACCGTGCCGGTGACCGCGCCGACGGCGGCGAGCGCGACCAGGCGCGGCAGGAGCGGGCGGAACGACGGCAGGTGCGAGCGCAGCGCCACCGCGTTGCCGATGTAGCCGGGCCACACCGAGACCGCGTTCGTGACGGTGGCCGCGACCGGCGGCATGCCGATGGCCAGGAGCGCCGGGAACGTCAGGAGGCTCCCGCCCCCGGCGAGCGCATTGCAGACGCCCGCGCCGAAACCGGCGGCGACGAGCAGGGCGAGATGCTGAGGGTCCATGGAGTCCTTCCGGGAGGCACGGCGGACCCAATCGTATACAACGGTTCGCGAGGGTGGTAGCGAGGCGGCCCGGCAGCGTTCGCGAATCTCCTTCTAGCGCTACGGTCCGGGCCGTATAGACCATCCCTAGCCCCCACCCACCCAGAGGGGACCGTAGCCGCCAGCATTGCCGACGGGTCCGACAAGAACACCGCCAACCGGCCCCGATGTCACCCGATCGGGTCGCCGGCCTCCGTCCGCACCCGCCTGCGGTACGCGGTGGTGGCCCGGAGGATGTGCTGGCCGAGCAGGGCCGACGCGCGGTCGGCGTCGCCCGCCGACAGGGCCGCGAGGATCTCCTCGTGCTCGCGCCACGAGTCCTCCGCGCGGAGCGTCAGCCCCACCGCGTAGACCCACGCGATCTTCTGGCTGAGCTGGCGGATCATCTGCCCCAGGACCTCGGAGCCGGAGGCCTCGGCGATCACCTCGTGGAAGCGCGAGTTCAGGCGCGGGACCTCCTCCAGGCGGCCGTCGCGCACCGCGTCCCAGCCCAGGCTCACCAGCTCCTTCAGGCGCCCCAGCTGCTCGGGCGTGCGGTTGCGGGCCGCGCGGGCCGCGCACATCGGCTCGATCACCGAGCGCAGCTCCAGCAGGTCCTCCGCCTCCGCCTCGCTCAGCTCCCTGACGAACACGCCCACATAGGGTTTGGCCTCGACGAACCCCTCCGCCTCCAGCACCCGCAGCGCCTCGCGCACCGGCACGCGGGAGACGCCGTACCGCGCCGCCAGCGCGTCCTCGGTCAACCGCTCACCGGGTGCGAACACGCCCCGGATGATGTCCTCGCGGACGGCCCGCACCGCCTCCTGCGGAGCGCGCCGCGGCCCCTTGTCGCCAGCCATGAGATCCTCCACTACGATCAGGCCCACCATTCTCGTATACACTCCCTCGCCCCCGGAACGCGGTGCCTCCTCATGACGCTCCTCCAGCCGCTCGCCGCCTGCGGCCGCGCCGACCACTACCTGCCCTCCCGGCCCGAGACCGTGAACTGGGGGCTGCTGCCGAACGCCGCCAGCGCGCCGGTCCTGCGGATGCGGTCGGGCCAGACCGTGTGCGTCGACACCGTCAGCCACGAAGGACTCCTCGAGGACCAGGGCGGCGACCCGAAGGCGTTCTTCGGCGCCAACGGGATCGGCGAGGTCCTGGAGGACGCCGCGCTGATCGCCCGCGAGTGCGTCCGCGGCCCCGGCGCCGGGCCGCACGTCGTCACCGGTCCCGTGCACGTCGAGGGCGCCGAGCCCGGCGACGTGCTCGAGGTCGAGGTGCTGGAGCTGGAGCGGCGCGCCCCGTACGGTGTGGTCAGCAACCGGCACGGGCGCGGCGCGCTCGCCGGGGAGTACCCGCTCGGCGAGGAGAACGTCTCCGTCGTCGCGACGGTCGACGGGGCCGGGCGCGGCGTGATCCCCGCCGGCGACGGCAGGTCGCTGCGGTTCCCGCTCGCCCCGTTCCTCGGGATCATGGGCACCGCGCCCGCGACCGAGGCGCCCGTGCACTCCGTGCCGCCCGGCCCGCACGGCGGGAACCTCGACATCCGGCTCCTCGGCGCCGGATCGAAGCTGTACCTGCCGGTCGCGGTGCCCGGCGCGTCGTTCTCGACCGGCGACCCGCACTTCTCGCAGGGCGACGGCGAGGTCGCGCTCACCGCGTTCGAGGCGCCCCTGCGCGCGACCCTGCGGCTGACGGTCCACGCCGACCCCGCTGTGAGGAGACTCGCCGCGGCCCTTGGCGGGCCGTACGCCGAGACCGGGGAACACTGGATCACGACAGGGCTCGACGAGGACCTGGACGAGGCGGTCCGCAAGGCGACGCGGGCCGCGCTGGCGTTCCTGCGGGAGCGGCACGGCCTGCCCGGGCCCGTCGCCCTCGCGTACCTGAGCGCGGCGGTCGACGTGCGGATCTCGCAGGTCGTCGACCTCGTCAAGGGCGCCCACGTCACGCTGCCGAAGGACCTCGACCTCACCGCCGACCCCCGCCGCCCGCAAGGAGACTGAAGCGCCATGACCGACCCGTTCATCGCCCTCGTGGAGGACCTCGGCGGCCCCGGGCCGCTCGAAGGCCTGCGCCTGGCCGTCAAAGACCTGTTCGACCTGGCCGGGACGGCCACGGGCGCGGGCAATCCGCGCTGGCTGGAGACGCATGCGCCCGCGGAGGCCGACGCCGAGGCGGTCGCGCTGCTGCGCGGCGCGGGCGCGCGGGTGGTCGGCAAGGCGATCACCGACGAGCTCGCGTGGAGCCTCAACGGCTCGAACTTCCACTACGGCACGCCGGAGAACCCCGCGGCGCCCGGGCGCGTGCCCGGCGGGTCGTCGTCGGGCTCGGCGTCCGCGGTCGCCTTGGGGCTCGCGGACATCGGGCTCGGCACCGACACCGGCGGGTCGATCCGGGTGCCGGCGTCGTACTGCGGGCTGTACGGGCTGCGGCCCACGCACGGGCGGGTGAGCCTCGAGGGCGTCGTCCCGCTCGCGCCCACGTTCGACACCGCCGGCGTGCTGGCGCGGGACGCGCATACGCTGCGCCTCGCGATGGCGGTGCTCCTCGGCGAGCCCGAGGAGGCGCACGCGCCCGTCACGAGGCTGCTCGCGCCGCGCGACATCTGGGACGAGCTGCCCGCGGCGACCCGCGACGCCGTGATGCCCGCCGTCGAGGCGCTCGGCCTCGAGGTGGACACCACGCCGTTCTTCGACGACCCGCACTTCGGGCTCGAGCACGACGGCGCCGCGGGCGGTGTCACGCCCCTCGAGTCGGCGCGCCGGGCCTACGCGGCGCTCCAGGCATGGGAGGCGTGGCAGGCGCACGGCGCGTGGATCGAGGCGTCCCGGCCCGAGTTCGAGCCGGGTGTCAAGGCGCGCTTCGCGAACGCGTCGAAGCTCGTCGGCGCCGACGTCACGGGGGCGCAGCGGGTCCGCAGCGGCGTGGTGGCGCTCGTCAGGGATCGGCTCCCCGAGGGCACCGCGCTGGCGATCCCCGCCGCGCCCGGCCCCGCGCCGCTGGTCGGTGAGGAGCCGGATCGCGAGGCCATCGTGCGGTTGACGTGCATCGCAGGGCTGTCCGGTGCGCCCGGGCTCGCCCTGCCCGCCGGCACGGTCGAAGACCTGCCGGTCGGGCTGCAGCTCGTCGCCGCTCCGGGAAGCGACGAGGTCCTGCTGGCGCTGGCCGGTTCCCACTGACCGGTGCGCCTGGTCGCGAGGTGGCGGACCGCGCTGTATCCCGTCCTGCCAGGCGGGACTCGCGTCGGTCCACAGTGGATGCGGGCTAGCAGACGAGTCCCGAGCGGAAGGCCTCGGCCACCGCGTGGGCCCGGTCGCGGGCGCCGAGCTTGCGGAACATGCGCCGCGCGTGCGTCTTGACGGTGTCCTCCGAGACGAACAGGTCGCGGCCGATCTCGGCGTTGGACTTGCCCTCGCTCATGCCCCGCAGGACCTGGAGCTCGCGCTCGGTGAGCTTCATCCCCTGGAGCGTCGAGCGCTGCCGGGGGACGGCCTCGGTGACGCGCTGGAGCGTCGGCGAGGCGAACATGATCGCCTGCGCGAGCGCGACCAGGAGGTCGTCTGAGTTGTTGGACGGCGTGCGGATCACGCCCCGGGCCCCGGCGGCCACCACCATCGCGGCGGTACGGGGGTCCGCCGCGCCGGACAGCAGGACCCCGGTGCGGGGCGAACGGGCGCGGACGGTCTTGACGAACTTGACCGGGTCCGGGGCGGCGAGCGCCACGTCCACGAGCACCACGTCCACCTGGCGGCGGCCGAGCTCGAGGAACAGCTCGGGCGATCCCTCGACCGACTTGACCGCCTGCGCCAGGCCCATGCGGGTCGCGCAGGCCGAGATCTTCTGTCCGGCTTGAGGAGTCTTAACACAGACCAGTACGGTTCTCACTTTGTTCTACCTTTCGGTGCGGTAGGCCGTGCGTGTCTCTCTAGAGCCACCACGCAGGCGGTCCGCCGCCATGACGCGAGTTCGCGCGAATTTTTCGAGTGACTTTTCGAGGTTTCCGGGAAGAGGCGTGGACGCATGGTGTTCGGGTTCGCTGACGCGAAGACCTCGACCCTGATGGGAAACTGGGGGCATGACACAGCGAAGAGGCGGACGACAGCACCGGGCCGAGTCCCGCGATTTTGGTGATCATCGTTCACATCCACCTCGCCATGACCTGTCTAACGAACTAACGGCCCTGGAAGGTACGAGTTACGGCCGATATAAATCCTTGCGTGGCAAATGGTGGACAGGCCCGGCGATTCTCGACATTTCGCGGGTGCAATCGGATCCGTTCGCCCCGCCGAGCCGGATCGAGCTCCGCTTCGACGCCGAGTCGGCGGACCTGATGCCGGAGTGGCACGCCACCCCCGAGCGGCGCCGGGCCGTCGCGGTGCTCCTCGCGAAGCGGTTCAGGAAGGCGTGCCCGACAAGGGACCTGCGCATCGACGCCGGCGGCCAGGAGATCCTGCGCCGGTCCTCGTGCGAGGTCGGCGAGGACGGCTCGGTCGTGTTCCGGCTCGGCGCGCAGCTCCCGGGCCACGGGCGGCGCATCGCCGGGCGCCAGGCCGCGCGGCTGCTGTGCGAGGACCTGCCCGACGCCGCCGACGAGGCGCTCGCCGTGGGCGAGGAGGAGGCCGCGGCGTGGACGCGGCACGCCGACGACGTCGCGGCGCTGCGGGAGGCCGTCGCCGCGCAGGGCCTGGTGGCGTTCGTCGCCGACGGCGCGATGCTCGCACGGAAGTCCGGTGTGGACGATCGGCCGATGGCGTCCGGGGTGCCGTTCCGCTCCCCGGACTCCCTCGCGGTCGAGGTGGAGCTGCCGCACGCGGGGACCTTGCGCGGCATGGGGATCGGGCCGGGCGTGACCCTCATCGTCGGCGGCGGGTTCCACGGCAAGTCGACCCTGCTGCGGGCCTTGGAGGCCGGGGTGTGGGACCACGTGCCGGGCGACGGGCGGGACTTCGTGGTCGCCGACCGGAGCGCGGTCAAGATCCGCGCCGAGGACGGCCGGGCCGTCACGGGCGTCGACGTCCACGCGTTCGTCGACCACCTGCCGTCGGGCGACGACACGCGGCGGTTCTCGACCGAGAACGCCTCCGGCTCGACCTCCCAGGCGGCGGCGGTCGTCGAGTCCCTCGAAGCGGGCGCGCGGGTCCTGCTCATCGACGAGGACACGGCCGCGACGAACCTGATGATCCGCGACGCGCGGATGCAGGAGCTCGTCGCGAAGGACCGCGAGCCGCTCACGCCGCTGGTCGACGTGGTGCGGTCGATGGCCGACGACCACGGCGTCGCGGTCGTGCTGGTCATGGGCGGCTCCGGCGACTACATGGACGTGGCCGACCGGGTGGTCCTCATGGACGCGTACGTCCCCGAGGACGTGACCGAGCGGGCGAAGGCCCTGGCGGCCAAGCCGACCGGGCGGAAGGTCGAGGCCGAGGGGTTCCGGATGCCGCGGGCTCGCGTGGTCGACGCCCGGTCGGTGTCATCGGAGTCGCGCGGGAAGCAGAAGATCCGCGCGGGCGGGACCGACGGACTGCGGTTCGGGGAGTCCGAGATCGACGTGCGCGCGGTCGAGCAGATCACCGACCCGTCGATGACCGCCGGGATCGGGCTCGCGCTGGAGGCCGCCGTGCAGGCGGGCTGGATCGACGGGACGTCCACGGTGGCCGAGGCCCTGGACCGGTTCGACGAGGCGATGGCGGCCGGCGGGGAGGCGGCGCTGCTGCGGATCAGGGACGCGGACTTCGCGATTCCGCGGCGGTTCGAGGTGGCCGCCGCGCTCAACCGGATGCGGGAGCTGCGGGTGCGAGCCGAACCATCAGAATTACGGCGTAAAAGTGCCTTCGCGGCTCCGATCCCCAAAGGCCGCGAAGGCACTTGAACTCTATCGGTTTCCCGACAGCTCCGCGACAAACTGTCGGGATGTTGACACTTGCGGTTCTCCGGTGCCGCACGGGCCGCCCCGGACGCCGCCTGGCATGCCGAAGGGCCGCCGACGATGTCGGCGCCCCTCGGTCCGTGCTGTTGCCGCTCAGGCGGTCCCGGGTCTAGTGGGAGTGCGAGTGGCCGCCGTGGGAGTGGGAGTGGCCGTGCCCGGCCTCCTCCTCTTCCTCCGGCTTGTCCACGATCGTCACCTCGGTGGTGAGCGCGAGGCCCACGATCGAGGCGGCGTTCAGCAGCGCGTTGCGGGTGACCTTCACCGGGTCGAGGATGCCGGCCGAGACCAGGTCCTCGTAGACGTCGGTGGCGGCGTTCCAGCCCTCGCGCCAGCCCTTGCCGGCGACGTTGTTGACGACCACGTCGCCCGACTCGCCCGCGTTCAGGGCGATGCGGCGCAGCGGCTCGGAGAGCGAGGACTCGACGATCTTGAGGCCGACGCGGGCCTCCGGGTCGTCCAGCTCGATCTTCTCCAGGACGCTGATCGCGTGGACCAGGGCGGCGCCGCCGCCGGCGACGATGCCCTCCTCCACCGCGGCCTTGGTCGCGTTGACGGCGTCCTCGATGCGGTGCTTGCGCTCCTTCAGCTCGACCTCGGTGGCCGCGCCGACCTGGATGACGGCGACGCCGCCGGAGAGCTTCGCGAGGCGCTCCTCCAGCTTCTCGCGGTCCCAGGAGGACTCGGTGGTGGAGGCCTGCTGCTTGATCTGCGCGATGCGGGCGTCGACCTCGTCCCGCTCGCCGGCGCCGTCCACGATCGTGGTGGCGTCCTTCGAGACGGTGACGCGGCGGGCGCGGCCCAGGTGCGACAGGTCGGCGGCCTTGAGCTCCAGGCCGATCTCCGAGGAGACGACCTCGGCGCCCGTGAGGGTCGCGATGTCGCCCAGGACGGCCTTGCGGCGGTCGCCGAAGGCCGGGGCCTTGACGGCGCACACGCGCAGCGTGCCGCGGAGCGCGTTCACCGTCAGGGTCGCGAGGGCCTGGCCCTCGACGTCCTCGGCGATGATGAGGAGCGGCTTCGAGGTCTCGACGACCTTCTCCAGCACCGGGAGCAGCTCCTCGATGGAGCTGATCTTGGCATTGGTGATGAGGATGTACGGGTCCTCGAAGACCGTGGAGCGCGAGTCCTGGTCGGTGATGAAGTTCGGGGAGATGAAGCCCTTGTCGAACTGCATGCCCTCGGTCACCTCGAGCACGGTCTCCAGCGTGGAGCCGTCCTCGACGGAGATGACGCCCTCGGCGCCGACCGCGTCCATGGCCTTGGCGATGAGCTCGCCGATCTCCGGGTCCTGCGCCGAGACCGCCGCGACCTGCGCGATGTGCTCGTGGTCGGAGATCTCGATGGCCTGGCGGAGCAGCTCGTCGGACACGGCGGTCGCCGCGGCCTCGATGCCCTTGCGGATCGCGATCGGGTTGGCCCCCGACGTGACCGCTTTGATGCCCGCGCGGCTCATCTTCTGCGCCAGGACCGTGGCGGTGGTGGTGCCGTCGCCCGCGACGTCGTTCGTCTTGGTCGCGACCTCCTTCACCAGCTGCGCGCCCAGGTTGGCGTACGGGTCGGAGAGCTCGATCTCCTTGGCGATGGTGACGCCGTCGTTGGTGATGAGGGGCGCGCCGAACGAGCGCTGGAGGACCACGTTGCGGCCCTTCGGGCCGAGCGTGACCTTGACGGTGTCGGCGAGCTGGTCGATGCCGCTCAGCAGGTTCTGGCGCGCGTCCTCGGCGAAGTTGAGAATCTTCGGCATGGGTTCCCTTTCCTAGGAACACGAACGGGCCCTGGCTGGGCGGACTCACTGGTCGTAAGCGCCGTGACCGAGGGCCCTGGACGCGTCTACTGCTCGACGACCGCGAGGACGTCGCGCGAGGACAGGACGAGGTACTCCTCGCCGTTGTACTTGACCTCGGTGCCGCCGTACTTGGAGTAGATGACCACGTCGCCGACCTTGACGTCGATCGGGAGGCGGTTGCCCTTGTCGTCGAAGGCGCCCGGGCCGACGGCCAGAACGGTGCCCTCCTGGGGCTTCTCCTTGGCGGTGTCCGGGATGACCAGGCCAGAGGCGGTGGTGGTCTCGGCCTCGTTCGCCTGGACCACGATGCGGTCGCCCAGCGGCTTGATGGCAGCCTTGCTCACTTGGATTCTCCAAACGCGTGTTCACTACGGATGTCCGCCACGACAGCGCGGGTCTCGTCGTCGCGGGTGCCGAGGCACCGGCCCGTGGCTGGCACTCTCGCGGAGAGAGTGCCAAGCCGATCATAGCGCTTAGCAATCTCGCCTTGCGAGTGCTAAGGCAGAGGTTAGTTCGCGCAGGTGGGGGCGTCAACAGCGGGTCTCGAAGGTCATACCATTGTCCGCGTGCGAACCAGCCTGCTCGAAGCCCTCACCGCCGACCCCGGCCTCCAGGAGCGCGCCGCCGCGGCCCTCGACCGCGACGGCGACCGGGCCCCGCTGACCCTGCGGAAGGCCGGGATCGACCCCGACCTGGCCGCCGCGGCGCTCACCCTCGCGGACCTCCGCCGGCACGCCCGGACCAAGTTCGGCGACCGGGCCGACCGGCTGTACTTCACGCGGGCGGGCCTGGAGCAGGCCACGCGGTGGCCCGTCGCGGTGCGCCGCGCGGCGCGGTTCGCGGCGGCCGCGGACCGGGTCGCGGACCTGTGCTGCGGGCTCGGGACGGAAGCGCTGGCGTTCGCGGAGGCGGGCCTGGAGGTCGCGGCGGTCGACATGAGCGAGGAGACGGCCGCGTACGCGCGGGCGAACGCGGCGGCCGCGGGGCTGCGGGTCGACGTGCGGGTGGGCGACGCCATGGCGTTCCCGGTGTCCGGCGCGGCCTTCGCCGACCCGGCGCGCCGCTCAGGGGCCGGAAGGAACTTCAACCCGGCCGACTACTCGCCGCCCCTGGACGACCTGCTGCGGCACTTGTCGGGCGCCCGCTTCGCGGCGGTGAAGCTCGGCCCGGGGATCGGCCACGACTGGATCCCCGACGGCGCCGAGGCGGAATGGGTCTCGGTCGACCGCGACGTGGTCGAGGCGTGCCTGTGGCTCGGCGAGGCCGCGCAGGTGAAGCGCCGCGCGAGCCTGTGCAAGGCGGGCGAGTGGCACGAGCTGACCGGCAGCGGCGAGGAGCGGGCCGAGGTGGGCGAAGTGGCCGACTACCTCTACGAACCGGACGGCGCGGTGATCCGGGCGGGCCTGGTGGCCGAGCTGGCCGAGCGGTTGAACGCCCACACGGCGAGCGAGCAGATCGCCTTCCTCTACGGCGACGGCCTGATCGAGACCCCGTTCGCCCGGGCCTGGAAGGTCGAAGCGGTCTGGCCCCTCCACCCCAAGAAGCTCAAGGCCCTCCTCGCCGACCGCGGCATCGGCCGCCTCACGATCAAGCAGCGCGGCACCGGCATCGACCCCGCGGCCCTCCGAAAGCAGCTCAAGCTCAAGGGCGACGCCGAGGCCACCCTGGTCGCGACCCGCATAGGCGAGGCCCACGCGGCGATCCTGTGCGCCGAGGTCTAAGCGGTCGCCGGCGGTCTGCTCCTCCGAAGGTCCGGAATCAGGCGATCTGGTACCGGTGGTCTTCGATGCGAATGGCGATCTCGGCCATCGGGGTGTCCGTCATCAACGCGATCGCTTCACGCGCCATCTCCTCGACCTCGACGAGATCCCGGCCCTGGGTGAACACGCCCGGCACTTCGGGAACCTCCACCGGGAACCACTCCCCGTCCTTCGGACCGACTATCGCGGCGTAAGCCTTCACTCAGGCGGCCTGGAGATTGTTGCTCCCGCGGAATTCGAAGGTGATGTCGATCGGAGCGTCGGCATCGAGGCCATCGAGTTCCAGGTAGTCCCGCACCACCGCTTCGGCGTCTTCGACGCCTTCTGACTGCGTGACTCCGACACCCTGGATGTGCAGCTCCCAGCCCTGCGTCCAGGCTTTCGCCGTGACCTTGTAGGTCATCGCAACCATCCCTTCGGAAGACATTCAAGGCGCCTGGCCAGATCGGACACCACGCCCGGCGAGATCTCGCGGTGCCTCGGCAGGTTCGCCGTGTGAGCGCCGCACGGGCAGTCCCATTTCTCGTGCGGGCCGCGCCCCGAGTCTGGTCTCGGTTTACATCCCGCCCATCGCAGCAGCCGCTCGATGTCTCGCCGTTTCATGCTCTTGGTCAAGGCAACTCTACCTCTGACCAGTGCTTTGCGACATCACTGAACACATCCGACCGCCCTTCGTCAACCACTGCTGAATCTTGCTCACCAGTGGTAACCGAGGCAGCCCCTGCCGAGAAACGGGTGACGACCGAGAATCCGTTCGATTGTCGCGTTCGTTACACCCAGCGAAGCGCGGAACTCCACATACTGCGAGGGGGTGGCTCAGTCGAGCTTGGCGATGAGGTCGACCTCTACGAGCTGGTCGGGGTAGCCGAGGGCGGTGACGCCGGTGACGGTGCTGGCGGCCTTGAAGGCCGGGCCGAGGGCGGGGTGCTCGGCGAGGCGGTGCCAGGCGCCGCCGACGACGCTGCTCTCGCTGCTCACCACGTAGACCACGGACCGCACGACGTCCTCCGGGCGCGCTCCGGCGGCGGCCAGCGCCGCGAGGCAGTTGGCGGCGGTCTGCTCGATCTGGGCGCCGAGGTCGCCGACGCCGACGACCTGCTCGTGGGCGTCCACCGGGCACTGCCCGGCGAGGAAGGCGAGGCGGCCGGCCTCGACGATCGTCACGTGGTCGTAGCCGCCGGTCGGGTGGAGTTCGCTCATGCGCCGAGGCTAGGGCGGGTGCCGGTGGGGCGCAAGCGCTATTCGGGGCGGGCGATGCGCTCGCGGAGGTTCGCGTCCTTCTCGGCGACCATGCGTTCGAGGTCGGCCTGATAGGCGGTGATCTTGTCGCGCAGGGCCGGTTCGGTGGCGCCGAGGATGCGGACGGCGAGGAGGCCGGCGTTCTTGGCGCCCGCGATGGAGACGGTGGCGACGGGGATGCCCGCGGGCATCTGGACGATCGACATGAGGGAGTCCATGCCGTCGAGGTGCTTGAGGGGCACGGGGACGCCGATGACGGGCAGGGGCGTCGCGGAGGCGACCATGCCGGGCAGGTGGGCGGCGCCGCCGGCGCCGGCGATGATGACCTGGAGGCCGCGGGAGGCCGCGGCGCCGGCGTACTCGATCATGCCGTGCGGGGTGCGGTGGGCGGAGACCACGCGGACCTCGTAGGGGACGCCGAAGTCGGCGAGGGCCGCGGTCGCGGGCTCCATGGTGGGCCAGTCGGAGTCCGACCCCATGATGACGCCGACGCGGGGCTGCTGGTCTGCCATTACTCGCCTTCCTGGAGCCACTGGGCGGCCCGCAGGGCGCGGCGCCGCAGGAGGTCGGGGTCGTCGCCGCGGACGGTGACGTGCCCGATCTTGCGGCCGGGTCGGACCGCCTTGCCGTAGAGGTGGACGTGCGCGCCGGGGTCCTCGGCGAGGAGGTGCTGGAGGCGCTCGTCGAGGCGGGGCCCGCCGGGTTCGCCGCCGAGGACGTTCGCCATGACGGTGCAGGGCGCGACGGTCGCGGTGGAGCCGAGCGGGTAGTCGAGGACGGCCCGCAGGTGCTGCTCGAACTGGCTGGTCTCGGCGCCTTCGATGGTCCAGTGGCCGGAGTTGTGGGCGCGCATCGCGAGTTCGTTCACGAAGAGGCCGTGCGAGGTCTGGAAGAGCTCGACGGCGAGCATGCCGACGACGCCGAGTTCGGCGGCGACCGTGGTGGCGATGTGCCGGGCCTGCTCGGCGACGGCGGGGTCGAGGTGCGGGGCGGGCGCGAGGACCTCGGTGCAGATGCCGCCGGTCTGGACGGTCTCGACCACGGGGTAGACGGCGGTCTCGCCGCGCGGGGAGCGGGCGATCTGGACCGCGAGTTCGCGC
The DNA here is from genome assembly GCF_039531525.1 of Glycomyces endophyticus. Lineage (NCBI taxonomy): Bacteria > Bacillati > Actinomycetota > Actinomycetes > Glycomycetales > Glycomycetaceae > Glycomyces > Glycomyces endophyticus. Next base: position 165,878 of record NZ_BAAAQF010000015.1, read on the forward strand.
TGGAGGGCCATGCGCTCCTCGGCGATGAGGCGGAGGCCGGAGGCGAGGACGGCCTCGGCGTCGCCGGGGGTGTCGCACATCCACACGCCCTTGCCGTCGTAGCCGCCGGTGGCGGCTTTGAGGACGCAGGGGAGGCCGAAGGCCTCGACGTCGGCGATGGAGTCGACGGGGGCCCAGCGGGGCTGCGGGAGGCCGAGGTCGGCGAGGCGGGTGCGCATGGCCTGCTTGTCCTGGGCGTACAGGAGGGCCTCGGGGCGGGGCTGCACGTCGACGCCTTCGGCGACGAGGGCGCGGAGGGCGTCCTGGGGGACGTGCTCGTGGTCGAAGGTGACCACGGTGCAGCCCTTGGCGAAGCCGCGGAGGTCCTCGACGTCGCGGTAGTCGCCGAGCACGGTCGCGGTGGCGACGGCGGCGGCGCTCTCGGCCGGGTCCCCGGCGAGGACCTTGAGGCTCTGCCCGAGGGCGATGGCGGCTTGATGGGTCATGCGGGCCAGCTGGCCGGCGCCGATCATGCCCACGGTCGGGAGTTGGGTCGCGGCATCCACGGCGAGAGCGTAACCCGGCCCCGGAACCGGGGGCCGCAGGTTCGAACCGGGCGTGACCTGCGCCCTTGCCTCCGAACAGAGGTGGTGTCAGCCGGTGATGGGATGTTCGGCGACTTCCATGAGTTGGTCGGGGGCGACGCCGAGTGCGCCGCAGAGGGCCATGATGGTGAAGAACGCCGGTGTGGCGATGCGGCCGGTCTCGATCTTGCGCAGCGTCTCGGGCGAGATGCCGGCCTCGGCGGCGACGTCCAGGAGGCTGCGCGGGCCGCGGGCCGCGCGCAGCGCGCGGCCGAGCGCGCGACCTCGGTCGTGCTCGTCGGGCCTCAGCGGCGGTCGGATCATACCGGTATGATAGTACCGGTATACAAATACCGGAACTGCTGAACACCGAACACCGTCTGAGAGGCCGTCCATGATCGAGCTGTACTCCCCCGCCGAGATCGAGGCGATGCGCCCCGCGGGCCGCTTCGTGGCCGCGACCCTCACCGAGCTCGCGCGCGTCGCCGAGGTCGGCATGAACCTGCTCGAACTCGACGACCTGGTCGCCCGCCGCATCAAGGAGGCCGGGGCGGTCTCCTGCTACGTCGACTACCACCCGTCGTTCGGCGCGAGCCCCTTTGGGAAGGTCCTGTGCACCTCCGTGAACGACGCGGTCCTGCACGGCCTCCCCCACGACTACAAGCTCGAGGACGGGGACCTGGTCAGCTTCGACTTCGCCGCCGAGGTCGACGGCTGGGTCGCCGACTCGGCGCTGTCGGTCGTCGTGGGCGCCGCGAAGGACGAGGACCTGCGCCTCATCGACACCACGACGCGGGCGCTGGAGGCCGGGATCGGCGCGGCCCTGGCCGGGAACAAGATCGGGGACATCGGGCACGCCATCGCGACGGTCGCGCGCGGCGACGGCCTGAGCGTGAACACCCAGTTCGGCGGGCACGGCGTGGGCCGGACCATGCACGGCGACCCGCACGTCCCCAACGACGGCCGCCCGGGCCGGGGCATGAAGCTGCGGCCGGGCCTGGTCATCGCGATCGAGCCGTGGTTCCTCCAGACCACCGACGAGATCGTCTACGACCCCGACGGGTGGACCCTGCGCAGCGCCGACGGCTCCCGCGGCGCGCACATGGAGCACACCGTGGCGATCACCGAGGACGGGCCGGTCATCCTCACGGCCAGGGACTAGCGCCGGACCGGGCGCGGGCCGGGTCCGGGCGGCGCCCGGCCCGGTCAGGTCGCGGGGCGCTCGGCCTCGGCGCGCTTGAGGCGCTCCATGCGGTCGATCATGCGCTCGGAGACGACCTCCTCGGCGGTGACGGCGTACCCGTAGTGGTCGCGCCAGTCGCCGTCGATGTACAGGTAGCGCTTGTGGAGGCCCTCCCGGCGCAGGCCGAGCTTCTCGGCGACCCGGTTCGAGGGGCCGTTCTCGGGCCGGATGTTGACCTCGATGCGGTGCAGGCGGCCGACGGTGAGGGCGTGGTCGACGACGAGCGCGAGCGCGGTCGCGGTGATGTTCCTCCCGGCGTGGCCGCGGTCGATCCAGTAGCCGGCGTACGCGGAGCCGAACGCGCGGCGCACGATGTTGCCGACGGTGAGCCCGCCGACGAGCCGGCCGTCCCAGCAGACCGCGAGGGGCCAGCTGGTGCCGTCCTTGACGGAGCGCTTGAGGCCGCGCAGCATGGCGCGGAACGCGGCGGGCGAGTGGGCCTCGTGCCAGGTGGTGCCGGTGCCGGGCTCCCAGGGGGCGAGCCAGGCTTCGTTGGCGCGCCGCAGTTCGGCCCAGCGGTTGGCGTCGGAGCGTCGGAAGGGCCGGACGCTGACCTCGTCGTGATCGAGGTGCACCGGCCATCCGGGGTTGGAAAGGGTCATCGGTCTCGGTCCAGCTGCGGTAGTGGGACGGTCCTCGTGGGCCGTCCGAGTCCAGGGAAGTGGCGAGGGCCCGGATGCGGGGCATCCGGACGGGTCCGGGGAGGCGAGCGTAGCGATCGTGGGGCGGGGCGACGGGCGCGGGTCATCGGTTCCTGTCCAGCAGGAGCACGTCCACCGTGGACCCGGCGGGCACCCGGGTCGCGTTCTCGCCGATCGTCATCAGCCCGGTGGCCTCGGCGAGTCCGGAGAGCGTGTACGAGGTCGAGCCCAGCGGTGCGACGGTGTAGCCGCCGCCGCGGCGCTCGGCGACGCGGACGGGACGGAACTCCCGCAGGCCGCTCGGTGAGGATACGGGCTCGGTCAGGTTGGCGCGCACGCTGGGCCGGAACACGGGCTCGGCGCCGGCGAGCCGCTGGATGAGCGGCCGGGCGATCACCTCGAAGGCGATGGTCGCGGCGACGGGGTCGCCGGGGAGGCACACCACCGGGACCTCCTCGGGGCCGATCGTGCCGAACCCCATGGTCTCGCAGAGGTACACGGCGATCGGCGAGAAGTCGACCGCGCCGTCGCGGGAGAACGTGCGCCGCACCATGTCGCCGGGGCCGGTGCCGGTGCCGCCGGTGGTGATGACGAGGTCGGCGCGCAGGATCTGGTCGTCGAGGACCGAGCGCAGCGCGTCGGGCTCGTCGTCGCAGATGCCGACGCGGTACGCGTGCGCGCCCGCCTCGGAGGCCGCGGCGGTGACCAGGTGCGAGTTCACGTCGATGAGCTGGCCGGGCTGCGAGGGCCGGCCGGTGTCGACGAGCTCGTCGCCGGTGGCGATGACGACGACGCGCGGCGTCGGGCGCACCACGACGTCGGCGATGCCGGCGGCCGCGAGGAGCCCCACGAGCTGCGGCGTGACGCGGCGGCCCTCGTGGGCGAGGATCTCACCCGAGGACCGCTCGGATCCCATGCGGCGCACGCCGTGTCCGCGGCGCGGCACCTGGCGGACGTCGACCGTCGCCATGCCCTCGTCCGTCCACGCCAGCGGCACCACGATGTCGGCGCCGACCGGGAGCGCGGCCCCGGCGGCGACCGAGAAGCACGTGCCGGTGACGAGCCGGACCGGCCGCCACGACGACGCGGCGAGGTCGCCGAGGACCTTCAGGCCCACGCCCCGCTCGGGGCTCGCGCCCGCGATGTCGTCGGCGTTGCAGGCGTAGCCGTCGATGGCGGCGTAGTCGAAGGCGGGCAGCGGTCCGGGGTTGACCGCGTTCTCGGCGAGGACCGACCCGGTGGACTGGGTCATGTCGATGTCGACCGGGGGCAGCGGTCGGACGAGCGCCAGCGCCTTCGACAGGAAGTCGGCCAGTGGCGTCGCGTCGCCGGTCCCCATCGCTCCTCATCCCCCCGTCGGTCAGTTGCTCACCTGCGCCGCCTGGCGGCGGTGCAGTCAGTCCAGTGTCGCACTGAATTCGCGCAGCCAGGCGTTGAAGCCGGGCAAGTCGTGGCGCCGGGTGGCGAGCTCGACGAGGGTCTGGAGGTACTCGACGGGCTGCCCGGTGTCGTAGCGGCGGCCCCGGAGGATGACGGCGTGGACGGGCGTTCCGTTGGCGCGCATGGCGTCCATGGCGTCGGTGAGTTGGATTTCGCCGCCGCTGCCGGGCTTGGTGCGGTCGAGGTACGGGAAGATCGCGCCGGGGAGCACGTAGCGTCCGATGAGGATGAGGTTCGACGGCGCGTCCTCGCGGGCGGGCTTCTCGACGAGGCCGGTGACGGCGACGACGTCGGGCGTGTCGGTGGCCTCGACGGAGGCGACGCCGTACCGGGAGACCTCCTCCTCGGGGACCTCGATGAGCGCGAGGACGATGCCGCCGGTCTCCGCCTGGAGGTCGATCATGCGCGGCAGGAGCTTGTCGTCGACCTCGTAGAACTCGTCGCCGAGGAGGACCGCGAACGGCTCCTCGCCGACGTGGGAGGCGGCGCGGCCCACGGCGTGGCCGAGTCCCTTGGGGCGGCCCTGGCGGATGGTGTGGATCTCGGCGATGCGCTCGGGGGCCTTGACGGCGTCGATGAGATCGTCCTTGCCCTTCTCGGCGAGCGCGTCCTCCAGGTCGGGGCGGGTGTCGAAGTAGTCGACGATGGGGCCCTTGCCGCGCGCGGTGATGAGGGTGACGTCGTCGAGCCCGGCGGCGGCGGCCTCCTCCACGATGTACTGGAGGACCGGCTTGTCGACGATGGGGAGGAGCTCCTTCGGGACCGCCTTGGTCACCGGCAGGAAGCGGGTGGCGTTGCCTGCCACGGGAATGACGGCTTTCGTGGCGCGAGGCGCGGAATCAGACATATGGCGAGGGTATCGTGGGCACGCAGCGTCAGGTCTCGGCCACCCTGGAGAACAGGGCGTGAACGTTCGAGTTCCCGGGACTCGCGTCGCGGTGCTCCGCCGCTCCACGCGCTGCCTCGGACCGGCCTGCCGCCGCGCGTCAGACCGCGACCCGCCAGGTGTCCCTGCCGGCGGCCTTCGCGGCGTAGAGCGCCTCGTCGGCGGCGGCGAGGACGTCGTTCGCGGTGTCGGCGTGCTCGCCCAGGACGGCGACGCCGATCGAGACGGTCACGCGCAGCTCACGGCCGCCGGAGGCGTCGTTCACCTTGAACGGGCGCGCGGCGACGGAGCGGCCGAGCCGCTCGGCGACCGCGGACGCCCCGTCGGCGTCGGTCTCCGGCAGCAGCACCATGAACTCCTCGCCGCCGTGGCGGAACGCGAGGTCGACCTCGCGGATCTGCCCGGTGATGCGGCGCGCGAGCTCGGTCAGGACCTGGTCGCCGACCGGGTGCCCGTACGTGTCGTTCACGGACTTGAACCGGTCGAGGTCGATCGCCAGCAGCGCCGACGGGCGCTGATAGCGGCGGGCCCGCTCGGCCTCGCGGCGCAGCGACGTCTGCATGAACCGGTAGTTCCACAGGCCCGTGAGCGGGTCGGTCAGGCTCAGGCGCTGGGCCTGGCGGTGCAGCAGCACGTTCTCGACCGCGACCGACGCCTGCCCGGCGAAGGTGCGGAGCGTGTCGACGTCACCGGGCTCGAAGTCGTCGCCCGCGATCCGGTTGTAGAGGACGAGGACGCCGAGGACCCCGGACTCGGTGCGCGGGGCGCCCGCCTCGTCGGTCTCGGCCGGGGCGCGGCCCTCGAAGGGCACCGCCACGATCGTGCGGGCGTCGGGCTCGGTGTCGGCGCGCCGGCGGCCGTCGAAGACGCCGTCGACGATGCGCCCGTGCGCGGGCGCGCCGCTCGCGGCGATCGACCCGACGATGCCCTCCCCGAGGCGGATCGTCGCGGGCTGCGCGACCCCGAGGTCGCCCTCGCCGGCGCGCTGGCGCAGCTGGTCGGCGTCGTCCACGTCGACGAGCATGACCACGCCGGCCTCGGCGCCGGCGGTGACCATCGCGGTGTCGAGGATGACCTCGAGGATGCGGTCGAGGTCGAGGGTGGCGGTGAGGGTCTGGCCGAGGCGGCCCAGCTGGCCGCGCATCTGGTCGCGGGAGGCGGTGAGGGCGTTCACGTACGCCTGGGTCTGGGCGGTCATGCGGTTGAACGCGAGCGCGAGGTGGGCGACCTCGTCGCGGCCGTGGACGGGCACGCGCACGTCCAGGTCGCCTTCGGAGACGCGCTCGGCGGCGGCGGCGAGCTCGTGGAGGGGCCGGGTCGTGGAGCGGGCGAGCCAGGCCGCGAGGCCCATCGCGCAGAGGCCGGAGACGAAGACCATCGCGGCGAGCGTCCAGTACATGGGGGTGACGTTGGTGGCGACCGTGCCGATGTGCAGCGGCAGGAACGCGTCGGTCGCGTCCCAGCGGCCCGCGTCGACGTCGCCGACCTGGAGGCGGTCGGAGCGGCCGTCGAGGAGGACGAGGTCGGCGTCGGCGACGTTCGCGATGCGGTCGAGGAAGCCCCGGTCGACGACGCGGAACGCGGAGAACACGGAGACGGTGCCGTCGGCGTTCTGGACCTCGGCCTGCGCGCCGAGCGCGACGATCGGGCCCGCGCCCGCGTAGGCGGCGGCCTCGCCGCAGTCGACCCAGGCGCCGTCGGGCGCCTCGGCGCCGACGTCGGGGCTCGGGGTCGCGCCCGCGTCCTGGAGGCCGGTGAAGACGACGCCGTCGACGACCCGGCGGTCGACCACGAGCTGGGCCATGTCGATCGCGTCGGCGCTCCCGCCGCTACTGTGGCTGAGCGCGACCACGGCGGCCGAGGCCTGGATGCGCTCGCAGATCGTGCCGAGGGTCGAGTCGACCGTCGTCACCGCCGAGCTCGCCAGCGCGTCGCCGCGGGAGTCCGCCAGGTGGGACATGACGGCAGCGACGAAGACGGCCCCCACCAGGACCGGCCCGAGCACGACGACCAGGAACGCCGTGGTGAGCCGTGAGCGCAGCGACACCGAAGCCCCCTCAAGTTCACTCCCTTAGAAGACTACCTAGAGCTACCGACCGGACACGACACGGCATATGGTTTTCCGGCAGTCTGGCCGAAAGGACGACTGCAATCGCCTGTTCGGGGGAATCCTTCCAGGTGAGGATCGCCGACGGAGGGAATTGGCATGCATGACAGCAAGCAGGCGGCGCGCCGCGCGCTGCTCGGAGCGCGCCGGGCGATGCCCGGGGCGGCCCGCGCGGCCGCGGACGTGGCGGTGTGGAAGGCCTTGCGGGACTTCCTGATCGAGGCCGTGCCGGAGGGGTCGACGGTCGCGGCGTACCGGCCGTTCGGCGCCGAACCGGGCGCGACGCTCGAACCTGAACTGCCCGAACGGCTCACGGTGGTCCACAAGGTGGTCCTTCCGGTGCTGCTGCCGGACGACGACCTCGCCTGGGAGCAGATCGGCGGCGACGGGACGGCGGGGGAACGCCGGGAGCCGGCGCGCATCGAGGACGCCGCGGCGGTCGTCGTCCCCGGCCTCGCCGTCTCATATGACGGGATCAGGCTGGGCCGCGGCGGGGGCTCGTACGACCGGGCGCTGGCGCGGGTGGGGCCGGGCGTGCCGGTGGTCGCGCTCCTGCGCGACGGCGAGTTCGGGCCGGAGGTCCCGGCCGAGCCGCACGACCGGCCGGTGACGGGCGTCATCACGCCGGCGAAGGGGTTCGTGTCGCTGCGGTAGCGGGGCGGGCCGGGCAGTGGGCGACGCCTCACGCCCGCGCAGGATGGAATTAGCAGTCGCCTGCGTTGACTGCTAATGTCGATCGGGTCCCGTGTCAAGTCCTGGAGGTTGGACGTGCCTGTCTACGAATACCGCTGCAAGGAGTGCGGGTACGAGTTCGACAAACACCAGTCGTTCTCCGAAGCGCGGTTGACGGACTGCCCGAGCTGCGCCGCCAAGGGCGCGCTGCGCAAGGTCTTCGGGAACGTCGGCGTGACCTTCAAGGGCAGCGGCTTCTACCGCACCGACTCCCGCTCCACCGACTCGTCGTCGCTGAGCTCGAACGGCTCGCAGAGCGGCGCGAAGAAGGCCGACGCGAAGTCGGACTCCAAGCCCGCGGCGGCGTCCAAGAGCGAGGCCAAGCCCGCCGCGAAGTCGGACTCCGCCAAGGCCGCCTAAGGCGGTCCCAGCACACTCCAGCCGGTGCCCGGCCGCGTCATGCGGCCGGGCGCCGGCTCGTTCAGTCCCCGGTCGGCGGCGCGCTCTCGGCGGGGGCCTCGCGGCTCTCGGCGCCCGCGGCGGGGTCGAAGGGCGCGTCGGCGTCGGGGTCCGGGCGGTAGCGCTCGGGGCGGGCGTCCATGATCCGCCACCAGATCGCCTCGGCGACGGTGCCCTCCGGGGAGCTGCCGTCGCCCTCCTTGGTCTCGTCCCCGGCCCACACGGCGAGGGACAGGCCCGTCGCGGTGCCGGTGAACCAGGTCGGGGAGGCGTTCACGGACAGCGCCTCCTGGACGCGGCCCGGGTCGGAGAACGCCGCGCCGCCGAAGAGGAGCGCGCCGTCGGTGAGCACCGACGACAGCGTCCGGGCGTCGACCGGCGCGATCGCCTCCGCGACGACCTGCGGCTCGGCCTCGTAGACCGGGCCGTCGGGGCCGTCGGCGCGCTCGACGAAGTAGGGCTCGGCGCGGGTGCCGTCGGCGGCGATCGTCGCGTACAGGGAGGCCATGTCGAGGACGGTGACCGGGTAGGCGCCGATGCCGAGGTCGGGCCGGAAACCGCCCGCGCCCGGCTCGGTCTCGGCGGCGACGCCGTGCTCGTCGCGGTCGTGCGGGTCCCACAGCCGCCGCACGCCGAGGTCCGCCGCGGCCGCCGCGACCGCGTCGCCGCCGAGTTCCTCGGCGACCTGGTAGACGGGCGTGTCGAGCTTGTCGAGGACGGCTTGGAGGAGGCTGGTCTCGGGGTCGGAGGCGCCGCCGGTGTTGACGAGTTCGAGGGGTTCGCCGTCGTCGCCGGTGTAGGAGGCGAACTCGCGGGGCGAGGAGCCGTCGAGGTGCTCGGTCCACACGTCGTACCCGGCGGCGAGGGCCGCGAGCGCGGTGACGGCGTTGAACGCGGTCCCGGGCCGGTGGCCGACGTCGTTCGCGAGGTCGAGGCCCGCGCCGTTCTCGCCGCCGTAGTAGGCGAGGACCCGCCCGGTGCCCGGTTCGACGGCGGCCGCCGCGGCGGCGAGGGCCTCGTCCGCCGCGGCGACCTCGCGCAGGCCGCTCCCGCCGAGGGCGAGGGCCTGGAGGTCGGCGTCGAGGGTGGTGGTGATGTCGAGGCCGCCGCGCATGACCTCGTCGGTGGTGATCCCGGCGGCGGCGAGCTCGCTCAGGACGAACCCGTCGGTGACGAGGCCTTCGGGGCCGAGGGCCTCGGCGTCGTCGCCCGGGTCGAGGGTCTCGGGGAGCTCGGTGAGGGCGTCGCGCTTGACCTGGTCGAGCCTCCCGGCGGCGACCATCCGGTCGAGCACGTACGCCCAGCGCTCGGTCGCCTCCTCGACGCTGCCGCCCTGGCCGTAGGGGTCGCGGGGGTCGTAGGGGCCGTCAGGGGACTTGACCTGGGCGACCAGGAGCGCGGACTGGGAGGTGGAGAGGTCGGCGGCGGGGCGGCCGAAGAACGCCTGCGCGGCGGCCTCCACCCCGTACGCGCCGCGTCCGAAGTAGACGATGTTGAGGTAGTGGTTGAGGATCTCGTCCTTGTCGTACTCCTCCTCCATCTTCATCGCCATCGCGGCCTCGCGGGCCTTGCGCAGGTACGAGCCGTCCCCGCGGATGTCGGCGACCAGGCCCACGTACTGCTGGGTGAGGGTCGAGGCGCCCTGGCGGTCGCCGCCGGAGGCGTTGTTGACCAGGGCGCGCAGGACGCCCTTGGCGTCGACGCCGGGGTGGTCGTAGAAGTCGGCGTCCTCGGCGGCCACGAGCGCCCACTCGACGTCGTCGGCGATCTCGTCGAGGCCCACGGAGGTGCGCCGCTCGGCGGCGAGCTCGCCCATGACGGTGGTGCCGTCGCTGTAGTAGACCGTGGAGCCCTGGCTCAGTGCCGCGTCGAGCTCGCCCGGGAGGTCGACGCTGGCGTAGAAGACCGAGCCGACGACGACCGCGGCCCCGGTCAGGACGGCGAGGACGAGCCCGAGGGCGATGAGGCGGCGGCGCCCGCGGCGGCGCGGGCGCTTGCGGGAGGGGCGGTCGCGGGAGGACCGCCTCGGAGTCCGCCGGTCCGGAGCGGCGTCCTCCGGAGCGGGCGGTTCGGTCGGCTGCTGCTTCGCTGCGTCCGCGGTGGTGCGGCGCGCGCCGTGTCGGCCTGCCATACCGGGAAGACGCAGGCGCGCTCGACGGCGGTTGCGTTGGGCCGCAGACCAACCCGAAGCGTGACGAACCGGCCTCAGATCGCGAGGACGACGGCGGTGGTGAGCACGAGCTGCGCGAGCGCGGCCGGCACCAGGACCTTCCAGCACAGGGCCTGGATCTGGTCGACGCGCAGGCGCGGCCAGGCGACGCGGAGCCAGATGACGACCGCCGCCAGCGCGCCCGTCTTCACGAGGGTCCACAGCCAGCCCAGGGACTCGGGGCCGGGGCCGCGCCAGCCTCCGAGGAAGAGGACAGTGGTGAGGGCGGCGATGACGACGATGCCGACGTACTCGGCGAGGAGCAGCAGCGCGAACCGGAGCCCGGCGTACTCGGTGAGGTAGCCGAAGACGAGCTCGGAGTCGGCGACGGGCGCGTCGAACGGGGGCCGGCGGATCTCGGCCAGCCCGGCGGTGAAGAACACCAGCGCCGCGGGGGCCTGCCACAGCAGCCACCAGGGGTTCCAGGCCTCGACGATCGCGGGGAGGCTCAGGGTCCCGGCCGCGACGGCGACCGAGGCGGCGGCGAGGACGAGCGGGAGCTCGTAGGCCATGAGCTGGGCGGCGCCGCGCAGGGCGCCCACGAGCGCGTACTTGTTCGCGGAGGACCAGCCGGCCATGAGCACGGCGAGGACGCCGACGCCGACGAGCGCGACGACCGCGAACAGGCCGGTGTCGAGCGCGGAGCCGACGAGGTCGCCGGGGCCGAGCGGGATGAACAGCAGGACCAGGAGGTACGGCAGGAGCGCGACGGCGGGCGCGAGCTTGAAGACAGGCTTGTCGGCCGCGTCGGGGACGAGGTCCTCCTTCTGCGCGAACTTGACGCCGTCGGCGATGAGCTGGGCCCAGCCGTGGAAGCCGCCGGCGTGCATCGGGCCGAGGCGGCCCTGCATGTGGGCCATGAGCTTGTGCTCGGTCTGGCCGACGACGAGGGGCAGCACCAGGAACGCGGCGAGCACGGCCGCGGTCTTGACGGCGATCTCAAACAGCATCCGGGCCGGCCCCCTCGGGTTCGATCCAGTCCTCGGGGACGCCGGGCGGGCGCTTCGGGGCGCGCTTGCGGGCGGCCTTCGGGCCGTCGGCGTGCCGGCCCTCGCCGGGCTCCTTCGCGCCGGGCCAGGGCTTGACGACGCGGGAGGCGAGCACGAAGTCCTTGCGGAGCGGGTGGCCCTCGAACTCGGGGGCGAGAAGAAGCGGCCGGAGCCCCGGGTGGCCGGGGAAGTCGACGCCGAACATCTCGTGGGTCTCGCGCTCGTGCCAGTCCGCGCCCGGGTAGAGGCCGGTCACGGAGGCGACGGCCGGGTCAGTGAGGAGGGCGCGCAGGACGACGCCGCGGCGGCCGGCGACCGACCAGAGGTGGGCGACGATCCGGAAGCCCTCGGGGCCCTCGTCGACGGCGGAGAGCCAGTCGAAGAAGTCGCAGCCGAGGTCGTCGCGGCAGGCGCGCACGGCCCCGTGCCAGTCGTCGGGGGCGACGTCGGCGACCGCGCGGGGCCCGTCGGCCGCGGTGTCCGCGACGCCGAGGGCGGCGCGCACCCGGCCGTGCCAGTCCGTCGCGTCCGCGGTCACTCGGGCCTCCGCAGCAGGGGCCGCAGGCTCGGCCTGCGCAGGGGCGCGGCGGCGATCTGCCGCTGGAGCTCGCCGATGCCGTGCAGGAGCGCCTCGGGGCGGGGCGGGCAGCCGGGGACGTACACGTCGACGGGGATGATCTGGTCGACGCCCTTGGTCACGCAGTAGGAGTCCCAGTAGGGGCCGCCGGAGTTCGAGCACGCGCCGAAGGAGATGACGTACTTCGGCTCGGGCATCTGGTCGTACAGGCGCTTGATCGCGGGCGCCATCTTGTCGGTCACCGTGCCCGAGACGACCATGAGGTCGGCCTGGCGCGGCGAGTGCGCGAACGGGATGACGCCCAGGCGCATGAAGTCGTGGCGGCTCATCGACGCGGCGATGAACTCGATCGCGCAGCACGCGAGCCCGAAGTTGAAGACCCACAGGGAGTACCGGCGGCCCCAGTTGAGGACGAACCGGATCGGCTCGCCGACCACGCTCGGCGCCCCGGCGCCGGGCCGGGACGGGAACGGGAGCTTCACCGCCACCGCAGGACCCCCTTCCGCCAGGCGTAGGCCAGGCCGAGCGCGAGGACGCCCACGAACAGGCCCATCTCGACCGCGGCCGCCGCCCCGAAGGCCCGGAAGACCGCGGCCCACGGGAACAGGAACACGGCCTCCACCGCGAAGAGGACGAACAGGAACGCGTAGACGTAGTAGCGGATCTGGACCTGGGCCCAGTCCTTGCCGACCGGGTCGACGCCGCACTCGTACGCCGCGCCCTTGGCCGCGCACGGCGCGCTCGGCCGCAGCACCGCGTTCGCGGCCATCGCCGCCGCCACGAACGCGCACCCGACCAGCAGCAGCACCCCGAACGTCGCGTATTCGCCCAGACGAGAGGTGTCCATTCCGACACCCTAATGCCGCAACGGGGTTCCGCGATACCCGTGCGCGCCGGTTTCGCGGGGAACTCCGCCGCGCGGCCCGCAACCGAGCGGCGCTCACACACGTGTTGGAGCTGTACACCCGCGAACAGAAGCTGACACTTTGGAGGGGGGTCACCGCCCGTGACCGCTGCCAGCGCACCGCCGCTCCGCGACCACGCCGCGGTCGAGGCCGAATTCGCCCTGGTCGTCGGCGGCTGGGCGGACGATGGTGTTCGGGGACCCCGTGATCGGGTCGCTGACAGTATTGTCGACATGGCGACCCCCCCTCGTGTCTCCGGCCGCGCGAAAGCGACAATGGTTGCCGCCGGGCACGAGTATCAGGGCCCGATGAATGCCCAAGTTTCCCCTACCTGCGCAGGAGCGGATGTGCGAACGGAGGCGGAGTTCACCGACCTCTACGAGAGCCACTTCTCGGAGCTCGCCGCTCAGGTGTGCGCATATCTCGGTGACGCCACCGAGGCGCAGGACCTCGTCCAGGAGGCCTTCCTGCGCGCGTGGCAGCGCTGGGACAAGGTCGGCGGGTACGAGGAGCCGGTCGCGTGGGTCCGCCGCGTCGCGTGGAACCTCGCCACGAGCCGCCACCGCCGCAACCAGGTGGCCCGCAAGTTCCTCCAGAAGTCGCAGGCCCCCGAGGCCGCTCCCGCCGCGAGCCCCGACCACGTCGCGCTCGTCGCCGCGCTCAAGCGGGTCCCCGCGAAGCGCCGCCAGGCCCTGGTCATGCACTACATGGCCGACATGACGATCAGCGCGATCGCGAAGGAGACCGGCGCCCGCGAGGGCACCGTGAAGTCCTGGCTGCACCGCGGTCGCAAAGAGCTCGCCGCGCTCCTCGCCGACCCCGACGACACCGCCGTCATCAGGACCGGCGCCCCCAAGTCCAGTGCCCCGAAGACCGCTGCGGCCGCGGCCGCCGAGACCGATCCCGACACCATGCCGATTCGCATCCGCCGCGCCGCCCCGCGCGCGCCCCGTACCGCCGGCCGCCGCGCTTCCGTGAAGGAGGACCGCTCATGAGCGCCGACTTCGATCGCGAGCACGAGACGGTCAAGGCGGCCTTCGACGGCCTGAAGGCGGACGCCGCCGGGCAGTTCCCGCCCCCGCCGGTCCGCGAGCTCATCATGCGCGGCCCGGCCGCGCTGCGCCGCCGCCGCCTCGTGTCGCTCGCCGCCGTCGTCGGCGCGTGCACCGCGGTCACCGCGGGCGGGTTCGCCGTCGCGCAGACCCTCGGCCCGCTCAAGGGCGAGCCCGACGCGGCCGAGTCCGCGAACGGCCCGGTGTCCTCCGCCGAGTCCGACGACGGCCCGACCGGGTTCCCCGGCAGCCCGTCCAGCGACGAGGACGACGACGGCGCCGCCACGACGTTCACCCCCTCCCCGCCCGCCGACGACATCGAGGCGCTCCTCATCGAGGGCCCGTTCGAGGGCGACTGGGCGGAGGACTGCGCCGCGGGCCTCCAGGACGCCGACTTCGAGTCCTGGGAGATCACCGGCGACACCGGCTGGAGCATCGCGTTCGCCGCCGAAGGCGACGCGGACGGCGACGGCCCGGTCGACACCGTCCTGGCCCTCACCTGCGGCGAGCAGACCGGCGTGGCCGCGTTCGCCGCCGGCGAGGACGAGGACGGCGAGCCCGTCCTGGCGTCCTTCGGGTGGGTCTGGCAGCCCGACGGCGCCCACGCGCCGACCGCGGTCACCGCGGTCGAGGCCGGGAAGGTGACCCTGGAGGGCGTCGACGCGGCCACCGCCGAGGCGTGGACCGTCGCGTACGCGTGGAACGCGGAGACCGGCATGTTCGCCCTCGTCGACGACGGCGCGACCTCCGAGCCCACGACCGACCCGAGCGAGACCCCCTCGACGCCCGCCGAGACGCCGACGTCCGACGGCGCCTCGACCGGGTCGACCGGGTCCTGACCGGAGCCGCCGCGGACCGCCCCGGCGTGTCGCGCCGCCCAGCATCCGGGACGGCCCGGCGGGCCGGAATCGGGCCCGCCGCAGCCGAAACCGGAGGTCTGGGTCACTCATCCGGGCCGCGGGTCCCATACAGTGAGAGGTAGCGCACCTGGTGGTGTCGCCTACATCGCGCCCGCCGCGCTGGGTTGGCACCGCCGGACCGCGCCCGCGTAGCATCGCAAGTAAGACACGGCGGCGCCCGCTCCACGGCGGGTCCCCGCCGGCCGTCAACCGGAGCACGGACGCCGCAGGCCCTCGTGCCAGAACCCGCAAGAGGAGAACTAGGTGAATACCGTCCGGCAGCTGGACCGGGTCGTCATCCGCTTCGCAGGGGACTCCGGCGACGGCATGCAGCTCACGGGGGACCGCTTCACCGCGGAGACCGCCAAGCTCGGCAACGACCTGTCGACCCTCCCGAACTACCCCGCCGAGATCCGGGCCCCCGCCGGGACCCTCCCGGGCGTGTCGAGCTTCCAGATCCACTTCGCGGACACCGACATCCTCACCCCGGGCGACCAGCCCGAGGTGCTCATCGCGATGAACCCGGCCGCCCTCAAGGCGAACCTGCGGGACCTCAAGCCCGGCGGCACCATCGTCGTGAACACCGACGAGTTCACCAAGCGGAACCTCACCAAGGTCGGCTACGACGACAACCCGATCGAGGACGGCTCGCTCGACGACTACCAGCTGTACCCGGTGGCCCTCGCGACCCTCACGATCGGCGCGCTCGCCGAGCTCGACGTCTCGAAGAAGGACGCCGAGCGCTCGAAGAACATGTTCGCGCTCGGCCTCGTCTCGTGGATGTACTCGCGGCCCACCGAGGCCACCGAGGACTTCCTGCGCGGCAAGTTCAAGTCCAAGCCCGTGATCGCGGAGGCGAACATCGCCGCGCTCCGGGCCGGGTGGAACTACGGCGAGACCGCCGAGGCGTTCGCCGTCCGGTTCGAGATCCCGCCGGCGAAGCTCGCCAAGGGCACCTACCGGAACATCACCGGGAACACGGCCCTCGCGTGGGGCATCACGGCCTCGGGCGTGGCCTCGGGCCTGCCGGTGTTCCTGGGCGCGTACCCGATCACCCCGGCCAGCGACATCCTCCACGAGCTGTCCAAGCACAAGCGCTTCGGCGTCACCACGGTGCAGGCCGAGGACGAGATCGCGGCCGTCGGCGCGGCCCTGGGCGCCTCGTGGGGCGGGGCGCTCGGCGTCACCACCTCCTCGGGCCCGGGCATCGCGCTGAAGTCCGAGACGATCTCGCTCGCGGTGTCCCTGGAGCTGCCGCTCGTCGTCGTCGACGTCCAGCGCGCCGGCCCCTCGACGGGCATGCCGACCAAGACCGAGCAGGCCGACCTCGTGATGGCGATGTTCGGCCGCCACGGCGAGGCCCCGATCGCGGTCCTCGCCCCGCAGTCCCCGTCGGACTGCTTCGACATCATGCTGGAGGCGGCGCGGATCGCGCTGACCTACCGCACCCCGGTCATGGTCCTGTCGGACGGCTACATCGCCAACGGCGCCGAGCCGTGGAAGCTGCCGGAGATGTCCGACCTCCCCGACCTGTCGGTCGAGTTCGCGACCGAGATGAACGCCGTGGACGCCAAGGGCGAGGAGATCTTCCTCCCGTTCCAGCGCGACCCCGAGACGCTCGCGCGGCCCTGGGCGGTCCCGGGCACGCCCGGCCTCCAGCACCGCATCGGCGGCATCGAGAAGGCCGACGGCACCGGCGACATCTCGTACGATCCGATCAACCACGACCACATGGTCCGCACCCGCGCCGCGAAGATCGCCGGCGTCAAGGTCCCGGACCTGGAGGTCGACGACCCGACCGGCGACGCGAACGTGCTCGTGCTCGGGTGGGGCTCCACGTGGGGCCCGATCGGCGCGGCCGTGCGGGCCGTGCGCGAGAAGGGCGTCTCGATCGCCCGCGCGCACCTGCGCTACCTGAACCCGATGCCGCGCAACACGGCCCACGTGCTGGAGCGGTACGACAAGGTCGTGGTGCCGGAGATGAACCTGGGCCAGCTGGCGCTGCTGCTGCGCGGCCACTTCCCCGGCACCGACGTGGTCGGGTACAACAAGGTGCGCGGCCTGCCGTTCACCTCCAACGAACTCCAGGACGCCCTCGAGGAGGTCATCAAGAATGGCTGACGCGGTGAAACTCGACGCCCCGAAGCTGAAGGCCAAGGACTTCAAGTCCAGCCAGGAGGTGCGCTGGTGCCCCGGCTGCGGCGACTACGCCATCCTGGCCGCGGTCCAGTCGTTCCTGCCCGAGCTCGGCCTCCAGCGCGAGAACATCGCGTTCGTGTCCGGCATCGGCTGCTCCTCGCGGTTCCCGTACTACCTGAACACGTACGGCATCCACTCGATCCACGGGCGCGCCCCGGCGATCGCGACGGGCCTGGCGGTCTCCCGCCCCGACCTGTCGGTGTGGGTCGTCACCGGCGACGGCGACGCGCTGTCGATCGGCGGCAACCACCTCATCCACGCGCTGCGCCGCAACGTGAACCTGAAGATCCTGCTGTTCAACAACCGGATCTACGGGCTCACCAAGGGCCAGTACTCCCCCACCTCCGGGCCGGGCACGCTGACGAAGTCGAGCCCCATGGGCTCGGTCGACGCGCCGTTCAACCCGCTGTCGCTGGCGCTGGGCTCGGAGGCCACGTTCGTGGCCCGCACGCTCGACTCCGACCGCGCGCACCTCCACGAGGTGCTGCGGGCCGCGGCCGAGCACGAGGGCTCCGCGTTCGTGGAGATCTACCAGAACTGCCCGATCTTCAACGACGGCGCGTTCGAGGTCCTGAAGAACCCCGACACCCGCGACGAGTCGCTGATCCGGCTCCGCCACGGCGAGCCGATCCGCTTCGGCGACAAGGCCGTCGTGCAGTCCGGGTACGGCCTCCAGGTCGTGGACGCCGACTCGGTCGACGAGTCCGAGATCGTGGTCCACAAGGCCGACGTCGACGACCCCGCGTACGCGTTCGCGCTCTCGCGGCTCTCCGGCATCGCCCTCGACCACACGCCGATCGGCGTGTTCCGCTCCGTCAAGCGGCCCACGTACGACAAGGACGTGCGCACGCAGGTCGACGAGGCCGCGGCCGGCGTCGACCGCAAGGAGGCCCTCGACCGGCTCCTGAACGGCGGCGACACCTGGACCGTCCTCTAAGGGACGCAAGCGGACTGCGGCGGCCGGGCCCTTCGGGGCCCGCCCGCCTGCCGCTTGTCCGGCTCAGCCCTCGATGACGTCCTGGGCGGTCTCCAGGACCGCGCGGATCTCGTCCTGCCAGGCGTAGACGGCGGTCTCGATCGACAGGTAGTAGGCCTCGCGGGAGTCCGCCCACTCCTGCTCGGCCGTGTCGCGGAACCCGGTCTCGTCGCCGCACGCGGCGAGGTCGACGGCGAACGCGATCTCGAACGCCTTCTGGCCCTCGTAGTCCGAGGGGGCGTCCCCGGGCAGGTCCGGGTGGTCGTGGACGTCCGCCGAGCCCTCGTACAGCTCGAAGAAGTAGTCCGTCAGCGGCAGCGAGCCCTCCTCGTCGAACACCCAGCCCGCGCGGCCGCGGCCGTCGAGGCACGCCACGAGCTCGTTCTCGACGGCGGCCATCCCCTCGCGGTAGCGGACCTCCGCCTCGTCGATCGGCGCGAAGTCGTCCACGGGGTTCACCGGGCGCCACGACCAGTTCGCGGTGCGGTACTCGCCGCCCTCGGGGTCCTCGACGAGCTCCATGTCGCCGTAGAGCGCGTCGATCATCTCCCGCTGGCATCCGCCCGGTTCGGGCTGCACGTAGTCGAAGTCGCCGCCGAGGTCGATCTCGCCGTCGCCGCCGGCGCCGTCCGCGGTCTCCGCGCCGACCAGGTGGCCGTACTCCTGGACCGCGGTCGCCTCGCCGAAGTACGCGGTGTACCAGTCGTACTGCTCCTGCGGGGAGAGCGCGGCGAACTCGGCGTCGTCGGGCACGGCGCCGCCGCCGCCGGCCTCGGGCGAGAAGTCGCCGTCGCCGCCGCCGTGGGCGCCGCGGTAGGCCTCCAGATCCGGATCGGACTGGCCGCCTTCGGTGATGGCCCACACGCCGAGCCCGTACCGGGCGGCCTCGTCGGAGTCGGGAAGCCAGTTCCCCCAGTCCTCGGCGCCGTACAGGGCGTCCTGCTCCTCCGGTTCGGCGGTCGTGAACCAGAGCGGGTCGTGCACGGCGAAGCCGTCGCGCTCCAGGCAGTCCTGGATGATGCGGTACTCGGCGCTCTCCAGTTCGTACTGGAGCCGGGCGCTCTCGTTGACCATGGTGACCAGGCGGTCCTCTTCGAAGACCTGGCCGGCCTCGGGGTCGGCGGCGCCCTCGCCCGCGCCGTCGTCCGAGCAGGCGGCCGCGGCGGCCAGGGCCAGGGCCGCGCAGACGGCGCCCGCGGCGCGTTTCCTCGATTGCATGGACGCGTTCCTCTCGAGTCGTGGAATTCCGACTCCCCTGGTACGCCTCCAGAAGGGGCGGGGTTGCCTCAGATGAGCGGCTGAAGTTCGGCGGCCGCCTCGCGCAGGCGGGCGGACATCTGCTGCCAGGACTCGCGGATGTCGGCGATGGGCATGGCGACGGCGAAGACGACGCGCTCGGAGGGGCTGCCGTCGCGGCGGACCACGACCCCGGCGCAGGCGACGTCCTCTTTGAACTGGCCGAGCTCGGCGTAGACCCCGGACTCGCCGTAGACGGCGAGGTCGTGCTCGAAGGCGTCGGGCTCGATGAGGGTGCGGCCGGTGAAGCGGCGCATCCCGGCGGCGCGCAGGAAGCGGGCCCGGTCGGTGGGCAGGAGGGTCGCGAGGAGGGCCTTGCCGAGGGCGGTGGCGTGGGCGCCGTCGTCGAAGCCGACGATGAGGTCCTCCACGTGCGGGCTGCGGTTGCCCTCGATGACCTCGGTGACCGCCGGGCGGTCCTCCACGAAGCGGGCGACGAACGTCGAGTAGCCGGTCTCGACCGAGAGGCGGCGCATGTAGTCGCCGCACGTCTTCGGGCCCGAGATCGCGCGCGTGAGCTCGGAGTAGCGGTCGGAGACCTCCAGGCCGAGGGAGTAGCGGCCCTCGCCGTCGCGGCGGAGGTAGCCCTCGTAGACGAGGGTCCGCAGGAGGTTGTACGCGGTGGCGCGGTTGAGGCCGCACTCGAACGCGATGCGGGGGGCCGAGACGCCGTCGGCGTGGCGGCCCACGAGCTCCATGATGCGCAGGGCCCGCTGGACGCTCTGGATGAGCTTCGTCGGTTCCGGGCGCGCGGGCGCGGCGCCTCTCGGGTCGTCCTCGCGGGCGCCCTCCGCGGGTCGCCGCTCCGAAGGATTCCCTGGTCGCTGCCGGTCCACCATGCCGCCGCTCCAATTGCACACCCATGACCTGACGGCTGCGGCGCCGCACGGGCGCCCGCCAGATCGGCCGTGATCTAACTATATAAACAACAGCCGGTTGCGTCGCCGTCGCATACAGGGCAGTATCGATGTGTCAGCACCGTTCGCGAACCGGCTCCGGCCGGCCGCGGACAAACCGCGGCGGCGGCGTCGAGTCCCCACCAAACTTCCTCGCCGAAGCCGCGGACATTCGAATAACCGAAACGCGGCGGCTCCCTCCCACCAGGGCCGCCGCGTTTCGCTTGTGCGGTGCGATCGCGGTACGGCCAAGCGGGCCAACGTGATCCGCGAACGATCCTGACCTGTACCGGCTGATCACGCCGGGTTCAACCGTCGCACACGCTGCGTGGTCGCGTCAAGCCGAGTCACCCGTCTCCGTGAACGCACGCAGGCGATCCCTGTATGTGAGCACGATTCCGGACGCATCGGACCGCTTGGAGTACGGTTGCCAGCGTGCCCGCCGCCGTCCTGGACCCCACCAGACCCAAGACCTCCACCACGATCACCGCCGCCATGAGCGTGCAGGTCGCGGCCGTCCTGCCGCTGTTCCTCTTCGGCGGGCTGGCCGTGCAGATCGCCGAAGAGCTCGGCATGGGCGTCAGCGGGATCGGCCTCATCTCCGGCATGTACTTCGCGGTCTCCGCGCTCACGACCGTCCCCTCCGGACGGCTCGTCGACCGGTTCGGGGCGCTGGTGACCGCGCGCGTGGCCGTGGGGCTCTCGGCGCTGTCGCTGCTGCTCATCGCCGCCGCCGCGCACCATCCG
This sequence comes from Glycomyces endophyticus, assembly GCF_039531525.1. Lineage (NCBI taxonomy): Bacteria > Bacillati > Actinomycetota > Actinomycetes > Glycomycetales > Glycomycetaceae > Glycomyces > Glycomyces endophyticus. The sequence continues at coordinate 186,634 of NZ_BAAAQF010000015.1, forward strand.
GTGGCGCTGACGGCGTTCCTGCTGCTGTGCGCGCCAGCGAACGGGCTCGGGCAGCTCGCGTCGAACGTGGTCCTCAGCGAGTGGGCGCCCGCCGAGCGGCGCGGCCTCCTGTTCGGCGCCAAGCAGGCCTCGGTCCCGCTGTGCATCATGCTCGGCGGCCTGAGCGTCCCCGCGGTGGCGCTGACGCTCGGCTGGCGGTGGGCGTTCGTGTTCGGCGCGGCCCTGGTGCTCGCGGCCCTGGTGCCGCTCGCGGGCCTCGGGAGGCCCGCGACGCGCCCGAAGGTCGCCGGGGCCAGGGCGTTCGACCGGCAGCTCCTCGTCTTCGCGGTCGCCACGTTCCTGGGCGCGACCGCGGCCACCCCGATCGGCTCGTTCCTCACCACGTACACCGTGGACATCGGCGGGTCCGAGACCTGGGCGGGATTGAACCTCACGATCGGCGGGATCGCCGGGGTGATCGGGCGCACCGCGTTCGGCGCGGTCGGCGACCGCGGGAACGGCCGCGAGTTCCTCGTCATCACGCTCATGCTCACCGGCGGCGCCGCCGGCGTGGCGACGTTCCTGTTCGAGCTGCCGTGGCTGCTGCCGCTCGGCACCGTCGCGGCGTACGCGCTCGGCTGGGCCTGGCCGGGCCTCATGAACCACGCCGTGACCAGCAGATACCCGGACGCGCCGGCCGTGGCGACCTCGGTGACGCAGACCGGGATCTTCCTCGGCGGGGCCGTCGGCCCCATCGGCTTCGGGTTCGTCGCCGAGCACTTCGGCTGGGGCGCTGGCTGGATCGCCGTGTCGGCGGCCATGGCCGCCTCCGCGCTGTTCATCGTCGCGGGCAGCACCGTCTTCGCCCGGCCCCGGCATTGACGTTCCTCATTGCGGCGCGCGCGACTCCCGATCCCGCCCCCGCTCGCCCGGCGCCGTCACACGATAAGGTGAGGCTGTGGTGACCACCCGACGTGCGCAGACCGCGCTGACCTTTACCGACGAGGCGTTCGCCGAGGCGATGCGCGCCTCGCTCGCCCTCGTCGAGGAGCGGCTGCTCAAAGCCGTCGACACGGAGCAGCCGCTGCTGCGCCAGTCCGGGTCCCACCTGATCCGGGCCGGCGGGAAGCGCTTCCGCCCGATGCTCACCCTCACGTGCGCGCACCTCGGCGACCCCGACCGCCCCAACATCCTGGAGGCGGCCGTCGCCTTGGAGCTGACCCACCTGGCGACGCTCTATCACGACGACGTCATGGACGAGGCCCTCGTGCGCCGCGGCGCCCCCAGCGCCAACGCCCGCTGGGACAACTCCGTCGCGATCCTCACCGGCGACTACCTGTTCAGCCAGGCCGCCCAGATCATGGCCGACCTCGGCACCGAGGCCGTGCGCCTCCAGGCCGCGACGTTCGCGCGCCTCGTCCGCGGCCAGATCAACGAGACGATGCCCCGCCCCGACGGGATCGACGCCGTCGAGTGGCACCTGGAGATCCTCTCCGAGAAGACGGGCTCCCTCATCGCCACCTGCGCGAAGTTCGGGGCCTGGTTCGGCGGCGCCGACGAGGCGACCACCGCCGTCGCCGAGGAGTACGGCGAGGTCATCGGCGTCGCGTTCCAGATCGCCGACGACATCATCGACATCGCCTCGGCCTCCGACGCCTCCGGCAAGACCCCCGGCACCGACCTCCTCGAAGGCGTCCCCACCCTCCCGGTCCTCTACGCCCTCGCCGACGACGACCCCGCCGGAGCCCGCCTCCGCGACCTCGTCGCCGGCCCCGTGGCCGAGGAGGACCTCGAGGAGACCCTGGCGCTCCTGCGCGCCTCCAAGGCCCTCGTCCAGGCCAAGGAGACCCTCCACCAGTACCAGGAACGCGCCCGCAACCTCGCCGCGTCCCTCCCCGAGGGCCCGGCCCGCGACGCCCTGGTCGACATCTGCGACTACATGATCGAACGCGACGCCTGATCCACCGGTCCCGCTCGCTCGGTCAATCGGTCCGCCCGACGTTCTCGATGCCGACGACGCTGATCGCGTCGTCGATCCGGTACAGCACCCGCCACGCGCCGACGCGCGCGCGGCGATAGTCCGGGCCCCATGCGACCGAGCCGACCGGTCGCGGTTGCTCTTCCAACGAGTCCAGGAACTCCAGAAGCGCTTCAAGTTCCTTGTGGTGGGTCGCCATGAACCGCGAGACCTGGGCGACCACCGCCGGTTCCCACTGGACCGAATAGCTCACTGCGCCGCGGCCTCGGCCGCCGCTTCCCGAAGGGTCCGCTTGGCGTCCTCGTGGTCGACGGGCCGCACCCCTTCGGCGCGGGAGATCTGGTTGCGCAGTGCCGCGATGGTGTCCTCCATGTCCTCCCAGTCGTTGAAATTGACGACGAGGGCGATAGGGCGGTCGTGGTCGGTGATGACGGTCTGCTCATGCGCGGCGGCGCGGCGGACGATGTCGCCGAGCTTCGGTCGCGCCTCAGTGATTGAATAAGCGGTCATACAACTAGATTAACATGACATTAATGTCGGCTCGAGGCGCGAACCGGTCCCCTCAGGCGGAGCACCCGCTTCGGGCTGTGCACACGACGAAGGGCCGCAGGGGAACCCTGCGGCCCTTCGTCGTGCCGATGTCAGGTGTTCAGGAAGGTGCTGGCCTGGTCGACGATGTCGAGGAGGAAGCCCGGGGCGACGCCGAGGAGGAGGGTCGCGGCCACCCCTGCGGCGACGACCGTGCCGGCCATCGGGCTGGGGAGGTTGACCGTGGGCGCGTCCGGGGCGGGCTCGTTGAGCCACAGGAGGACCACGACCCGCAGGTACGGGAACGCGAGGATCGCGGAGGAGACGACGCCGACGATCACCAGGCCGAGCTCGTCGGCCTGGAGGGCCGCCGCGAACAGCGAGAACTTCGCGGTGAAGCCGCTCGTGAACGGGAGGCCCGCGAGGGCGAGCATCAGGATCGTGAACACGACCGCGGTGCCCGGCGACTTCTTGCCCAGGCCCGCCCAGCGGGCCAGGTGGGTCGCCTCCTCGTCGCCGTCGCGCACCAGCGAGACGACGGCGAACGCGGCGATCACCGTGAAGCCGTAGGCGGCCAGGTAGAACATGGTCTGGCCGACGGCGTCGCCGAGGGCGATCACGCCGATGAGCAGGTAGCCCGCGTTCGCGATCGAGGAGTACGCGAGGAGCCGCTTGATGTTCCGCTGGGTGACCGCGAAGATCGCGCCGCCGATCATCGTCGCCACCGCGATCACGGTGAGGATCAGGTGCCAGTCCCACGCCGAGGACGACAGGCCCACGTTGAACACGCGCAGGAGCCCGCCGAACGCGGCGACCTTCACGCAGCCCGCCATGAGCGCCGTGACCGGCGTCGGCGCGCCCGTGTAGACGTCCGGGGTCCACATGTGGAACGGCACCGCCGCGGCCTTGAACAGGAGCGCGACCGCGATCATCGCGACGCCGATGTACAGGAACATGCGCGGCTGCCCGGAGGAGACGCCCGCGGCGTTGATCCCGGCGAGGTCCACCGTCCCGGCGAACCCGTACAGCATCGCCATGCCGTACACGTAGAACGCGGACGCGAAGGCGCCCAGCAGGAAGTACTTGAGCGCGGCCTCCTGGCTGATGAGGCGCCGCCGCTTCGCGAGCCCGCACAGCAGGTACAGCGGCAGCGAGAGCATCTCCAGCGCGACGAACATGGTGAGCAGGTCGCCCGAGGTCACGAACATCATCATGCCGGTGACCGCGAACAGCGTCAGCGGGAAGATCTCCGTCGCGCCGTCCTCGCGGCGCTGCTCCACGTCCGCGGCGGAGTCGGCCACGACCGCGGCCTCGGCCACGAAGTCGCCGCCGCGCACCGTGCGCCGCTCGGCGAGCAGGAGGACCGCCACGATCGAGAGGATCGCGATGGTGCCCTGGAGGAACAGGCCCGGGCCGTCGACGATCACCGACCCGATCCCGGTCCCGCCGAGGGAGAACACCGGGCCGCTCTTGTCGGCGTTCAGGACGACCGCGACGAACGCGCCCGCGAGCGCGCCCACGGCCAGGGCCACCTGGACGGGAAGGCGCCGGGCCTTGGGGACCGTCGCCTCCACGAGGAGCCCGACGAACGCCGCGACGAACACGATGACCAAGGGGGCCAGCCCGGCCCAGTCGATCGTGAGCGCTGTGGACTCACTCATTGCTGACTCCCATGGGAAGGTCGGCGGGCTCGTCGGCGACGAACCCGAGGGTGTGGTCGACGGCCGGCTCGATCGCGTCGATGAGCGGCTGCGGGTAGAACCCGAAGCCGAGGATCGCGACGACCAGCGGCGCCACGAGCGCCTTCTCGCGCAGCGTCAGGTCCCGCTTCATCGCCGGCACCTCGTCGAGCTCCGGGTTCCGGTCGCCCTGCATGGTGCGCTGGTACATCCAGAGCACGTACGCGGCGGCGAGGATGATCCCGAGGGCCGCGACGACCGCGACCGGCTCGTTCTCGGTGAACGCGCCGAACAGGACCAGGAACTCGGAGATGAACGGGGCCGTGCCCGGCAGCGACAGCGACGCGAGGCCCGCGAAGAGGAAGATCCCCGCGAGCAGCGGCAGCGTCTTCGCGGCCCCGCCGTAGTCCTTGATCTGCGCCGAGCCGCGGCGCAGCGTCAGGAAGCCCACGACGATGAACAGCAGGCCCGTGGCGAGCCCGTGGTTGAACATGTACAGCACCGCGCCCGTGGCGGACGCCTGCGTGAACGCGAAGATGCCCAGGCCGATGAAGCCGAAGTGCGCGATCGAGGTGTACGCGACGAGCCGCTTGAGGTCGGTCTGCCCGATCGCGACGAACGCCGCGTAGATCACGCCGATGACGCTCATGCCGATCACCCACGGCGCGAACGTCTTCGTCGCGTCCGGGAACAGCGGGAGGCAGTAGCGCAGGATCGCGAACGTGCCGATCTTGTCCATGACGCCGACCAGGAGCGCCGCGACGGCGGCCGGGGCCGCCCCGCCCGCGTCCGGGAGCCACGTGTGGAACGGAAAGAACGGCGCCTTGATCGCGAACGCCACGAAGAACCCGAGGAACAGCCAGTTCTGGAGCGTCCCCGCCGCGAGCGGCTCGGACTCCACCAGCGTCGCCCAGTCGAACACGCCGCCGTTGTTCACCCACAGGGCGATCACGGCCACGAGCATGAGCAGGCCGCCCAGCAGCGAGTACAGGAAGAACTTCACCGCCGCGTACTGCTTCTTCGGGCCGGTGCCGTACGAGCCGATGAGGAAGTACATCGGCACGAGCATCGCTTCGAAGAAGAAGTAGAACAGCAGCACGTTCGAGGCCAGGAACGTCGCGAGCATCGCCGCCTGGAGCGCGAGCACGAGCGCGAAGAACGTCGGCACGCTCCGCTGCACGGCGTCGAGGTCCCGCCAGGCCGCGAGCATCGCGATCGGCGTGAGCCCCGCGGTCAGCGCCACCAGCAGCAGCGCGATCCCGTCGATCCCCCAGGACAGGTTCAGGTCCCAGGCGCCGATCCACGTGTAGGACTCGGTGAACTGGAGCCAGGGCGCGTCGTCGGCGTAGTCGAAGCCGAGGGCCACGACCGCGGTGATGACGGCGACCGCGCCCGCGAAGCCGAGCGCGGTCCAGCGGGCCGCGGCGGCGTGCTCGCGCTTCATCGACGCGACGACCACCGCCCCGATCAGCGGGACGGCGACCAGCGCCGACAGCAACGGGAGTTCGTTCATTGGGTGACCACCACCATGAGCGCGGCCACCACGATGACCGCCCCGGACAGAATGGACAGGGCATAGGAGCGGACGAAGCCGGTCTGGAGCGTCAGCAGCCGCCGCGACGACCCGCCGATCGAGGCCGAGAGGCCGTTCACGGCGCCGTCGACGACGCGGCCGTCCATGGCGACCGAGGCGCTGGCCGCGAGGCGGCTGGGGCGCTCGAAGAGACCGCGGTTGACGGCCTCGCCGCCGAGGTCGGCGCGGGCGGCGCGCACGGGCCAGGCCGCGGCGCGCGGCACCTCGTCGGTGCCGCCGCGGAACAGGAGCCAGGCGAGGGCCGCGCCGAGGACGACCACGACGGTGGTCGCGACGGTGACCTGCATGTGCGTCAGGTGCCCGTGGGCCTCGTGGTGCTCGCCGAAGACGGGCGTGAGCCACTCGGTGACGGGCGAGGCCATGAGGCCGCCCGCGGCGAGCGAGCCGATGCCGAGCAGGACGAGCGGGCCGGTCATGATCGCCGGGGACTCGTGCGGGTGCACGTCCTCGGTCCACCGCTTGGGGCCGTGGAAGGTGAGCACGAACAGGCGGGTCATGTAGAAGGCGGTGAGGGCCGCGCCGAGGAGCGCGGCGCCGCCGACGACCCAGCCCTGCCAGCCTTCGCGGGCGAACGCCGAGGCGATGATCGGGTCCTTGGTGAAGTAGCCCGAGAACGGGAACAGGCCGATGATCGCGAGCCAGCCGGCGGCGAACGTCGCGTACGTGAGCGGCATCTTCCGCCACAGCCCGCCGAAGCGGCGGATGTCGGTCTGGTCGTTCATGGCGTGCATGACCGAGCCGGAGCCGAGGAACAGGCCGGCCTTGAAGAAGCCGTGCGCGAGCAGGTGGATGATGCCGAGCGCGAACGCGCCGCCGCCGAGGCCCACGGCCAGGAACATGTAGCCGATCTGGGAGACGGTGGACCAGGCGAGGACGCGCTTGATGTCGTCCTTGGCGCAGCCGACGATCGAGCCGAGCAGGAGCGTCAGGGCGCCCACGACGACGACGGCGGTCTGCACGTCCGGGTTGAGGCTGAAGATCACGTTCGAGCGGGCGATGAGGTACACGCCCGCGGTGACCATGGTGGCCGCGTGGATGAGCGCCGACACGGGGGTCGGGCCCTCCATGGCGTCCGGGAGCCAGGTCTGGAACGGCCACTGGCCGGACTTGCCGCAGGCCGCGGCCAGGAGCAGCAGCCCGAGGGCGAGGCTCGTGGCGTCCGAGAGCTCCGAGGCGCCATTGAAGACCCCCGCGAAGTCGACGGTGCCGAGCGTGCCGAGCATGAGGAACATCGCGAGGAGGAACCCGACGTCGGCGACCCGGTTGGTGAGGAAGGCCTTCTTGCCGGCGGTCGCGGCCGCGGGCTTCAGCTGCCAGAACGCGATGAGGAGGTAGGACGCGAGGCCCACCCCCTCCCAGCCGACGAACGTCATGAAGTAGTTCCCGCCGAGGACCAGGACGAGCATGGCGGCGGCGAACAGGTTGAAGTACGCGAAGAACTTCCGGCGCCCGGCGTCGTGGGACATGTACCCGACGGCGTAGACGTGGATGAGGAAGCCGACGCCGGTGATGAGCAGGCAGAAGACCGCGCTCAGCGGGTCGAACAGGAGGCTCGCGTCGATCTGGAGGCCACCGACCGAGATGATCGTGAACAGGTCCAGGTGCGCGCTCTTGTCCTCCAGTCCCGCAAGGGAGGCGAACAGGCCGAGCGCGAGCGCGAACGCGGCGCCGATCGCGGCCGTGCCGAGCCAGTGGCCCCACTTGTCGGCGCGGCGGCCGGCGAGCAGGAGGACGGCGGCGCCGAGCGCGGGCAGGGCGATGAGCGCCCAGGTGAAGGACAGCAGCCCTTCGGCGGGCGCGTACGAGATTTCGTCCACAGGGTCCCCTCTAGGCCTTCAGGAGGTTGGCGTCGTCGACGGAGGCGGAGCGCCGGGACCGGTAGATCGCCATGATGATCGCCAGGCCCACGACCACTTCGGCCGCGGCGACGGCCATGACGAAGAACGCCATCACCTGCCCGTCGATCGTGCCGGTGGTGCGGGCGAACGTCACGAGGGTCAGGTTCCCGGCGTTGAGCATGAGCTCCACGCACATGAACACGACGATCGAGTTGCGCCGCACCAGCACGCCGACCGCGCCGATGCAGAACAGGGCCGCGGCGAGGATCAGGTAGTACTCGGGATTCACGAGTCCCGCCCTTCCGTGTGCTTCGGGGCCGCCTCAGCGGGGGTGAGCTGGCGCGGCGGGACGTACTCGGACAGGGACGCCGGCTCGATGGAGCCGTCGGGCCGCAGCGCGGGCGTCGCGGTCGAGTCCGAGGTGGCGAACACGCCGGGCCCGGGCTTGGGGCCGGGGTACACGCCGGGCGCGAACCGCTCGCGGCTGTGCTCCTTCTGCCCGCGGTGGCCGCCCTTCTTGGCGACGTGCGCGAACATGAGCGCGCCGACCGCGGCGACGGTGAGGACGCCGGAGACGATCTCGAACGGGAACAGGTACGTCGAGAACAGGGCCTCGGCGATCCGCTCCACGTTCCCCTGGCCGGCGGGCGCCGCCGGTTCGGCGATCACCAGGCCGGAGACGGCCCGGGCGAGGCCGGTGGACAGCAGCGCGGCCATGCCGACCCCGAGGAGCACGGCGAGGAGCCGCTGGCCCCGGAGGGTCTCGAACATCGAGTCCTTCGAGTCGCGCCCGAACAGCATGAGCACGAACAGGAACAGCATCATGATCGCGCCGGTGTAGACCATGATCTGCACGAACCCGAGGAACGGGGCGTGCTGCATGATGTAGAAGACCGCCAGGCACATCATGGTGACCGCGAGCGACAGGGCCGCGTGGATCGCCTGCCGCGACAGGACGAGCCCGATCGCGCCGGCGAGCGCGATCGGCGCGAGGATCCAGAAGAACACGGCCTCCCCGGCGGAGCCGGACTGGGCGAGGTCCGCGGTCTGGGCGAGGTCGATCACGGCCGGCCCCCGCTCTTCTTCTGCGCCAGCATCTCGGTGAGCGAGAACTCGGCGCCCTCGCTCGCGCCCGGGTTGACCGGGCCCGACTCGTAGTACGCCTTCTCGCTGTCGCCCAGCCGCATCGGGTGCGGCGGCTGCTCCATGCCCTCGATGAGCGGCGCGAGCAGCTCCTCCTTGGTGAAGATGAGGTCGCGGCGGTCGTCGCGGGCCAGCTCGTACTCGTTGCTCATGGTGAGCGACCGGGTCGGGCAGGCCTCGATGCACAGGCCGCAGAAGATGCAGCGCGCGTAGTTGATCTGGTAGGTCTTCGCGTACCGCTCACCGGGCGAGAACCGCTCGGCCTCGGTGTTCTCCGCGCCCTCGACGTAGATCGCGTCGGCCGGGCAGGCCCAGGCGCACAGCTCGCAGCCGATGCACTTCTCCAGGCCGTCCGGGTGGCGGTTGAGCACGTGGCGGCCGTGGTACCGCGGCTCGAGCTTGGAGGGCTTCTCCGGGTACTCGACGGTGACCTTCGGCTTGAACATGTGCGCGAAGGTGACGCCGAAGCCTTTGGCGAAACCGGACATCAATCCTCCTCCCCTTCGGTGCGGGAGCCGTTGACCGGCGCCGTCGCGGTGTTGGCGGGTTCGAGCTGCTTGAGGGACCGCGGGTTCGGCGGGACCGCGAGGTCGAGCGGCGGCACGGGGAACCCGCCCATGCCGGCGTCGGGTTCGGCCGGGGCCTCGTAGGGCTTGCGGCTGGGCCAGAAGAAGATCAGCGCCATGACGGCGATCGCGGCGCCGCCGGCGAACGCGATCCGGGTCGGCAGCTCGTTGCCGGTGTCGAGCCCGATGTTCATGGCCGCCAGGACCATCAGCCACACCAGCGAGACCGGGACGAGGACCTTCCAGCCCAGGTTCATGAACTGGTCGTAGCGCAGGCGCGGCAGCGTGCCGCGCAGCCACACGTAGAAGAACAGGAACGCCAGGACCTTGCCGAAGAACCAGACCAGCGGCATGAAGCCCTCGTTCGCCCCCGGCCACCAGGCGTCCGGGAACGGCGCGGCCCAGCCGCCCAGGAACAGCGTCACCGCCAGGGCCGACATCGTCACCATGTTCACGTACTCGGCGAGGAAGAACGACGCGTACTTCAGCGACGAGTACTCCGTCGCGAACCCGGCCACGAGCTCCGACTCGGCCTCGGGGAGGTCGAACGGGGCCCGGTTCGTCTCGCCGACCATCGCGATCACGAAGATCACGAACGACGGCGCGAGGACGATGAAGTACCAGCCCGGCAGCGTGATCTCGGCGCCGCCGATGGACAGCGGCAGGCCCTCGGCCTGCGCCTCGACGATCGCGCCGGTCGACATGAGCTTCGACTGGAAGAACACCGCGAGGACCGCCAGGCCCAGCGCGATCTCGTACGAGATCACCTGCGCCGCGGCGCGCAGCGCCCCCAGGAGCGAGTACGCGGAGCCGGACGCCCAGCCCGCGAGCACGATCCCGTACACGCCGAGCGCCGAGCAGGCGAGGATCACCAGCACGGACACCTCGAAGTCGGTGAGCTGCAGCTCCGTCTCGATCCCGAAGACGTTCACCTCGGGTCCGAAGGGGATCACCGCGAACGCCGTGAACGCGCACGCGACCGCGATGACCGGCGCCGCGATGAACACGATCCGGTCCGCGGTGCGCGGCATCGTGTCCTCCTTGAACGCCAGCTTCAGGCCGTCGGCCAGCGACTGGAGGAGCCCGAAGGGCCCGTTCCGGTTCGGGCCGGGCCGCACCTGCATGATCGCGACGACGCGCCGCTCGTACCAGATGGTGAACAGCACCAGCAGGACGAGGACGACGAACACGAGGACGCCCTTGACGAGCATCAGCCAGATCGGGTCGTTCATGCTTCAACCGCCTCTACGGTCTCGCCCGCGGGCCGGGGCGCGTTCGGGTAGGCGCGGATCTGGACCACGTCGCCCGAACCGGCGCCCAGGTGGCGGTAGATCCCGCGACCGGGCGCGTTCTGCGGCAGCCAGACCGTGCCCTCGGGCATGTCCGTGACCTTGAGCGGCAGCGTGATCCCGCCGATCGAGGTCGAGACGGTGACCCCCGTCCCCTCGGCCGCGCCGATCGCCTTCGCGGTGGCCGCGCTCAGGCGCACCACCGGGTCGGGCGCGCAGCCCGCGAGGTGCGGGTTGTTCTCCTGGAGCGAGCCGCCGTCGAGCAGCTGCCGCCAGGTCGCCAGGACCGCCTTGCCGTCCTCGTGCGACCGCGCCGGCCGGTCGGCGGCCCAGTCCGGGGCGGGCTGGCGGGTGATCGGGTCCGGGAGCCCGGCGAGCTCGGCCCGCACGGTCCGGGTGTCGGCCAGGCCGAGCTTGACGCCCATGGCGTCCGCGAGCGCGTCGAGCACCGCGTGGTCGCTCATGAGGTCCGACTCGACGACCGTGTCGAAGGTGCGCAGGCGCCCCTCCCAGTCGAAGTACGCCCCGGCCTTGCCGGTGACCGGCGCGACCGGGAGGATCACGTCGGCGACGCGCGTGACCGCGGAGTGCCGGATCTCCAGCGACACCACGAACCGGGCGGCGTACAGGGCCGCCTCGACCGCGGGCGCGTCGGCGAAGTCGTACGGGTCGACGCCGCCGACCAGGAGGCCGTCGATCTCGCCGTCGGCGGCGGCCTGCAGGATCTGCCAGGCCCCGCGGCCGTCGGCGCCGGGCAGGGACTCGACGCCCCAGTACTCGGCGAGCTGGTCGCGGTCGGCCGCGTAGGAGGCGAGGCCGCCGCCGGGCAGGAGCCCGGGGAGGCACCCGGCCTCGACCGCGCCCCGGTCGCCCGCGCGGCGGGGGATCCAGGCGAGGCGCGCCCCGGTCGCGCGGGCGAGCCGCACGGCCGCGGAGAACGCGCCCTCGACGGTGGCGAGGCGCTCGCCCAGGAGGATGACCGCGCCGTCCTCGGCGAGGGCGTCGCGGACGTAGCCGCCGCGCGCCCAGCCGTCGAGGAGCTCGGCCTCCTCCCCGGGGAGGGACTCGATGAGGTTGGCGTTCAGCTTGCGGGTGCCGCGGGTCGCGAACGGGGCGACGACGTGGACGCGCTGGCCGCGGTTGCGGACGGCCTTGCGCAGGCGGAGGAACGCGATCGGGCATTCCTCTTCGAGCTCGATGCCGACGTTGAGGACGACGGGCGCCTGCTCGAGGTCCTCGTAGGTGACGGCGCCGCTGGAGGGGTAGACCCCGGCGACGGCGTGGGCGAGGAACTCGGACTCCTCGGTGGAGTGCGGGCGCGACCGGAAGTCGATGTCGTTGGTGGCGAGCGCGATCCGCGCGAACTTGGCGTACGCGTAGGCGTCTTCGACGGTGAGGCGGCCGCCGGTGAGGACGCCGACGCGGCCGGAGGCGTTCTCGCCGGCGCTGCCGAGTCCGGCGGCGGCGCGGCGCAGGGCCTCGGGCCAGGAGGCCTCGCGCAGGGAGCCGTCGGCCTCGCGGACGAGCGGCTTGGTGATGCGGTCGGCGGCGTCGACATAGGACATGGCCCAGCGGCCCTTGTCGCAGTTCCACTCCTCGTTGACGGCGGGGTCGTCGCCGGCGAGGCGCCGGAGGACCTTGCCGCGGCGGTGGTCGGAGCGCTGGGCGCACCCGGCCGAGCAGTGCTCGCACACGCTGGTGGAGGAGACGAGGTCGAACGGCCGGGACCGGAACCGGTACTGGGAGCCGGTGAGAGCGCCGACCGGGCAGATCTGGACGGTGTTGCCGGAGAAGTACGACTCGAACGGCTCGTCCTCGTAGACGCCGACCTGCTCGAGGGCGGAGCGCTCCATGAGCTCGATGAACGGGTCGCCGGCGACCTGGTCGGAGAAGCGGGTGCAGCGCGCGCACAGGACGCAGCGCTCGCGGTCGAGGAGGACCTGGGAGGAGATGGGGAGCGCCTTCTTGTAGCGGCGCTTGTCCTTGGCCTCCATGCGGGTCTCGGTGCGCCCGGTGCTCATCGCCTGGTTCTGGAGCGGGCATTCGCCGCCCTTGTCGCAGACGGGGCAGTCCAGGGGGTGGTTGATCAGGAGGAACTCCATGATCCCCTCCTGGGCGTCCTTCGCGACCTCGCTGGTGTGCTGGGTCTTGACGACCATGCCCTCCATGGCGGTGGTCGTGCAGGACGCGGCGGGCTTGGGCATGCCGCGGCCGTTGCCCATGTCGGGGACGTCGACGAGGCACTGGCGGCAGGCGCCGGCGGGTTCGAGCAGCGGGTGGTCGCAGAACCGGGGGATCTCGATGCCGAGCTGCTCGGCGGCGCGGATGATCAAGGTGCCCTTGGGGACCGTGACCTCGACGCCGTCGATGGTGAACGTGACTTGATCGGTCATGTCTAGTGGGCTCCGATCTTCGAGCTGTCGTCCGACGGCGCCGTGAAGAGGGGCTGCTTGTGGCCCTCGATGTAGTCGAGGTAGTCCTGCCGGAAGAACTTCAGCGACGAGGTGACGCAGGAGGTGGCGCCGTCGCCGAGGCCGCAGAAGGAGCGGCCGAGGAGGTTCTTGCAGGCGCTCTCGAGGAGTTTGAGGTCCGAGAGCTCGCCGCGTCCGGAGAGGATGCGCTCGTAGACGCGGACCATCCAGTAGTTGCCCTCGCGGCACGGGGTGCACTTGCCGCAGGACTCGTGCTGGTAGAACTTCAGCCAGCGCCAGCAGGAGACCACCGGGCAGTCCTGGTCGGAGAAGATCATGACCGCGGTGGTGCCGAGGATGGACCCGGCCTTGGCGACGTTGTCGAAGTCGAGCGGGACGTCGATCGAGTCGGCCGAGAGCATGGGGGTCGAGGACCCGCCGGGGGTGAAGTACCGGAGCTCGTGGCCGTCGGTCATGCCGCCGGCGAGCTCGATGAGCTCGCGGAGCGTGGTGCCCATGGAGCACTCGTACTGGCCGGGGCGCTTGACGCGGCCCGACAGCGAGTAGATCATCGTGCCGGCGGCGTTCTCGGAGCCGAGGTCCTTCCACCACTGGGCGCCGCCGAGCACGATGTGCGGGACGGCGGCGATGGAGCCGACGTTGTTGATGCAGGTGGGCTTGTTGTACAGCCCGTGCGTGGCGGGGAACGGGGGGCGCAGGCGCGGCTGGCCGCGCTTGCCCTCCAGGGAGTCGAGGAGGGCGGTCTCCTCGCCGCAGATGTAGGCGCCGGCGCCGGAGTGGATCACGACCTCGAGGTCGAACCCGGAGCCGAGGATGTCGGTGCCGAGGTACCCGGCCTCCTTGGCCTCGCGGACGGCGTTGCGCAGGCGGCGGGCGGCGTGGACCGCCTCGCCGCGGACGTACACGAACGCGCGGGACGCCTTGATGGCGTAGGAGGCGATGACGATGCCCTCGATGAGCGAGTGCGGGTCGTTCATCATGAGCGGCAGGTCCTTGCAGGTGCCCGGCTCGCCTTCGTCGGCGTTGACGACGAGGTAGTGCTCCTGGCCGTCGTCGGGCACGAACTGCCACTTCATGCCGACGGGGAACCCGGCGCCGCCGCGGCCGCGGTGCCCGGAGTCCTTCATGAAGGTGATGAGGTCGCCCTCGGAGTACTGGAGGGCCTTGCGGAGCGCCTTGTAGCCGTCGAGCTGCTCGTAGACGTCGAGGCGCCAGGCGCCGGGCGAGAGCCAGCGCTTGGTGACGACGGGCTTGAGCTTGTCGAGGACGGCTTCGCGGGGACGCCGGGGACCGGGCACGGTTACGCTCACTTCGCTTCCTCGGGTTCCTTCTTCAGCAGGGGGGCGTCCGGGTCGTACGCGGGGGCGGCGATGCCGGCCTCGGCGGCGAGGCGGGCCCCGGCGAGCGTGGCGTCGCCCTGGGCGTTGCCCTCGAGTCCGGCGGTGCGCTCCTCCTCGAACCCGGCGAGCTGCACGGAGATCTCGCGGAGGGTGCACAGCGGGGCGCCGCGGCTGGGGACCGGGCGGCGGCCTTCTTTGAGCTCGCGGACCAGTTCGAGGGACTTCGCCTCGTCCATGTCGTCGTAGAACTCGTAGTTGACGGTGACGACGGGCGCGTAGTCGCAGGCGGCGAGGCACTCGGCGTGCTCGAGCGTGATCTTGCCGTCGACGGTGGTCTCGTCGTGGCCGACGTCGAGCTCGTCGCTGAGCGCGTCGAAGACCTTCTGCCCGCCCTTGGCCTGGCAGAGGGTGTTGGTGCACACCGAGACGAGCCAGTCGCCGGCCGGTTCGCGCTTGTACATGGTGTAGAAGGTCGAGACCGCCTGCACCTGGGCCTTGGTGATGCCGAGGACGTCGGCGCAGAACGCGATCCCGTCGTCGGAGACGTAGCCGTCGTGCGACTGCACGAGGTGGAGGAGCGGCAGGAGCGCGGAGCGCTCGCGGCCCTCGGGGTAGCGGACGAGGATGGCCTCGGCCTGCTCGCGGATCTTCTCCGGGTAGTTCACCTGTCGCAACCTCCCATGACCGGGTCGAGCGAGGCCCCGCCCGCGATGACGTCAGCGAGCAGGCCGCCCTCGGCGAGCGCCGGGATGGACTGGAGGTTGACG
This sequence comes from Glycomyces endophyticus, assembly GCF_039531525.1. NCBI lineage: Bacteria > Bacillati > Actinomycetota > Actinomycetes > Glycomycetales > Glycomycetaceae > Glycomyces > Glycomyces endophyticus. The sequence goes on from NZ_BAAAQF010000015.1 coordinate 201,767, forward strand.
AAGGAGGGCTCTCTGAGATGGACGCGGAACGGCCGGGTGCCGCCGTCGGAGACGGCGTGGACCCCGAGCTCGCCGCGGGGCGCCTCGATGGCGGTGTACACCTGCCCGGCCGGGACGCGGAAGCCCTCGGTGACGAGCTTGAAGTGGTGGATCAGCGCCTCCATCGACTGGCTCATGATGTGCCGGATGTGGTTGAGGCTGTTGCCGGAGCCGTCCGCGCCGAGGGCGAGCTGGGCGGGCCAGGCGATCTTCTTGTCCTCGACCATGACCGGGCCGGGCTCGAGCTTCTCGAGGCCCTGCTCGATGATGCGCAGGCTCTGGCGGATCTCCTCGAGGCGGACCACGTAGCGGGCCCAGGCGTCGGCGCCGTTGTGGGTGGCGACCTCGAAGTCGTACTCCTCGTACCCGCAGTACGGGTCGGTCTTGCGCAGGTCCCAGGGGAGCCCGGCGGAGCGGAGGACGGGGCCGGTGACGCCGAGGGCGAGGCAGCCGGAGACGTCGAGGTAGCCGACGCCCTGGGTGCGCTCCTGCCAGATGACGTTGCCGGTGAGCAGGCCCTCGTAGTCGTCGAGGCCCTTGGGCATGTAGTCGACGAACTCGCGGATCATGCGGACGCCGTCGACCGGGAGGTCCTGGGCGACGCCGCCGGGGCGGACGTACGCCATGTTCATGCGCAGGCCGCAGACGGCCTCGAAGATGTCGAGGATCTTCTCGCGGTCGCGGAAGCCGTAGATCATCATCGAGAGCGCGCCGAGCTCCATGCCGGTGGTCGCGAGGGCCACCAGGTGGGAGCTGATGCGGTTGAGCTCCATCATGATGACGCGGATGACGTCGGCACGGCGGGGCACCCGGATCCCGAGGAGCTTCTCGACGGCGAGGCAGTACGCGGTCTCGTTGAAGATCGGCGCGAGGTAGTCGGCGCGGGTGACGAACGTGGTGCCCTGGACCCAGGTCCGGTACTCCATGTTCTTCTCGATGCCGGTGTGGAGGTACCCGACGATGGGCCGCACGGAGCGGACCGTCTCGCCTTCGAGCTCGCAGACCAGGCGCAGCACGCCGTGCGTGGACGGGTGCTGCGGGCCGAGGTTGATGATGAGGCGCTCTTCGTTGACCGGGTCGACCGAGGAGACGAGCTCGTCCCAGTCGCCGCCGGTGACGGTGTAGACGCGGCCTTCGGTGGTGTCCCGTTCCGCCGCGTAGGCGTCGGTGCCGTGCTCGGTTGTGGTCACTTGTAGCTCCTGCGCTCATCGGGCGGCGGGATGTGCGCCCCCTTGTATTCGACCGCGATGCCCCCGAGCGGGTAGTCCTTCCGCTGCGGGTGGCCCTCCCAGTCGTCGGGCATGAGGATGCGGGTCAGGTGCGGGTGGCCCTCGAAGACCACGCCGAACATGTCGTACGCCTCGCGCTCCTGCCAGTCGGCGGTCGGGTACACCGAGGTCACCGAGTGGACGACCGGGTTGTCCAGGCCCACCGCGGTCTCCAGGCGCACGCGGCGCCGGTACGTCATCGAGGTGAGGTGGTAGACCACGTGGAGGCGGTTGCGCTGGTCCGGGTAGTCCACACCGGACACCGAGTTGCACAGCTCGAACCGGAGGCTCTCGTCGTCGCGCATCGTCTTGCAGACCTCTTCGGTGCGGTCCGGCGCGATGTAGACCGTGAGCTCGCCGCGGTCGACGACGACCGCGCGGGTGACGTCCTCGCCGAGGAGCTCCCGGAGCGCCCCGACGACCTCGTCGAAGTAGCCGCCGAGCGGCTCCGCGGTCGACACGATCTCCCCCGCGGTCGGCGCGGACTGCACGAGCCCGCCGAACCCGGAGGTGTCGCCCGTGTCGGCCGCGCCGAACAGGCCCTTGCGCTGCACGCCGACGGGCTGGACGCCGTCGGGGCGGGCCTCGCCCGCACCGGTCGCTTCGTCGCTCATCGCTTCGCCACCGCCTTCCGGATGCGCAGCTGCTCCTCGGTCCCGGCCTTCACGGCCTCGGTCCACTCCTTCTTGCGCTGCTTGTCGAAGCGGTACGAGGAGGGCATCGCGCCGGGCTTGACGACCGGCTCGGGGAGGTCGGCGAGCGCCTGCTTGCGCTTCTCGCCCAACGGCTCGTGCTGGACCTTCTCGTGGAGCTTGAGGATCGCGTCCAGCAGCATCTCGGGCCGGGGCGGGCAGCCGGGGAGGTACATGTCGACCGGCACGACGTGGTCGACGCCCTGCACGATCGCGTAGTTGTTGAACATGCCGCCGGAGGTCGCGCACACGCCCATCGACAGCACCCACTTGGGCTCGGCCATCTGGTCGTAGATCTGGCGCAGCACCGGCGCCATCTTCTGGCTGACGCGCCCGGCCACGATCATCAGGTCGGCCTGGCGCGGGGACGCCCGGAAGACCTCCATGCCGAACCGGCCGGTGTCGTAGCGCGCGGCGCCGGTCGCCATCATCTCGATCGCGCAGCACGCCAGGCCGAACGTCGCCGGCCACATCGAGGCCCGCCGCGTCCAATTGACCAGCGCCTCGACGGTGGTGAGGATGATGCCTTGCGGGAGTTTCTCTTCTACACCCATGGTGGAGCCTCAGTCCCAGTCCAGTCCGCCGCGGCGCCATTCGTAGGCGTAGGCGACGAACAGCGCGGCGATGAACATGAGGACGGCCCAGAACCCGAAGATCCCGAGCACGTCGTGGTGGACCGCCCACGGCACGAGGAAGATGATCTCGATGTCGAAGACGATGAACAGCATGGCGGTGAGGTAGAACTTCACCGGGAACTTCGTGGGGCCCGAGGTCGTCGGCGCGGGCTCGATGCCGCACTCGTACGGGTCCTCCTTGGCGCGGTTCCGGCGGCGGGGGCCGGCGATCCGCGACGCGATCACCGAGACGACGCCGAAGCCGCCCCCGATCGCGAGCATGATGACGACCGGCACGTAGACGTCCATCCTCAGAGCCTCCTTCCGAGAGTCGGAGTGACGAACCGCATGCCGTTGACGATGTGGTCGGCGGCGTCCCGACCGGGCCGGTCGGTGAGGTTCGCGAGCAGTTTCAGTACGACGCGCATGAGCGCGGGACGCTTCAGGCCGTGCTCGGTGCACAGCTTCATGACGGCGGGCCTCCCGATGAGGTGCGTGAAGATCCCGCCCATCCGGTAGTACGAGCCCCACAGGCCGTCCATCCGGTCGGCGTACGACCGCAGCACCGCCTCGCGGCGCGGCACGCTCGGCGACCGCAGGGCCTCCGCCGCCACCTGCGCGGCGACCTCGCCCGCCTCGATCGCGTACGCGATGCCCTCCCCGTTGAACGGGTTCACCATCCCGCCCGAGTCGCCGACGAGCATGAGCCCGCGGCTGTAGTGCGGCGTCCGGTTGAACCCCATGGGGAGCGCGGCCCCGCGGACCGGCCCGTCGGCGTTCGCCTCGTCGGCGAGGCCCCACTCCTCGGGCGTGTTCGCCAGCCAGTCCCGCAGCAGCGCGCGGTAGTCGGTCTTGCCGTAGCCCTCGGAGGAGTTGAGGACGCCCAGGCCCGCGTTCACGCGGCCGTCGCCGAGCCCGAAGATCCAGCCGTACCCCGGCTGGAGCACGTCCGGCTCCGCGGCAGTGCGCAGCGACAGCCACGACTCCAGGTACTGGTCGTCGTGCTTTGCCTCGGACTTGTAGTACTGGCGGACCGCGACGCCCATGGGGCGCCGCTCGTCCCGCTTCAGGCCGAGCGAGAGCGCGAGCCTTCCTGAGACGCCGTCGGCGGCGATCACCAAGGGCGCCTTGAAGACCGCCGTCTCGCCGTCCTGGACCGCGGTGACGCCGCAGACGCGGCCGGCGAGGTCGAACAGCGGCGCGGTGACCTTGGCGCCGGTGAGGAGCTTCGCCCCGGCCTCCACGGCCTTGTCGGCCAGGAGCTGGTCGAAGTCGTACCGGGTGCGGGTGAGCCCGTAGTCGGGGAAGTGCTCGAGCACGGGCCAGTCGAGCTCGATGGCGATGTCGTCGGCGACGACGCGCAGCCCGCGGTTACGGATCCAGCCGGCGGACTCGGAGGTGTCGACGCCCATCTTGAGCAGCTGCGCGACCGCGCGCGGCGTCAGTCCGTCGCCGCAGACCTTCTCCCTCGGGAAGCGGGTCTTCTCCAGCAGCAGAACGTCGAGGCCCCGGGCGGCCAGGTGGTGGGCTGCGGCCGAACCACCGGGCCCGGCGCCGACGACGATGACGTCGGCATCCGGGGTTGCGTGAGTGGTCACGGGCGTCCTCTCAGGCGGATGGGGTGGTGATCCTTTACACGACCAACCCGCTTGTGAAGATCTTCACAAGCGTTTGCAGCCAGTCTAGAACTTCGATATCTACGCCCTGTCACTTAGGTCCGCCTAAGTTGTCATTATTCGAGGTCACGAGCCGTACGCGTGTACTTGAACCAGAGTTGCGGGAGCGATTGGAGCGGCTGGCGTGGCGGCGCGATCCGCAGTGATAAAGCCGACAGTTGATACACCTGGCAACTGTCGATACCTGGAAACACTCTCGTAACACGACAAGACATCGCGATCGCTCCCCCGCCGGACTGATTCGCGAATCGGGCGGATGGTGTCGAGCGCCACATGGTTCGAATTTGAACTTTCCAGGGCGCGCCGCTATGGTCGATGGGTAATTCAAATCTGAACTACCTGAAGTCTTCCCGGAAGAGGCAGAACATGACCGTCGAACCCGTCAAGGTCTCCGTGATCTTCTACTCGGCCACCGGCAACGTCACCGCGCTGGCGAAGCAGATCGCCGAGTCGGCCGAGAAGGCCGGCGCCGAGGTGCGGCTGCGCCGCGTCGCCGAGCTGGCCCCGCAGGCCGCGATCGACTCGAACCCGGCCTGGGCCGCGAACCACGAGGCGATCCAGGAGATCCCCGTGGCCGCCGCGGACGACGTCGTCTGGGCCGACGCCGTCGTGATGGGCTCCCCGACCCGCTACGGCAACGTCGCGGCGCAGCTCAAGCAGTTCCTCGACACCCTCGGCCCGCAGTGGTTCCAGGGCCAGCTCGCCGACAAGGTCTACTCCGGCTTCGCCGCGGCCTCCGGCAAGCACGGCGGCAACGAGTCGACGCTGCTCGCGCTCTACAACTCGTTCCACCACTTCGGCGGCATCATCGTCGCCCCCGGCTACGCGAACGAGACCCTGTTCGCCAACGCCTCGCCGTACGGCGTGTCGCACTGGAACGGCTACGACATCGACGAGCAGACCCTCGCCGGGGCCACCGCCCAGGCCGAGCGCGTCGTCGCCACGGCCGCGGCCCTCAAGGCCGGCCGCGCCGCCATCGGCGCCTAGGGCTCAGCACTCGAGGCCCGGTCGGACTCCCAAGGGCACCTGCGGGAACCGGCCGGGCCGCGTCGTACCCGGGGCTCAGGCGGCCTGGATGCGGGCCACGATCCGCCGGGCCATCTGCCCGAGCAGCCGGACCTCCTCGCGGGAGAACTCGTCGAAGATGAGCGAGCGCACGGTCTGCACGTGGCCGGGGGCGGCGTTCCGCAGGAGCTCGCGGCCGCCGTCGGTGAGGCCCGCGAGCGTCGAGCGGCCGTCGGTGGGGCAGGCGGAGCGGACCAGCAGGCCGTCGCCCTCGAGGCGGCGGGCGACGTGCGACAGGCGCGAGAGCGAGCCGTTGCACAGGTACGCGAGGTCGCTCATCCGCATGGTCTGGTCCTCGGCCTGCTCCAGCACGGCCAGGACGCCGTACTCGAAGTGGCTCAGGCCCACGTCGCGGCGCAGGGAGTGGTCGAGCGCGCCGGGGAGGCGCATGACCAGGCCGATCAGCGGCAGCCACGCCGCCATCTCCTCGTCGTCGAGCCACTGCACCGCATCACTCATGCCCCAAGCTTAACTTCACTACTTGATTCCTCAAGGAACCCGAGTAGCATTTTCATTGAAGGTTCAAGAGACTGGAGTCCCCGATGTCCACCCGTCCCGGCGCCGCGTTCGACGCCTTCCTCGAGACCACCGCGCCCCGTGCGGCCGAGCGCCGCGACTGGACCCCCGCCGACGGGGCCCTGCCCGCGCTCTACCTGAGCCACGGCGCGCCGCCGCTGTTCGACGAGGCCGACTGGATGGACCGGCTGTTCGCGTGGGCGCAGGGCATGCCGCGCCCCAAGGGCGTCCTCATCGTCTCGGCGCACTGGGAGGCCGCGCCGCTCATGCTCTCCAGCCCCGCCCCGGGCACGCCCCTGGTGTACGACTTCGGGGGCTTCGCGCAGCGGTACTTCGAGATGACGTACACGACGCCGGACGCCTCCGCGATGGCGAAGCGCGTCGCCGCCGCGATGCCCGACTCCGAACCGCTGCACCAGCACGCGAGCCGCGGCCTCGACCACGGCGCGTGGGTGCCGCTCAAGGTCATGTACCCGTACGGCGACGTCCCGGTCCTCCAGATGTCGATCCCGACCCACGACCCCGACCGCCTCATGGCGATCGGCCGGCGCCTGCGCCCGCTCCGCGAGGAGGGCTACCTGGTGGTCGGCTCCGGCTTCATGACCCACGGCCTGCCGTTCGTCGACTTCCACCACCCCGACCGCGTCCCCGGCTGGTCCGCGGACTTCGACGTCTGGGCCGCCGAGGCCCTGGGGCGCGGCGACATCGACGAACTCGCCCGCTACCGCTCGCAGGCCCCGGGGATGCCCTACGCGCACCCCACCGTTGACCACTACATCCCGCTCTTCGTCACCTACGGCGCGGCCGCCGACCAGGAGCAGCCGGCCGAGACGGTCATCGACGGCTACTGGTTCGGCCTCTCGAGGCGCAGCTTCCAGCTCGCGTGAGCCGGGATCAGACGGTGCCCGGTTCGACGACCCATTCGACCGGCTGGCCGGTGATCTCGGCGATGGTCGCGAAGTCGCGGTCGTAGTGCAGGATCGTGAGGCCCTCGCGCACGGCCACGACCGCGAGCATCGCGTCGACCAGGGACGCGCAGCGGTGCCTGCCGTGGTCGGTGAGTCGCTGCTGAAGTTCGAGCGCATCGGCGAACACGTTGTCGCCCATCGGCACCCACGGGAACGCTGCGATCAGCATCGAGGTGAGGCGGTCCCGCTCGGCCCGGTCGCGGGCGGAGAAGAGCATCTCGAACTCGGTCGCGTCGCAGATGGCGATCAGCCCCCGGCGGTGCAGCGGGTCGAGCCGGGCTTTGACCGGTTCCAGGCCCCAGCGGGACAGCGCGCTCGTGTCGCCCAGGTACCTCGTCACGACCGCAGCTTCCGCCGCACCTCGGGGTCGGCGAGTTCGGCGAAGTAGCCGGTGGACGCGAGATCGATGAACTGCTCGCGGGCCTCCTCCGCGATCACGCGGCGGATGGCGACGTCGATCGTCTCCTTGATGGTCGAGGTCCCCAGGATCGCCTGCGCCCGCTCCATTTGGTCGGTATTGATGTCTACCGTCGTCTTGGACATCCGACTCACCTCCGACTGGACGTACGTTCTGCCTATATCAGTATAGACCCGCGTAGGCTCGAGTAGGCGTACGCAGGCACGGAGAGGCGGACCCGGCTGCTACTTGAAGCCGCGGTGCATGGCGACGGCGCCGCCGGCGAGGTTGCGCCAGGCGACCTTGCGGTAGCCGGCCTTGACGATGCGGTCGGCGAAGTCGGACTGGGAGGGCCACTGGAGCGTGGAGTCGGAGAGGTAGCGGTAGGCGTCGGCGTCGGAGCCGACGCGGCCGGCGACCTTGGGGAGGACGTGCTTCACGAAGACGCCGTGGGCCTTGCGGTAGGGCTTCCAGACGGGCGTGGAGACCTCGCACAGGACCATGCGGCCGCCGGGGGCGAGGACGCGGAGGATCTCGGCCAGGCAGGCGTCGAGGTCGGCGACGTTGCGGATGAAGAAGGAGCCGGTGACGGCGTTGAACGTGTTGTCGGCGAACGGCAGGTGCAGCGCGTCGGCGTTCACGAGCGGGACCTGGCGGTCCTGGTGCGCCTGGAGCATCCCGAGGGAGAAGTCGACGCCGATGACGTCGGCGCCGGACTTGGCGAGCTCGACGGTGGAGACGCCGGTGCCCGCGCCGAGGTCGAGGCAGCGCTCGCCCGGCTGGAGGCTGAGGGCCTCGCGCACGGCGCGGCGCCAGCGCTTGTCCTGCCCGGCGACCATGACGGTGTTCGCGCGGTCGTAGTTCGGCGCGACGCGGTCGAACATCGCCGCGATGCGGCCGGGTTCTTTACGCGGGGTATTCGCTTCGTTCGCCTCGATCACCACGACAGCCTCGCACACCGCGCAGAGAAAATCCGCCGGAGCCCTGTCGGTGTGGGCCCCGGCGGATCAAGGGGTTAAATCGGGCGCGCGCAGGGGTTACGCGTCGCGTGCGGACCTGAGGGAGCAGGGAGGGACCGCACGCTCGCCCGGAGAGGGAGCTTCGGTGGGGACCGACGGGACCGCTTGCGCGGCATGGGGAGCCGGAGTGACCGGGTGTCCGTGCACTGCGCCTCCTCGTCGTCGGTGGGACCCGGCGCAGGTGCGCCGCTCCTCAGTCTGGGATGACGCTGAGAGATCCCCCGAGTGCGGCCTGCGCTACACGATGAGCTTGACGCATGGACGCTGTGATGTCGATCTATGAAACCGAACCGTTATCGCGCGTAACCCATCCGATAACTAGCGGGTGGGCGCGGTCACAGGCGGCGGCCGAGTCGTCACGATCGGCCCGAATCCCGAGGTTGGAGCTGGTTTAGGGGTACATCGCCCGCATCGTCGCATGAGGGCGGGAGGGGGGCGGGGAGGGCGTCCGGGCCCGGGAGGCGCGGCGGCGGGGCGCGCGGCGCGCGCGCCCCGCCTTCTCCAGGGGATACCCGGAGAGGCGGGGACCTCTCCGGTGAATCGAGACGTAAGGCTCCGTGCACCACACGGGCCTCGTTCAGCATTGCGGACGGACCGGCCGCCCGGCAAGCGTCGAGATCGAAGTGTTATCTCCTGGGACGGTTCCTACCGCTGGGTGGGACGGGCTAGGCCGCGTCCTGGACGAGGCTGCCCTTGAGCACGGTGGCGGTGCAGTTCCCGGCGGCGCCGGTGACGAGGGCGGCGTACGGGTCGCCGTCGGTGTCGACGTCGAAGACGGCGAGGTCGGCGCGGGCGCCCTCCTTGAGGACGCCGATGTCGGTGCGGCCGAGGGCCGCGGCGCCGCCCTCGGTGGCGGCGCGGACGAGCCATTCGTTGAGGCCCTCGCCGCCGTCGCCCTGGGCGAGGGCGAGCCGGCGGAGGACGGGCCATTCGGCGGCGACGTCGAGGTCGGGGGCGGAGGCGCGGGAGTCGGTGCCGACGGCGACGGTGTTGCCCTCGGCGCGCAGGGCCGCGACCGGCGGTTCGCCGGCTTCGAGGCGGGCGTTGGAGCGGGCGCAGAGGGCGACCGCGGTGCCCTTGGCGCGCAGGAGCTCCCGGTCGGTCTTGTCGAGGTGGACGCCGTGGGCGACGTGGGCGTCGGCGCCGAGCCAGCCGACCTTGTCCATCTGGGCGGCCGGGGAGTGCCCGGCGCCGCCGTCGGCGAGTTCGAGGGCGAGGCCGGCGCGGCGGTTCATGAACGCGAACGGGCCGGAGCCGCGGCGCACGAACATGTCCTCGTGCATGGTCTCGGCGAGGTGGGGGTGGAGGCGGATGTCGAGGGTGCGCGCGAGTTCGGCGAGGCCCTTGCCGACGTTCGTGCCGAGCGTGTACAGCGTGTGGGGGCTGATGCCGACGGCGACGTCGGAGTTGTTGACGGCCCGGGTGTCGGTGACGACCTCGCGCCAGGCGTTGCGGCGGACCTCCCAGGCGGCGTCGTCGATGAAGCACGCCTCCCAGTAGGCGACGCCGGCGAGGTCGGAGGCGAGGAGGGGCGCGAAGCCCGCGGCGGGGGTGACGACGTCGGCGACGGCGGTGACGCCGTTCGCGAGCGACTCGTCGATGCCGAGCTGCACGGAGGCCTTCCACGCCTCGTCGGCGGTCTCGGGGTTGCGCCGCGCGAACTCCTGGATCCACTCGAAGAACTCTTTTTCGTTGCCGTACATGTCGGCGAACGCGGTGTAGCAGAGGTGCGTGTGGGCGTTGACCAGGCCGGGCGTCATGACGCCGGTGAACGCGGTGGTCTCGTCGGCCTCGGGGGCGCCGGCGGCGGGGCCGACGTAGGCGATCCGCCCGCCGTCGACCCCGACCGCGCCCTCCCGGATCGGATCGCCCGCGAGCGGGACGACGACAGGGGCGGTGTAAACGTGCATGGACCCGAGCTTACTCAGGGTTCCTAAGCGGACGCCTCCAGCGCCTTGTAGGCGGGCCGGACGACCTCCTCGAGGAGCGCGCGGCGCTCGGGCTGGTGCAGGAACGCGGCCTTGACGGCGTTCTCGGTGCACCGCTTGACCTCGGCCCAGCCCCACCCGAACGTCTCGGAGAGCAGCTGGAACTCCCGGGAGGTGTGGGTGCGGCTCATGAGCCGGTTGTCGTTGTTGACGGTGACGCGGAAGCCGAGGTCGAACAGCTCCTTGATCGGGTGCGTCTCGATGGACTCGGCGCCCTCGGTCTGGAGGTTCGACGACGGGCACACCTCGAGCGCGATGCGGCGGTCGCGGATGTAGTGCGCGAGGTTGGAGAGCTTCGCCGAGTCGCCGGTGAGGTCGATGTCCTTGATGAGCTGCACGCCGTGGCCGATGCGGTTGGCGCCGCACACCGAGACCGCGCCCCAGATCGACTCGGGGCCGACCGACTCGCCGGCGTGGATCGTGAACGGCATGTTCTCGCGGCGCAGGTAGTCGAAGGCCGCGACGTGCGCCTCGGCGGGGTTGCCGATCTCGCCGCCGGCGATGTCGAAGCCGACGACGCCCTTGTCGCGGTAGGCGGTCGCGAGCTTGGCGACCTCCAGGGTGCGGTCGGCGTGGCGCATCCCGCAGAGGATGGTGCGGGCCTTGATGCGGTGCCCGGCCTTCTCGGCGAGGCGCTCGCCCTCCTCGAACCCGGCGAGGGTGGCTTCGACGACCTCCTCGAGGGACAGCCCGCCCTGGAGCTGCTGCTCGGGGGCGTACCGCAGCTCGGCGTAGACGACGCCGTCGGCGGCGAGGTCCTGCGCGGCCTCGGAGGCGATCCGGAAGCAGTGGTCGGCCTTCTGGGACACGGCGATCGTGTGGTCGAAGGTCTCCAGGTACCGGGCGAGGGTGCCGGAGTCGGCGGACTCGAAGAACCAGTCGGCCAGCGCGCCGGCCTCGGTCGCGGGCAGCTCGTGGCCGATCTCGTCGGCGATCTCGATGAGCGTCTGCGGGCGCACGCCGCCGTCGAGGTGCTCGTGGAGGACGACCTTGGGGGCCGCGACGAGCTGGTCATGGGTGAGAGCCTCAGCATTCATCCCATGAATATAGTCAGGCGCTGACGCGGGCGCGCCTCACAGCCGGACCTCGTCCCAGTGGACGGGCCGCTCGTTGTCGAAGACCACGGCCCACTCCAGGGCCCAGCGCCGGTGCCACACCAGGCTGTCGTCGACGCCGCGCGGCAGCGGCTGGCCCGCGCGGCGCGACTGGTCGCACACCCAGTCCAGGCAGTAGTAGAAGTCGAGCATCTCCGCGACGACGCCGGGGTCGCGCGTCGGCGTCAGCTGCCGGTCCCGCCAGGACCCGAACGACTCGGGGCGGCGCAGGTCCGGGAGCAGCTCGGGCAGCTCCTCCGAGCAGGGCACCCCCGGGTCGAGGTGGTCGACCAGGCCCAGCAGCCACGCGACCGTGTACAGGGCCTCCAGCTGGTCGGCGTAGCGGCCGCGGTCGCCTCTGCCGCAGGCGATGAAGCCCCACTCGTCGGGGGCGAGGTGGTCGAGGACGTGCGCGTCGAGGAGCCAGCGCATGGCGAGCTCCTCGGGCATGTCGAAGACGCGGGCCTGCACGATGTTCAGGATCGCGGCGCGGGCCTCCACGTGCCCGCGGGGGCGCAGCCGGGGCAGCCGCCCCTCCGGGAACGGGAGCGGCAGCTGCGGGGGCGGCGAGGGTATGCCGAGCGCGACGAAGCCGTCCACAGTGCGCATACGAAGGGTCCGGGGATCTGAGGTCACCGTCGGCATGGGGCTCCCTACCACTTTGGGGTTCACCTGCGGGGGTGAGTGCGCGTTCACTCGGTGGGGGTGGTTGTGAAGAACTGTAGCGTCCGACACAGGCCGGAGTCAACGTGGGCCGCGGAATTAGTACGGGTTCCATACACCTGTTACGCAGGTGTTTCATCGATCCCGTCCCGTGTCGCAAGTGTCCGGAGGGGCGGATTGACCGCCTTGTGACTGCTGCCATTCGACACCTGTTCGAACCAGACTGTCCGGAAACCTACTTTGCAGTAGCACGCCCGCGGCGGGAGACGCTCCTCACGCCTCCGCGCCCGGGGTCCGGTCTCCGGTCGGCCGCGGCCGACCGGCATCCTTAAGACGTGAGCAGTCTCCAAGTCGTAGCGAACCGGTACCAACTGGTCCGCCCGATCGGCGCGGGCGGCATGGGACGCGTCTGGCAGGCCGTCGACCAGCAACTCGACCGCGAGATCGCCGTCAAACTCGTCAAACCGGACCTCCTGGACGGCCCCCAGCGGTACGAGGCCGCCGCCCGCTTCCGCCGCGAAGCCCGCGTCACCGCCCAGATAGGCCACCCCGGCGTCCCCGCCATCTTCGACGCGGGCCTCGACGACGAGTCCGGCGAGCTGTTCCTCGCCATGGCCTACCTCCCCGGGCTCAACCTCCGCGACCTCCTCGACGAGGCCGGCCCCCTCCCCGCCGACTGGACCCTCGCCGTCGGCGCCCAGCTCGCCTCGGTCCTGGAGGCCGCCCACGCCCGGCAGGTCATCCACCGCGACCTCAAGCCCGCCAACATCATCGTCGGCCCCGCCGGCCTCGTCCACGTCGTCGACTTCGGCATCGCCGCCGTCCTCGACCTCGACGCCGCCCGCCTCACCGCCACCGGCGACAAGCCCGGCACCCTCAACTACATGGCCCCCGAGCAGATCCGCGCCCAGCCCGCCGGACCCGCCGCCGACCTCTACGCCCTCGGCGCCCTCCTCTACGAGATGGCCACCGGCGAACGCCTCTTCGCCGACCGCGGCTCCGCCTACGAGGTCCAGACCGCCCACCTCAAGGAGCTCCCCGACCCCGTCCGCCGCCGCCGCCCCGACCTGCCCGCCGAACTCGACGGCCTCGTCTCGCGCCTCCTCTCCAAGGAGCCCGCCGACCGCGGCTCCGACGCCGCCGCCGTCTACCTCCGCCTCGCCGAGCTCCTCCGCGCCGCACCGGCCTCCGCGGCCCCGATCCGCGACTGCGGCGACCCCACCTGGCCGTTCCGCGCGCCCCTCGCCCTCGCCGGCATCGCCGTCGAGGCCGCCGCCG
>NZ_BAAAQF010000016.1:0-54955 GCF_039531525.1 Glycomyces endophyticus
CGGCGCGGTCGGGTCGGGGCCCGGGGGCCGCGCGGGCGGCGTCGCCGTCCCGGGCGGGAGCGCCCCGCAGGGCCTGTTCGGACCGGCGGCCTCGCCGGGGGCCGCGGCGGGCGGCCCGGCCGGGCCAAGGGGCGGCGGTGGCGGCCTGTTCCACGGGCCCGCCGGGCCGCGGGGCGCGCTCCGCGCCGCCGGCGCGGAGGGCGGGGGCGGGCGGCCCGACGAGGACGACGATGACGACGAGGGCGAGGAGGGGCCGCCGAGCCTCGCCCACCGGGAGACCGGGAACGCCTGGGGCTATGTCAGACCGGGCGAGGACCCCTACAACTGACCGACTGCGGGAGAAGGAGCGAGACCATGGGCGAGCGCGTGTACGACCCGGCGGCGGTCGAGGAGTACCGGCTGTTCCTGCTGGAGCTCATCGACGAGCTGGAGGGCGCGGTGGTCCCGGTGCTGGCCGCCGGGACGCTGAGCCGGGCCCCGGCGCTGGGGACCGCGCCGGGCGCGGCCGAGGCCGCGGCGCGGTACCTGGACTTCCACGCCTCGATGTGGCGGAACCTCCAGTACCTGCGGGGGGCGCTGCACGGCATGGAGTCGGCGCTCGCGGGCACCGAGGGCGGCGACGACGGCGCGTTCTTCTTCACCGTCGGGACCGTCTCGTAGAAAACGGCTCGCGCCGCACCCACGGGGGGTGCGGCGCGAGCCGTGCGAACCGCTGCTCAGAACGCCCCGTCGGGGAGGTCCATCGGGACCAGGTCGGCCGCCTCGACGATCTTGCGGTCGGCGGTGACCCGCGGGAGCACCTCGTGGGAGAAGAACTTCGCCGCCGCGACCTTGCCGCGGTAGAAGTCGTCGTCCGCGCCCTCGTCGAGCCGGGCCTGTGCGACCTCGGCCTGGCGCAGCAGGAGCCAGCCGACGACGAGGTCGCCGACGGCCAGCAGCAGGCGCCGCGAGTGGAGGCCGACCTTGTACAGGTCGCGGGGCTCGTCGCCCATGGCGGCCATCAGGGAGGGCTGGAGCGCCTCGATGATGCCCTGGGCGTCGCCGAGGGCGCGGAGCACGCGCGCGCGCACGTCCTCCAGGTCCGCGTGGCCGTCCTGCGTGGACTCCATGATCTCGCCGGCGACGACCATGAGCGACTCGCCGTTGTCCTTGATGATCTTGCGGAACAGGAAGTCGAGGCTCTGGATGGCGGTCGTGCCCTCGTAGAGCGTGTCGATCTTCGCGTCGCGCACGTACTGCTCCAGCGGGTAGTCCTGGAGGTACCCGGAGCCGCCGAAGGTCTGGAGCGACTCGGAGGAGAGCAGGTCGTAGGCGCGCTCCGAGCCGCAGCCTTTGACGAGCGGCAGCAGGAGGTCGTTGACGCGCTTGGCGGTCTCGGCCGCGTCGTCGTCGCCGTCGGCCTCGGCCAGCACGGCCTTGTCCTGCCAGGAGGCGGTGTACGCGACGAGCGCGCGCAGGCCCTCGGCGTAGGACTTCTGCAGCAGGAGCGAGCGGCGCACGTCCGGGTGCTTGATGATCGGCACGCGCGGCGCGGTCTTGTCGGTCGACTGGAGCAGGTCGGCGCCCTGGATGCGGCTCTTGGCGTAGTCGAGCGCGTTCAGGTAGCCGGTGGAGAGCGTGGCGATGGCCTTGGTGCCCACCATCATCCGCGCGTACTCGATGATGAGGAACATCTGGCGGATGCCCTCGTGCTTGTCGCCGAGGAGCCAGCCCTTCGCGGGGGACTTCTCGCCGAGGGTGAGCTCCGCGGTCGCCGAGACCTTGAGGCCCATCTTGTGCTCGATGTTGGTGACCTTGACGCCGTTGCGCTCGCCGAGCTCGCCCGTGGCCGGGTCGAACAGGTACTTCGGGACGATGAACAGGCTCAGGCCCTTGGTGCCGGGCCCGCCCGCGCCCTCGACGCCCACGGGCCGGGCGAGGACGTAGTGGATGATGTTGTCGGTCATGTCCTGGTCGCCCGAGGTGATGAACCGCTTGACGCCCTCGATGTGCCAGGAGCCGTCCGGCTGGAGGTGCGCCTTGGTGGTGCCGGCGCCGACGTCGGAGCCCGCGTCGGGCTCGGTCAGGACCATGGTCGCGCCCCAGCCCTTCTCGACGAAGAGCTTCGCCCACTCCTGCTGCTCGGCGGTGCCCTCGCGGTAGGCGCTGTGCGCGAACGAGGAGCCCGCGGCGTACATCCACAGGGCGGGGTTGGAGCCGAGCACGAGCTCGGCGAGGGACCACCAGAGCATGCGCGGCGCGGAGGTGCCGCCGAGGACCTCGGGGAGGTCCAGGCGCCAGTACTCGGCGTCGATGAAGGCCCGGTACGACTTCTTGAACGACTCGGGCAGCGTCACCGAGTTCGTCGCGGCGTCGAACACGGGCGGGTTGCGGTCGCCCTCGACGTAGCTGGAGGCCAGCTCGTTCTCGGCGAGGCGGGCCAGCTCCGCCAGGATCTCTCGGGCGGTGGCCTCGTCCAGGTCCGGGAAGGCCTGGTGGTCGAGGATCTTGTCCGCTCCGAAGACCTCGAAGAGATTGAACTCCAGGTCTCGGAGGTTGTGGCGGAAGTGCGTCATTGCGGGTCCTCCATTACTCGGTGGTAACCCCCATCATATTACCCGTCAGTAATCTGTTCAAGGATCCCGCGCCCCCGCGCAGGTCGGCAAGCGTGTCGCGGTCGGATACCCGACACTTCGCCGCCCCGGCGTCGTTCGATCGGGTGATCGTGGAGGTCTCCTCGCACACGCCGTAACCGGCGCACTCGTGCCTCGTTGAACCGGGCATCAGACCGCCTGTGCGACGTCACCGCACCGGCAGACGGTACCTCCGCCGACCACCACCGCGCACCACCAGGAGCACCCCATGATCCGCGCCGTCGCCTCGCAGCTCGCCGCCCGCGTCGGACCGACCTACGTCGGCCGCCACCGCCGCGCCCGGCCCGTCCTCCACCGCGTCCTCCGGCTCCCCCTGCCCGTCCCCGCCCAGGAGGCCGCGCAGTGAGCCGCCGCCTGCCCGTGCGCCTCACCAGGCGCCGCCGCGCCCGCTCCCGGCTCGCCGCCCTCAGGCGCTGCCGGACCGGCCGCCCCTAGTCCGCCTCCGGGCGGTAGTCCAGCAGCAGCAGCGCGATGTCGTCCGTCAGCGGACCGCCCACCCAGCGCCGCAGCGCCGTCTCCAGCGACGCCAGCCCGTCGCCGGTGTTCCCGTGCCCGATCAGGCTCCACGCGCGCTCCCGGATCGGGAAGAACTCCCCGTCCTTGCGCGCCTCCGCCAGGCCGTCCGTGTACAGGAAGATCCGGTCCCCCGGCTGCAGCCGCACCGTCAGCTCCTGCGCCGACGGGCCCAGGCCCAGCGGCGGCGCCATCGACTCCGGCTCCAGGTACGTCGCCACCCCGTCGCGCACCAGCATCGGCGGCGGGTGGCCGCAGTTCAGGATCTCCAGGGTCCCGCCCCGCTCCTGGAGCAGGATCGCCGTCACGAAGTCCTCGTCGCCGCCGTTCCGGGCCACCGCGTGGTCCAGGTCGGCGATCATGCACCGCTGGTCCGCCCGTTCGAACGCCACGTGCCGGAACGAGCCCAGCACCGTCGACGACAGCCGCACCGCGTCCAGCCCCTTGCCCCGCACGTCGCCGATGACGATCCGCACCCCGTACTCGGTGTCCAGGGCCTCGTAGAGGTCCCCGCCGATCTCCGCGCCCGACCGCGCCGACACGTACCGGGCCGCGATGTCGAAGGGCCCCAAGCGCTCCCCGATCGGCCGCAGGATCGCCTGCTGCACCACCGAGGCCAGCTGCGCGAGGCGCCGCAGCCGGTCGTCGTCGCGCTCGCGCACCACCGCGACCGCCGCCGCGATCACCACGGCCACGGCCACCACGAGGAAGTCCACCCCGTGCACGGCCACGCCGTCCATGGAGAAGTCGTGCAGCAGCCACAGGTACCCGAAGGCCAGCGCCATGCTCGCGGCCCCGACCCCGGCCACCCAGCGCCACGGCAGGAACGCGGAGGCGGCCAGCGGAGGCAGGGCCAGCCACGACACCGCGTGGGAGTCGTCGCGGACCGACAGGCGGAGCCCGACCAGGACCACCACGACCGCGAACGCGGCGGTGAACGCCGACCGCACGGACGGCGCGGACCAGCCCCGCCACAGGTCCCCCCGAGCCGGGGCCGACCTGCGGCGCTGCGTAGTGCGCATGTGGATGCATGCCTCCTTCCCACCGGGATCGCGGGCGGAGCCCGCACTCGGCCGGGAGCCCCTCGTGGGGTCCCCGGTTCGGCCGCGGTGGCACCCGGGCCCTTCGGGCCGGAGGGGATCGCCGCGCCCTCGCACCGGCCGGGGGTGTCGTCAGCACCGGCCCCGGCCGCCGACGGTGCGAAGCCCGGAGTGCCGGACCCGTTTCGACCATCGCCGTTGAGAAGATCGTAGTGGTCGGCGCGGCGCTACCGGGCGTGGAGGACGTCGCCGCCCGGGTGACGGCGAAGTCGGTGCGTTCGGTCGAACCTAGGCGCCGAACGGGCTCGGGAACATCCTCCGTTCGGACAGGGTTTCGGGGCCCTGAACTGGGGCGCCGTCCGAGCGGCCGCCGCGGCGGGGGCGGCGCGGGCCCGACCTGCGGGGATTCGGAAGGCCCGTGGCAAACGTGACGAAAAGCGCTGGCGCGGTGACGCGCGGTCGTGCAAGTCTTGGGGCCGTGCAGTTCACGCTTTCCAGGACCCCCTACTCCAGCCCGGTCGCGCGCGCCCTCTGCGGCGAGGTGCAGGCCGAGTACGTCGTGCGCTACGGCGAGGGCGACATGACCGAGCTCGCCGACGCGGACTTCGAGCCGCCGAACGGCGACTTCATCGTGGTGTACGACGAGGCGGGCGAGCCCGTCGGCTGCGGCGGCTGGCGCTCGCACGGCGAGGACGCCGAGATGAAGCGCGTGTTCGTGCGCGCGTCCGCGCGCCGGCAGGGGCTGGCGAAGCGGATCGTGGCGGCGGTCGAGGCGTCCGCGGCGGCCGCGGGCCGCAAGCGCGTGATCCTGGAGACCGGCCCGATGCAGCCCGAGGCGGTCGCGATGTACGGCCTGCTCGGGTACACGCCGGTCCCGGCGTTCGGCTACTACGGCCAGGAGGAGGGCTCGATCCACCTCGGCCGCGAGCTCGGAAGCGACCTTCCACACTGATTCACTGAATTGCCAACGCAACCGGCAGGCAACCACTAAAGCCGCCGATAGCGCCTTTCGGACAGGACGGCCAAACGGCCCAACCCTCACATCCACCCCGAAAGGATCACAGTGGACAAGCAGAGGAAGCACCTGATCCGGCTCGGCGCCGGCGTCGCCGCAGGACTCGGCGCCGCGGCCCTCGCGTGGGCCGGCACGGCCGCCAACGCGGCGACCGACGCGCCCGAGAGCGACTTCGAGGCCCAGATCATCGGCGGCCAGCCCGCGGAGGAGGGCCAGTACCCGTGGCTGGTGGGCCTCGGCTCGCCCGGCGAGGGCACCCCGTGGGAGCGGCAGTTCTGCGGCGGCTCCGTGATCGCCGCGGACGTCGTCCTGACCGCCGCGCACTGCGTCGAGGACGCCTCGGCCGGGGACCTCGTGGTCTTCTCGGGCTCGGTCGACCTGGAGTCCGATGCGGTCGTGGAGACCGCCGTCGCGGACCTCCACGTCGCCGACTCGTTCAACGACCCGGTCGCGATGGCGAACGACTGGGCGCTGCTCAAGCTCGCCGAGCCGGTCGACGTCGAGCCGATCGCGCTCGGCACCGAGGCCGCGGCGTACGACGCCCTCGAGACCGCCGGGTGGGGGAACACCGGCTCCGAGTACCCGGTCGTCGCCGAGTGGGTCGAGGTGCCGTTCGTGAGCGACGCCGACTGCGAGTCGGCCTACCCCGGCGAGGTCGACGCGGCCTCGATGCTGTGCGCGGGCGACCTGGCGAACGGCGGCGTCGACTCCTGCCAGGGCGACTCCGGCGGCCCGATCATGACCCCCGCGGGCGGGGAGCAGGTGCTCGTCGGGATCGTCAGCTGGGGCTACGGCTGCGCCGAGGCCGGCAACCCGGGCGTGTACGCCGAGATCGCCGGCTTCGCCGGCGCGATCGACGAGGTCCTGGCCGGCTGGGAGTAGCGGTCTGAGCGGGGGCCGGGCGGCCGGAGACGGCCGCCCGGCTCCGACCGGTCCGCGGACCGCCCGGAGCGGACCGGAACCGCTTGCCGGCACACCTCCCGTGGGGCACCGAGAAGGCCCGTCGGGCCTTTTGTATACTCGGTGCGGCTCCGTTCAGGCGGAGTTCGCGGGTGTAGTTCATTGGTAGAATGCGACCTTCCCAAGGTTGAGAGGCGAGTTCGATTCTCGTCACCCGCTCCACGACGACTTCCACGGCCGTCCCGGTCTCCGGGGCGGCCGTTTCGCTTCCCCCGCCACGCGCGTTCGATTTCCGTTCGATTGATCTGTTCCGGACCCGACGTGCAATTCCATCGCCTCCGCCGACCCCCGCCGAGCTGGGTGAACGGTCACTCTGGCGACCTTCGCGAGCTGCGCATAGAGACCCCCTTCACTTTCTCTGAGGTCGCAGGTACGATGACCGCATCGAAAGTTTCCGATACTTGTCCCGAAAGTTTCGGATGGGCGGTGCCGTGGCCGTCGCGCGCCCCGGCGCCGCCCGTCCGGCCCCCGACGGACCGATCCCTCATCCCTCGAAAGGAAGACCCTCGATGCGAAACCCCCTTCTCCGGCCCCGGGCGCTCGTCGCCGCCGGAGCGGCCGCCGCGCTCGCGCTGACCGCCGCCGCGTGCGGCGACAGCGGCGAGAGCGACGCCGACATCACCTGGTGGCACATCCAGAACCAGGACCCGCTCATGTCCACGTGGCAGGAGTTCGCCGACGACTTCGCGGCCGACAACGACGTCACGATCGACGTGCAGGCCATCGAGAACCAGGCGTTCAAGGACCGCATGGGCACCGCCTCCCAGTCCGGCGACGTGCCCGACGTGTTCCACACCTGGGGCGGCGGCGTCCTCGCCGAGCAGGTCGAGGCCGGCCTCGTGCAGGACCTCACCGGGAAGCTCGACTGCATCGACCAGATCAACCCGATCGCCTTGGAGCCGTACACGATCGACGGCAAGCTGTACGGCATGCCGTTCGACGCCGGCGTCGTCGGCTTCTGGTACAACGAGGACCTCTTCGCCCAGGCCGGCATCACGCAGCCCCCGGCCACCTGGGACGAGTTCCTCGCCGCCGTCGAGGCGCTCAAGGACGAGGGCATCACCCCGATCGCCCTCGCGGGCGCCGACAAGTGGCCCGGCCACTACTACTGGACCTACCTGGCGATGCGCACCGTCGGCCTCGACGGCCTCGCGTCCGCGGCCGAGGCCGGGGACTTCTCCGGCGACGGCTTCGTCCAGGCCGGCCAGATGGTCGCCGACCTGGCCGCGCTGGAGCCGTTCCAGCCCGGCTTCGAGTCCGCCGTCTACGGCGAGGCCGACGGCCAGTCCGCGGTCATGGGCGAAGGCCTGGCCGCCATGGAGCTCATGGGCCAGTGGGCCCCGCAGGCCCAGCGCGACAACTCCGGCACCGAGGGCCCCGAGAACCTCGGGTTCTTCCCGTTCCCGACGGTCGCGGGCGGCACCGGCACCACCACCGAGTGGCTCGGCGGCGGCAACGGCTACGCGGTGGCCGCGGACGCCCCCGACGAGGCGCTCGACTTCCTGTGCACCCTCATGGAGCCCGAGAACTACACCCGCGCGATCGCCGAGGGCAACCTGACCCCGGTCGCCGCCGACGTGGCGGCCGTCGCGCCCGACCTCAACGAGGACACCCAGAAGGTCGTCGACGCCCTCGCGACCGCCACCGGCACGCAGCTCTACCTCGACCAGGCCTACCCGCCGGCCATCGGCGGCGTCATCAACGACGCCACCGAGGGCCTGCTGCTCGGCCAGCTCACCCCCGAGGACTTCGTGGCGATGGTCAACGAGGCCTGGGCGGCCGAGGCGTGACACTCAAGGAGTCCCCTCGGGTCTCCCCGGTAACGGGGCGCCCGGACCGCCGCGCGGGTTCGCGCCGGCGGTCCGGGCGCCCCGGCGCGGGGACGCTCGCCACGTTCATCGCGCCCGGCCTGATGCTGTTCCTGCTGTTCGTGATCCTCCCGGTGCTGTTCGCCGCGTACGTGGCGTTCTTCCGCTGGAACGGGCTCGGCGGCGTCCCCACCGAGTTCGTGGGGCTGGAGAACTTCCGGAACCTGGTGCAGGACGAGGTCTTCCTCGGCGACCTGTGGCGCCTGGCCCTCATCGTCGTCCTCTCCCTGCTCGTGCAGCTGCCGATCTCGTTCGGCCTCGCGATGCTGCTGCACCAGCGGTTCCCCGGGCGCACCGCGTTCCGGCTGCTGTTCTTCGTGCCGTACGTCCTCACCGAGGCGGTCACCGCGGTCCTGTTCCGGCTGGTGTTCTCGCCGCGGCGCGGGTTCGCCGACTCGTTCCTGGCGAACCTCGGCGTCGACGCCCAGATCGGCTGGCTCTCCGACCGGAACATCATCATGTTCGTCATCTTCGGGATCCTCACCTGGAAGTTCTTCGGATTCCACATGATCCTGTTCCTCGCCGGGCGCCAGAACATCCCCGACGAGCTGTACGAGGCCGCCTCCATCGACGGCGCCACCGGCGCGCAGGCGTTCCGCAGCATCACGCTGCCGCTCATGGGCCCCACGGTGCGCATGATCGTGTTCCTGTCCGTCATCGGCTCGGTCCAGCTGTTCGACCTCGTGTACGTGCTCACCGGCGGCGGCCCGTTCCACGCCTCCGAGACGCTCGCGATCACCATGTACGAGCAGGGCTTCCAGCGCAACCAGATCGGCTACGCCTCGGCGCTGTCGATCGCGATGTTCGTCATCAGCCTCGTGTTCGCGCTGCTCTACCAGCGATACGTCCTCAACCGCGACCTCCAGGGGTCCATCACCACCGCCGGGGGGAGCCGCTCATGAAGGTCACCACGCGCCGCGCGCGCCTGCTGCGCCACACCGGCTTCTACGTCGCCGCGTTCATCACGACCGCGTTCGTCGCGACGCCGATCCTGTTCGCGCTCCTCGGCGGCTTCAAGGACAACCAGCAGCTGCGCGAGAACGCCCTGGGCCTGCCGAACCCGTGGAACATCGAGAACTACACCGACGTCCTCGCCTCGGGCGCGTTCTGGCAGCAGGTCTTCAGCTCCGTGTTCATCGCGCTCGTCACCACGTTCATCGTGGTGATCTGCTCGGCGATGGTCGCGTTCGTGTTCGCCCGCTACGCCTTCCGCGGCCGCGAGGGCCTGTTCACGCTCTTCGCGGCCGGCATGATGTTCCCGTTCGCGGTGGCCGTGCTGCCGCTGTTCATCATCCTGCGGAGCTTCGAGCTGCTCAACAGCCCCTTCGGCGTGATCCTGCCGCAGGCCGCGTTCGGCCTGCCGCTGACGATCATCATCCTGCGCACCTTCTTCCGCTCCATCCCGGGCGAGGTGGAGGAGGCCGCGACCATCGACGGGGCCGGGCCGTGGCTGTTCTTCACCCGCATCCTCCTGCCGATGGCGCGCCCCGTGCTCGCCACCGTCTCGGTCCTCGCGCTCGTCGGCTCCTGGAACTCGTTCCTGCTCCCCCTCGTGGTGCTGCAGAAGTCGACCTGGTGGACGCTCCCGCTGGGCGTCACCCAGTTCAGCGGCCAGTACGCCTCGGACACAGCGAAGGTGCTCGCGTTCGTCATGCTCGCGATGCTCCCCGCGCTCGTGTTCTACGCGTTCGCCGAACGGCACCTGATCAGCGGCCTGACCTCGGGCGGCACCAAGGGTTGAGACACCGCCCGGCCGGGGTCCGGGGAGGCGGCCGCCTCCCCGGGCCCTTTTTCGCGCCCGGCGGGAACCGCGGCCCCGCCCGCGGCGTCCGACCGGCATGAAAGCGAAACTCCTCATCGCACTCGCGGGCGCGGCCTCCCTTGCCGCCGCCGGGTGCACCTCGCAGCAGGGCGACGTCGACCGCGTCGTCGACACCGTCCCCTGGGTCCCCGCCTCCGCCCAGCTCGCCACCTACGGCGGCTGCGACGACGCCCTGGAGGGCATCCAGGACGCCGCGCTCGCCATGATGGCCGAGTGGCAGCGCGGCGAGTACTTCGCGAGCGGCTTCGCGGAGGACGACGTCGCCCGCGAAGAGGGCGACATGGCCGCCGCGAGCGACGCCGGCGGCGCCTCCGGGCAGTCGGCGGACGCGTACTCCCAGACCAACAACCAGGTCGCCGGGGTCGACGAGCCCGACATCGTCAAGACCGACGGCACCTTCGTGTACAGCGTCGTCCAGAACACCCTCCGCGCCGTCGACACCCGCTCCGGCGAGGTCGCGGCCGAGCGGGCCTTCGACGAGATGTCATGGAGCCACGAGCTGTTCCTCGGCGACGGCGGCCTGTTCGCGATGTACACGCAGGACGTCGAGGCCGACGACCTGTACTACAGCGAGTTCCGGCTCGACCGGCTCGACCCCGCCACGCTCGACGTCCTCGACACCTTCACCATGGAGGGGTCCATGGTGGACGCCCGCATGGTCGGCGGCGAGCTGCGCTTCGCGGTGTCCTCGCAGCCGCTCATCCAGCCCGTCTACGACGTCCTCTACGCGGGGGCCGGGGACGCGGCCGACCTCGAAGCGGCCCTTCGGGACACGACGCTGGACGACTGGGTCCCCTCCTACAGCGTGAACGGCGAGGCCGGCGAGGTCGACTGCGCCGACATCGCCCACCCCGACCGGTTCAGCGGCTCCGCGGTCACCGTCTTCGGCCTCCCGACCTCCGGCGGGTGGGAGGACGTCGCCCCCCACACCGTCATGGCCGACGGGGAGACCGTCCACGGCACCGCCGACAGCCTCTACCTCGCCCACTACGACTACGGCTGGGGCGAGGACGAACCCGAGGCCGAGACCGAGATCTACCGGTTCCACTTCACCGGCGGCGAGCCGCTCCTCGCCGGCGAGGCCACCGTCCCCGGCTCGCTCCTCAACCAGTACTCGCTGAGCGAGTACGACGGCCACCTGCGGGTCGCCACCACCGAGAACCAGGCGATGTGGGGCTGGTGGGGCGGGTGCGGGCCCGCCGCCGACTGCGCGTGGGGCGGCGAGGTCGCGCCCGAGGACTCCAAGTCCACCGTCACCGTGTTCGCCGTCGGGGAGGACTCGCTCACCGAGACCGGGTCGGTCACCGACCTCGGCGTCACCGAGCAGATCTACGCCGTCCGCTTCATCGGCGACACCGCCTACATCGTGACGTTCCGCCAGACCGACCCGCTGTACACAGTGGACCTCTCGGATCCGGCGAACCCCGTCGTCACCGGCGAGCTCAAGATCACCGGCTACTCCGCCTACCTCCACCCGGTCGGCAACGGCCGCCTCCTCGGCGTCGGCCAGGAGGCCACCGAGGACGGCGTCACCACCGGCCTCCAGGTGAGCCTCTTCGACACCGCCGCCGACGAGGCCGCCGTCCTCGACCAGTACCTGCGCCCGAACGCGAGCTCCGCCGTCGAATGGGACCCGCACGCGTTCCTGTACTGGCAGGACGCGTCCGTCGCGGTCCTGCCCGTCACCGACTGGGGCGAGGACTACTCGAACTACACCGCGGGCGTGCTCGTTCTCGCCGTCGGCACCGACGCCCTGGAGGAGGCCGCCTGGATCGAGCAGGAGGTCGCCGACCCCTACGCCGAGGGCGTCGTCCGCGCCCTCGTCGTCGGCGGCCAGCTGTGGAGCCTCTCCTCGGCCGGCCTGCAGGCCAACGAACTCGGCGGCGACTACGGCCAGACCGCCTGGATCGGGTTCTAGGACCGGGGGAACGACGCGGGCCCGCGCCGCCTTTCGGGTGGCGGGGCGGGCCCGTCTGCGCCGCCCGCACGGCGGCGCGGGCCCGCGGCTACTCGACCGGGGCGATCCCGCCCAGCATCCGGACCGTGCCCAGGCCCCACATCTCGTTCCAGAAGCTCGGGTAGACGCCGGGCGCGAGCTCGGCGGTCGGCCAGCCGGTCCACACCGCGTTGCTCGCCTGCGACCAGGCGCCGTTGTACCAGACGGGGATCGCGGGCAGGTCGTTCACCGTGATCCGCTCCAGCTCGGCGACGACCTCCAGGTAGCGCGGGTCCTCGGCCGCGAGGGTCGACAGCTCGCGGGTGAGGTCCCAGGCCTCCTCGTTCTCCCAGCGGGAGAAGTTGCCGTTGCGCTGGACCTCGGCCACCGGCAGCTCGTAGAGGTGGTTGAAGTGGCTCCACGGCGAGTTCGTGATCCGGCTGCTGTTGTTGACGAGGAGGTCGAAGTCGCCGCTCTCGCGCGCGGCGTCGACCTCGGCGGCGTCCACGAACACCGCGGTGCAGTCGATCCCGGCGTCCACGAGGTCGGAGGCGATCGACTGCGCCGCCGCCTCCCAGTCGGTCCAGCCGACGGGCACGATGAGCTGGAGGGAGAACGGCTCGCCGTCGCGGTCCTCCACGAAGCCGTCGCCGTCCGCGTCGGCGTACCCGGCGTCGGTGAGGATCGCGACCGCCTGGGACGGCTCGAAGACGAAGGCGTCGTCACCGATCGCCTCCGCGTCGTAGTAGCGCTCCCAGACTGGCAGGAGTCCCGTCGGGTGCGCCTCGGTCACCATGCCGCCGTAGACGGCGTCCACGATCTGCCCGGGGCTGATCGCGAAGGCCACCGCCCGCCGGAACTCGGGGTCGTCCAGGGGCTTCCTGGTCGTGTTCGGGATGAGCATCGCCGTGTTGAACGGGATCATGAACGGCGGCTTGTCGAAGTACGTGGTCAGCGCCGGGTCCCCGGAGAGGTAGTCGGCGACGCCGGGCATGAAGTTGTTCGCCAGGTCGAGGCTGCCGTCGAGGAGCATGTTGAGGATGTCGGCGTTGCCGGGCGTCACCAGGTCCACGATGAACCGGGGCCGCGCCTCGGCGCCGAGCGCCTCCGCGGCCCACCAGTCGTCGCGCCTGGCCCAGGCGATCCGGCCCTCGTCGTAGCTGTGGACCCGGTAGGGCCCGGTGACCACGGGGTCGTCGTCGAGGGTCCCGGTCAGGAGCTCCTCGGGTGTGTACGCCTCGTATACGTGCTTGGGCACGATCTCGTTGGTGTACAGGAAGTTGTCCCACTCCTGATGGCGCGCTTCGGTGAAGCGGAACACGAGTTCCAGGTCGCCGGTGGCCTCGACGGACTCGAGCCAGTCCCAGACGCTGCCGTAGGGCACGCCCTCGATCCTGCCGAGCTCGAGGGTGAACGCGACGTCGGCGGCGGTGAACGGCTCGCCGTCGCTCCAGTCGATCCCCGGGCGCAGGGTGAGGAGGTACTCGCGCTCGCCGATCCACGCGCCGGACTCGGCGAGCCAGGGGGTGAGCCGCTGCTCGTGCGTGTCGAAGTGGAAGAGGTACTCGTACCCGAGGCCGCCGAGGCCGGTGACCTGGCCGGGGGTGATCGGGTTGAAGTCGCCGGGGGGACCCCAGGCGGTGCCGGTGGAGTAGAGGGTCTCGGCGCGGGGGAACTCGTCGATGCCGAGTCCGGCCGCGTCGCCGGACGCCGGCTCCTGGTCGTCGGTGCACGCGGCGGTCGCCAGGGCCGCGGTGGCGGCGAGGGCGGGAAGGTGTCTCCGCTTGGTCATGTGGGTGCTGCTTTCGAAGGGGTCGTCCGAGGGTGGTCCGCGCGGGTCGGATCGCGAACGCGAGAGGTGGGGAGCCGCCGTGTCGGGCCGCTCCGGTCGCCGGTACGCGAGAGGTCCGGCGCGGCGGGGTCGCCGCCGCGGAGGCGCGCCCTCGCAGTGGAGGGAACGTTAGCGCAGTCTGGAAGCGCTGTCAGTCCTCCGAAAGGACATACGACTCGTAATGAGGTGAATAAATGCGTCTATTCCACCCGGCAATTCGCAAACGCTCCCACCATTGGCGGTCATCGATGCGGAACCGATATCCGCGGCGTCAGGCCCCGCGGGCGGCGCGCCATTCGGGGGCCAGGACCGACCAGACCTCCATGTCGTACCGCTCCCCGCGGTGGAGATACACCTCGCGCAGGACGCCCTCCCTGGTCATGCCGAGGCGCTGCGCGACGGCGAGGCTGGCGGTGTTGCTGACGGCGGCCCACCAGTCGACGCGGTGGATCCCGCGCTCCTCGACCGCCCAGTCGACGATGGCCGCGACCGCGCGGGTGACCAGGCCCCGGCCGGTGGCGGCGGGCTCGAGCCAGCAGCCGGCCTCGGCGGTCTGCATGCGGAAGTCCATGGTGCGGAACAGGACCCCGCCGACCAGCGTCCCGTCGAGCCAGATCCCCCAGATCCGTCCGGCGTCGGCCGCGGCCTTGGCGGCGTAGGTCTCCAGGAACCCCCTGGTGCCCTCGACGTCGGCGCAGACGTCGGCGATGGCGACGTACCGGCCGATGAACTCGCGGCCGCGGTCCATGTGGACGGTCGTCTCCTCGGCGTGCGCCGGGACGAGCGGGCGCAGCTCGGCGCCGTCCCCCAGGGAGGCGGTGAACTCCTGCGAGGCTTCGGACATGGTGCCCATGCTCTCACACGCGCGGAGCGGGCCCGCGCCGCAGAGCGCGGGCCCGCCTTCCTGTTTCCTTCAGGCCCTTAGCGTCCGAGGTTGCGGAAGCGCCGCACCCCGAGCGGGAGGAAGACCGCGGTGATGACCAGCGGCCACACGACCGCGGCGAGGAGTGCGTGCTGCTCGGGCCAGGAGGACCCGATCGCGACGGGGTTGCCGAACAGCTCGCGGATGGCGGTGGCGGTGGCGGACACCGGGTTCCAGGCGGCGATGGCGCCGAGCCAGCCGGGCATGAGCTCGGGCGGGGTGAACACCGAGGAGACCATGCCGAACGGGAACGCGAGGGCGAACAGGTTCCCGGTCTGCTCGACGTTCTTGACCAGGAGGCCGATCCAGACGCCGATCCAGATGAGCGCGAACCGCAGCCAGATCAGGAGCGCGAACGCGCCCAGCGTCTCCCAGAAGGAGCCCCCGCTGCGCCAGCCGATGGCGAGCGCGATGAGGAACAGCACGAGCAGGTCGACGACGGCGTGGATGGTGTCGGAGATGTTGCGGCCCACCACGACCGCGGAGGAGGCGGTGGGCATGGACCTGATGCGGTCGACCATGCCCTTCTCCTTGGCGTACGCGACGGCCATGGCGGTGTTCATGAATCCGAAGGCCATGGTCATGGCGAACATGCCGGGCATGGCGTAGGCGACGTAGTCGACGCCGGCCCCCTGGCCGGTGACATCCATGGCGGAGCCGAAGACGTACACGAACAGCAGCACCATGACGATGGGGAACCCGAGGCCCCACGCGAAGTTGGCGGGCTCGCGGATCAGGTGGGTGAACTCCTGCCCGACGATGGCCCGGTAGTCGTGAAGCGTCCACTTGACGCGCCCGGCGAGGGTCTCGTCGGGGAGCGGGGCGAGCGCGGTCATCGTCCGGTCTCCTTCTCGGTTCGGCCGACGAGTTCGAGGAACGCCTCGTCGAGGGTGGGGCGGCGCAGGCCGATGTCGGCGACGGTGATCGCCTCGTCCCGGACGGCGGTCGCGGCGGCGGTGAGGGCCGCGACCGGGTCCTTGACGGCGGCCGAGACGGTGGGACCGCCCTCGTCGACGGTGACCTCCCCGTCGGCGACGGCGGCGGTGATCCGCTCCAGGGCGGGCAGGTCGGCGGGGTCGGCGGCGACGATCTCGAGCCGGTCGGCGCCCATGCGGCGCTTGAGCCCGGCGGGGGTGTCGTCGACGAGGTTGCGGCCGTGGTCGATCACGGCGATGCGGTCGCAGAGCCGGTCGGCCTCGTCGAGGTAGTGGGTGGTGAGGACGACGGTGGTGCCGTCGGCGGCGAGGCCGGAGACGGCGTCCCAGACCTCGCGGCGCCCGGCCGGGTCGAGGCCGGTGGTCGGCTCGTCCAGGAACAGGACCTGCGGGGCGAGGATCATGCTCGCGGCGAGGTCGAGGCGACGCTTCATGCCGCCGGAGAAGCCCTTGGCCTGCCGGTCGGCGGCGTCGGCGAGCCCGAACTGGGCCAGGAGCTCGTCGGCCCGTTCGCGGGCGCGGGACTTGTCGAGCCGGAACAGCTTCCCGAAGAGGACGAGGTTCTGGCGGGCGGTGAGGAGGTCGTCGACTGCGGTCTGCTGGCCGGTGAGGCCGATGCGGCGGCGGACCTGGCGGGCGTCCTTCGCCACGTCGAACCCGGCGACGGCGGCGCGGCCGGAGTCGAGGCGCAGCAGGGTGGTGAGGATGCGGACGGTGGTGGTCTTCCCGGCACCGTTGGGGCCGAGGAGGCCGAGGACGGTGCCGGCCTCGGCGGCGAGGTCGAAGCCGTCGAGCGCGGCGGTGTCCTTGAATCGCTTGCCGAGGCCCGATGCCTCGACGGTCGTGGTGGTCATTGCCTGGTCTCCCTGAATCGGGTACGTTGTACCCAGTAATAGCATACGCCGTACCCGGTTAGCAAGCGCGATATCATGAGGCCCCTATGGCGACACCACAGACGGGGGCGGGCGACCCCCAACGCAGCCTTGAGCTCCTCTGGCGCGAGTTCGAGCCGCAGCCGAGCCGCCCGGGGCCGAAGCCGCGGCTGACCGTGGACCGGATCGTGGAGGCCGCCATCGCGGTGGCCGACCGCGAGGGCTCGTGCTTCGGGATGCGCGGCGTCTCGGCCGAGCTCGGCGTGGGGGCGATGACGATCTACCGGTACGTCCCGGGCAAGAAGGAGCTCATCGACCTCATGGTCGACCGCATCTCCCGCTTCGAGGGGGAGGAGCCCGACCTGGCGGGGCTGGGGTGGCGCGAGCGGCTGGAGCTCCTCGCCGAGGGCTCGTGGCAGGCGTACGACGACCACCCGTGGCTGCTGGAGATCAACCAGCGGCGCCCGGTGTTCGGGCCGGACTCCATGGCGGGGTACGACTTCGCGCTGTCGGCGTTCGAGGGGCACGACCTGCCCGACCGGGAGATGAACCTCGTCATCACGGCCGTGATGAACCTGGTGACGGGCACGGCGCGGCAGTACCTCATGCGCGACAGCGCCGAGGAGGCCCCGGAGGCGAACGAGCACGAGTGGTGGGAGGTCCAGGCGCCGTACCTGGACCGGGCGATCGAGTCGGGCCGGTACCGGTACGTCGGGCGGTTCAAGGACGAGCAGGCCTGGAACATCACCGCGCACCAGGCGATGCGGTACGTCCTGGACCGCTTCCTCGACGGCCTGGCCCCCCGCATGGAGGCCGCCCGCAGGGGCTAGCCCGGTCTTCTGCCGCGCCCGCGGGTCAGGCGGGCTGCGCCCATCTGCTGCACCGTCCGTTCAGACGGGCTACGCCCATCTGCTGCACCGCCTGTTCAGATGGGCTACGCCCACCTGCTGCGCCGCCGGTTCAGATGGGGCTACGCCCATCTGAAGTACCAGGCCTTGGACCGGATCATGTGCTCGGCGAGGTCCTCCAGGGTGGGGACGCCGGAGTCGAGCAGGTCGGGGCAGTACGCGTACGCCTCGGAGGCGACCGCGATGGCCTCCTCGCGGGCGGGCGGGTGCGGGACGTACAGCTCGACGACGTCGTAGGTCATGGCGACGAGCTCGGCCTCGAAGCGGCGGTTCCAGCTGCGGAGGACAGCCGCGTGCTCGGCGCCGTACAGCTCCCAGTTCGTGGAGCCCTTCCAGGGGAACATGGCCGGGATCTTCCAGCCCGCGTCGGTGGCGACGAGGCCGAGGAGGCCCTCGTGCTGCGGGGTGGCGAAGTCGGAGTCGCCGCGGCGCGGCAGGATCGGGACGCCGCGGGCGGGCTCGCCGGCCTCGGCGCCCTTCTCGTGGAGCAGTTCGGCGGCGTCGATCTCGTCGGCGCGGGCGAGCTCGTCGTCGCCCTCGTGGATGATCGCCTCGCCGTTGTCGCGCCACTCCTCGGGCGGGCCGAGGAGGACGGGCATCCAGCCGGTCTGATCGGCGGCCTGGCGGATGTCGAGCCACCAGCGGAGCGCCTCGGAGGCGCGGACGGCGAAGGCCCACATGGCGGTGTCGCCGCGGCGCACCAGCTGGTGCATCTTGGGGACGGCGAGGCCCGCGGCGCGCAGGTCGGCGCGCGGGGACCCGGCGATGTCGAGGTCCTCGGAGTCGATGCGGGGCATCATCTCGTCGCGGCCGGTGCCGGGGCGCGGCGGTTCGGGCTTGTCCAGTGTGAGCAGTTCCCGGCGGGGGCGCTCGGGGACGAAGATCGCGTCGCCGGGGTCGGCCTGCGCGGGCACGGCGGGCCGGTCCGGTTCCGGGTCGGGGGTCTCGGGTTCGAGGTCGGGCACGAGCCGGAGTCCGGTCACGGGCGTTGCGGGAGCGATGCTGTCCTCCTCCAAGGCGACCGGCGAGGGGTCCGGGCCGTTGCCGGGGGCGGCATCGTCGAGAGCCCCGGAGGACGCGCCGGGCTCGGGCGGCGTCTCGGGCTCGATGGCAGGTTCGGGTTGGGCGGCGGGATCAGGCACTGAATCTGGTGTGTCCCGGCGCCCCAACAGACGCTGGAGGAGTCCCACAATGAACCATGATGCCCTGTCTCCGCCGGAACCGCCACGCCCACCCCCGAAGTGGGGCACGCGAATTCGCCGAGGCGGGCTCGCGTCAGCGGCCGCGGCCCTTCCTGAACAGGATGCCGAAGAAGAAGGCGCAGGTCAGGATGACGACCATGACCGCGAGGAGTTTGAACATGATGGCCATGGGGTCACTTCACCTTGGTGAGTTCGGGGCGCTTCGGGTGGACGGTGTCGCCGGAGGACTTCCCGGTGAGGCGGCGCTTGACCCAGGGGGCCAGGTGCCGGCCGGCCCACTGGACGCCGTTCATGTCGCGGCGGGGCCGCGGGAGGTCGGGGAGGGGGTCGAGCCATGCCGGGTCCGGCTCGACGTCCAGGGCCAGGCACACGTCGTGCGCGACGCGCTTGTGGCCGAGGGTGTTCAGGTGGAGGCGGTCCTGGGACCACAGGCGCGGGTCGTCGAAGGCCCGGTCGTCCCACAGGTCGACGAGGACGGCGCCGTGGCGCTTGGCGACCTTCTTGTAGGCGTCGTTGGTGGTGATGAACCGCTTGCGCAGCATCGCCATCCCGGGGATGTGGGGGGTCACGTCGGCGCAGGTGAAGAGGACGACCTCGGCGCCGGAGGCCTTGAACAGGCGCACCACCTCGTGGAGGCGGGTGGCGAGCTGGACCGGGTTGAACCCGGGGCGCAGCGCGTCGTTGCCGCCCGCGGCGAAGGACACCAGGTCGGGGCTCTGCTTGATCGCCGGGACGACCTGCTCGTCGACGATGCGGTCGAAGAGGCGGCCGCGGATCGCGAGGTTCGCGTACGCGAAGCCCGGCCAGGCCGCGGCGGCGCGCACCGCGAACAGGTCGGCCCAGCCGCGATCGCGGTCGCCGTCCGGATCCGGGTCGCCGACCCCCTCGGTGAAACTGTCGCCGATGGCCACGAAACTCGAGTACTCCGCCGCCACTGCACGCCACCTCCATGTTCGCCGTCCGCCGGGTCAGCGCCCGCGCTGTCGATTCGAGAACGCTGCCTGGTGGGCGCTGACCAGCATGCCTCACCCAGATAACGATCGGATTTCGATCAGGTGGCGAGGTCGGGCACAGCGGTCGATACGGCGCGGCCCGCACCGCCCGCGAACCGGCCTCGCATCGACGGCTTCCGCCCTCGCCGCGGCCCGGCCCCGCGCCATCGGACGCCCGACCCGGAACCGGCGCCGCCCCTTGCGCTCCGGACGGCTGTCACACCGGCACGGCACTGTTGATCCGGGGGACGCTTCGCCTGCCCGATTCGTCCAGGAACCGCCGAGAACCGCCCGGCTCAGCGCCCGGGCGTGTCGTACCAGCCGGCGGCGCCGGGCTCGACCCACCAGGTGCGCTTGCGGCCGAGCTCCCCGGCGAGGCCGTCCTGGATGTAGGTCACCGAGCCGGCGGGGTGCACGGCGACGGCCCGGCCCCGGGCGCGGCGCACCTCGATGCGCAGGCGCTTCCTGAAGCGGCCCACGGTGACCGGCACGGCGACCGCGACGTCGATCTTCCCGTCGGCGGGATCGGGCTCGGCGAGGACCATGTCGTCGGCCGCGGCGTACCCGTCGGCGTTGGCGACGACGCAGGCGAGGATCTGCTCGCTCCCGTCGGCGAGCACCACGTCGTCGAGGTTGACGACGCCGCGCCACGGCCGGTCGCCGCCGCCGAGGCGCACGCCGTCGACGGCGACGCCGCCGCCGTCGTGCCGCATCAGGTCGGTGCGGCGCACCTCACCCGAGACGACGGCCTCGGCGACGTCGGCGGGCTTCTCGGGCAGGCCGAGGCGGACCACGATGCCGGGCGTGCCGCTGAGCGGCAGGACCGCGAGCGGCGGGAGGTCGGGAACGGTGCGCCCGTCGGGCAGGCCCTCGGGGCGCTGGCTCGGCGCGGGCATGGCGAGGCGCGTCAGCCGGGCGACGACGGCGTTGACCTGCTCGTCCGTGTCGGCGGCGAGGACGATGCGCTCGTCGGGGTCCGCCACGACGGCGTCGACGTCCTCAGGCGTGCGCGCCTCCACGGACCGCACCGCGGCGCCCCGCGCCTTGAGCTCGTCGGCCAGGTGCAGCGCCTGGGTGCGCGGCCCGGGGTTCGAGCAGTCCGACTCCACGAGTGTCAACACGACGACGTTCACCGGACCGACTCTACGGTGTGACGGGGACCCGCTTCATAGTGCTTGGGCCTGCTGAGACCCCAGATAAACGAATGCAAGTAGGCTTGGCAGGTAATCGGGTGATCAACTTCCCGGGAGGATGGGCACATGCCGGCGATCGCGGTCGTAGGAACGCAATGGGGCGACGAGGGCAAGGGCAAGGTCACCGACCTGCTCGGCGCCGAGATGGACTTCGTCGTCCGCTACCAGGGCGGCAACAACGCCGGCCACACGGTGGTGACGCCTGACGGCACCAAGTACGCGATCCACCTGGTCCCGGTCGGCATCCTCACGCCGGGCGTCGTGCCGGTGATCGGCAACGGCGTCGTGGTGGACCCGAAGTTCCTCATCTCCGAGCTCGACGAGCTGACCGCGGGCGGCGTCGACGTCTCGAACCTGAAGCTCTCCGCCGACGCGCACCTCATCATGCCGCACCACCGGGCCCTCGACCGCGTCGTCGA
Organism: Glycomyces endophyticus; assembly: GCF_039531525.1. NCBI lineage: Bacteria > Bacillati > Actinomycetota > Actinomycetes > Glycomycetales > Glycomycetaceae > Glycomyces > Glycomyces endophyticus. Next base: position 21,062 of record NZ_BAAAQF010000016.1, read on the forward strand.
GCGGTACCTGGGCGGCGCCCGCATCGGCACCACCGGCCGCGGCATCGGCCCGGCGTACGCCGACAAGGTGGCGCGCCAGGGCATCCGCGTGCAGGACCTCCTCGACCCGAAGATCCTCTCGATCAAGCTCGAGCAGATCCTCCGCGAGAAGAACCAGATCCTCGTCAAGGTGTACAACCGCAAGGCGATCGACCCGCAGGCCGTGGTCGAGGAGTACCTCGGGTACGCCGAGCGCCTGAAGCCGTACATCGCCGACACGCGCCTCCTGCTGAACCAGGCGCTCGAAGCGGGCAAGAACGTCCTCCTCGAGGGCGCCCAGGCGACGATGCTCGACGTCGACCACGGCACCTACCCGTTCGTGACGTCCTCGAACCCGACCACGGGCGGCGCCTGCGTCGGCACCGGCATCGCGCCGAACAGGATCACGACCTCGATCGGGATCATCAAGGCGTACACGACCCGCGTGGGCTCGGGCCCGTTCCCGACCGAGCTGTTCGACGAGTTCGGCGAGTTCCTGCTCAAGAAGGGCGGCGAGTACGGCGTCACCACCGGCCGGCGCCGCCGCTGCGGCTGGTTCGACGCGGTCCTGGGCCGGTACGCGGTGCGCGTCAACGGCATCACCGACCTGTTCGTCACCAAGCTCGACGTCCTCTCGGAGCTCGAGCGGGTCCCGATCTGCGTCGGCTACGAAGTGGACGGCGAGCGCGTCGACGAGATGCCGATGACCCAGACCGACGTGCACCACGCGAAGCCGGTCTACGAGATGCACGACGGCTGGTTCGAGGACATCTCCCACTGCCGCAAGTTCGACGAGCTCCCCCGCAACGCCCAGACCTACATCGAGCGCCTCGAGGAGCTGTGCGGCGCACGGGTTTCCGTGGTCGGCGTCGGCCCGGGCCGCGAGGAGAACATCATCCGCCACCCGATGATCTAGCGCTGCGAGCGAGAGGGGGCGTCCGTTCCGGGCGCCCCCTTCGCCGTGCTCAGCCCCCGGCGGTCCGGCGGCGGCGCGGCGCGGCGGAGCGCGGCGGCTCCTCGCGGATGTGGTCGCGGACGCGGGACATGGTGGCGCGCAGGCGGTCGAGGTCGGCCGGGGAGACGGCCTCGTAGAGGAGGCGGCGGGTGACCTCGATATGGCCGGGGAGGACCTTGCCGACGGTCTCGCGGCCCTTGGGGGTGATGGCGACGAGAGTGGCGCGCTCGTCGTCGGGGCTGGGCCCGCGGGTGACCAGGCCGGCCTTCTCCAGAAGCGCGGCCTGGTAGGTGAGGCCGCTGCGGCTGTAGACGACGCCGTCGGCGAGCTGGGTCATGGTCAGCTGCCCGGCGCCGTTCAGGGCCATGAGGAGCTGGAACTGGACGTTGCTGATCCCGCCTTCGGCGCGGAGCTGCTGCTCCACGTGGTGCTCCAGGAGGCTGACGGCCTCGGTGAGCGCGAAGTAGGCCTCCAGCTGCCGCGGTTCGGGCAGCTGGAGGTCGCCGAGGTCGAAGTCGGGGACGGTCACCCCCGCATCCTACCTGCTTCGAATTCGTAGCAATGTGTCGACCATCACCCGCCTCAGCCCTTGTACTTCGAATTCAAAGCACTCTACGCTTGGGCACAGAAACTTCGAATTCAAAGCAACTACGCGAAGGAGCTCCTCATGAAAGCCGTGCGCTACCACTCCTACGGCGGCAGCGACGTCCTCGCCCTCGAAGAGGCGGACCGCCCGACCGCGGGCCCGGGCGAGGTCGTCATCGAGGTCGCCGGGACCTCGTTCAACCTCCTCGACGTCGCCATCCGCGCCGGGATGATGACCGCCGTCATGCCGGTCGACCTCCCGCACACCCCGGGCATCGACCTCGCGGGCGTCGTCGCCGAGACCGGCGAGGGCGTCACCGGCTGGCGGGCCGGCGACCGGGTCGTCGCGTTCCTCCCGCCGGTCGCACCGGGCGCGGCCGCCGAGTACGTCGCCGCACCGGCGGCCCTCCTCGCGGCGGCCCCCGCGGCGGTCCCGCTGGCCGACGCCGCGGCGCTGCCCGCGGTCGGGCTCACCGCCCGCCAGGCCCTGTTCGATCACCTCGGTCTCCAAGCGGGCCAGTCGATCCTGATCAACGGCGCCGGAGGCGCGGTGGGCGGCTACGCCGTCCAGCTCGCCAAGCGGGCCGGCGCGATCGTCACCGCGACCGCGAGCCCCCGCAGCCTCGACCGGGTCAAGGCCGCCGGCGCCGACCGGATCGTCGACCACACCGAGAGCCCGGTCCTCGAAGCCCTCGACGGCGAGCGGTTCGACGCGGTCCTCCAACTGGTCCGCTCCACCCCCGAGGAGACCGCCGCCCTGGTCGGCCTGGTCGCCGACGGCGGCGCCTTCGCCAGCGCCACCACACCGGGCCCGGACGATCCGGGCCGCGGCGTCCGGGTCGAACGGGTCGAGGTCCGCAGCGACGCCGCGAAGCTCGCCGAGCTGGTGGCGCTCGTGGACGCGGGCGAGCTGCGCATCGACGTCGCCGAGCGGGTGTCGATCGCCGACACGGCGGCCGTCCACGACCGCGCGGTCGCGGGGGAGGTGAACGGCAAGGTGGTGCTGATCCCCTGACCGGGCAGCCGTAGCGCGGCCGCGGGTCACGGCGATCGTGGCCTGATGCCCGGCGCAGCGGCCGCGGCGTCGGGGCATCGGTGCGCTCGGGAGCCACAGGAGCCGCGAAAGCCGGGGGCATCGCGAACGTCGCGAACGTCGCGGACGCCACGGACTTCGCGGGCATCGCGAACGGGGCGGAGCGGCCGCGCGGGTGGGCGGCGAAACGGCGTTCGCTCACGGCCTGATCGCCGAAACCGCTTCCATGCGCTTAGATTGCCGGGTGGCAGTCGAAGAGTCGGAGCGCGCGGGCGGCCTGGACGAGGCGGCGGCCGTCTTCACGGCGGTGCGGCCGCGCCTGTTCGGGATCGCGTACCGGATGCTCGGCAGTGCGAGTGAGGCCGAGGATCTCGTGCAGGAGGTCTGGGTTCGCTGGCAGGCCTACGACCGGGAGGCGGTGTCCGAGCCGGGGGCGTTCCTGGCGACGATCGCGACGAGGTTGTCGATCAACGCGCTGAAGTCGGCTCGGGTGCGGCGGGAGACCTATGTCGGTCCGTGGCTGCCCGAGCCGGTGGACGCGGCCGCGGACCCGTATCTGGGTGCGGAGCGCGGCGAGGCGGTCGAGTACGCGACGCTGCTGCTGATGGAGCGGTTGTCGCCCAACGAGCGGGCGGCGTACGTGCTGCGGGAGGCGTTCGACTACGGGTACGACCAGATAGCGGAGGTGATCGGCACGAGTGCCGCGGCGGTGCGGCAGCTGGTGAGCCGGGCGCGCCGGCACATCGCGGACGGGCGCCGCTCGCGCCCGGACCGGGTCGGGCAGCGCGCGCTGCTGGAGGCGTTCATGGCGGCCGCGAGGTCGGGTGACATGGGGGAGCTGGAGCGGCTGTTCGCGGCGGACGTGGTCAACACCGCCGACGGGAACGGCGCGGTCAGGGTGGCCCGCAAGCCGCTGGTGGGGGCCGAGCGGGTCGCGAAGTTCCTCAAGGCGCTCGAGTGGCTCTGGGAGGACGTGGAGGTGGACTGGACCGATCTGGGCGGCCGCTCCTGGGCGCTCCTGCGCCAGAACGGCGGCGTCTACGCGGCCCTCACGCTCGACGCCACCGACGAGGGCATCGACCAGATCCTCTGGCTCGTGGCCCGCGAGAAGCTGCACGCGTTCGAAGACTGAAGTACCGGGGGCGGGGTGGGTGGGGGCGGGGGGAGGGGCCCTCCTCTGTCGCGAGTCGGCTGGAGCGCCCGTGCGGCGGGGCGGCCCCGGCGGAAGCGCCCCGGGGCCGCCCGCGAATTCCCGACTCGAGCAAACCGGCCTCGCCCCGCCGATCCCAGATTCGAGCAGAGCGACCCCGCCCCGCAGATTCCGATCCGAGCAAACCGACTTCCCCCGCGGATCCCAGATTCGAGCGGAGCGACCCTGCCCCGCGAACCCTCGACTCGAATGGACCGACCTCACCCCGCAGATTCCGATCCGAGCGGACCGACCGCGCCCCGGGCGATCCCCGCGCAGGCCCGCCCGGCTGACGCCGGGCGGGCCGGGGTCGGCCAGGCGGCCCAGGGGGTCAGCCGGGCGAGGCCAGGGTCCTACTGCGCGAGCCACTCTCGGTAGGTGAGGGTCGCCAGGTGGGCGCCCTCTCCGGCGATGAGGGCGTCGCCCTTGACCGCCGCGAACATGCCGGCGGTGTCGTCGACGACGACGTTCCGCTTGTCGCCCTTGGCTTCGAGGGTGATCCGGCCGAGCTCGTCGAGCGTGAACACCTCGGGGCCGGCGACGTCGCGGGTCCCGTTCAGCGGGGCGCCGGCGGCGGTGTCGGCGACGGCCCTCGCGATGTCCGCCGAGGCGATCGGCTGCACCCGCGTCGCGGGCAGGCGCACCGTCGCCTCGTCGGAGGTCCACGACATGACGGCGGGCACGAACTCGAAGAACTGCGTCGACCGCACGATCGAGTACGGCACCGGCCCGGCCTTGAGGACGTCCTCCTGGAGGACCTTCGCGCGGTAGTAGTCGAGCTCCGGAACCTGCTCCACGCCCACGATCGACAGGATCACCGCGTGCGCGACCCCCGCCGCGGCCGCCCCGGCGAGCAGGTTGTCCATGCTCGTTCGGAACCACGCGATCGACGCCTCGTCGAAGGTCGGCGAGTTCGTCAGGTTGACGACCGCGCCCGCGCCCTCGAGCGCCGCGGCGATCCCCTCGCCGCTGACGAGGTCGACGCCCGTGGACGGCGAGTGCGGCACCGCCTCGTGCCCGGCCTCGCCGAGGAACGTGACGACCTGCGATCCGATGAGCCCGGTTCCGCCCATGACAGCGATCTTCATTGCACACCTCCGGTTCCGCGGGGCGGCCGGTGCCGTCCCGTCGCAAGCTGGGACAAGATTCGCCGGGGATTTGTGACATCGTCGCGCGGACCGGCCGCCGACATCACCGGTTCCCGCCGGGACATCCACTTGATAGCGTTTGCATTCATGAGCGAGCCGACCGCCTTCCCGCTGCGCCTGCCCGAGATGCCGCTGCACGATCCGTTCGTCGTGGCCGACGCCGAGTCCGGCCTGTACCACCTGTACACCTCGAACCTCGACTCCAGCGGCACGCCCGGTGTCGGGACGATGGTCTACCGGTCCCCGAACCTGCGCGACTGGGCCGAGCCCGTCCCGGTGTTCCTCGTCGCCGAGGAGGACGCCCCGTGGGCGGCCCAGGGGGCCTGGGCGCCGGAGGTCCACCGCTGGAACGGCCGCTGGTACCTGTTCACCACGCTGCACGACGCCGACGCGCCCCTGCCGGTCCCGCGCCCCGGCGAGTACGGCACGCCGTTCCCGGTGGCGAACCACCGCCGCTCCACGATCGTCGCGGCCGCCGACGACCTCGCCGGCCCCTTCCGGATGCTCGACCCCGCGGCGCCGGTCCTCCCCGCGGAGCTCATGACCCTCGACGGGACGCTCTACACGGACGACGCCGGGAAGCCGTGGATGGTGTACGCCAACGAATGGCTCCAGCGCATCGACGGCACGATCGAGGCGTTCCCCTTGACCGACGCCCTCGACGCCGTCGCCGGCGACCCCGTGGTCCTCTTCCGCGGCTCCGACGCCTCCTGGATCACCCGCGAGCTCCCCGCCGGCGTCCCGCACCAGATCGCGCCCTACGTCACCGACGGCCCGCAGCTGCACCGCGCGCCCGGCGGCGCCCTCGTCTGCCTCTGGTCCACCTACGAGAAGAACCGCCTCACGGACGGCGGCATCGACGGCGACTACGTCCAGACCTGGGCGGTCTCGCCGTCCGGGCGCCTCGAAGGCCCTTGGGAGCAGCGCGAACCGCTCGTGCGCGGCGACTCCGGCCACGGGATGCTCTTCACCGCGTTCGACGGTGCGCTCATGCTCGTCCTCCACCGCCCCTTCACCGGCGCCCGCGGCAAGCTCTACGAGATGGCATGGGACGGCGACGATCTCACGATCGTTCGCCACCGCACCGACCTCGACGGCGACCGGTAGCGCCAGACCAGGGCACACCGGTCGACCGCCTGGACGCATTGCGGCACAGCAGTATCAATACGTCTACTTTCATCACTCCGGGCGCAGTCGCAATGCACCGCAGAGGTTGTGACACCGAGTTATCATGAATCCTCCTCAAGTCGACAAGTCGCCCCGTGGAGGCCCATGTGACGACCCCGGATTTCAGCGGGCTCACCGACGCGCTGCAGCAGACCCTCGAAGCGGCCAAGCGCGTGGACGAGATCCAGAAAGGCCAGACCGAGGCCGAGCCGATCGAGGCCGAGGCCGCCGACGGACTCGTCGTCGTCGCGGCGAAGTTCCCCGGCACGATCGAGGTCCGCATCTCCCCCGTCGCGATGCGGCTCGGCTCGGAGGTCCTCAACCAGGAGGTCTCCCGCGCCGCCAACGAGGCGCTGACGAAGCTGCGGGAGAGCGTCGGGGCGGCCGCCGCCGCCGACCTCCAGGAGGTCACCGAGAGCCTCGGCGAGCTCCAGCAGGAGAGCTCGCAGCGCATGAACTCGTTCCTGGACGGCCTGTTCCAGGCGCACGCGCGCGCCGCCGAGCGGGACGGCGCCTGACGTGGACCGCATCAGCATCGACCCCGAAGGCCTGGACGGCACCGCCCAGGGCCTCGGCGTCAGCTCGGAGGAGCTGGCCGCCGTCTGGCAGGCGTTCCGCGAGCGCATCGCCCCGCAGGCCGCCGAGGGCGCCGGCAACGACGAGATCGGCGGGATCATCGGCGAGATCCACAACGTCATCGTCGAGGCGTTCGACGAGTCCATCGGCTCCGCCGCGGAGGAGCTCGCCGAGGCGGGGACCGACGTGCAGGAGTGGGCGACCGCGCACCGCGACGGCGACGACGGCGTCCGGGCGATCTTCGAGCAGCTGCTCGGCGACCTGGGAAGCGGGTGACGCGCACATGGTCATCAACCTGCCCTCGGCTCTCGGCGAACTGCTCAACATGCTCGGCTTCAACTGGCCGATGTCCAACGAGGACACCCTGTTCGAGGTCGGCAACGCGTGGATGGACCTGCCCGGCGACATCGACGGCGTCCTCTCCAAGGCCGACGGCGACGTGCAGGCGATGTTCTCCGAGAACGTCGGCGACTCCCTGGAGGCGTTCAAGACCTGGTGGGAGAGCGAGGACAGCCCGGCCAAGCTCCTCCAGGAGGGCGCGGTCGGCATGTACCTCACCGGTGCCGCCCTCATGGTCTGCGCCGCGGTGGTCCTGGCCCTGAAGATCGCCGTGATCGTCCAGCTCGCCATCCTCGCGGTGCAGATCGCCGCCGCGATAGCCGCCGCGGCCGCCACCTTCGGCATCGCCTCGGCCGCGCTCCCCGCCCTGTACGCCCTCGGCCGCAAGATCGTGGCGGACCTCCTCCAAGAGGCCGTCATGCGGCTCCTGATGTGAGGCGGGTGACCAGCCATGGCTAGGGCGACCAGAGCGGCCGGGACGGCCGCGGCCTCCCGCCGGCTCGCGATGCCGGTGGTGAAGCGGCTCATGCTCGCGCGCAAGCGGCGCAAGAACCTGACGCCGGTGAAGGACCTCAAGACGCCGCCGAAGGGCCATTACGACAAGCGGATCTTCATCGACCCGAAGAAGTACCCCGAGTCCGCGAAGCACATCCGGCAGGCGCAGAAGAAGGGCCATCCGCGGATCCTCACCAAGAGCTCCAATGAGGTCAAACAGCGGAAGCGGCGGAACCTGTCCCTGTTCAGGGTGCCGCTCAGGCGCGGGAAGGACCGCGACGAGTATCCGTTCGCGTCGACGAAGGAAGGCGGGCTCGGCGCGAGCGTGAAGTACCTCGACCCGAGCGACAACACCGGCGCGGGCAGCAAGCTCCGGCACGGGTGGGCGGGGCTGCCGCAGGGGTCTAGAGTCTGGATCGACACCTACCGGCGGCCGGGCGATCCGCCGTAGAGGATGAGGAGCACGAACGATGTCGCAGCAAGCGCTGAACGACCTCCTCGCGCAAGGCGGCGGCGCCCTGGCCGCGCCGCCTCCGGGTGAGGAGATCCAGTACGTCCCCGAGCCGCTCAGGCCGCTCATCGGGAGGCGGAACGGCTTCTACGCCTTCGGACCGGCCCTGTACGTGCGCCCCTGGTCCCCGGGGGTGCAGGGCGACTGCCTCTGGTGGAACGCCACGGACACCTGGCGCCACGAGTACAAGGGCGTCGGCGACGACCTGCTGTTCTTCGCCGAGGACGTGTTCGGGTTCCAGTTCGGCCTGCACCGCAGCGGGATCTACTCGTTCGACCCCGAGACCGCCGCGCGGGAGCTGCTCGCCAAGGACATCGGCGGGTGGGCGGCGAAGATCCTCGCCGACGTCGACTTCCTCACCGGCGCGCCGGTCGCCGACGCGTGGACCGAGGAGCGCGGCCCGCTGCCCCTCGCCACCCGGCTCGCGCCGGTCGTCCCGTTCTTCCTGGGCGGCGAGTACGACATCGAGCAGCTCAACCCGATCCCCGAGGTCGAGCTCATGCGGTTCCGCGGCGACGTCTACCAGCAGACCAAGGACCTCCCCGACGGCGCGCAGATCGAACTCGGATTCTGACCCGCCCCTCCTCGTTAGGACCGCCACATGCCGTACGAACCCGACCTCGACGCGCTGCTCACCGAGGGGCACCGGCGGCGCTGGAAGCGCGCCGAGTTCACCGTCGAGGTCCACGAGCTGGCGCCGGCGCGGCTCCCCTCGGGGCGGCTCCTCGCCAGCGACGGGTACCCGACGCAGGACGACGAGCCGTTCGACCTCACCGTGCCGCCCGGGGAGTACCCGATGTACGCCTGGGTGGCCGTGCAGCACAAGCGGGGCAAGGAGTACGAGCGCCGCAACGTCGCACTCGAACTGCGGATCGGCGCGAACCCGACCGTGTCGTGGGAGATGGCGACCGCCGCCGGGGAGCGGGTGGAGGACCTCGAGGACGAGGACGGCTACTTCGGCTTCCCCGTCGACTCCGGCCGGGCGACGATCACCGACCTCCAGACCTGCGAAGCGCTGTGGCAGTGGGAGTTCAGCCGGGTCGAGGAGGTCTTCATCCCGAAGCCGCTCCCCGAGCGGCCGGTCCCCGGACTCGTCTCCGCGGTGGTCGACCCCGCCACCGGCGGGAACCTCACCGTCGTCGGCTCCGGGTGGGGCGACGGCTTCTACCCGACCTTCGTCGGCCGCGACGCCGACGGCGCGGTCACGCGGTTCGTCGTCGACTTCATGCTCTTCACCGACGCCTGACCCCGGCCTGGAGCGCCGCCCCGCAACGGTTCCGTGCGGCGACGACCCGGCACCCCGCGGCACGGGACCGGCTGCGACGACACCGGGTTGGCACGCACGCAGGGGTACCGTTCGACCACCCTCGGCCGCTATAGTGCGGATTGGATGCTGTTCGCGCCGATTCGCCCCTTAGGAGCGGCTATGAGGACGATGATGACCTGCATGGCGGCGGCGACGCTGGTGTTGACCGCGTCGGCGTGCAGCCCCGAGGAGTCCGCGGAGGGCGACGGCTCGATCGTCTTCTGGACCCCGTACACGACGCCGGAGCGGATCGCGGCCCAGCAGCCGGTGGTCGACGCGTTCACCGAGGCCACCGGCATCGAGGTGGAGATGGTGCCCCTCGAACCGGACCAGATGGGGCAGACGCTCGTCACGGGCGCGGCCTCCGGCGAGGTGCCCGACGTCATCGCGCACAACCCCTCCAGCACCGCCGCGTGGGCGGCGCAGGGCCTGCTCGACGACGAGGCCCCGCAGGAGGTCGTCGACGCGCTCGGCGCGGACACCTTCTCGCAGGCCGCCCTCGACATGGTCACTGTGGACGGTTCGCTGCACGCGGTGCCGTCGGACGGCTGGGGGCACATGATCGCCTACCGCACCGACCTGTTCGCCGAGGCGGGCCTGGAGGCCCCCGAGTCGGTGGCCGACCTCGCCGACGCGGCCGAGGCGCTCCAGGCGGACGGCCTGGCGGGCATCGCGATCGGCACGACACCGGGCGACGTGTACACCCAGGAGGGCATCGAGTCGATGCTGCTGCCGTTCGGCTGCGACCTGGCCGAGGACGGCGAGGTCGCGATCGACTCGCCCCAGTGCGTCGAGGGCCTGGCGGTCTACCAGCGGCTCGCGGCGGCGGCCGGGCCGGCGCAGGTCGACGTGGAGGCGGCGCGGGCCGCGTACCTGTCGGGCTCGGCGGCCATGGTCCTGTTCTCCTCGCACTTCGTCGACGAGGCGGCCGGACTCGACGTCGACAACCCCGTCACCTGCGAGGAGTGCGCCGAGGACCCGCGGTTCCTGGCCGAGCACACCGCATACCTGACCACGTTCACCGGCAACGGTTCCGAGACGCCCGCCGTGTACGGGCAGACCACGAACTACGGCATCCCCTCGGGCGCGAACACCGCGGACGCGACGGCGTTCGTGGAGTTCATGCTCTCGGACGGCTACGTCGAGAACCTCGCGTCGGCGACCGAGGGCCGCATCCCGGTCAGGCCGGGCCCCGAGGCGGGGTCGACCGAGTACCTCGACGCGTGGGCGGAGCTGCCGTTCGGCAACGACGACGCCCAGGAGGTCTCGATCGGCGAGGTGTACGGCCCCGAGCTGGTCGACCGGATGGCCGCGGGCGCCGAGGAGTTCACGCGCTGGGGCTGGGGCACCGGCGACGCCGAACTCGCCGGGATCGTGTTCTCCCAGACGATCCTCGCCACCGAGGCCGAGTCCCTGTTCGAGGGCGCGGACCCGGCCGAGGTGGCCGCCGCGATGGCGGCCGCCGTCGAGGCGGCGCAGCAGGACCTCGGCTGATGCCTGCGGCCGGGGATTCGAACACCGGCGGCGAACGGCTGTCGGACCCTTCGGGCACCGTTGAGACCGGGGGCCCTTCCCCGGCGCCGCGGCAGGCCGTTCGCGTGCCCGCCGATCCGCAGCCCGCCAAGTCCACCCGGCCCGGTTCGGTCCGCACCGCGGCACCGGGGCCGTGGCGCCGCAGGCCGCTCACGATGTCGCGCCGCGAGGACCTGCACGGGCGGCTCCTGGTGGCGCCCACCATGGCCGTGGTGCTCGCGTTCGCGGTGCTGCCGTTCCTCGCGGTGGTCCTGTTCGCGTTCCTCGACGTCCGCCTGGTCGACATCCCCCGCCTGTACCTCGACGAGCTGGAGTTCACCGGCGACAACCTCGCCACCGTGTGGGGCTCCCCCCGGTTCTGGTCCGCCGCGACCACCACGGTCGTCTACGCGGCGGCGTCGTCGGCCGGGGCCGTCCTCGTCGGACTCGCCGTCGCCCTCGCGCTCCGCCACCCGTTCCGCGGCCGCGGACTCGTGCGCGCGCTCGTCCTCGTCCCCTACGTGCTCCCGGTCGTCGCCGCGACCACGATCTGGAAGACGCTCCTCAACCCCGGCTACGGCCTCGTCAACGCCGTCGGCACCGAATGGCTCGGCTGGGCCGAGCCGATCGCGTTCCTCACCACCACCAGCCGCGAAGCCGGCCCGTTCACCGTCCCCGTCGCGCTCACCACCGTCATCGCGTTCGAGGTGTGGAAGACGTTCCCCCTCGCGTTCCTGTTCATCACCGCGCGCCTCCAGGTCGTCCCCGGCGACATCGAGGAGGCCGCCCAGATCGACGGCGCCGGCAAGACCCGCACCTTCCGGCACCTCCTCCTCCCGCAGCTCGCCGGGGTCATGGCGCTCCTGGCGGTGCTGCGGTTCCTGTGGTCCTTCCAGAACTTCAACGACATCTACCTCCTCACCGGCGGCGCGGGCGGCACCGAGGTCCTGGCCGTGCGCGTCTACTCCGAACTCGTGGTGCGCGCGAACATCGGCACCGCCAGCGCCACCGGCCTCCTCATGACCGGGATGCTCCTGGTCGTGGTCGCGGTCTACGCCTGGATGATCAAGCGGGAGCAAGCATGAGGAACACCGAGGACCGCGTGCTCGCGGTACTGCGCTGGGCCGTCATCGCGACCGCCGTGGCCGTCACCGCCGGGCCGCTCCTGTACGGGGTGCTGCTGTCGCTGCGGCCGTTCCAGTCGGTGGTGTCGGCGCCGCTGGACCTGTTCCCCGCCCCGGGCGAGCTGACGTTCGACGCGTACCCGACGGCGATGGCCGAGTACGGGCTCGGCGGGAACATGTGGAACTCGGTGCAGGTCGCGGTGGCGACGGCGGCGCTCGCGATCGTGCTGAGCGTCCTGGGGGCGTACGCGGCGGTGCGGCTGCGGTTCTTCGGGCGGGACGCGGTGAACGTGGTGTTCCTGGGCGTGTACCTGCTGCCGGGGATCGTGCTGGCGGTGCCGCTGTTCGTGCTGCTGAGCCGGGTCGGGCTGACGGGGAGCCTGGCAGGGCTGGTGTTCGTGTACACGGCGCAGACGGTGCCGGTGGCGCTGTACATGCTGCGCACCTACCTCGTCGCGGTACCGTCCTCTGTGGAGGAGGCGGCGATGATCGACGGGTGCGGGCGGCTGGCGCTGATCCGACGGGTGGTGCTGCCGATGGCGCTGCCGGGGGTGGCGGCGACGGCCCTGTACGTGTTCATGATCGCGTGGAACGAGTACCTGTTCGCACTGCTGTTCCTGGTGGCCGACCGGGAGCGGTGGACGGTGTCGCTGGGGATCGCGCAGCTCACCGAGTTCTCGGTGCCGACGACGGTGCTCATGGCGGGGTCTATCGCGATCACCGTGCCGGTGGTGGCGGGGTTCTTCCTGGCGCAGCGGCTCCTGGTGACGGGGCTGACGTCGGGCGCGGAGAAGGGGTGAGGGCATGATCCGGCTGGGGATCCTGGGGGCCGGGGCGCGGGGCTCGGACACGTACGCGCGGTGGGCGCTCGCCCATCCGGACCGGACGGCGGTGGCGGCCGTCGCGGACCCGGTGGCGCACCGGCGGGACCGGCTCGGGGAGCGGGCCGGGGTCGCGGGGGCGCGGCGGTACGCGCACTGGCGGGACCTGGTCGCGGACCCCGGCGGCGTGGACGCGTTCGTGGTGGCGCTGCCGGACCGGCTGCACGTGGAGGCGGCGCTCGCGGCTGCGGGGACGGGGCTGCCGGTGCTGCTGGAGAAGCCCGCGGCGACCACGGAGGAGGACCTGGAGCGGCTCGCGGCGGCGGCCCGGAACCTGAAGGCGCGCATCTGGATCGGGCACGTGATGCGGTTCCAGCCGTTCTGGCGGACGATCCGGCGGCTCGCGGACGCGGGCGCGGTGGGGCGGCTGGTGACGATCCGCGTGGAGGAGAACATCGGGTTCTGGCACTTCGCGCACTCGTACGTGCGCGGGAACTGGCGGAACCTCGCGTCCTCGAGCCCGATGGTGCTCGCGAAGACCTGCCACGACCTCGACATCATCCGGTGGTTCGCGGGCGAACCGCCGTCGACCGTGGCGTCGACGGGGTCGCTGACGCACTTCCGGCCCGAGCACGCCCCCGAGGGCGCGCCCGCGTACTGCCTCGACGGGTGCCCGGCCGCGGACTCGTGCCCGTTCTACGCGCCCCGCTACTACGCGGAGGCCCTGGCGGGCACCGACGGCTGGCCGGTGGCGCTCCTCGGCGACGACCCGTCGCCGCGGGGCCGCATGGACGCGCTGCGCCGCGGCCCGTACGGGCGGTGCGTGTTCCACTCCGACAACGACGTCGTCGACCACCAGCAGACCGTGGCCGAGTTCCCGAGCGGCCTCACCGCGGTCCTGTCGACCTCGGCGTTCACGGGCCAGAACACGCGCACCGTGCGGCTGACGGGGACGGCGGGGGAGATCGCCGGGAACCTGCGCACCGGGGCCCTGGAGGTGGACCTGTTCTCGCCCGCCGCCGCGATGCCCGACCTGCCGGAGGCCCGGCCGGGGCGGCGCTTCACGCGGGAGCCGATGGGGCACCGGGTGTTCGAGGTGCACGCCGGGCCGGTCACGGCCGCCGGGGAGCCGGACCACCGCGGGCACTCCGGCGGCGACGAGGCGCTGATCGACGCGTTCGTCACGGCGCTCGAGGAGGGCCGGGACGGCGGCGCCGCGCCCGACCTGGAGGCCTCGCTCGACAGCCACCGCATGGCGTTCGCCGCCGAGCGGTCCCGCCTCGACGGCGTCACCGTCCACTGGGGCCTGACGTGAGCTGGTGGCGGGGCGCCGTCGTCTACCAGGTGTACCCGCGCAGCTTCGCCGACGGGAACGGCGACGGCGTGGGCGACCTCGCCGGGATCGAGTCGCGCCTGCCGTACCTGCGCGACCTCGGCGTCGACGCCCTGTGGATCAACCCGTGGTACGTCTCGCCGATGGCCGACGGCGGGTACGACGTCGCCGACTACCGCGCGATCGACCCGGTCTTCGGGACGCTCTGGGACGCCGAGCGGCTCATCCGCGCCGCGCACCGGCACGGCCTGCGGATCATCGCCGACATCGTCCCCAACCACGTCTCCGACCGGCACCCGTGGTTCCGGGCGGCGCTCGCCGCCGCCCCCGGCTCGCCCGAGCGGGCCCGGTTCCACTTCCGGGACGAGCCGAACAACTGGCGGTCCCGCTTCGGCGGCCCCGCCTGGACCCGCCTCGGCGACGGCCAGTGGTACCTGCACCTGTTCGACGCCGCCCAGCCTGACCTGAACTGGGACCACCCGGAGGTCCGCGCCGAGTTCGAGGCGGTGCTGCGGTTCTGGCTCGACCGCGGCGTCGACGGCTTCCGGATCGACGTCGCCGACCGCCTCGTCAAGGAGGCCGGCCTGCCCGACCGGCCCGTCCGCGAGACCGGCGCGCCCGGGTTCGGGTCCGACGGGCCCCGCCCGCAGCCCGACAAGGACCGGCCCGAGGTCCACGGGATCTACCGGGCGTGGCGGCGCGTCCTCGACGAGTACCCCGACCGGGCGTTCGTCGGCGAGATGTGGGTGACCGACCCCGACCGGTTCGCCATGTACCTGCGCCCCGACGAGCTGCACACCGCGTTCAACTTCGCGTTCCTCAAGTGCGCGTGGGACGCCGGGGCGCTGCGCGAGGTCGTCGACCGCACCCTCGCGACCCACGCGGGCGTCGGCGCCCCGCCGACGTGGGTGCTTTCCAACCACGACGTCACCCGGCACGCCACCCGCTACGGGAGGGCGGACACCGGGTTCGTCAAGCGCGTCCACGACGTCCCCTCCGACCGGGCCCTCGGCGTCCGCCGCGCCCGCGCCGCGGCCCTCCTCAGCATGGCGCTGCCCGGCAGCGCGTACGTGTACCAGGGCGACGAGCTCGGCCTCCCCGAGGTGTTCGACCTGCCCGCGGCGGCCCGCGAGGACCCCGTGTTCCGGCGCACCGGCGGCGCGGACCTCGGCCGCGACGGCTGCCGGGTGCCGCTCCCCTGGGGCGGCGACGCCGCGCCGTTCGAGTTCGGCGCCGGCGGCTCCTGGCTCCCCCAGCCCGCCGACTGGCGCGACCTCACCGCCGCACGGCAGCTCGGCGACCCCGCCTCCATGCTCTCCCTCTACCGGCTCGCCCTCCGCGTCCGCCGCGGCGAGGCGGCCCTCGGCGACGGCCCGATGCGCTGGCTCGACCTCGGGGAGGGCGTCCTCGGGTTCGCCCGCGACCCCGGGTTCGCGTGCGTCGTCAACCTGAGCGGCCGCCCCGCCGCGCTGCCGGAGGGGGCGCCGCTCGTCGCCAGCGCCGAGCTCGGCGGGCCGGCGGGCCGCCTCCTGCCGCCGGACGCGGCGGTGTGGCTGCGGACCTGACGGGGGCCCGCTTCCCGTTCCGCCGTTCGGCCGTGGCGCGATTCGACGCGGCTGACTACAGTTGCGGATCGGAGGTGAGCCGTGCGCAGGAGCTCGGAATGGGTCGTCGTCGAGCGCAGTTCACCCACCCGCCGGATCTCGTCCCTCGCCCTGTACGCGCTGGCGTGCGCGGCCGGGATCGCGGCGCTGTCCTGGCTGGTGCGCACCGAGCCGGCGGTGCTCGACACCGGCGAGCCGAACCCGGTGGCGGCGCTCCCGGGGTTCTTCACCGTCATGGCGGTCATCGGCGCGGTCTGCTTCCTGGTGCCGCTGGTGCGGCCCCCGAAGCTCATGGTCAACCACTTCGGGCTGCGGGTGCGCCCCAGTTTCGGGAAGGCCCTCATGATCCCGTGGAGCAACGTCGAGGAGCTGGCCGCGATCCACGTGGGCGCGAAGCGGCGCGGCACCTCGTACCTGCTGTTCGCGGCCGACGTGTACCTGGGGCGGGGCGGGTCCGACCGGCCCGGGTTCCTCGGCCGGTCGGTGCTGCGGGAGGCGAACCGGGCCACCGAGGGCCTGGTCGCGGGGTTCGACCTCGCGGTGCGCTGCAAGGACTTCGCGCCCGAGCCGCAGCAGCTGCTCGCCCGTCTCGCGTCGTACGCGCCCGGTCACGTCCAGGTCGTCGACCGCCTCTGAGACACGCCGCCGCTCCGCCCGCGGCGGCTGTTCGCCGCCGGCGAAACCCCGTCGGCCCCACCGCAACAGCTCCGTCCGGGCGATCACGGCCGGACGGGATGCGCGGCTTGCCCCAAATGCCGGTCCCTGCCCCGGGCGGCCGATCCGTACACTGGAGTCGACCCGACCGCTCCGCCCCTGAGCGCGGGGTCGTCTCAACCGTCCGGCAGCGACCGCCGGCGGACCGTCCAGCATTGGGGGTACCCGTGGCGTCGATCCCGGACGAGGGCCTGCGCGCGACCCTGGCCACCATGGCACCCGGCACCGCCCTGCGCGACGGCCTGGAGCGCATCCTCCGCGGCCGCACCGGCGCGCTGATCGTCGTCGGCTGCGACGCGATCGTCGAGCGGATCTGCACCGGCGGGTTCGAGATCGACATCGAGTTCTCCGCGACCCGCCTGCGCGAGCTGTGCAAGATGGACGGCGCGGTCGTCCTCACCACCGACGGCGCGCGGATCGTCCGCGCCGGCGTGCACCTCATGCCCGACCCGTCGATCCACTCGAACGAGTCGGGGACGCGGCACCGCACCGCCGAGCGCGTCGCCATCCAGACCGGGCTCCCGGTGATCTCCGTCAGCCAGTCGATGCACACCATCGGGCTGTACATGGGGGACATCCACCACCTGGTGGAGCCGTCGACGCAGATCCTCTCCCGCGCGAACCAGGCGCTCGCGACCCTGGAGCGGTACAAGCTGCGCCTCGACGAGGTCGCGGCGAGCCTGTCCAGCCTGGAGATCGAGGACCTGGTGACCGTGCGCGACGCCGTCACCGTCCTCCAGCGGCTGGAGATGGCCCGCCACATCGCCGACGAGGTCGAGGGCCACGTCATCGAGCTCGGCACCGACGGGCGGCTGCTCGCGCTCCAGCTCGACGAGCTCATGGCCGGCGTCGACACCGACCGGGAGCTCGTGGTCCGCGACTACCTGCCCGACGACGCCGACCACCGCAAGGCGCTCCGGGCCGTCGACCAGATGAGCTCCCCGGAGCTGCTCGACCTCATCGCGGTCGCCCGGTCGCTCGGGTACCCGAACTCCCCCGACGTGCTCGACCGGCGGGTCAGCCCGCGCGGGTACCGGATGCTCGCGAAGGTGCCGCGGCTCCCCGAGGCCGTCATCGAACGGGTCGTCGACCGGTTCGGGGCCCTCCCCGAGCTCCTCGGCGTGACCGTGGAGGAGCTCCAGGACGTCGACGGCGTCGGGCCCGGACGGGCCCAGAGCATCCGCGAGTCGCTCACCCGCCTCGCCGAGGTCTCGATCCTCGACCGGTACCTGTGATCAGGTGAGGCGCAGCGCGGCCGGGGACGACACGGCATCGCCCAGGCGCGCGCGCAGCTCGTAGTCCCCGGCGGGCAGCTCGCGGCGCGCGCCCCGGCAGCCCTCGTCCGAGGCGAGGCCGTCGACGGTGAACTCCACGGTCTGGCCCGCGCCGCCGCTCAGCTCGACCTCCTCGCCCCGCGGGGTCTCGCAGTGCGCCGTCGAGAAGACGACGTCGGAGCCCGCGGCGAGCTCCACCGCGACCGAGCGCAGGTCCGCGGTGCACGGCGTGTCGGCGCCGCTCGCGACCAGGACGCTCACCGGGACCTCCGCGCCCGAGCGGACCTCGTCGAACGCGGCCACCACCTGGAGCATCAGCTCCTCGGCCGGACACGCCTCGACCGGTGCGGCGGTCGGCGACGGCGAGGGGCTCGGCGACTCGGACGGCTCGGGGATGTAGGGGCGCTGCGCGGACGCGGTCGACGTCGGCGGCGTCCACTCCTGCTGGGCGGGATCGGCCTCGACGCCCGCGTCCTCCTCGTCGCCGCCGCCGAGGGCGCTCGCGCCCACGACCGCCAGGAGGACGAGCGCGAGCACCGCCCCGGCGACGATGCCCCGCCGCCGCCAGTAGACCGACTCCGGCTCCGAGCCCTTCACGAACCTGCCTTTGAATCCCTGCACGCGGGGACGCTAGCGCAGCCGGGCCCCGCCCGGGCGGAATTACACGCACCGCCGCCGCGCCGCACCCGCCGGGGCGGGTGTCGGACCCCGCGCCGACAATGGGTCCATGCGCGCCGCCACTGAGACGACCGAACCGGCCCTGCCCTCCCCGGACCTGCTGGCCGAGCGCCTCCTCCCCTGGTTCGACGCCCACCACCGCACCGAGCTGCCCTGGCGGCGGCCCGGGACCACCGCGTGGGGGGTGCTCGTCTCCGAGATCATGAGCCAGCAGACCCAGGTCGCACGCGTCGCGCCGGTGTGGGAGGCGTGGATGGCGCGGTGGCCGGAGCCCGCCGACCTCGCCGCCGCCCCCACCGCGGACGTGCTGCGCGCCTGGGACCGGATGGGCTACCCGCGCCGGGCCCTGCGCCTGCAGGAGTGCGCGCGGATCGTCGCCGAGGAGCACGGCGGGACCGTCCCCTCCGACCCGGCCGAGCTCGAGAAGCTCCCCGGGATCGGGAACTACACGGCGGCCGCGGTCGCCGTCTTCCACTACGGCGGCCGCCACGCCGTCGTCGACACGAACGTCCGCCGCGTCGTGGCCCGCCTCGGCGGCCGCCCCGACGCCGGGACCGCCACCTCCAAGGCCGACCTCGCCGCCGCCGCGTCCCTCCTCCCCGAGGACGCCCCCACCGCCGCGCGGGTCTCCCTGGCGCTCATGGAGCTCGGCGCGCTCATGTGCACCGCCCGGAGGACCGAGTGCGGCGCGTGCCCGGTGAGCGACGCCTGCGGGTTCTCCGGGAAGGAGATCCCCGCCGGGCCCAGCCGCAAGCGCCAGCGGTACCAGGGCACCAACCGGCACGTGCGCGGCGAGATCATGAAGCTGCTGCGGGACGCCGACGGACCGGTCGAGCGGGCCCGCGTCGACGCGGTCTGGACCGACCCGCGCATGGTCGGCGAGGCCGTCGCGCAGCTGATCGAGGACGGCCTGATCGGCACCGACGAGACCGGCCGATTCGAACTCCCGAGTCGGTGACAAACCCTCCGGCCGCTGCTAGCGTGGGAGTTGAGAGAACTTCACGAAGCTCGGTCGGCACCGGTCCCCAGGGACCGGCGGCCCCGGGTCCAACCCCGCCGGTCACCGCGGCGGGGCACCGGGCGGACCTCCGGGTCCGGCTCACCGCCGGTGCCGGGACCGACCGCCTACCGCGCGGCCGCCCCCGAGCGGCCGGCCAGGAACACGACGACGCGGCTCGCGCCATCAACCGTCGCGTCGACCGCGGACCGGCCGCCCGAACAGCGGGCCGCGCAGGAGCGGGCGCCGGAAGCGGCGCACGCGACCGGGCAACGGCAATGCCGCCGGGGTACCGCGCGCTCAGACCCGGGCGGCATTGCTATGCGTCCGCCGCCGCGGCCACCGGCGCCTCCGTCCGCTCGGCCCAGCGCACCAGCCACCACACGACGAGCACCGCCGGCAGGCCCTTGAGCAGGATCCCGCCGAGGACCCCGAGCACGCCCAGGCCCAGGCCGTCGCGCAGCAGCGGCGAGTTCCACACCGCGTGCAGCACCACCGTGCCGGCGACCGCCGCGGCCGCCGCCCACGCGGCCCGCCGGGTCCGGCGCGTCGCCGCGTAGGCGATCCCCGCGCCCGCGATCGCCGTGAACACCGCGTGGCTCCACAGGCCCGCCAGGACGCCGCGGACGACGAACACCGCGACCACCGGCTCGACCGCGTCCCCGGCCCGGTTCAGGACCGTGCTCGACATCGCGAACGCGTACCCCTCCACGATCTGGAATCCCACGCCGCAGCACGCGCCCAGGACGATCCCGTCGAGCACGCCGTGCAGGCGGCCCCAGAAGATCGCCACCACCAGGACCACCCCGGCGGCCTTGACGACCTCCTCCACGACGGGCGCGGCCAGGACCGGCGCCCACCGCTCCGCCCACGCCGGGCCATGCGCGGTCGCGAGCAGCCCGTGGAGCGCCCGCGACCCGAACAGGGACGCCATGACGGCGACGGTCGCGCCCCACAGGCCCCCGACGAGGAGCGCGGCCCAGGGGAGGGCGAGGCGCGCGGCGACGCGGCGGCGCACCGCCCAGAACGGGACCGCGAAGAGCGAGAACAGGACCAGCGCCGCCGTGCCCGCGCGCGGGTAGGCGAGCGCGACCGGGAGCGTGTTGTACAGCAGCAGGATCGCGGCCGCGCCGATGAGCAGCGCGGCCGCCCACTGGACGGGGGAGGCGGGGTCGGGGCGCGGCATCAGACCGCCTCGAAGGACAGCTGCGCGATGAGCTCGTCGACGCGGTCGACCGTGCCGGGGTCGAGGGTGGAGCCGCGGGCGGTGACCTCGGCCCTGGTGTCGCCGTGGACGAACGCGCACGCGAACCCGGCGCCGGTCTCGGTGGTGAAGCCCCGCCCGGCGCCCTCGACGCCGTCGGCGGCGCACGCGCGCGGCTCGGTGAGCCGCACGCCGGGCTGGGCCTCCAGGAGGCGGGCCATCTCGTCGGCCAGGTACTCGGCGTCGAAGCCGTAGGGGCCGGCGACCGCGACGTCGACCTCGGCGCCGCCGACGAGGAACTCGGCGCGGCCGGAGCCGGGCCGGTACTGGCCGGGGCGCATCCGGGTGTCGTCGGGGGCGGTGACGGTGACGCCCGCGAGGACGAACTCCTCGCCGCCGACGTCGGCGGTGGGGGAGACGGCCTTGTTCAGCAGCGGGACCGCGAGCGCGAACAGCAGGACCGTGGCGGTGACGGCCGCGGCGACCGCGAGACTCCTCAGACGGGACACACCGCAAGCGTCGCATGCGGTCAGCGCCGTCGCATCCGTAATGCCCGGGTCCGGGCGGAGTCGGCGCGGCGCGTTCCGCCCGTGGCCGCCGGGGCGCTGCCATGCCCGGGGCGGGGCGGTCCGGAGACGGCGGCAGCCGCCGGGGCGCGGCGGCTGCAGGGGGTCGGGGTCCGCGGGGGCGCCTTGCCGGCCGGGACCTGGTTCAGGGGTCCTGCGGCCGGCGTCGCGTTCCGCGTGCGGTCGTCGGGGCGGGCCCTGAGGGAGGGCCCGCTGCCTCGCCGGTCGGTCGACCGGTGCCGTCGACCGCGGCTTCGATGGGGCGTCGGCCGGAAGGGTGGTCCGGCCTCGGTCTGGTTCCTCGGGCCTCGTCGCCTGGTCGGTGGCGGGAGGCGTGGTCGGGGGGCTAGTCGGCGGCTTCGCGCTGCACGGGGATGTCCCCGTTGATGAGCGCCCGGATCTCGGACTCGCGGTAGCGGCGGTGGCCGCCGAGCGTCCGGATCGCGGAGATCTTGCCGGCCTTGGCCCAGCGCGTCACGGTCTTGGGGTCGACGCGGAACATCGCGGCGACCTCAGAGGGGGTGAGCAGGGCTTCGGATTCCACCGGAAGGTTCAGCTCTGTCGTCATCGTTCGTTCTCCTCCACACACGGGCTGCGAATCACCGGCTGCCGAGCCTTGATTCGTTCCTTCTGCAATCGTCCGGCCTGTCGTAGATGTCCGACATAGGCCGAACGGCCGATTTTGCTTGGACTTTCCGCTCGGACCGCTCATCCGAGTGATCACTCCACAAGCGAACGAGCTGGCAGCGGGCTCGGGCCCGGACGGGACGCGAGGTCAGTTCAGCCGTTCCGCGAGACGACGATCACGCCAGCGGTCGACAAGGCGCGCATAGCATTCCTGCGCCTCCTCGGGCTCGGAGGCGCCGAGGTGGTCGAGGGCCTGCCAGGTGAGGTCGACCGAGTCCTCCTCGCGGAGCTCCTCGGGGCCGAGCCGGGAGACGAGCCCGCCGTAGTCGAGCTCGACGACGGAGTCGCGGTGGAAGCCGTCGAGCCACCGGCCGGTCTCGGTGAGGGCCTCGGCGAGCTCGGCGCCCTCGC
This sequence comes from Glycomyces endophyticus, assembly GCF_039531525.1. Classification (NCBI taxonomy): domain Bacteria; kingdom Bacillati; phylum Actinomycetota; class Actinomycetes; order Glycomycetales; family Glycomycetaceae; genus Glycomyces; species Glycomyces endophyticus. The sequence goes on from NZ_BAAAQF010000016.1 coordinate 43,249, forward strand.
CGAACTCGGCCCGCACCAGGTTGCGGGCGACGGCGAGGCCGGTGCGGGACTTGGCGATCGGGGTGCGGTAGCGGAGCAGGCTGAGGCCGGGCTGGATGACCAGCTCGCGGTCCTCGGGGCGGACGCACGCGAACCAGCGCAGCGGCACCGACCAGGAGGCGACGTGCTCGTGGGCGTCGGCGGGGGCCTCGTGCCGGTCGGCGCCGTCGTCGAGGGCGACGACCTCGGCGGCGGAGGAGAGGAACTCGGGCGGGAACAGGGCCTCGGCCACGGCCTCGGGCGTCAGGCGGCGCACTTCCAGGGCGGCGGAGGCGATCCGGTAGCGGAGGTTCCAGGGGCACACCAGCGGGTCGCCCTCGCCGCGGTCGACAATGTAGGCCTCGCGGCCGAAGGAGGGGACGCCCCGCCAGGGCCATCCGATGCGCTCGTACAGTGCTTCCCGTCGGACCCTGGGGCCCTCGAGCGGGTCGACCGCGCGCCCCGAAGCGGCGTACGCGCGCCAGTAGCCGGCGTCGGCGAAGGCTGCGGCCGGCTCGTAGACGCGCAGATAGGACGCGTTCGGTGCGTGCACGAGGCAGATACTTCCATAGTCATATGCTGGTGGCGTAGGCATACCCGCGCTACGACGAGGAAGCGGCCGAGACCCGGCCGCGCCCCTGGGGCGCCGCCCGGCGCGCACCGCGCTCCGGGGCCCGAACCCCCTGTGAGAAGAACTGGAGAGCAAGCCATGAGCATCTTCGACGCGACCGGCCACGAACAGGTCGTGTTCTGCCACGACCCGGACACCGGGCTCCGGGCGATCATCGCGGTGTACTCCACCGCGCTCGGCCCCGCCCTCGGCGGCACCCGCTTCTACCCGTACGCCTCCGAGGAGGAGGCCCTCACCGACGTGCTGCACCTGTCGGAGGGCATGGCCTACAAGAACGCGATCGCCGGGCTCGACCACGGCGGCGGCAAGGCCGTCATCTGGGGCGACCCGCTCGCCGACAAGAGCGAGGCGCTGCTGCGGGCCTACGGCCGGTTCGTCGAGTCGCTCGGCGGGCGCTACGTGACCGCGTGCGACGTCGGCACCTACGTCGAGGACATGGACCACGTGGCGCGCGAGACCCGCCACGTGTCGGGGCGCAGCCCCGAGGCCGGCGGCGCCGGCGACTCCTCGATCCTCACCGCCTTCGGCGTGTTCCAGGCGATGCGCGCGGCCGCCCAGCACCGCTGGGGCGCCGTGGACCTCGCCGGGCGCACCGTCGGCGTGGCCGGGCTCGGGAAGGTCGGCCGCCACCTCCTCCCGCACCTGCTCGACGCGGGCGCCGAGGTCGTCGCGTGCGACGTGAACGACGCGGCGATCCGGTGGACGCAGGAGCGGTACCCGCAGGTGCGCCTCGTCGCCGACGCCGACGAGCTCATCGCCTCCGGCATCCACGTGTACGCCCCCTGCGCCCTCGGCGGGGTCCTCAACGAGGGCACCCTGAAGGCCCTCGACGCCGAGATCGTCTGCGGCGCGGCCAACAACCAGCTGGCGTCCCCCGAGATCGCCGACGAGCTGGAGCGCGCGGGCGTCCTCTACTGCCCCGACTATGTCGTCAACTCCGGCGGCGTCATCCAGGTCGCCGACGAGTACGACGGCGCGTTCGACTTCAAGCGGGCCGAGCGGCGCACCGCCGGGATCTTCGAGACCACCGGCCGCATCCTCGACCGCGCCAAGGGCGAGGGCACCACCCCGGTGGCCGCGGCGAACGCCCTGGCCGAGGAGCGCATGGCCGCCGTCGGGCGGCTCCAGCGGCTGCGGGTGTTCCGCTAGTCGCGGGGCGGCCGGGCCGGTCCTATGGGATGTGCGGCACATCCTATAGGATCTACCGAATTGTCACATGCGCAGCGTCGCGGGACGGTTCCGGACGGTGAGAACGAATCTCGCGATTCGGACGGATGTTCGTCCCGGTCTGGTGGTCATCGCCGGTAATCTGTGGCATCCAACTCATGGGCCGGGATGCAGTCCGGCGCCGCGAGGCTGTACCGTAGGAGCCACGAAGAGATTGCAAGCATTCCGGGGCGCCGTAACGGCTGCCCCGATGATTTCTGTGCGAGGGGGTCGAGCCATATGGGGCGCGGCCGAGCTAAGGCAAAGCAGACCAAAGTGGCCCGGAAGCTCAAGTACCATGCTCCGAACACCGACCTGCGCGCGCTCGAGCGCGAGCTGGGCACCGGTCGTGAGGACGAGGTCGACGACATTGAGCCTCCTCCTGAAGAGGAGCCGGACCCGTACGCCGCTTATGCCGACGATCGGTACGACGGAGACGAAGACGATCTCCGCGAGGATGACTGGCTCCCGCCGAAGAAGCAGTTAGCACTGCGGCCCACGGGGACCCCGGATCGTGCCAGCACGAACGGGCGTCGGCCGTGAGCCGGCGGGCCCGCCCGACCGATCTCCGCAATCTCCATATCCAGAACGGACCGGCGCCTCCACTGCGCCGGGCCGGTCACCGCTCCCGCCGCCCGGCCTCGCCTCGAGTCCAGGCCTCGGAGCGGCCCCTGGAGCAAAGACTTCGGATGTCGGCGGACGACGCGATATCCAATACGCACGAAGAGAGGCGGCGCGACCGCGGACTCGAACGAGTCCGGTCGCGCCGCCTCTTCGGCTGCTCGGGGAGCGGTTACTGCTGCGGCGCCTGGGGCCACTGGTTCTGCTGGGTCTGCGGGGCGGCCGGCGGGACCGCGGGCTGCTGGCCGGTCGGGTACGCCGGGGCGGGCGCGGCGGCCGGGCCGGCGACGGCCTTCCCGGGCACCATCAGCGCACCGGACACGAACAGCGCGTACGCGCCGATGAGCAGGAGCGCCCCGATCCACGCCGACGCGTCCGAGCCGGACGAGCCGTCCGGCAGCGACAGCAGGTCGTACAGGAACCCGGCCAGGAACACGGCGGTGCCGGCCACGGTCAGCGCCTTCCACAGCGAGCGGAACCGCTCGCCGGTGAACAGCGCCAGCGCGAACATCACGATCACCGCGGTCAGCACCGACGGGAGCCCGAACAGGTGCGAGGCGACGTCGACCTGGAGCTCGGTGGAGTCGGAGGTGCCGGTGATGAGGCCGGACAGGGCCAGGGCGCCGAGGCCGGACAGGCCCAGGATCGCCGGGAGCGAGGGCACGCCCAGCTTGTCGAACAGCGACGGAGCCGGAGGGGCGTACGCCGCGTACTGCTGCTGGGCCTGGTACTGCGCCTGGGGGGACGCGTAGGGGGCCTGGGCGTAGGGCTGCCCGGGCTGCGCGGAGACGGGCTGCTGCGGATACCCCGCACCTGATTGCTGTTCACTCATGCCCTCATCATGCCTTGGTCGGGCAAATGGGCGCACCCGGGTTGCGGGGCCGGTCACCGGTCCGATGCGGGCCCGACAGCGGTGCGGGGCGCGGGAACCGGGCGGATTTCGCGGGCCCCGAACGCAGCGGCGCGACGACCCGAACCCGTAGGCTGGAGCCATGTCGCAACGTCTCCGTCCCGTGTCGCCGATCTGGGTGGCAGGTCGTCCGCAGCACGGCGAGGAGGAGTTCTTCGTCACCCACCCCTACGACGACTCGCCCGTCGGCGCCACCTCGTGGGCGACCGCGGGTCAGGTGGAGGCCGCCGTCGCGGCCGCCGCCGGGGCCGCCGCGGAGTGCGCGGCGCTGCCCGCGCACGTGCGGGCCGAGGCGCTCGAGCACGTGCGCCGGCGCCTCGACGAGGAGGCGGAGACGTGCGCGGAGCTCATCACCGCCGAGTCGGGAAAGCCGATCGCGTGGGCGCGCGTCGAGGTGCGCCGGGCCGTCTCCACGTTCCGGTGGGCGGCCGAGGAGGCGCGGCGGTTCGGCGGCGACGTGCAGCGGCTCGACACGGACCCGACCGGCGAGGGGCGGCTGGCGCTGGTGCGCCGGTTCCCGCGCGGCCCGGTCCTGGGCATCACCCCGTTCAACTTCCCGCTGAACCTGGTGGCGCACAAGGTGGCCCCGGCGGTCGCGGCGGGCTGCCCGATCGTATTGAAGCCGGCGCCGGCGACACCGCTGTCCGCGCTGCACCTGGGGGCCCTGTTCTCGGAGACGGACCTGCCGCCGGCGATGCTGTCGGTGCTGCCGGTCCCGAACCACCGGGCGGAGCAGCTCGTGGACGACCCGCGGCTGAAGGTCGTGTCGTTCACCGGGTCGGCCCCGGTGGGCAAGCTGGTGCGGGCGCGCGTCCCCGAGAAGCACGTGACGCTCGAACTGGGCGGGAACGGGGCGGCGCTGGTCGCCGCCGAGTACCCGAAGCGGGACTGGGCGGCCGAGCGGATCGCGATGTTCGGGAACTACCAGGCCGGGCAGTCGTGCATCGCGGTGCAGCGGGTGTTCATCGAGGCGCCCGCCTACGCGGACATGGCGAACCGGATCGTGGAGCAGGTCGAGGCCCTGCCCTCGGGCGACCCGAACGACCCCTCGTGCAAGGTCGGGCCGCTGGTGAGCGCCGAGGCGGCCGAGCGGGTCCAGTCGTGGATCGACGAGGCCGTCGACGAGGGCGCGAAGGTGCTGTGCGGCGGCGGCCCCCGCCGGGGGGCGCTGGTGGAGCCGACGGTCCTGGCGGACGTGCGCGCGGACGCGAAGGTCCTGCGCGAGGAGGTGTTCGGGCCGGTGCTGGTGCTGGTGAGCGTCGACGGGTTCGAGGCGGGGCTCGCGGCGGTCAACGACTCCCGGTACGGGCTCCAGGCGGGCGTGTTCACCGAGAGCCTGCCGCAGGCGATGCTCGCCCACCGGACCCTCGACGTCGGCGGCGTCGTCGTCGGCGACGTGCCCTCGTTCCGGGCCGACCAGATGCCGTACGGCGGCGTCAAGGCCTCGGGCGTCGGCCGCGAGGGCGTGCGGTCGGCGATGGAGGACTACACGGTCGAGAAGGTCCTCGTCCTCCCCGAGGTGCTCTGACCGGGCCCGAACCGGGCCCCGGCGACGAAGCCGCCGCGAGGTGCGTCACCACGCACCGGTGACGGGCCGGGCCGTACGGGCCCGTTCCACCCCGCGACCTGCGACTTTCCTGCACGGGTTCCCCCCTCCGAGTGGCCGCTGTTGACAAAGGGCTATAGCGTGGGCTGCATGACGGTCCCTCCCAACTACGGCCCACCGCCTGAGCAGCCGCAGACCCCCGGGTACGGCTACCAGTCGCCCTTCAACGGCGGCCCGAGCCCGTACGGGGGCCAGCCGCAGCAGCCGCAGCCGCCCCAGTTCGGCGCCGGCCCGCAGTACTCCGCGGGCCAGGTTGGCGGCGGGCAGCCCCCATACGGGGCGGAGCCGCCGCCGTACGGCGGGCCGGTGCTGCCGCCCGAGCCGCCGAAGCGGAACTACGGGCTCATCGGCGGCGTCGTCGTCGGCGTGCTCGTCCTGATCCTCGGCGGGGTGCTCCTGGTCGTGCTGAACATGAACAAGGACGACGGGAAGGACGTCGCCGCAGACCCGACCACCGAGGAGGAGGCGTCGCCCTCCGACGAGGCGTCCGCGAGCGAGGAGGCCACCGAGGAGGCGCAGACCGACTCCGAGGTGGGCCAGTGCCTGCCGTACGAGCCGGTCATCGCCGAGGACGGCTACGGCGACGGCCTGGAGCTCATCGACTGCGCCGACGCGGCCGCGTTCTGGGAGATCACCGCCCAGTCCTACGACGTCACCGACGTGGCCGTCGACGACGAGGGCAACCTGACCGACTTCACGGCCGCGAAGGCCCTGTGCGGCGACGACTGGGCCGTCCTCCACCCGGGCGAGGCCTGGTCGAACTGGCACTACGTGTACTCCTCGGGCACCCTGGACTCGCTGTACTGCATCCAGGCGACCGGCGCGCCGGACCCGAGCGAGCCCGAGAACACGCCGTACGTCCCGGCCGAGGGCGACTGCTTCTACGACGCCGACTCGTGGTGGACCGTCGGCTGCGGCTCCTCCCTCGCGCAGTACGTGGTCGTCGGGGTCGTCAACCTCGACACGCCCGTCGCGATGACCGAGGAGGAGGCCGCCGACCAGGCCACCTGCGGCGGCTCCTGGTACTGGCAGGTCACCGACCCCGAGGGGCGCACCTCCGCGATCCTCTGCGGCGACGACGTCTGACGAGGCGACGGCGGCGGGGCGGCCCATCGGGGCCGCCCNGCCGCCGTCTGCGCGCGGGAAGCGGAACGGCGGGGCGGCCTCGGGGCCGCGCCGCCGTTCCGGCGTACTGCTGAAGACCTAGCCGAAGCGGCCGGTGATGTAGTCCTCGGTGCGCGGGTCCGAGGGGTTGGAGAACAGGCGCTGCGTCTCGTCGAACTCGACGAGGAAGCCGAACCGCTCGCCCGCGTCGTCGACGTCGGCGGAGTAGAACGCCGTCGCGTCGGAGACGCGCGCCGCCTGCTGCATGTTGTGCGTGACGATGACGATCGTGTAGTCCTTGACGAGCTCGTTCATGAGCTCCTCGATGCGGGCCGTGGCGATCGGGTCGAGGGCCGAGCACGGCTCGTCCATGAGCAGGACCTCCGGCTGCACCGCGATGGCGCGGGCGATGCACAGGCGCTGCTGCTGCCCGCCGGACAGGGCCAGGGCGGACTTCTTCAGGTTGTCCTTGACCTCGTCCCACAGGGCCGCGCCGCGCAGGGCCTGCTCGACCCGGTCGGCGAGGTTGTCCTTCATGCCGTTGATGCGCAGGCCGTAGGCGACGTTGTCGAAGATCGACTTCGGGAACGGGTTCGCCTTCTGGAACACCATGCCGATGTGGCGGCGCACGGCGATCGGGTCGACGCCCGAGCCGTAGATGTCCTTGCCGTGGTAGGTGATCTCGCCGGAGACCTTGGCGCCGGGGATGAGGTCGTTCATGCGGTTGAGCGACCGCAGCACGGTCGACTTGCCGCAGCCCGACGGGCCGATCATCGCGGTGATCTGGTTCCGGGCGACCGGGAGGGAGACGTCGCGGACCGCGTGCGCCTTCCCGTAGTGCACGCCCACGCCCTTGAGCTCGATGACGGTCTCGGTGGCGACGGGCGAGGCCGTCCGGCCCTGCGGGGCCAGGCCCGCGAGGGGCGCCTTGGCCCTGGCACCAGTCTCGTTCACGGTCACGCGTGCTCCAATCACCGATCGTCAACCGCTGTTAACGTGTCCTGCCCTCATGGAACGCCATGCAGGTGCACGACGAGCGGCCATCAGGTGAACTGGCGGTGAATGGAGTGCGGTGGCGGTCACGCCCCGCGGGGCGCGCTCAGGCGTGCTCGGGCGGCAGCAGCTCGTCGTTCGGGTACCCGCCGAGCAGGTCGTCGGAGGCGGTGAGGGTGAACTCGTCGGCGACGGGGACGGCGCCCAGGTCGACCGAGCCGGCGACGTCGCCGTCCTCGGCGAGCTCCATGAGCATCCCGCGGACGACGGGCGCGGGGACGCCGGCGTCCTCGGCGAGCGCCGCGAGGGTCACCTGCACCGTGGCGGACTTCGCGTTGCCGGGGAGGGTGAAGCGGCCCTCGTCGTCGAACTCGTAGTCGACGCCGCCGACGCGGCGGATCGCGATCGCGGTGAGCTCTTCGAGGTCGCCGCGCTGGTCGGCGGCCTCCTCGATGGCCTCGAGCTTGTCGAAGGAGAGGACGTCGAACGGGTTGATGTACAGCTGGGGGGCGACGTGGAGGACGCCGTCGCGATGCTCGGACCGGTACAGGCCGAGGGCGAGGAGGAACTCGAGGAGGTCGCGCACGGTGTGGGGGACGGGCAGTCCGGCGCGGCGGCAGTGGGTGGTGAAGGTGTCGATGCGCTCGGAGCGCTCGGCGGTGGCCCGGTCGTACTCCTCGCGGGCCTCCTTCTCGACGACTTCGGCGGAGGCGCCGAGGTGGTGCTCGGACGCCTCGGCGATCCAGTCGTCGACGTCGCCCGGGTCGCACCAGACGGGCTCGTTCCAGATGTCGTCCTCGGGGAAGGCGTCGGCCCACCAGCCGGCGGGGAACGGGTTGAGCGAGGGGACGGTGCGGAACAGCTCGATGCTGCACGGCATGATGCGGATCCACGCGGGGTGCATCGGGGCTTGGACCGGGCCGGACTCGTCACCGAAGGGCCGCTCGAAAGATTCCACGCATCGACCGTATCAGCGCGGGGCGACGCGGCCGCGCCGCCGGGACGCGACTTCGCTTTCAGCGTAGCGGCGCGGAGGGAGCCGTCCCGGTGCGGTGATACCAGGTATTGCTCAGTGCCCGTTGAGTGCCCGTTCGACGGCCCGCCCCCGGTGGGTCCGCCCTCGCGGGCGGTCCCGTGGGGCGCGCCTGCGCCGGGACGGCCCTGGCGCGGCGGGCCCGCCGCCGCGGATCCTGCCCGCGGCCCTTGGGGCGCCGCCCGTCGCGTCCGGGCCGACGTTACTCCGATCGATACCGGTGAATATCGACCGAACGGCCGGGTTCGGCTATCCGTTCGATCGAATACCGGAGAGGTCCGGTTCGAACTCGGCGAGGCTGCCGAGGTAGTCGGGGGTCAGGTATTCGAGGGTGCGGACCTGCTGCTCGAGCAGCCGTCCGACGGTGACGATCTGGTCGGCGGCGTTGAGCACGAGCCAGTGCTCGTACTCGGCGTGGCGTGCTTCGACCGGAGCCAAGGTCACTGCGGCGTCCTTCCTGGTGTGCCTGCGGTCAATGGTGCGATCCGGAACAACGTAATGCGCCGTGAGCCGCGCACGGATTCATGACACGCCTGCGGCGCGGCGAAAAACGCGGACCGCCCGGTTCAGGATCGCAGGACGAGGTTCAGGGTCGACACCCCGTCCCGGGTGACGGTGACGGGCACGCCCCAGTCCTGGCGGGTGAGGTGGCACGCGGGGTGCTCGGCCTCGGCGTCGCAGGTCGCGGCCTGGGCGACGACCTGGAGGACGCCCTGCTCGACGCCGTCGGTGAGGACGAGTTCGCGCGAGAGGTCCTCGGTGCGGCCCGCGCCCGCGGCGAGGAGGTGCGGCGGGTCCGCGGTCACGGTCACCTGGACGGGCGATCCGAACGTGTGGTCGAGCTTCTGGCCGGCGGCGGGCTCGAAGAGCACGTCGAGGCGGAGCCGCCCGGGGGCGACGGCGGTGCGCTTGCGGGTGACCCGGTGGTGCTGCCCGGCGACGGCGGCCTCGGACAGGTCGGGGACGGTGAGCTGGTGCGCGGCGGACTCGACCACTGCGACCCGGTCCCCGAGGACGACGACGTCGCTGGGCTCGGCGAGCCCGGACGCGAGGGTCGCGACCTCGCCGGTGGCGGGGTCGTAGGCGCGGAGGGCGCCGTTGTACGTGTCGGCGACGGCGATCCGGCCGTCGGGGAGGACGGCGACGCCGAGCGGGTGCTGCATGAGGGCGTCGGCGGCGGGGCCGTCGACGTGCCCGAAGTCGAACAGGCCCTGGCCGACGACGGTGCGCATCTCGCCGTGCTCGACGTACCGGAGCGCGGAGGTCTCGGAGTCGGCGATCCAGAGCCGGTCGCCGTCGGCGGCGAGGCCGGAGGGCTGGGCCATCCACACCTGGTCGAGGGGGCCGTCCTTGAGGCTCTCGACGGTGGTGCCCGCGTAGACGCCGGCGGTGCCGGCGGCGGGGTCGAAGGACCAGAGCTGGTGGATGCCGGCCATGGCGACGACGACCCTGCCGTCGAACCAGGCGAGGTCCCACGGGGAGGAGAGGTCGACGCCGAGGGCGGCGTCGGTCCCGGCGTCGGTGCGCCACTGCCTCCCGGTGCCGGCGACGGTGGTCGTCTCGCCGGTCGCGAGGCGGACGCCGCGCAGGAGGTGGTTGACGGTGTCGGCGACGACGAGGTCGTACCCGACCGCCGCGGCGACGTCCGCGGGGAGGAGGACGAGGCCCTGCGGCTCGTTGAACTCGGGGGCGGCGCCGTCGACGCGGCCGCGCGCGCCGGTGCCGATCACGCCGGTGACGGTGGCGAGGTCGGGGGCGAGGCGGACGAGGCGGTGGCGGGCGGAGTCGGAGACGAGGACGTCGCCGCCGGGCAGCTCGATCGCCTTGCCGGGGAAGCGGAGCGCGGTCTCGGCGGGCGGCGCGGGGACGTACGGGCCGCCCTCGGGCTCGAGGGTGCCCTTGGCGGTGTGGGTCGCGACGAGGCCGCCGACGATCGCGTCGAGGGCCTCGAGGTGGCCCTCGCCGGCCATGTGGGAGACGACGTAGCCCTCGGGGTCGATGACGACGAGGGTCGGCCAGGCGCGGGCGGCGTAGGCGTCCCAGGTCTTCAGGTCGGGGTCGTCGAGGACGGGGTGCTCGACGCCGTACCGCTCGACGGCGGCGGCGAGCGCCTGCGGGTCGCGCTCGTGCTCGAACTTCGGGGAGTGGACGCCGACGACGACGAGCGCGTCGCCGTACTTCGCCTCGAGCGGGCGGAGCTCGTCGAGGACGTGGAGGCAGTTGATGCAGCAGAACGTCCAGAAGTCGAGGACGACGATCTTGCCCTTAAGGCCGTCGAGGTCGAGCCGCGCGCCGCCGGTGTTGAGCCAGCCGCGGCCTTCGAGCCGGGCGGCGCGGACGCGGGACGTGGCCTTCGGGAACGATGTCACCCGGCGAGCCTAGCTCGCGCGGCCTGCGCCGACGCCCCGGTGGACGCGTTCGCGAACGCTTTTCACAACGCGGCGAGGGCCGACGGATGCGCCCGTCGGCCCTGTGCGTCGTGTCGGACCCTAGGAGTATTTTTGCACCAGGGGTCCCTTAGACCGGATTTATCGCCATATATCGGTTTTTCAGCCGGTATGCGGCTGCTGCCGGGCTACTCGTCGGCGGGGGACTCCTCGGCGCCCTCGTCCTCGGCGGGCTGGCCGAGGAGGCTCAGGCAGTAGACGTCCTCGCCGACGGTGAGGGTCTCGCGGCCCTGGTCGGCGCATTCCTGGCCGTCGCCGACCTTCTCCACGATCTCGTAGTCCTCGCCGTCGACGGCCTCGTCGCACTCGATCGCCTCGGCCTGGTCGCCGGAGGTGTGGCGGACGCAGCCGCCGTCCTCGAACTTCGGGGCCGCGAACAGCAGGAAGTACACGCCGACCGCCGCGCCGACGAGCACCAGGACGCCCACGACCGCGAGGATCGGGACGAGGCCCTTCTTGCGGCCGCCGCCACCGGTCTCGGCCGGCGCGGGCGGGTACTGGCCGGGCGGGACCGAGCCGGTCGCCAGGCCCGGCTGCGTGTACTGCGGGGCCAGCGGCGGCTGCGACTGGGCCGGCTGCGCGGGCGAGCCGTACGCCGACGGCGGGGCCGGCGGCTCGCTGTACGGGTTGTGCGCGCCGATGATGAGCTTCTGCGTGTCGTCCGAGTGCACGGGCGGCGGCGGGGGCTGCTGCGCGGCCGGTGGCTGGTAGACCGGCTGCTGCGGGTGCGGCGGCGGTTGCTGCTGCTGGTAGGGCTGCATCGGCGGCGGCGGGACCGCGCCGGGCTGCTGGCCCTGGTTCGCGAGCGGGTTCGGCGGCGGGGACGGCCAGGCCGAGGGGGACGGCGGGGGCTGCTGCGCGGCCGGCGGCTGCTCGCCGTACGGCGCGGGCGCGTTGAACCCCGAGATGCCCTGCGGCGGGAGCACCTGGGTACTCTCCTCGACCGGGTCCGGCGCGGGCGGCGCGGCGGGCGGCTGCGGCTGCGAGGGGCCGAGGCGCAGGATCTGCGTCCCGTCCTCGTCGAACTGCGGGCCGGGCGGGGGCGACGCGGGCGCGGGCGCCTCGAAGGCGGGCGGCGGGACCTGCGCCGGGGCGGCGGGGACGTCGACGGGGCCCGGCGTCGCCGGGGCGGCGGCCT
>NZ_BAAAQF010000017.1:0-132241 GCF_039531525.1 Glycomyces endophyticus
GGGGGTGGGGGTGGGGGGGTGGGGGCCCGAAGCGAGCCACTCGGCGACGGTCTGGCCGTGGGCCGAGGCGGGGATGCCCTTGTAGCGCCAGTCGACGAGTTCGTCGTCGAGCGCGTCGAGCCGAGCCTCGTCCATCGTTCCCCGCAATCAATAGGAAGGTATCTTCACTATATGTCTGAGAAGATCGCGATCCACACCGACGCCGCTCCCGCTCCCGCCCACGCCTTCCCGCAGGGGGTGCGCAAGGGCCCGCTCCTCACTGTCTCCGGGCAGGGCCCGGTCGACCCCGCGACCGGGGAGTACCTGTTCCCGGGCGACGTGAAGGCGCAGACCCGCCGCACGCTCGAGAACGTCGCCGCGATCGTCGAGGCCGGCGGCGCCGAGTTCGCCGACGTGATGACCCTCCGCGTCTACCTCAAGGACCGCGCCGACTTCGGCGCGATGAACGAGGTCTACGAGGCCTTCCTGGAGGAGAGGATCGGCGACCGCGCGCCCTTCCCGACCCGCACCACCGTGATCTGCACCCTCCCGAGGGCCGAGATGCTGGTGGAGATCGACGCCCTGGCCTGCGTAGACTGACCCGACGTGCCGTTCGGGAGGGGCGTCGAGTGACTGCAGGGGACTTCGTGATCCGGGGAGCCGAGATCGCGGACGGGACCGGCGCGCCCCGCTACCGGGCCGACGTCGCCGTCCGCGAGGGCCGCATCGCCGAGATCGGCCCCCGCCTCGACGGCACCGGCGCCACCGAGATCGACGCCGGCGGGCTCGTCCTCGCGCCCGGGTTCATCGACATGCACGCCCACTCCGAGCTCGCCGTCCTGGCCGACCACGACCACCTCGCCAAGCTCGGCCAGGGCGTCACCCTCGAAGTCCTCGGCCAGGACGGCCTCTCCTACGCCCCCGTCGACGAGGCCACCGCGCCCCAGATGCGGGACGCGATCGCCGCCTGGAACGGCCGCCTCGACGTCGACTTCGACTGGCGCACCGTCGGCGAGTACCTCGACCGCCTCGACCGCGGCATCGACGGGCGCGGCATCCCCGTGAACGCCGCCTACCTGGTCCCCCACGGCACCGTCCGGATGCTCGCGATGGGCTGGGACGACCGCCCGCCCGCCCCCGCCGAGCTCGAACTCATGAAAGCCCAAGTGGCGCAAGGCATGGAGGAGGGCGCGTTCGGGCTCTCGGCCGGGCTCAGCTACACGCCGGGCATGTACGCCGGCACCGCCGAGCTCGTGGAGCTGTGCCGCGTCGTCGCGCGCTACGGCGGCTACTTCGGCCCCCACCAGCGCAGTTACGGCGCGGGCGCGATGGAGGGCTACGCGGAGATGATCCAGATCTGCCGCGAGGCCGGATGCGCGCTGCACCTCGCGCATGCCACCCTGAACTACGAGGTGAACGCCGGTCGCGCCGCCGAGCTCCTCAAGCTCGTCGACGAGGCCGTCGCCGAAGGCATCGGGGTCAGCCTCGACACCTACCCCTACCTGCCGGGCATGACGATGCTCGCCGCGCTCCTGCCGAGCTGGTCGCTCGCGGGAGGCTACGGGGCCCTCCGCGAACGGCTCCAGGACCCCGGCGTCAGGGCCCGGATCGTGCACGAGCTCGACGTCACCGGCACCGACGGCGCGAACGGCGTGCCCGGCCACTGGGAGCGGTACGAGATCGCGGGCGTCGCCGACCCCGAACTGCGCGGCCACGTCGGCCGGACCGTCGCCGAGGCCGCCGGTTCGCAGCGGCCCGCGGAGTTCTACCTCGACCTGCTGCTGCGCGACGACTTCGGGACCGGGCTCCTCATGCACGTGGGCAACGAGGAGAACGTCCGCGCCATCATGCGCCACCACGTCCACACCGGATCGTCCGACGGCGTGCTCGCCGGGGACAAGATCCACCCCCGGGCCTGGGGCTCGTTCGCCCGCTACCTCGGCCACTACACGCGCGACCTCGGCCTGTTCAGCGTCGAGGAGTGCGTGGCGCACCTGAGCGGCCGGCCCGCCGCCGTCCTCGGCCTCACCGACCGCGGGCTCGTCAAGGAGGGCCTCGCCGCCGACCTCGCGCTCTTCGATGCGACCACTGTGGATGCCCGCTCCACCTTCGAGGAGCCCCGCCGCCAGGCCGCCGGCATACCCTACGTGTTCGTCAACGGCGGCTTGGCGATCGACGACGGACGCCGCACCGGCGCCCTGTCCGGCCGGTCAGTCCGCCGTCCGCGGGGATAACCTCGCACCAGCCACCCCTCAATGCACCGAGATCGCGAATCCCCGAGAGATTGAGGTTCACAAGTGAACATCGCCAGAATCGAGACCTTCTACGTGCGGCCCCGCTGGCTGTTCGTGCGCGTCGAGACCGAGGACGGGATCGTCGGCTGGGGCGAGCCGATCGTCGAGGGCCGCGCCGAGGCCGTGGCGGCGGCCGTGGCCATCCTCGCCGAGCAGCTCGTCGGCGCCGACGCCTCCCGCATCGAGGACCACTGGCAGGTCATGACCAAGGGCGGGTTCTACCGCGGCGGCCCCGTCCTGTCCAGCGCCGTCGCCGGCATCGACCAGGCCCTGTGGGACATCAAGGGCAAGGCCCTCGGCGTCCCCGTCTACGAACTGCTCGGCGGCGCCGTCCGCGACAAGGTCCGGGTCTACACCTGGGTCGGCGGCGACAGCGTCCAGGCGCTCGCCGAGGACGCGCTGCGCGCCAAGGAGAGCGGCTTCGACGCCGTCAAGTGCAACGGCGCGGCGCAGCTCGGACCCGTCGAGTCCCCCGCCGCCGTCAAGAAGATCGCCGCCCAGTTCACCGAACTGCGCGAGGCCGTCGGCGACGACTTCGACATCGCCATCGACTTCCACGGGCGCTTCTCCGCGGCGATGACCCGCCGCGTGCTCCCGCTCCTGGAACCCGTGATGCCGCTGTTCGTCGAGGAGCCGGTCACCCCCGAGTTCTCGCGCGACCTCGGCCCGATCGCCGCGGCCACCTCCATCCCCATCGCCACCGGCGAGCGGCTGTACTCGCGGTGGGACTTCCGGGACGTGCTCCCGACGGGCGTCGCCGTCGTGCAGCCGGACCTCTCGCACGCGGGCGGGATCTCCGAGGTGCGGCGGATCGCGTCGATGGCGGAGGCGTACGGGGTGGCGATCGCGCCCCACTGCCCGCTGGGGCCGATCGCGCTCGCGTCGAGCCTCCAAGTCGACTTCGCGACGCCGAACTTCCTGATCCAGGAGCAGAGCCTCGGCATCCACTACAACCAGGGCAACGACCTGCTGGACTACCTCGTGGACCCGTCGGTCTTCGCATTCGACGAAGGGTACGTCGCACGTCCGACGAAACCGGGTCTCGGCATCGAGGTCGACGAGGCGGCGGTCCGCAAGGCCGCCGAGGACCCGCACCGCTGGCGCAACCAGGTGTGGCGCCTGAAGGACGGCTCCTTCGCGGAGTGGTAGCCGCACGGGGGCGGGACGCGGAGGCGTGCCGCCCCTTCGCTACCGCGCGCCGGCCCCCTCGGGGAGCGCGGCGGTGGCGATGACCTCGTCGAGGATCGACCTGGTGCGCACGAGGTCGGCGATGGTGCGGTCGATGCGCTCGCGCTCGGCCATGAGGTCGCGGGCGAGGCTCTCGGTGGTGAGCTCGTTGGGGCCGCCGTCCTCGTCGTGGATGCACGGCAGGACCGAGGCGACGGTGGTCGAGTCGAGGCCGGCGGCGAAGAGGACCTGGATGCGCACGACCCGGTCGACGGCCTTCGCCGCGTACTCGCGGTGGCCGCCGGGCGTGCGCTCGGAGGCGAGCAGGCCGCGCTCCTCGTAGTACCGCAGCGACCTGACGCTGACGCCGGTCCGCTGCGCGAGCTCCCCGATTCGCATGGCGTGCCTCACATTCCCTTGAACCTCACATCGGTGTCAGGTTCTACGGTACTCGCATGACGAACGAGACCACCGCCCAGCAGCAGTCCGACCCGACCCGGCGCCTCTTCGAACCGGTCCGGCTCGGCTCCCTGGAGCTCGCCAACCGCATGGTCATGGCCCCGATGACGCGCAACCGCGCCACGTTCGAGGGCGTGCCGCTGCCGCTCATGGCCGAGTACTACGGCCAGCGCGCCAGCGCGGGCCTCATCGTCGGCGAGGCGTCGACGCCGAGCCCGGTCGGGTTCACGTACCCCGAGATCGCGGGCCTGTTCGGGGAGGAGCAGGTCGAGGGCTGGCGGGCCGTGGCCGACGCGGTCCACGCGGGCGGCGGCCTGCTGTTCCTGCAGATCGAGCACGGGGGCCGGATCGGGCACCCGGACAACAACCCGGGCGGGCACCTGCCGGTGGCGCCGTCGGCGGTGCGGCTGCCGGGCGGGATCCACACGCCCACGGGGCATCAGGAGGCGCCGGTGCCGGTGGAGATGTCCGTGGCGGACATCAAGGCGACGGTGGGCGAGTTCGCGGCGGCGGCGCGGAACGCGCTGCGGGCGGGCGCGGACGGGGTGGAGGTGCACGCGGCGAACGGGTACCTGCTCAACCAGTTCCTGACGACGAGCGTGAACCGGCGCACGGACGAGTACGGGGGTTCGGTGGAGCACCGGATCCGGTTCGTGGTGGAGGTGGTGGAGGCCGTGGTCGCGGAGGTGGGCGCGGCGCGGACGGGGCTGCGGATCTCGCCGTGGAACACGGGCAACGGGATCGACGTGTCGGACAGCGACGAGGTGTTCCCGGCGCTGCTGGACGCGGTGTCGCACTTGGGGCTGGCGTATCTCCACATCGGGCGGGCGCTGCCGGGTGAGGCGCTGTTCGGGGAGTTGCGGCGGCGCTGGGCGGGGCCGCTGGTGGCGAATCCGGAGTTGGGCGAGGAGCTGCCGATCCCGGCGGACGGGGGCCTGGCGAAGGGGGTGGAGCTGCTGGAGGCGGGTGCGGACCTGATCGCGTTCGGGCGGGCGTTCCTGGCGAATCCGGACCTGGTGGCGCGGTACCGGTCGGGTGCGGCGCTGACGCCGGTGCGGGAGGACCGGTCGATGTACGGGCGGGGTCCGGAGGCGTACACGGACTATCCGTTCCTGGAGTCGTGACGGTCTTGTTCCCCGCTGCTCCAGGCGGAGAGGGGCTCTCCGCCGCGGCGGGGAGCCCCGTCCGGCTCCGGTTGACGGCGCATGGGACCGCCCCCTGCCGCAGTGCGGCAGGGGGCGGTCGTTCACTTGCGGATCAGCAGTTCAGCTCCTCCAGGGTGAAGCTCAGGTCGGCGGTGTCGCCGGCGGGGAGCACGAGCGCCCCGAAGTCGGCGGCGTAGCCGTCCTTGGAGGCGATGACCGTGAAGTCGCCTTCGGGGAACCAGTAGGAGTAGGTGCCGTCGGCGTCGGTCCAGAAGTGGAACCGGTCGCCGTCGGCGGCGCGGACCTGGATCTGGGCGTCGTCGATCGGGACGGTGTCCCCGTCGCAGGTGGTGGCGAGGACGGTGCCGGTGACCTTGCCCTGGTCGACCGTGGGGACGACGAGCATGGAGACGTCGACGGTCGGGGACGGGTGCGGGCTGACGTATTCGGCGGTCAGCGTCGCGGTGTAGGTGCCGGGCTGGTCGACGCCGCCGGCGGCGGTGGCGCTGGTCTTGACGGTGACGGTGACGCTCTGCCCGGCGGGGACGAGGACCGAGCCGGTGCTCGTCGTCAGCCAGGAGGTGTCGCCGGGGTACTGGTAGCCGAGGATCGCGAATCCGCCGCCGCTGACGGAGAAGGTGACCTCGCCGTCCGCGGTGCCGGAGTTCGTGAGCTTCAGCTTGGTCGACCACGAGCCGCCTTGGGCGACGAAGGAGCTGATCGCCGTCTGGTTGACGCTGATGTTGGCGACTCCGATGGCGAAGTCGGCCTCGACGACCCCGTCGGGGACGATCGCGACCGCTTCGGTGGCGGAGCCGTAGTCGGCGACGACGGCGGTGAACTCGGACGGGCCGGAGCCCGGCGCGAAGGTCCAGTAGCCGCCGTCGGCGTCGGTGACGGCCTCGTATCCGGAGGCGGTGTGGGTGACGACGGCGCCTTCGAAGGGCTCGCCGGTCTCCTGGTCGGTGACGGTGCCGCGGACGAGGCCGCCCTCGATCGCGGTGCACTCGCGGGAGGTGCCGACGAACACGTCGTCGACCTCCCACCACCAGGCCCAGGTGCGGTTGTCGTTGTAGTGGAACTTGACCTGCGCGGTGGTGGAGTCGGCCCACTCGGCGAGGTCGAGGGTGACGGTCTGGTTGCGGGCGTTCGCGGTCGGGGCCCACAGGGTCTCCCATGTGGCGCCGGCGTCGGGGCTGAAGAGGACCTCGGCGACGGTGTTGTAGGAGCCCTTGTAGTAGTCGGTCGCGAACGTCAGGACCGGTTCGTCGGCGGCGGACAGGTCGAACACCGGCGAGACGAGGTCGGAGTCGAGCAGGAGGTTGCCCGATCCCTGCTCGTCGGAGTCGGCGATGGCGAACCCGCCGGAGCCGGGGGTGCGGTTGCCGCGGGCGCCCGGGTCGTCGAACTCCCACGGCGTGGCGCCGCGGTCGACGACGGTCCAGCCGGCGGGCAGGCCGCCGGATTCGAAGCCGTTGCCGAGCGGTTCGTACCCGTAGCCGGGCGCGGTGCAGCTGTCGGCGATCGGGACTTCGACGACCAGGTCGTTGGCGGCGACCGCGTCGACGGTGACGTCCTGGTAGCCGGGGTAGTCGGCTTCGACGAGGAGTTCCCATTCGCCCTCGGGGAGGGTGAGGGAGAACGCGCCGGTGAGCGGGTCGGTGGTGGTGGAGGCCTCGCCGCCGGTGGTGCTGACGGTGGCCGCGAGCGGCCAGCCGTGGCCGCTGCCGTCGACGACGGTGCCGCTGACGGTGCCCGAGGGGACGGCGGTGAGGACGGCGTCGAACACCGCGGTCTGGTCGGCTTCGACGGTGACCGAGCCGGTGGTCTCGCCGTATCCGAACTTGTTCACGGTGACGGCGTACGTGCCGGTGGGGACGACGGGGAGCGTGTACGCCCCGTCGGCGCCGGTGGCGGCGCTTCGGGTGAAGTCGCCGGTGAAGACGAGGTCGGCGTCCGCGACGGGTGCGCCGTCCTGGTCGACGACGGTGCCCGAGATCGAGCCGGTGTCGCCGATCGGGGAGGCGAGGACGGCCGCGAGCGCATCGAGTTTGCCGTGGCCCCAGACGTTGTTGAGGTCGGCGGTGCCGCCGCACTGGTCGTCGTCGACGGGGACCGCGGTGCCGGTGAGCGCCTCGTAGACGCCCTCGTAGTCGCCGTCGAGTGCCGGTGCGGCCGAGAGCATCAGCGCGACGGCGCCGACGACGTGCGGTGCGGCCATGGAGGTGCCGCTCTTGAGGCCGTACCCGGTTCCGGGGATCGCGGACCTGGTGGCGACGCCGGGCGCGGCGAGGTCGGGTTTGACCTGGCCGTCGCGGCCGGGGCCGCGGGCGGAGAAGTACGCGATCTCGCCGGCGGCGTCGTACGCGCCGACGCCGATCACGTTCGGGTACAGGCCGGGGGAGCCGGCCGATTCGCAGCCTTCTTCGCCGTTGTTGCCCAGGGACATCACGGGGATGATCCCGGCGGCGTGCCACAGGGCCACGATGTCCTCGTAGAACGGGTCGTCGACGGAGGCGGTGGTGCCCCACGAGTTGTTGACGACGTCGGGGGCCTTGGACGGGTCGGCGCCGGTGCCGTCGGCCTTGGTGGGCGCGGCGATCCACTCGCCGGCGTCCAGGAGGGCGGCGGCGCTGGGGCAGCAGCCGTTGACGGCGATCCACTCCGCGCCGGGGGCGACGCCGATCTGGTTGCCGGCGCCGTCGTCGCCGACCATGGTGCCCATGGTGTGGGTGCCGTGGCCGTTGGTGTCGCAGGGGGCGTCCCCGGCGCAGTTGTTGGCGACGTCGTAGAAGTTGTAGTCGTGGGTGAAGGTGCCGTCGCCGTTGTTGCCGCGGTACTGGTTCACGAGGGCCGGGTGGTCGTAGTCGACGCCGGTGTCGATGGAGGCGACGACGACGCCGGTCCCGTCGTAACCGAGGTCCCACACGTCGGGGGCGTTGATCGCGTCGACGCCCCACTCGGTCGCGGTGGTGCCGAAGTCCGATTCGGGGACGGGCTCGATGAGCTCGTACTCGGGGGCCTGCACGAGCGCGTCCACGTTGTCGATCTGGACGAGGTCGGCGACGAGGTCCTTGCCGCCGACCGCGCGGACGGTGTTCGACCCCCAGTAGGCTTCGTACTCGACACCGGACTGCTCCAGAAGGTCGATCACGTCCTTCTGCGAGGCCTCGGCGAACTCCTGGGCCGCTGCAACGGCCTCGGAGCCTTTCTCGGTCTTGGTGTCTGCGGCGAGGGCGGGGCTGAAGTCGGGGGCTCCTTCGAAGCGCACCCAGAGTTCGGCCTCGCCTTCGTTCTCGATGAGCGCGAGGAGTTCGGCGGCTGCCTTCTCCTCGATGAGGGCGTCGGTGTCGGACTCGGCGAGGGCCGCGGTACCGGGCATGGCCGATACCAGCAGCCCCGCGGCTGAGGCCGAGAGGATTCGACGCCATCGTCGTTGCGGATTCGTCACGACGGCTCCTGTTCTGTTGGGCTCCGGGTGCGGGGTGACGCACCGGAGCAAGGGGGGTCGCATCGGGCGCCTCGCGGTGGATGCGCGGACGCCGACGAAGACACGGTGCCAGTCCACAAACGAACGCACAAGGCCCCACTTCGCACGGTTCGGGCACGCGTTCACAGAACTCTGTTAACGGCCAGATGCTCCAAAGTGAACGAAAGGCCCGTACCGGGAGCGTCCGGCAGAGCCCCTGAACTCGGGAGATTCCCGCACGGTGCGGCGGAACCGGGACGACTCCGAGCGGCGGGTAACGCTTCGTCAACGGAACCGAAACCCACCGTCGAACGAAACCAGTGATGAAGATCACAAGGAAGCTTGTGCTTATACTTTGGGGCCCTTGGGACTCACGTTCAGTAGTGGCCGCATTACCCCTTCTGCACCCCTGGGCACGCGACGGGCCCCCGCCCACAGGGGCGGGGGCCCGGAAATCGTCTGATCGGACCGCTAGAAACCGCCGAAGTCGCCGCCGCCCCCGAAGTCGCCGCCGCCGAAGTCGCCGCCCCCGGCATCGCCGCCGGCGTCGCCCGCGTCACCCGAGGCGTCCCCGCCGTCGGCGTACCCGTCCTGGTAGCCGTCGGCGTACCCGCCCTCGACCGCGCCCATCGCGTACGCCGGGGAGATCATCGCGTCGAAGATCATCAGGCCCACCAGCGCACCGCCGGCGCCCGCCAGCGCGGGCTGCCACCACGGTGTGTTGTACCAGCCGGACGGGACGGGTCGACCGTCCACATTGCCGCCCGGATAGTAGTGGCGGTTCTCGTCGCTCGGGTTAGGCGAACCGGTGTACCGGCGGCCCTCGACCTCGGCGCTGACCGGCTCGGTGAGCGCGCCGGTGCGGCGCTGGCCGCGCATCGTGGGGATCTCCGGACCTGGGTCGAGGTCCATCGCGGTGCGGGCGGCCCGCACGTAGTGGAGCCCCTCGATCGCGGTCTCGGCCGCGAGCCGGTACTGGTTGATCGTCCGCGCCTGCTCCAGCTGCGAACCGGTCGCGGTGTAGCGCTCGCCGGCGTCGGCGAGGGCCTGGCCCGCGGGGAGGTTGTCACCGGGGGCGGTGAGGTTCATGGTCTGCCCGCCGAGGCGCTCGTGGAGGCGGCGCGCCTCCGCCTGCGCGTCGGCCAGCTCGGCCTCGGCCCGCTTCCGGTTGGACCGGACCACGTAGAAGATGACGGCGACCGCGACCGCCAGCAGGATCAACCACAGCGTCATGGTCCGACTGTACCTGCGGCCGCACCCCTACACTGGCCCGTATGACGTGGGTCCTATTGGCGGCGGTGTGCCTCGCGGCGGGCGGCGTCGGCGGCTGGTTCGCGGGCCGCTCGCGCCAGGCCGCGGAGCTGGCGGCGGCGACGGCCCGCCTGGAGGCGGCGGCCGAGAACGAGCACCGGCTGGAGGCCACGCTGCGGACCGTCGCGTACGAGGCGACCGACCACTCCCGCGAGGCGGTCGGGCAGGTCCTCGCCCCGATCGCGGACACCTTGCAGCGGTACGAGACCCGGCTCGGGGACGTGGAGCGGGCGCGCGTCGACGCGTACGCGCAGCTGCGCATCCAGCTCTCCGGCGTCGCCGACATCTCCGAGGGCCTGCGCGAGCAGACCGGGCGGCTCCTGGGCGCGCTGCGGTCGCCGCAGGTGCGCGGCCAGTGGGGCGAGGTGCAGCTGCGCCGCATCGTGGAGGCCGCGGGGATGGTCGAGCACTGCGACTTCTCCGAGCAGCACACCGGTTCGGTCGACGGGCGCGGCGTGCGCCCCGACCTGGTGGTGCGGCTGTCGGGCGGCCGGACCCTGGTGGTGGACGCGAAGGCGCCGCTGCAGGCGTACCTCCAGGCGCTGGAGGTCGAGGACGAGAGCGGCCGCGACGACCTGATCCGCACCCACGCGAAGCACCTGCGCCGGCACGCGGAGTCCCTCGCGGGCAAGGAGTACTGGCGGGCGTTCGACGACACGCCCGAGATGGTGGTGCTGTTCGTGCCCGCCGACGCGTTCCTCGACGCCGCGCTGCGCGGGGACCCGTCGCTGCTGGAGGACTCGTTCGCGCGCGGCGTGGTCATCGCCTCGCCCGCGACGCTCATGGCGCTGCTGCGGACGGTGGCGCACACGTGGCGGCAGGAGGCGCTGGCGCGGCACGCGAAGGAGGTGCACAAGCTGGGGCGCGAGCTCCACGAGCGGCTGGGTTCGGTCGCGGGGCACTTCGCGCGGCTCGGCTCGTCGCTGGAGGCGGCGGTCGGGTCCTACAACGCGGCGGTGGCGTCGGTCGAGTCGCGGCTGCTGGTGACGGCGCGGCGCTTCAGCGAGCTGGAGGTCGCGGGCGACCCGCCCGAGTCCCCGGCCCCGGTGGTGACCCCGGCGCGGCGGCCGTCGTGGGACGAGAGCACCGGCTGAGGCGGGATGGGCGCGAGCGCCGAGTGCCCCCCGATGGACGCGGGCACCGGCTGAGCGCGGCGACGGACGAGCGCGCCGGCTGAACCCGGCGTCGAACGGGAGCATCGACTGGCCCCCGGCGGACGCGGAGCCGACGGGCGCCACCCACCCGCAGGGTGGGTGGGCAAGGTGGAAGACCGTCCCTAACCCCCACCCACCCAG
This sequence comes from Glycomyces endophyticus, assembly GCF_039531525.1. Taxonomy (NCBI): domain Bacteria; kingdom Bacillati; phylum Actinomycetota; class Actinomycetes; order Glycomycetales; family Glycomycetaceae; genus Glycomyces; species Glycomyces endophyticus. Next base: position 11,120 of record NZ_BAAAQF010000017.1, read on the forward strand.
GGGAAGATAGGCCCCATCATTGCCGCCGGGTCCGACAGAAACGGGCCGCTCGCGCGCCCGTGTCACCCGATCGGGTCAAGACCGCCCTGCGGCGCGCAGGTCGGTGACGAGTTCGCGCGGAAGCTGGAAGGTGATCTTCTCGGTCACCGGCTCGAACTCCTCCACATTCGCGAACCCGCGCTGGGCGAGGTGCGCGAGGACGTCCTGCACCAGGTTGTCGGGCACGGACGCGCCCGAGGAGAGCCCGACGGTCGAGGCGCCCTCGAGCCAGGACTCCTCGATCTCGTGGGCGAAGTCGATGAGGTGCCCGCTGCGGGCGCCGTGCTGCACGGCGACCTCGACGAGCCGCACCGAGTTCGAGGAGTTCTTGGAGCCGACGACGAGCATGACGTCGCAGTCCGCGGCGATGTCCTTCACCACCTGCTGGCGGTTCTGGGTCGCGTAGCAGATGTCGTCGCTCGGGGGGCTCTGGAGCATCGGGAGGCGCTTGCGGAGCCGGTCGACGGTCTCCATGGTCTCGTCCACCGAGAGCGTCGTCTGCGACAGCCACACGACCTTCTCGGGGTCGCGGATCGTGACGCCGTCGACCGAGTCGGGGCCGTCGACGAGCTGGATGTGCTCGGGGGCCTCCCCGGAGGTGCCGATGACCTCTTCGTGGCCCTCGTGGCCGATGAGCAGGATGTCGTAGTCCTCCTCGGCGTACCGGCGGGCCTCCTTGTGGACCTTGGTCACCAGGGGGCAGGTCGCGTCGATGGCCTTGAGGCCGCGCTCGGCGGCCTGGTCGTGGACCTCGGGCGCCACGCCGTGCGCGGAGAACACGACGACGGACCCGTGCGGGACCTCCTCGTTCTCCTCGACGAACACCGCGCCCTTCGCCGCCAGCGTGTCGACGACATGGCGGTTGTGCACGATCTCCTTGCGCACGTAGACGGGGGCGCCGTAGAGCTCCAGCGCCTTCTCGACGGTCACCACGGCCCGGTCCACGCCCGCGCAGTACCCGCGGGGCTTGGCCAACAACACTCGCTTCGGGTCTGCCACGCCTCGATGGTATCCGCACGCCCCGTTTCGTCGCACCCCACAGTTAGGCTGACCACGTGACCGCCGCAGAGCAGAGCAGCGCAGAGCCGGAAGCCGCCGAGAAGCCGTCCACCGGGCCGGGTGCGCCGATGAGCGCCGAGAACCCGTGGCCGCTGCGGGTCGTGTCGAAGAAGATCGGCGACTGGCTCGCCCGCCTCGGCGAGGTGTGGACCGAGGGGCAGATCACCGAGATCAGCCACCGCGGCCGCACCGTCTACCTGACCCTCCGCGACCCGTCGGCCGAGGTCTCGATGCGCGTCGTCGACTTCACCGGCGCGGTCGCGGCCTGCGACCCGCCGCTGCGCGACGGCGCCCAGGTCGTCATCCGGGCCCAGGCCCAGTGGTGGGACAAGAACGGGTCGCTGTCGCTGCACGTGCGCGAGATCCGCCAGGTCGGCCTCGGCGAGCTGCTCGCGCGGCTGGAGCGGCTCAAGAAGCTCCTCGCCGCGGAGGGCCTGTTCGCGGCCGACCGGAAGAAGCCGCTGCCGTTCCTGCCGTACCGGATCGGGCTCATCACCGGCCGCGCCTCCGACGCGATGCGAGACGTCCTCAAGAACGCGAAGGCCCGGCTCCCGTCCGCGGACTTCGAGGTCCGCGAGGTCGCCGTCCAGGGCCCCCGCGCGGTCGCCGAGGTGTGCGCGGCCCTCGCCGAGCTCGACCGCGACCCCGACGTCGAGGTCATCGTCATCGCGCGCGGCGGCGGCTCGATGGAGGACCTGCTGCCGTTCTCCGACGAGACGCTGTGCCGGGCCGTGGCCGAGGCGGTCACGCCCGTCGTCTCCGCGATCGGGCACGAGCCCGACACGCCGATCCTCGACTACGTCGCCGACTGGCGCGCCTCCACGCCCACCGAGGCCGGGAAGAAAGTGGTCCCCGACCTCGCCGAGGAGCAGCGCGGCCTCAACATCAGCCGCACCCGGCTGCGCCAGGCCCTGAACGCGATGCTCGCGCGCGAGGCCGACGCGCTCGCCGCGATGCGCGCGCGGCCGGTCCTCGCGCGGCCCGAGACGATGCTGGAGGCGCGGTCCGAGGCGGTCGCGAACCTGGTGCACCGCATGCGGGCCCGGGTCGACTCGCGCCTGGAGCGGTCGACGGACGACCTGGAGCACCTGCGGGCCCGGCTCCGGACCCTCTCGCCGCAGTCCACACTGGACCGTGGGTATGCGATCGTCACCGACACCGGGTCCGGGGAGGTCCTGCGGGACGCCGCCGACGCGGGCGAGGCGATCGAAGTGCGGCTCGCGGCGGGGTCGCTGCGGGCGGCCGTCGTGCAGACGGCACCGGAGACAAGGGAGGACGACCAGCAGTGAGCGATGAGCGGTTGACGTACGAGGAGGCCCGGGCCGAGCTCGTGGCCACGGTCGAGCGCCTGGAGGCCGGCGGCGCCACCCTGGAGGAGTCGCTGGCCCTCTGGGAGCGCGGCGAGGCCCTCGCCGACCGGTGCCAGTCGCACCTCGAAGGGGCCCGCGAGCGGCTGCGCGCGAAGACCGAGCCGGACGCCGACGCCGACGCCGAGGACTGATCGCGGACCCTCGCCCGATCGGACGACACGGATGCGCGAGCGGCCTGTTTCTGTCGGACCCGGCGGGAAGGATGGGCGCTACCGTTCCCCGGGTGGGTGGGGGTTAGGGATGGGTTCTGACCTTGCCCACCCACCCAGTGGGTAGGCAGAGCACCCGCGAGCGCGCTACGACGCCGCGGCGGCCACGCCCTCCGCGAGGTCGTCGAGGTCGGCGATGCCGTCAGGCTCGGCCGAGAGCACGACCGTCGCGCCGTCGACCTCGGCCACCCACGCCTCGCCGCTGTCGAGCTCGTACGAGGCCCACTCGATGCCGCCGGCCTCGACCGGCGTTCCCGCGCCGGTGAGGTCCGCGTCGACCTCGGTGGCCGGCCCGCTGGTCTCGGACATCTGGAGCCCGTTGCCGTCCGGCGAGTACCAGCCGGTCCGCAGGGTCGTGGTCGAGCCGTCCGCGGCGAGGTGCGTGGAGATCGGCTTCCAGTCCTCGGAGAGCTCCGGCTCGATCGCCGGCAGGCCCAGGCTCGCGGCCGTCGCGTAGTTCTCGCCGGTGTCGACCACGCTCACCTGCCGGTCCTCGGCGAGCCAGCTCCACGCCCAGTAGAACAGCCCGAGCGGCACCAGCAGGACCGCCATCGACAGCGCCATGTCGCGCATCCGCCGGTGCTTCGGCCGCGCCGACTTCGCCGCCTCGACGTTCGCCTCGGCGGCCGACCGGTCCCCGCCCGCGGCAGCACCGGTGGCACCCGCGTCGACCGCGCCACTGTCCCCGCCGTCCGCGGCGCGCTCGACCGGGTCGCCCCCGGTCCGCGCCTCGACCCCGGACTTGACCTCTTCGCTCGCCATGCCCCCATCCTGGACGACCGTCCCCGGCCGCCCTCCGGCACCCCGCCGCGGCGTGGCCCACGAGTCCCCGCGCGTCCGCCGGACCGCCCGCCGCAGGCGCGGGTCCCGGCTCCGCCGCCCGCGGCCGAACCGGGACGCGCCCGGGCATCGAGGCGCGAATCCGACTTCCGGGCCGCCGGGGGCCTGGAATACCCTTCCCGCAGCGGCACCGCACCCCCGTCGGAAGGAGCCCCCGTTGATCCTCGTGGCAGGCGAGAACGTCATCGACCTCGTGCCCGCACCCGAAGGGCAGCTGCGCCCCACCTGCGGCGGCGGCCCCGCGAACACCGCCGTCGCCCTCGCCAAGCGCGGCATCCCCACCGCCCTCGTCGGCTCGGTCGGCGGCGACCACTTCGGCCGGCGCGTGTGGCGCCGCCACATCTCCGCGGGCGTCCGCCGGGACTGGCTCCAGCGCACCGACCTGCCCTCGACGCTCGGCCTCGCCGTCGTCAACGGCGACGGCACCGCCCGCTACGACTACTGGACGACCGGCACCGCCGACTTCGCGTGGGAGGGCCGGGTCCTGCCCCGGCCCGACCCGGGCGCCGTCGACCTCGTCCACTTCGGGTCGCTCGCGGCGTACCTGGAGCCGTCGGCGCGCGTCATCGAGCACTGGGTCAACCGGGCCCGCGGGTCCGTCCCGGTCACCTTCGACCCGAACATCCGCCTGGGCGCCATGGGCGACGCCGCGAAGGTCCGCGAGCGCACCGAGCGGCTCGTGGGCCTGTCGACGCTCGTGCGCGTCTCCGAGCGCGACCTCGCGCAGATCTACCCTGGGACGCCGGTCGACCGCGTCGCCCGCGACTGGCTCGGCCTCGGGCCCGAACTGGTCGTCGTCACCCTCGGCGACGCCGGGTCGATCGCGTTCCACCGCGCCCACACCACCGAGACGACCGCCCCGCCCGTCGACGTCGTCGACGCGATCGGCGCGGGCGACGCGTTCACCTCGGGCCTCCTCGGCTGGCTCACCTCCGCGGGCTGGATGCGCCTCGACCGGCTCCCGTCCTGGGGCAACCCGACCGTGGTCGCCGCAGCCCTGCGCTACGCGAGCCAGATCGCCGCCCAGGCGTGCACCGTCCCCGGCGCCCCCTGACCCGGCCCGCCCACTCCCCCGCAAACCAGACACCGCGGGCATAACATGGACTTGTGCCTCAACCGGAACTGCGGATCTGCCTCGACGCCGACGACCTCGACGCGAACCTCCGCCTCGACGCGCGGCGCGGCCTGACCTCGCGCCCCAAGCACCTCCCGATGCGCCTGCACTACGACGGCCGCGGCTCCGGCCTGTTCGCCGAGCTCACGCGGCAGCCCGAGTACTACCAGACCCGCAGCGAGCGGGCGGTCCTGCGCGACCGCGCCGGCGAGATCGCCGCGGCCCTCGGCGGCGGCCCGGTCTCGGTGATCGAGCTCGGCGCGGGCCGCGCCGAGAAGATCCGGCCCGTCCTCGACGCGCTCGCCGCGGCCGGGCGCCTGGACGCGTTCTGGCCCTTCGACGTCGCCGCGGGCGAGGTCCGCGACGTCCTCCTGGAGCTGGCGGCCGCGTACCCGGACGCGTACCTCGGCGGCATCGTCGGCGACTTCACCCGCCACCTCGCGCACCTGCCCGACCACCGCGACACGCGGCTCGTGGCGTTCCTCGGCGGCACCTTCGGGAACTTCACCCGCCCCGAGCGCGCCCAGTTCCTGCGCGACCTCCGCGAGGCGCTGCGCCCCGGCGACCGGTTCCTCCTCGGCGCCGACCTCGTCAAGGACCCCGCGACGATCCTCGCCGCGTACAACGACGCCGCGGGCGTCACCGCCGAGTTCAACCGGAACGTCCTCCACGTGCTCAACCACCGCCTCGACGCCGACTTCGAGCCCGACCACTTCGAGCACGTCGCCCTGTGGGACGCGGGCGCCGACACCGTCGACATGCGGCTGCGCGCCCGCAAACCCATGGCCGTGGACGTCGCCGGCCTCGGCCTGGACCTGCGCTTCACCGCCGGGGAGGAGATCCGCACCGGGATCTCCGCCAAGTTCCGCCCGGCCGAACTCGAGGACGACCTGCGGGCGGCGGACTTCGCGCCGTCCGGGTACTGGACCGACGACCGGGGGTTCATGGGGGTGTTCCTCGCCGAAGCGGTCTAACGCGCCTGCCGGTCGCGTCCGCGAACTATGGTGGCAGGCATGGGAGAGATCGTGCTCATCCGCCACGGCGAGACGACCTGGTCGGCCTCGGGCCGCCACACCTCCGTCACCGACCTCGACCTCACCGAGAACGGCGTGTCGCAGGCGAAGGCGCTCGGCCCGCTCCTGGCGGGCCGGCGGTTCGCGGCGGTCTGGTCGAGCCCGCGCAAGCGCGCCCTCGTCACCGCCGACCTGGCCGGGCTCCAGGTCACCGCCGTCATCCCCGACCTCGCCGAGTGGGCGTACGGCGACTACGAGGGCCGCACCAGCCAGGACATCCGGGAGGAGGACCCGGACTGGACGCTGTGGACCGACGGCGGAAAGGGCCCCGGCGGCGAGAGCGCCGACGAGGTCGCGGTCCGCCTCGACCGGGCCCTGGGCGAGGCCGAACCGCTCCTCATCCAAGGAGACGTCGCGTTCGTCGCCCACGGCCACAGCCTCCGCGTCGCCGCCGCCCGCTGGCTCGGCCGCCCCGCCCGCGACGGCCGCGACCTCACCATCGACACCGCCTCGATCGGCGCCCTCGGCTACGAGCACGGCGGCCACGCGATCACCCTCTGGAACCTGACGGCCGCGGCCGCAGGAGGCCGCTGAACCGCCATGAGACCGAACCGTTCACACGGCGGTCCTGAGCGGAACCGCCGAACTCCGGCGCCCCGACGCACCGCGAGCGTCTGGTAACGTCCCTCACCCATGAGCCCTCCCCTCCTGCTCCTCCGCTCCCAGATGGCCCGCGTCCAGGCCCGGACCTGGCTCTGGGCGTTCGCGGTCGCCCTCGCCGCCGAACTCGCGGCCGTCGCACTCGGCCTCGACTCGGTCCGCTGGGCCTCCAAGACGCTCCTGACGCTGCTGCTCCTCGGCTACCTCATCGTCTCCGTCGCCCCCGGCCAGACCGCCGCCCGCCTGTTCGGCACCGGCCTGCTCGCCGCCTGCGCCGCCGACGCCGCGCTCCTCGTCGAGGGCACGACCGCGTTCCTCATCGGCATGGGGCTGTTCGGGATCATGCAGCTGCTGTACATCGCGGCGTTCCTGAAGCTCGGCGCGCTGCGCGCCTTCGGAGGCCGGTACCTCGTGCCCGTCGTCTACCTCGCGTTCTGGGCCGGCCTCGTCGCCGCCCTGTGGACGCGCCTCGGCCCGCTCGCGGCGCCCGTGGCGGTCTACAGCCTCCTGCTGGTGACCATGGCCGCGCTCGCAGCGGGCCTCGGCACCGGCCGCTCCGCGGGCCACCTCGCCGCCGTCGGCGGCGCCCTCTTCGTGGTCTCCGACCTGGTCCTCGGCCTCGGCGTCGCCGGCTTCGACCTCCCGGGCGCGGGCCTCGCCGTCATGTCCACCTACGCGATCGCGCAGCTGCTCCTGACCGTGGGCATCCGCAGGCACCTGCACTCCCCCGCCGGGCACTAAGGTCGGATCATGACTCGCGTGCTCTGGGTGCTGGCCTTCGTCGTCGGCGGCTTCTTCATCGTGCGGGCCCTCATGGAGCCCTTCGTCATCGACTTCGCCGACCCGTCGAGCTACGAGCACGACTGGGGCGGCCCGAGCCTCTTCGGCGTCCTCCTGGTCCACATGGGCCCCGGCGTCCTCGCCGCGGCCCTCCTCGTCTGGGGCGTCCGCCGGGCCGCCCGGCGACCGGCCGGCGACCCGCCCGCGCATGACTGACCCCGTCCACCCCGAAGGCCCCTCATGACCGTGCTCTACGACGTCGCGGCGATGCTCGTGCTCGCCGCCGCCCTCGCGCTCCTGATCCTGCTCGTGCTGCGCCTGATCGCCCCGGGCGCGGTGCGCCGTCGCGACGACGGACCGAAGCCGACCCGCGCCGCGAGGATCGAGTCGTGGACGTTCGCGGCGCTGTTCATACTCGCGATGGTCGCGGCCGGTGCGGCGCAGGTCGCGTACGGCGCGCCGACCGGCGAGCGCGGGCCGGTGACGATCGAGGTACTGGAGGTCCGCGAGTGCGAGCGGCCGCCGGCAGGGCTCGGGCTGAGCGTGGCGTGCGACGTGTCCGGCTGGAGCGTGACCGCCGCGGACGAGCCCCGCCCCGGTGGGCCGCTGCGGGTGTCCGGCGGCACCGCCGTGGAGGCCGGGGACCGGGTGGCGGAGTACCGCCTCACCGGCTGGCAGGCGCTGCTGCGGCTGTCCCTCCCGGAATCGCAGTGGCGGTCCACGGCGGACGAGTCGAAGCCGGACCTGCGCTGGATGTCGGCGCTGCCGGTCCTCCTCGCGGCCGGGTACGGCGCGGCGCGGCGGGCCGTCGCTCGGCGCACCGCCGCGGCGGCCTGAGCCGGACCGCGCTGACGGCCCGGCGGGCGGGTCAGGCCACGTCGATGCGCTTGAGGCGCTGGGTGGAGCGGGTGAGGACCACGTAGGCGACGCCGGGGCCGTGGGACTTGGCGACCGCGTCGAGGTCGACGGCGATGACGGCGTCCCATTCGAGGCCCTTGGACTCCAAGGGGCCGACGAGGGTGACGCGGTCGTCGTGGACGACGGCGGCGAGTTCGGCGTGCCGGTCGTAGGGGGCGATGACGCCGACGGTGCCCTCGACGGCGTCGAGGGCCTCGGCGACGGCGCCCGCGAGTTCGGGCAGGAGGGCCGCGGCGTCGACGGACTTCGACTCGACGGGGATGCCGGTCTCGCGCACCGCCTCGGGGAGGTCGATGTTCCGCAGGCGCGGCTTGGCCCACTCGGCGGCGTACTCGAAGACCTCTTTGGAGTTCCGGTAGTTCTTCGTCAGGTGGAACTCGTGGAGGCGGCCGCTGGGGACGGCGCGGCGGCGGGCGTCGGCGCTCTCCTTGGGGCGCGGCCAGCTCGACTGGGCCTCGTCGCCGACGATGGTCCACCCGGCGGCGCGGCCGCGGCGCGAGAGCATCCGCCACTGCATCGGCGAGAGGTCCTGGGCCTCGTCGACGATGACGTGCGCGTAGTCCTCGTAGAAGGCGTCGCGGGCCTGGCGCTCGGGGCGGTCGTAGAAGCGGTCCTGGGCGGTCGAGACCTCCTGGATGCCGTCCCACGAGCGGATGCGGTCGCGGCCGCGGGGCTGGCGCTTGACGCCGAGGAGGATGCGCAGCTCGTCGAGGAGCGCCACGTCCGGGATGGAGAAGTCGGCCTCGCGGAGCGAGGCGGCGACGTCGTCGACGGCCTCGCGCTTGAGGTGCCCTTCGGCGGCGGAGGCGAGGCGGCGGGCGTCGCCGGCCCAGCCGAGGACCTCGGCCGGGTCGAGGTCGGGCCACCAGTGGTCGAGGAAGGTCAGGAACTCGCCGCGCGATCCGACGTCCCGCGAGTACTTCGCGGGCTCGGCGTCGGGCAGGACGGGCTTGACCTTGCGCCACAGGGCGACGAGGAGGGCGCGGCCGGCCTCGGTCTTGGCGAGGTTCGGGCGCGGCTCCTTCTCGAACACGCGGGCGCGGGCCGCGGCGAGGTCGGCGGCGTCGAGCTTGAACACGTCGCCGCGGTAGACGATCCGCAGCTCGGAGGGAGCCTCCGGCGGGGTCTGGCGGACGAGCCGGCGCAGGATCGGGAGCATCACGGTGCCGCCCTTGACGGCCGCGACCGCGGGCCGGTCCTGGCGGGTCGCCTCGACCCCGGCGTACAGCTCGCCGAGGGAGTAGAGGGCGGCGGTCTCCTCGCCGAGGCTGGGGAGCACGCGGCCGATGTACTTCATGAACACGGCGGAGGGGCCGACGACGAGGATGCCGGCGGCCTCGTAGCGGCTGCGGTCCTGGTACAGCAGGTAGGCGGCGCGGTGCAGGGCCACGACGGTCTTGCCGGTGCCGGGGCCGCCGGTGATGATCGTGGCGCCGCGCCCGGGGGCGCGGATCGCGGCGTCCTGCTCGGCCTGAATCGTGGCGACGATGTCGCGCATCCGCCCGGTCCGCTTGCGGCCCAGGGCGGCCATGAGCGCGCCGTCGCCGATCACGGGGAGGCGCTCGGCGGCGTCCTCGTTGAGCAGGTCGTCGCTGATCTCCTCGACCGAGCGGCCGAACGAGCGGATCACGCGCCTCCGGGCCACCTCCTGGCGGTCGACGGCGGTCGCGCGGTAGAACGGGGCGGCGGCGGGGGCGCGCCAGTCGACCAGGAGCGTGCGGTACTCCTCGTCGCGCACGCCGAGGCGTCCGATGTGGCGGACCCGCTCGTCGTCGAAGTCGAGGCGCCCGAAGACCAGGCCCTCGTGCTGGGAGTCGAGGTCGGCGATGCGGCGGGCGGCGCGGTAGACGAACACGTCGCGCTCGTACTGCGCGCCGGGCACGGTCGCCGCGAGATGGCGGTAGCCGGCGTCGCGGTCGCCGACGGCGTCGGCCCGCAGCACGTCGACGCGGTCGTAGACGCGGTCGACGAAGGCCTGCTCGATCGCGATCTCCTGCTCGGGGGTGTTGGCGGGATCGGGGTCGGGCACTGCGTGGGACGTGTCGACGTCCTCCGCCTGGCGGGCGTCGGCGGGGCCTGGTTCCTGGGACACGGCGCTCCTCGCTCGAATTCGGGACGCACCAGCCTAGCGCGCCCGCGCGACACCCGTCCGGCGAAGTTGGACTAGGGCCGGGTGGCCCACACCCGGTACATCCAGGAGTACTGGTCGGCGATGTCGTCGAAGCCGAACTGCCGGTAGAGGCCCTGCGCGTCGTCGGTGGCGAGGACGACGCGCCGCAGGCCCATCGCCTCGGCGTCGGCGACGATCCGCTCCATGAGGAGCTTGCTCAGGCCCCGGCCGCGCGCGTCGCGGTCGACGAACACGTCGCTGAGCCACGCGAAGTAGGTGCGGTCGGTGACGAGGCGCGCGAACGCGACCTGCCTCCCCGACGCGTCGTAGACGCCGTACGGCGAGGAGTGCGCGATCGCGTGGTCCATGTCCTCGCGGGTGCGGCCCTCGGCCCAGTACGTGTCGGTCGAGATGACCCGGTGGACCCACTCGCGGTCGAGCCGGTCCGGATCGGTCGAGATCTCGTACGCTTCGCTGCCCATGGCGCCCCTTCGTCTGCTCGTCAATCCGCTTCGAGGGTGCCTCGGACCGCCTTGCGCCGCAAATGGATTTCCATGAAGGCCAGGTTGAGTGCGACCGAGGCGACGATCGCCGCGGTGTAGGCGAGGTCGAACAGCGGCTCGAAGTCGCCGCCGTAGACGCTGTCGAGCAGCGGCAGCTGGACGGCGATGAACAGGCCCAGGTAGACCCGCAGCGTCACCGCCGCGAACGTCCCGGCGAAGTTCCGCAGCATCCACCGCCGGTGCGACGCGAAGTCCCGCGCGCGGACCGCCCGGTAGGCGCGCAGCGCCGAGTAGCACCAGAACACGTCGAGGAACACGAACGTCGCCAGCGCGATCGGCCCGGCCGTCGTCAGCAGCGCGACCACGATCCCGCTGAGGCTGCCGGGGAGGACCCCGGCGAGGAGGTAGACGCGGCCGAGGACCCGGTGGACCTTCGGGTGGCCGCTGCGGATCGAGCCGAAGAACTGGAACGGGCCCACCAGGAGCGCGATCCCGGCGGTGGCGGCGTGGACGACGAGGAACGGCAGGTGGAAGGGCACGTCTTCGCGGATGCCGACCCGGGAGTCGGCGTCGGGGACGAGGTAGGCGGGCACGGCGTAGAGGACGATCGCGACGCTGAGGATCGCGACGACGAGGACGGCGGCGCGTCCCCGGCGCGCGGATCGCCTGGTGTCGAGGGTGGCGGTCATGGGGGCGCTCCAGGTGTGAGTAGTACTATCGATAGTGAAACTATCACTTAGTTCGGGCGGCGGTCAACCGCGCTTCGGGTAAGAAGGACCCATGCGAATCGGCGAGCTCAGCGCGAAGACCGGGGTCCCCGCGGCCACCATCAAGTACTACGTGCGCGAGGGCCTGCTCTCCGGCGGCGAGCGCCGCGGTCACAACCAGGTCGAGTACGGCGAGGACCACGTGCGCCGGCTGCGGCTGGTGCGGGCCATGGTCGAGGTCGGGTCGGTGCCGATCGCGAAGGTCCGCGAGGTCCTCGCCGAGATCGAGGAGCCCGACCGCGACATCGACTCCACCCTCGGCGTCGCCAGCCGGGCGCTCTCGCAGCACCGCGTCCCGAACGAGCGTCCCGCCGCCGAGGACCTCGAACTCGCGCGCGACATCGTGCGCCGCCGCGGCTGGCACGCGGTCCCGCTCGACCACGGCAGCATCTGGGCCCTCGCCGACGCCATCGGCCGCCTCCGCGAGCTCGGCCTCGCCGACATGGTCGACATGACCGGCGAGTACGCCCGCGCGGCCGAGATCGTGGCCGAGTTCGACCTGACCCTCCTGTCCCTCCGCCAGGACCGCGACGAGATCCTGGAGGCGATGGTCGTGGGAACGGTCCTCGGCGACGCGATCTTCGAGTCGCTCCGCCGCATCGCCCAAATCGAGGTCTCTGCGCGGGTATACCAACGAGGACAACGAGACCCGATCGAAGACGAATCTCTTTCGTCCTTAATGGATAGCAATTGCGCCGGTCAGCGCCCTCCTCCACGCCTGTTCATGCGCGAATGGCAATGTCTGCACTTGTCGGGTTTTTGACTTCGCAAGTCGATTGGGTGGTTCTACGCTTATTTCATCGCCAACTGGTGGCGCGGCGGCAAAGACCAAGCCTGCTCGACAAGAGACTTTGTCGCCATCACCAGGAGGCCGCCTGTCGAAGTGGGGTAGACGGGCGGCCCAGCGGCGGGGTTCCGATCACCTGGCCCGGGACCCCGCCGCCCTTCTCGGGCGGGGTCCCGGGCCAGGTGATCCAGAAAGTGCGGTACCTGGCCCGGGGCCCCGCCGCCCTTTTCGGGCGGGACCCAAGCCGCACTACCCGTCGACCGGGTGCGGCATCAAGCGGCGCGGCTAGGCCCGACGCCGCCCGGCCCTAGACCAGCCGCCCCTCGCGGGCGACGACGCGGCCGCCCTTGACGACGAGGGTGCGCGCGTGGTGGTCGAGGACGGCTTCGGACGGGTTGCGGCCCTGCACGACCACGAGGTCGGCGGTGTCGCCGACGGCGAGGCCGTAGCCGTCGAGCTTGAGCAGGCGCGCGCCGCCGAAGGTGGCCGCCTCCAGGGCGAGTTCGATGTCGGCGTCGCGGCTGAAGCCGGCGTTGCGGGCGAACCACTGGGTGCGCTGGAGCATGTCGCCGGTGCCGTACGGGCTCCACAGGTCGCGGACGCCGTCGTTGCCGATGCCCATGGTCACGCCCGCGGCGTCGAGTTCGCGCAGCGGGAGGATCTTCTTGGGCGCCACCGACGTCAGGCCGATCTTGAGTTCGGCGAGGTCGGCGATGAGCCGGGCGCGCGTGGCGTCGTCGGCGTCGCAGAGCGCGAAGGCGTGGCTGATGACGACCTTCCCGGCGTAGCCGAGGGCGCGGGTGCGCTCGATGATGAGGTCGAACTCGCGCACGCCGAGGTCGCCGCCGTCGTGGAGGTGGATGTCGATCTCGGCGCCGTACTGCGCGGCGAGCGCGAAGACGAGGTCGAGGTGGGTCTCGGCGTCGAGGTCGAACCCGGCGGGGTCGATGCCGCCGATGGACTTGACGCCGGCCTTGAGGGCCTCCTCCAGGAGCTCGGCGGTGCCGGGGCTGACGAGGATGCCGGTCTGCGGGAACGCGACCAGCTCGACGTCGATGCGGCCCGCGAGGCGCTCGACGCCTTCGAGGACGGCGTCGACGGCGCCGATGCCGATCCCGGGGTCCACGTCGACGTGCGAGCGCGCGTGGGTGGTGCCGGAGACGACCATGTTGGTGAGCAGCGCGGTGATGTAGTCGGGGTTGGGGACGCCGAACTCGCCGCGGCGGTCGCGGCCGTAGGCGATGGCGGCCTCCAGGCCGGGGCCGGCGGTGCGCGGGACCCAGGGCCCGCCCCAGAGGGTCTTGTCGACGTGGGCGTGCGAGTCGACCAGGCCGGGGATGACGACGGCGCCGCCGAGGTCCTCGACCTGCGCCCCGTCCTCCTTCAGCGCGTCGCCGACGGCGCTGATGCGGCCGTCCTGGATCAGCAGGTCGGCGCGGCCTTCACGGCCCCAGAGCCGGGCGTCGCGCAGCAGCAGGTCGGTCATGTGTCGATCCTTTCCCCACAGGTCCGCCGATTAGCGGTATACCATTAACATCGACGGTATACCTTGGACGGGCTTCCGTCCACCGGGGGCGAGAGGGAGCGACATGAGCCGAGCCGAGCAGGTCTACCGGGCGCTTCGCGAGCGCATCGTCACCGTCGGGCTGCGCCCGGGCGCGCGCCTCATCGAGCGCGACCTCGCCGCCGAGTTCGAGGTCTCCCGCATCCCGCTGCGCGAGGCGCTCCAGCGGCTCGCCGCCGACGGGCTCGTCACCGCGGTCCCCGGCCAGGGCAGCATCGTCACCGTCCCCACCCCGAAGGACATCGCGGACCTGTTCGACGTGCGCGCGGGCCTCGAACCGGTCGCGGCGCGCCTCGCCGCCGCCAACGCCGGGCCCGCGGACCTGCGCCGGCTCCAGGAGTGCGTGGTCCCCCGCGCCGACGCCGAGTCGCGCACCGAGGCGAACGCCGCGTTCCACCGCGAACTCGTGGCCGCCGCGCGGAACCCGCTCCTCGCGCAGATCATGGAGCCCCTCGAGGCGCGGATGCGGTGGCTGTTCCACCTCACGGTCGAGCGCGACCCCGTCCGCCAGCGCGAGGAGCACGCCGAGCTCCTGGACGCGCTGATGCGGCCGGACGCGGACCGCGCCGCCGCGGTCGCGCTCGCGCACGTGGAGGACGGCCGGGCGTTCACCCTGGAGGCGGCCCGCCGCTGGCAGCTGGAGGCCGTGGACGTGCACGAGGCGACGAGGACCCGTCGCCGCCGGGTGGGCGCGGAGTTAGCGCCAGAGCTGGTGGAGGGCGATCTCGAGTTCGCCGAGCATGGTGCGCAGCAGCGGCATCGAGAGGCCGATCACGGTGCCGGGGTCGCCTTCGATGCGGTCGATGAACGCGGAGCCGTAGCCGTCGAGGGTGAAGGACCCGGCGACGTGGAGCGGTTCGCCGGTGGCGACGTACGCGGCGATCTCCTCGTCGGAGACCTCGGCGAAGTGGACGACGGTGCCGGAGGCGCGCACGATCTGGCGGTCGGCCTCGGTGTCGACGAGGCAGTGGCCGGTGTAGAGCGTGCCGGAGTTCCCGCGCATGCGCTTCCAGCGCGAGGTCGCCTCCTCGGGGCCTTCGGGCTTGCCGAGGATCTCGTGGCCGAAGTGCAGCACGGAGTCGCAGCCGAGGACGAGGGAGCCGGGGCCGACCTGGTCGAGGACGGCCTGGGCCTTGAGTTCGGCGAGGGTGCTGGCGAGTTCGGCGGGGTCGTGGCCCATGACCCGGCTCTCGTCGACGCCGGAGACGATGACGAGCGGTTCGATGCCGGCGGCCTTGAGCAGTTCCCGGCGGGCCGGGGACTGCGAGGCGAGGACGAAGGGCCGGGTCACCGCTCGGTCCCGCGGCGGGCGGGGACGGCGGTGTGGCGCCAGGAGCGGCGCACGCGCAGCTTCAGGCCGGGGTCGGTCCAGGCGGCGCGGCGCCGGGGCGCCTCGTCCTCCTCGACCGGGCGCGGCAGTGCGGTGATGAGGCCGACGAGGACCGCCAGCTCCTCATGGGTGGGGTTGCCTCGGAGGACCTTGAGCTCCAGACCCATCGCTACTCCTCGTCGAAATCGAACTCGCGGTGCACCCGCTCCCAGAACCCGTCGCGGACCCAGATCCGCGCTTCGGGGTGGTCGCGTAGAGAGTAGCCGAGTTCCTTCTCCGCTTCTACTAGCAGCTCCTTGTCGATGACGGTGGGCAGCTGCGGGCCGGGCAGGAGGTCGGCTATGTTGTCGGCGCCCCTGGTGAGGAGCCATTTGTGGCCGACGTACTCGCCGATGGAGCGGACGGTCTCGGGGTCGAGCTTCTCGCCGGTCTGGGTGGTGCGCACGAATTTGGGCCGGGCGGACTCGGCCTGGGCGAGGGCGTCGGCGGCGGTCATGGTGACGGCGACGGACTGGCGGGTGCCGAAGACGACGGCGGGGTTGGGGACGCGCGGCTCGGGCTGGGCCATGGGGGCGCCGACCATGCCGTGGGTGGCCGCGGCGGCGGTGCCGCTCTTGGTGAAGTAGGCCTTGAGCTCTTCGGACTCGATGGTCTCCACGGTGTCGGACTCCCAGACGAGGCGTTCGGCCTGGTTGGTGCCGTAGGGGGGTTCGACGCCCCAGAGGTGGACGCGGACGCCGTAGGCCTGGGCGACCTCGACGGCGGGGACCATGTCCTCGTCGCCGGCGAGGAGGATCGCCTCGTGGATGGCGCGGTGGCGGGCGAGGAGCTCCAGGTCGGAGCGGATCTGGGCGTCGACGCCCTTCTGCTGGCCGCGGGAGTTGAGGTTGCCGAGGCGGACCTTGACGTAGTCCATGTTCGCGATGACGCGCTGGTCCACGGTGGGGACGCGGTCGCGGGCGGCGTCGAACCAGTAGAGGCGCAGGAGTTCGCCGTCGGAGAGGCGGATGGCGGCGCGTTCGATGAGGGATTTGATGAGCTTCTCGGCGTCGACCCGGTAGTCGCGGCGGGAGGTGGCGTCGAGGAGGAGTTCTGCGGCGGCGGCGTAGAGGTAGCCGACGTCGATGAGGATCGCGTACCGCCGGGACGGCAGTCCGGGAAGCACTCCTCCGATTGGTGTCATCGCCCACACTCCCAATATCCGGTGGGACAATTCGTCCCGCTTCCCCCAGCTGTATAAGACGGTACCCGGATCGGACTCTTGGGATGGGAGTGGTGCGCGCCGCTCCGTCCGGAAATGCGGTTTCCGCCGGTAGCCGCGCCGCGGGCGGCCGCGACGCGGGGAGCGCTCACCGGATCGGGTGAGACGACGAGGGCGGCGCGGCCGGCGCCGCGCCGCCCCCGTGCGGTCTACAGCGGGATGTTGCCGTGCTTCTTGGCGGGCAGCTCGTCGCGCTTGGAGGCGTTCATGCGGAGGCCGCGCACGAGCATCGCGCGGGTCTCGCGCGGCTGGATGACGGCGTCGATGAGGCCGAGTTCGGCGGCGACGTACGGGTTGTTCAGCTTCTCCTCGTACTCGGACATGAGCTCGGCGCGCGTGGCCTGCTCGTCGTCGGCCTTGGCGAGCTCGCGGCGGTAGAGGATGTTGACGGCGCCCTGGGAGCCCATGACGGCGATCTCTGCGGTGGGCCACGCCAAGCACAGGTCGGCGCCGACGCCCTTGGAGCCCATGACGCAGTACGCGCCGCCGTAGTCCTTGCGGCAGACGACGGTGAGCTTGGGGACGGTGGCCTCGGCGTAGGCGTAGATGAGCTTGGCGCCGCGGCGGATGATGCCGTCGTGCTCCTGGGAGGTGCCGGGGAGGAAGCCGGGGACGTCGACGAAGGAGATGATCGGGATGTTGAAGGCGTCGCAGAAGCGGATGAACCGCGCGGCCTTCTCCGAGGCGTCGATGTCGAGGCAGCCGGCGAAGTGCATGGGCTGGTTGGCGACGACGCCGACGGGCCTGCCGTCGAGGCGCCCGAAGCCGGTGAGGATGTTCTTGGCGAACAGCGACTGGGTCTCGAGGAACTCGCCGTCGTCGAGGACGGACTCCACGACCTTGTGCATGTCGTAGGGCTGGTTCGCGGAGTTCGGGATGACCGTGTCCAGCGCGAGGTCGTCGGCGGTGAGGTCGAGCTCGAAGTCCTTGGACTCGTAGGCCGGGGGCTCGTCGAGGTTGTTCGACGGCAGGTACGACAGGAGGTGCTTGACGTATTCGAGCGCGTCGCCCTCGTCGGAGGCGAGGTAGTGGGCGTTGCCCGCGACGGCGTTGTGGGTGCGGGCGCCGCCGAGCTCCTCCATGCCGACGTCCTCGCCGGTGACGGCGCGCACGACGTCGGGGCCGGTGATGAACATGTGGCTGGTCTGGTCGACCATGACGGTGAAGTCGGTGATCGCGGGCGAGTAGACCGCGCCGCCGGCGCACGGGCCCATGATGAGCGAGATCTGCGGGATGACGCCGGAGGCCCGGACGTTGCGGAAGAAGATCTCGGCGTAGCCGCCGAGGGAGGCCACGCCCTCCTGGATGCGGGCGCCGCCGGAGTCGGAGATGCCGATGATCGGGCGGCCGGTGCGCAGCGCCAGCTCCTGGATCTTGGTGATCTTCTCGCCGGAGACCTGCCCGAGGGAGCCGCCGAGGACGGTGAAGTCCTGGGCGAACACGCACACCTCGCGGCCCTCGATGGTGCCGTAGCCGGTGACGACGCCGTCGCCGTAGGGCCGGTTGGCCTCCATGCCGAAGCTGGTGGAGTGGTGGCGGCGGAGGCTGTCGAGTTCGACGAACGACCCCTCGTCGAGGAGTTCCTCCAGACGCTCGCGCGCGGTGCGCTTGCCCTTCTCGTGCTGCTTCTCGATCGCCCGGGGGTTCCCGGTGGCCGATTCGGAGAGGCGCTCGGCCAGGTCGGCGAGCCGCCCGGCGGTCGTGTGGAAGTCGATGTCGGTCACGCTTCGGATCGTATCGACTGCCCTAGTGGCTACGCTATCGGCGTGGACACACCGACGAGAAAACCACTGGACCGGCACGTCCTTCGGTCGCTGTTGTCGGAGAAGTCCGACTTCTGGACCCGGGTCGACGTGGTGGGGGTCACGGGTTCAACGAACGCGGACCTGGCCGAGGCCGCCCGGCTCGGCGCGGAGGAGGGGCGGGTGCTCCTCGCCGAGGAGCAGGTGAGCGGGCGCGGGCGCCTGGACCGGCGCTGGGAGAGCCCGGCGCGGGCGGGCCTGATGCTGTCGGTGCTGCTGCGCCCGACACTGCCGCGGGAGCTGTGGGGGACGCTGGGCATCGCGGCCGCGGTCGCGCTGGAGTCGGCCCTGCGCGAGGTGTGCGGGGTGCAGGCGAAACTGAAGTGGCCCAACGACGTCCTCGTCGACGGGAAGAAGGTCTGCGGGATCCTCGCGCAGGCCGAGGGCGGTGCGGTGGTCGTCGGCGCGGGACTGAACGTCTCGCTGACGGCCGAGGAGCTGCCGGTCCCGGAGGCCACGTCGCTGCTCGCGGCCGGGGCGCGGACCCTCGACCGGGAGGAGATCGCCGCGGCGTTCCTGACCCGGTTCGCGGCCGAGTACCGCACCTGGCAGGAGCAGGGCCCGGGCCCCGCCGTGGCGCGCTGGGAGCGAAACTCCGACACGCTGGGGCGCGAGGTCGCGGTATCGTTCCCGAACGGCCGCAACCTGACCGGCCGAGCCGTCGGCATCGACGCCGACGGCCGCCTGCGTGTGGACCCCGGTGACGGTGCGGTGGAGACGGTCGCCGCCGGCGACGTCGTCCACCTGCGGCCGCGGGCGTGACCCTGGGCCCGAGGATCGAGGAGTGGCGTATTGACCGATCAGGCGAGCGGCATGCAGGCGGACGGCGAGCACCCCGACACCCGGCCGGCCCGGCAGCCGCCGGGCGCGACCGGGCTCGAACCTGACGCCGAGGGGCTCTACCGGCTCCTGCTGTCCCGATCCGACGCGACCGTCGCGCAGCTCGCGGCCGACTCCGGGCGGTCGATCGACCGCGTCCGGGACGTCCTGGCGCACCTCGTCGACGAGGGCTTCGCGACGATGGTCGCCGACTCGCGGTTCCGCGCGGTCGGCCCCGACGCGGTCCTCGGCGGCCGGATCGCCTCCCAGCTCGGCGAGGTCCTCGGCGAGTACGAGGCGCTGCGCGAGCTGCTGGAGATCCACCGGGCCGGGCCCGCCTCGGCCGGGACCGCCGGCAGCTGGGAGGTCGTCACCGGCGCGGTCGCGATCCGCTCCCGGCTGCGGCAGCTCAAGGCCGGGGCCGAGCACTCCCTGCGCACGTTCGTCAGGCCGCCGATGGTCCTCCCCGTCCCCGAGGACGAGCTGCACCAGGACCTCCAGGCCCGCGGCGTGTGCCACAAGATCCTGTTCGACCGGGCGGTCCTCGACATCGACCCGTACGCGGAGTACCTGCGGCACGCGCTCGACTCGGGCGACGAGGTCCGGTTCGCGAAGCGCCTGCCGCTCAAGCTCCTCGTCGTGGACGAGCGGACCATCGTCATGGAGGAGCCCGGCGGCGGCCGGCCCCGGGCGATCGTCACCGGCAACCGGTCGATCGCCGAGCTCGCGGGAGCGCTGTTCGACCAGCTGTGGTCCAGCGGCATCCCGGCGACGACCGCGGAGGCGGGCGGCGTGCGCATCGCCGAGGACGACGCGGTCCTCCTCGGCCTGCTCATCGCGGGTCTGACGGACCAGTCCATCGCGTCCAAACTGGGCATCGGGCTGCGGACCGTGCAGCGGCGGGTCCGCGAGCTCATGGACCTGGCCGATGTGGACACCCGCATCCAGCTCGGGTGGCACGCGGCGAAGAACGGCTGGGTGCCGTAGGGCGCAACCCGAGCGGCCCGCGCCCCGAGCGCGCGCAATCGTGGCCAGTGGGCAGGAGACGAAGTGTTGTACTGTGCTTTTGAACATTCGTACCGCCCCCGCCCGTTTCTCACTCCTGGAGGTCCGCAGTGGGATATCCCGACGACCAGCTCGCCCGCGGCGAGGTTGTCAAACTGCACACCCGCCCGCACTGGAAGGAAGGCGTCGCCCCGATCCTGTGGTTCGTGGTCTTCCTGGCGATCGGCGCCATCGCGATCACGTACACCTCCCAGCTCGAATGGGACGGGAAGATCTGGCTGATCCTCGCCGAGGTCGTCATCACCCTCGCCCTCCTGATCTGGCTGTCGGCGATCCCGTGGATCCGCTGGCGCTCGACCCACTACGTCATCACCGACCAGCGCATCATGTGGCGCGAGGGCCTCGTGACCCGCGAGAGCCGCCACATCCCGCTCGCCCGCGTCAACACGGTCTCGTACACCCAGAACGTCTGGGAGCGGATCTTCGGCTTCGGCGACATGAACATCGACTCCGCCTCCGACGACGGCGAGATCAACCTCATCGACGTCCCGCGCGTCGACAGCACCAAGGCGCTGCTGTACCAGCTCGCCGAGGACGACCGCTCCCGCCGCTCCGGCGAGGGCGACGGCGCGTAGGCCCGCACGCGCACAGTGGAAGGCCCGCACCGGTCCGGTGCGGGCCTTCGCCGTTCGTTCAGGCGCCCTTGGGCTCCGGGCTGTTGAACACCCAGGTGCGGTACGCGAAGAAGCGGAAGACCGAGCCGAGGCCGACGCCGAAGACGTTGGCGGCGAGGTTGACCGCGAGCGGGTTGTCGAAGTACTGCGGCCACGCCTGCGCGAGGCCGGAGTTGGCCCAGATGCAGGCCAGGGCGATCAGCAGGCCGATGCCGTTGAAGAAGAAGTAGAGGGCGTACTGGCGGTGGGCCGCGGCGCTGCCGCGGCGCTCGCGCCAGGTCCAGTGGCGGTTCCCGAAGAACGCGAGGGTCATCGCCAGGACGGCGGAGAGGATCTTCGCGTACCAGTAGGACCAGTCCATGCCGAGGTACAGCAGGTTGAACAGGCCCACGTCGACCACGTAGGCGGTGCCGCCCACTCCGGCGAAGCGGACGAGCTCGCCGGCGTGGCGCTTGAGGAGCCCGATGGCGCGCGCGATCGGGCCGCCCCGGCGCTCGGCCGGGGTCGTCGGGGTGTCGGTCGTGGTCATCACGGCCCAGGGTACCCGCAGCGGGGTCTGTGCGGGCCCGCCCGAACGGGTGGCGCTAGCCGGCGGCGGGCTGCGCGACGGCGACGACGCCGACGATGAACGGGTCGTCGCCGCGCTCGAAGCGGATGACGGCCTCCTCGCCGGTGTAGGCGGCGTGGACGCGCACGTCGACGCCGAACGCGTACCAGTCCGGGTTGTCGACCGCGCCGTTCGCGCGGCAGGTCGCGGGCTCGCCGAGGTGCTCGCCGCCCGCGGTGAGGGCGTCGCCGCGCCGGTACGCGGAGCCGCCCCACAGGGTCGCGGCGAGGTCGACCTCGCCGCCGCCCTCGATCTCGATCTCGGTGTCCGCGGCGGCCGCGCCGTCGTAGACCGCGACCTCGCGCGCGTCGGCGCCCGGCTCGGCGTAGACGACGGTGAGCGACCAGCCGGCCCAGTGCGGTTCGAGGCAGTGCGCGCCCGAGTGGACCGGCCAGGCGCTGCACGCGGAGGTCGGCAGCCGGTGGTTGTCGGTCGCGACCCAGTACTCGCCGCCGCCGGAGACGAGGCCGGTGACGTCGGCGTACGCCTGCACCCCGGGACTGGCGTCGGTGGTCGAGTCGGCCGACAGGGCGGTCCAGGAGCCGCCGGGGCCGTGGAGCGCGACCTCGGTGGGCAGGTCCTCGTGGACGCCGGCCCAGTACAGCCCCGCCCACGCCACCGTCGCGCCGCCGGGTACGTCGAGGACCGCGCCGGAGGCGGCCTCGCCCTCGCGGCCGGCGGGCGCGGCGCCGGGCTTGTAGGCCTTCATGGGCCAGCGGTCGCCCGCGCCCAGGAGCGCGGCCTCGCGGCAACCGGGGATCGAGCAGGTCATCCAGGTGTTGCCCGCGGCGGTGACGCCGGTGGCGTCGAGGCTCGCGTACCCGACGGTGCTGCCGGCCGGGGCGATCGGCACCTGGAGCGCGGTGGTGCCGGAGATCCCCGGGCCCTCCACGGTGACCTCGAAGGTCTGGTAGCCGCTGACGTCCTCGCCGATCCTGATGCGCACGTTGGCCTCGGCGGGGCTGGGCATCTGCGCGATCGAGCACTGCACGGTGCCGCCCTCGACGCAGGTCCAGCCGGGTTCGGCCGTCTCGGAGGCGAGGGAGACGCCCTCGGGGAAGACGATGTCGAGCGTGACGCGGTCGGTCGCGGCGGCCTGGCCGTGGCCCGCCGCGCCGGACTCGGCGGGGCGCGCGGTCCGGGGCGCATACGCGCCGCCGGAGCCCTCGGGCGCCTCGAGGCGGATCGGGAGGACCGCCTCGCCGCCCGCGACGAGGCCGCTCGTGCCGAGGCCGTGCGCGATGCCGTACGAGGCGGGCTCGGCGCCGGGCGCGGGCTCCTCGGCCGGGTCCTCGGGGTCCGGTTCGGGCGCCGGGTCGGCCGGGTCCTCGGGCGCGGGGTCCTCGGGGTCGGGCGTGGGGTCCTCCGGGTCGGGTTCGGGGCCGGGCCCGGCGGGCTCGGTGGCGGCCGGCGGGTCGGGCGCGGCCTGCGGCTCCGCTTCCTCCTCGCCGGAGGTGAGCGCGAAGACCGCGACGGCGGCGACGACCGCGACCGCGGTGCCGGTCGCGAGGGAGCCCTTGGTGCCGAGCTGCTGCACGATCCGCCGGATCCAGTTCGCGACCGCCACGAACGGCGCGCCCACGAACGCGAGGAACCCGCCGACGGCCAGGCCGGCCGCGGAGACCGCGCCCGCGGCGAGGTACGGGGAGGCGGCCCCGCCGAGGAAGACCCCGGCGACGACGACGCGCAGGCCCGAGTTCAACTCGGTGAGCTCGGCGAACAGCAGGTTGCAGGTGACGCAGGAGTCCAGGTGGTCGTCGACCTTGTGGACCTCGCGCTCGCCGAGCTTGCCGCGCACGCGCGCGCCGAGCCGGTCGACGGTCCAGCGGCACTCCTCGCGGGGCGAGTCGGCGGCGTGCTCGGTGAGGTAGTTCTGGCGGAGCTTCTCGCGGGCGCGGTAGGCGAGCGCGGAGACCCCGTTCGGGGTCATGCCGAGCATGATGGCGATCTTGGCCGGGGAGTCCTCCTCGACCTCTGTGTGCCACAACACCATCCGCCAGCGCTCGGGGAGCTTCCCGAAGGCGAGCGCGGCGTAGCGGCGCTCCTGGCCCTCGACGGCGGGGTCGACGAAGACCTCGCCGGGGTCGTGGGCCGAGAGGTCGTCGGTGAACTCGACCTTCTTGTCGCGGCGGACGCGGTCGTAGAAGGTGTTGCGGAGGGTCTGGAGCATGTAGGGCCGGAAGGCCAGGTCGGGGCCGCCGCCCTCGCGGAAGGTGTGGAGGAGCTTGGCGAAGGTCTCGGAGACGAGGTCGTCGGCGCCGGCCGGGTCGCGGGAGAGGATGCGCGAGAGGCGGCGGGCGGCGTGGACGTGGCGCTCGTAGAGGACGGCGTACGCGGTGGTGTCGCCTTGGCGGGTGGCGGCGATGAGCTCGGGGTCGGAGCGGGTCGCGGGGACGCCGTCGGGGTCAGGCGCGGCGTCGGGTCCTGGGCCGCGGGGATCGCCGGCGGGGACGGTCTCGGGCATCGTGCGCCGGTGCTCCTTCCTGGTTGCGCCGAGCTCGTACGATCGGGGGGCTCGGAGGCGTCGCTCGCGCGAACGGGTCGGTCGACTGGATTGGAGGAGTTCTCGCTGTCTCCCTTGACTTAACGATCGAGTCGGCCTCCGGTTGCGCCCGCTGCTTCGAAATGGGCGGCGCAGCGAACGGGACATTCCTCGGAGTTTAGGGCAAAAACCCGTCAAAACCGTGAACCGTGATTCGATTGTGACCATGTGTGATGGTATTGGGACTTCCCGCCCGGTTCCAGCAGTCTGTCGGAAATACGTCAGCGGGATGCGTACCGTGGGGGAACGTGAACTGTGACGTGAACAACGCAAGGAGGTGAGCGATGCCCGCATCGGTGCTGCTGGCCCTGCTGGTAGGCACGGCCCTGCTGGCCCTGACCCCGGCCCTGGTCCGCCGGTACGACCCCGACGAGCGGATGATCGAGGACCGCTCGACCTCCGACGCGCGCGTGCTCACCCGCGACGCCCGGCGGCCCTCGCGTCCCGCCTCGCACCGCACCGTCCCGCTTGGTCCCGCCGACGGCGCTGCAGACCAGGGCGAAACGGACGCATCGCTCGACGACATGCTTGCCTCCCAAGGATCTCGGCGCGTTCCGAACGCGCGCGGGTGGGAGCGGCGCGGCACGCGCCGAGGCGACTCGGTACGGTTGGAGACCGACCAGTCGTTGACCGGCGAGGACCCCGAGATGCACGAGCAGGCCAGGCTCCGGCAGATGCGCGCCGAGTGGTGGCGGCGGCGCCACCGCCGCATCCTCTACGTGCTCATCGCACTGACCATGCTCGAACTCGTCGGCGTCGCCGTCGCGGGCCCCGGCTTCTGGATCGGCGCCGGCGTCGCCGCGCTGGCCCTGGGCGGGTACGTGTGGTTCCTGCGCGACCGCGCCAAGCGGATGCGCCCGGTGCGGCGCCCCAGGGCGATGCTCACCGCCGAGCCCGAGCACGAGGAGGTCGGCCCGCCGACCTACGTGCCCGAGCAGCCCGACGGGGACTACGTCGAGGAGGACACCCGCGAGTCGTTCCTATTCGCCGACGACGATGACGACCCGCCGCCGCCCCAGCAGCGCCCCGACCCGCGGCGCCCCGAGGGCTCCGGCGGCGTGCGCGGGCGCTCCTACGAGGCCCCGGCCAAGCTCGAACGCTGACCGGGCCCCTACACTTGCCCGGTTATGCCTGATGAGGAACCGCAGCACCGCCACATCCTGACGTTCAACTTCCGCCAGGGACGCAACAAGCCCCGCCACGACGAGGCGTTCGCGCGCCTGTGGCCGCGCTACGGCCTCGAATGGGCGCCGGGCGAGGGCCGCCTCGACCTGCCGAAGCTGTTCGGCCGCACCGCGCCCGTGATCCTGGAGATCGGCTCCGGCAACGGCGAGGCCGCCGCCGCCATGGGCGACGCCGACCGCGCCCGCGACCTCCTCGCCGTCGAGGTCTACCCGCAGGGCATCGCCGACCTCATGGACCGCGCCGACGAGCGCGGCCTCGACAACCTGCGGATCTACCAGGGCGACGCCCTGCCGCTGCTGTGGGAGGGGCTCGCGCCCGAGTCGCTCGACGAGGTCCGGGTGTACTTCCCCGACCCGTGGCCCAAGAAGCGCCACCACAAGCGCCGCATCATCCAGGCCGAGCACGTCGCGACCCTCGCCGGGCTGCTGCGCTCCGGCGGGATCTTCCACTGCGCCACCGACATCGCGGACTACGCCGAGCAGATGCTCGAGGTCCTCACCGCCGAGCCGGCGCTGGAGAACACCGCCGACGGCTTCGCCCCGCGGCCCGACCGCCGCCCCGTCACCAAGTTCGAGCGCCGCGGCGTCAAGGCCGGCCGCGACATCTTCGACCTGGAGTTCCGCAAGCGCTGAGTCCCGGACGCGGCGAAGCGGCGCGAACTCGTCGCGCCGCTGCTTCGGGTCAAGGGTCCGGGGAGATGAAGGTCAGCTGCTCACGCCCATCCATTCGAGGGCTTGGCCGGTGACGGCTGCTACGCACTTGAAATCGTTGTCGCGGTGGATCAACGTCAGATCGTGCAGTTCCGCCGTGGCCGCGATCAGCAGGTCTGCGGCACCTGCGCTTCGATGCTCCCCGCGTTTGGTGAGTTCGTTCTGCACTTCTGCCGCGCGACGGAACATCCGTTCATCGGTCGGCACCCAGCCGAACATGTTCTCCATGATCGACAGGATCGACCTCCTGTCGTCGAGGGAGCGAGCACCAAACAGGTACTCCAGTTCGACCGTGTCGCAGTATGCGATGAGCCCGGCCTCCGCCGCCCGGTCCCATCCGTACGACTCGCCGCCGCCGCGGAGGATCTTGGAAAGTGCACTGGTGTCGATGAGGTAGCGCGCTGGAGTCATCGCCGATAGTTCTTCTTGTCTTCGAAGAGCTCGGAATCGATGGCCCCGTCTTCCACCAGGGTGCGGAGGCGCGCCAGCGCCATCGCCCGGCGGCGGGTCTCCAGGACTTCTTTGAGCGCGGAGTTGACGGTGTCCTTCTTGGTCCGGGTGCCGAGGGCCTTGCTGACCTCGGCCACCAGGTCGTCGTCGAGATCGATCATGGTGCGCGTCATGACGGCACCTCCTTTGGTGTAAGCCATGCCATGGAAGGTGCCTACGAGGATATCGGAATCCGGGGACGACACGCAGGTCTGAACAATTTTTCTCAGATCACGCCGTGGTCAGGCGGCGGTGCCAGGACTCGGCGGAGGCGTCGGTCAGGGAGGCGACCTGGTCGACCACGGCGCGCAGGCGCGCGGCGTCGTCGCCGGCGCGGTCGTAGGCCTCGGCGAACATCGGGTCGAGTGCGCCCGCGCCGCGGTCGCACAGGATCGCGACGAGGTCGTGGAGGATCTCGCGCTGGCGCGTGTACCAGGAGGCCGAGGTGCGCGGCCCCATGACGTACCGCCAGGCGATGCCCTTGAGGAGGGCGCACTTGACGCGCTCCTCCCGGGGGACCACGAGGTCGGCGTCGTAGCGGCGCAGCTGGCCGTCGCCGAACTGCTCGCGGGTGGCCTTCGCGGCGGCCTTCACGAAGCGGCCCACCGTGTTCGAGGTGAAGTTCTTGAGGGCGGCCTGGGCGCGGAAGGAGCCGTCGTAGTCGTGGAGGGCGGCGAGCGCGGGGTCGCGCAGGAGGTCCTTGAGGGCCTCGCCGAGGACGGCGGGCGACTCGTCGGTGTAGCGGCCGGCGGCGGCCTCGCAGACGGCGGCCTGCTCGCCGGCGTCGTCGAGGAGCTTCGCGAGGTTGATGTACTCGCCGTAGATGCCGTCCTCGACGTCGTGCACGGAGTAGGCGACGTCGTCTGACCAGTCCATGACCTGCGACTCGAGGCATTTCGCGCCGGCGGGGGCGCCGCCGCGGAACCATTCGAAGACCGCCCGGTCGTCCTCGTAGAAGCCGAACTTGCGGACGCCTTCGGCGGCGGGCCAGGGGTACTTGCACATCGCGTCGAGGGAGGCGCGGGTGAGGTTGAGGCCCACGGACTCGCCGTGCTCGTCGAGGGTCTTCGCCTCGAGGCGGGAGACGACGCGGAGGGTCTGGGCGTTGCCCTCGTAGCCGCCGCAGGGGCCGGACACCTCGTGGAGGGCGTCCTCGCCGTTGTGGCCGAAGGGCGGGTGGCCGAGGTCGTGGGCGAGGCCGGCGACGTCGGCGACGTCGGGGTCGCAGCCGAGCGCGGAGCCGAGCTCGCGGGAGATCTGGGCGACCTCGAGGGAGTGGGTGAGGCGGGTCCGCAGGAAGTCGTCGGTGCCGGCGGTGTGGACCTGGGTCTTGTCGGCGAGGCGGCGGAAGCCCGCGGAGTGGAGGATGCGGGCGCGGTCGCGCTGGGAGGGGCTGCGCGTCGACCCGGGTTCGGCGACGAGCCGCTCCGCGGAGGGCCAGCGCTTGGCCAGCGGGTGCAGTGCGGGATCGGTCACGCGTCGAGCCTAGCGCGACCGGTCCCGCACCTCGCGTCTCAATCGGTCAGGTACAGGCGCAGGACGCCGGTGCCGTCGCCCCCGTCGGAGCCGTGGGCCCACGCGAAGGCCGAGAGCGCCTGGGCGCCTTCGAAGTCCTCCGGGTAGGTCTCGACGGCGGCGGCGAGGTCGACCCAGACCGCGACGGCGGCCTGGTCGGGCGCGGCGGCGGCGAAGTCGCTGAAGCGGGCGTCCTCGGAGAGGGTCCCGGACGCGGTCTCGCTGCCGGTGTAGGAAATCTCGGCGCCTTCGGCGGTGACGCCCTCGGGGAGGGAGCCGCCCTCCTCGGCGACGAGTTCCTCGACGAGCGCCTGGAGGTCGGCGGCGCGGTCCTCGGCGAGGCGGGCCGACAGGAGCATGGACTCGGGGTTCACGCCCTCGTCGGCGTCGAAGTCGCCCGCGACGCTGAGGCTGGCCCCGGCGAGGAGGTCGGTGAACTCGGTGACCATGGCCTCGATCTCCTCTTGGGTGGGGCCGTAGTCGTAGTCGTCGACCCACGGGTCGTCGACGGTGCCGGCCGCCCAGTAGCGCGAGTCGAGTTCGAGGTAGCGGGCCTCGTCCTCGGGGGTGAGGGTGTCCGCGTAGTAGCCGGTCTGGAGTTCGAGGTACTCGGCGTACTCCTCGGCGGTCAGCGGGTCCCCGGCGGGCTCGGCCGGCTCGGCGTAGTCGTCGGCGCCGTAGAAGTCCTCGTAGGCGCCGAGGGCCTCCTCGGCGAGCTCGCCGATGTTCTCGGGGATGTAGGCGGTGGCGGCGACGTCGGCGGCGGGCAGGTCGCCCATGCCGGCGAGGAGGTCCTCGGAGCCGGTCCAGGGGTCGTCCTCGTCGCCGAAGAGGCGGTAGGTGAGCTCGAAGCCCTCGTCGAAGGCGGAGAAGCCGGCGATGAGCTGCCCGGAGTAGAACTGCGAGAACAGCTCGGCGTCCTCGCCGGTGAGTTCGGCGAGTTCGGCGACGGCGTCCATGTCGACCCAGTAGACGGCGAGCTGGTCGCCGTCGAGCCAGGAGCGGGCCTCGTCGTAGCCGGCGGACGCGGAGAGCGGGTCGGCGCCGGCCTCGCTCTCGGCGGCGTCGAGCGCGGCGGCCGCGCCCGTCTCGCCGACGACCATGAGGACGTGGTCGTCCTCGACGGTGTAGGCCATCTGGTCCTCGTCGGCGCCGGCGGCGGCGCGGATCTTCGCGAGGCCGTCCTCGGCCGCGCCCGCGTCGGTGCTGGCGAGGCTCACGACCGCGTACGGCTGCCCGTCGTGGTCCCACATGGCGAGGCCGTGGCGGTTGCCGAGCCAGGAGGAGAGGTCCTCCTCGGCGTCGACGCCTTCGAGGCCGGACTCCTCGAGGAGGTCGGCCAGGAGGTCGTCGGTGGAGTCGTAGTCGAGGTCCTCGAACTTGGAGAGGTGCTCGAGGAGCTTGGGCGTCTGGTCGAACGACGGGTCGAGGTTGAACTCGAGGTACATGCTCGCGGACGCGGGGAAGCTCTCGGCCGGGTCGGGGCCGCCCTTGAGGACGAACTTGAAGAGCACGACCGCGCCGACGGCGGCGACGAGCACCACGGAGAGGATGGTGGCGACGGCGATCTTGGCGCCGCGGCCGCCGCGGGGCGGGGGCGGCGGGCCCGGGACGTACGCGCCCGGCGGGAGGTACGGCGGCTGGCCGCCGGCGCCCTGCGGGGGCAGCGGCGCGCCGGGCTCGACGTACGGGACCGGCTGCTGCGGCTGGTGGTAGTCGCCCGGAGGCGGCTGGTAGGCGCCCTGGGGCGGCGGGTAAGCGCCCGGAGGCGGCTGCTGCGCGTACTGCGGGCCGCTGGGCGGCCCGGGGTACTGCTGGGGGCTGGCGTCGCTCGACATCCTTCGACGCTACGGCGCGCGTGCAACGGCCGTATCCCGGGAACGTGCCAAACGGGCTTCGACGGCCCGTCAGAACTCGAAGACCTGCCCGGGGCGGACGACGTCGACGGGGCCGGTGTACGCGGCCTTCGCCTCGGCGAGTGTGGACTCGCGGGAGTTCCACGGCTCGACCAGGTGGGTGAGCAGGAGGCGGCCGGCGCCGGTCTTGGTGGCGTACTCCCCCGCCTCCTTGCCGGTGAGGTGCACGTCCTTCGGATTGTCGCGGCCTTCGATGTAGGAGGCCTCGGCGAGGAACACGTCGCAGTGGGCGGCGAGCGACTCCAGGGCCTGGCAGGGGCCGGAGTCCGACGTGTACGCCAGGGACGAGCCGGCGTGCTCGACGCGGACGCCGTAGGTCTCCACCGGGTGCGCGACCCGGTCGACGGTGACGGTGAGCGGGCCGAGGTCGAAGCTGCCGGTGCGCAGCTCGCGGAAGTCGTAGACGTCGCGCAGCGACGGATGGCACAGCTCGCCCTGGCCGCCGTAGGCGGCGACGATGCGGTCCCCGACCCCGGTGGGGCCGTAGAGGGGGACCGGGTGCTGCGGGGCCTCGGGCGCGTACCGGCGCATGACGGCGTAGCCGCAGGCGTCGAAGAAGTGGTCCGCGTGGAGGTGCGTGACGATGACCGCGTCGAGCTCGTGCGGGTCGACGTGCTTCTGGAGCTCGCCGAGCGAGCCGGTGCCGAAGTCGATCAGCAGCCGGAAGCCCCCCGCCTCGACCAGGTAGGACGAGCAGGGCGTGTCGGGCGCGGGGAACGAGCCCGCGCATCCGATGACCGTCAGTTTCATGGCAGATCCACCTTGTCCAGTACGGCTGCGGCCGCGCTCGGGAACAGGTTCCCCAGGAACCTCCGGGAGGTCCTGGTGAACGCGTCCGGGTCCCCCGTGGCGAGGAAGCGGTGCGCGGGCGGGTCGGTCCTGGCGGTCAGCATGTCGCGCTCGGTGAGCACGCGGTAGAGTTCGCGGGCGCACTCGCTTCCGGAGTTCACCAGTGTCACGTCCTCTCCCATCACCAGTCCGATGAGTCCCGATAGCAGCGGATAGTGGGTGCAGCCCAACACGACTGTGTCGACGTCGGACTGCTGTAGCGGCTCAAGGTACCCCTGGGCGAGGCCTAGGAGCTGTCGGCCGGTTGTCACACCGCGTTCCACGAAATCCACGAACGCCGGGCAGGCGACCGCGGTCACCTGGACGTCCGGGACGGCGTTGAAGGCGTCCAGGTACGCGCCCGAGGAGATCGTGGAGACCGTCCCGATCACGCCGACCCGGCCGGTGCGCGTCGTGGCGACGGCGCGGCGGACGGCGGGCCGGATCACCTCTACGACAGGGATGTCGTAGCGGTCGCGGATGTCGGCCAGGCTCGCCGCCGAGGCCGAGTTGCAGGCGATCACGAGCGCCTTGACCTCCTGTTGGACCAGGTGGTCGCAGACGTCGAGCGACAGCTTGCGGACCTCGGCGATGGACCTGGGACCGTACGGGACGTGGGCGGTGTCGCCGACGTAGACGAGTCGCTCGGCCGGCAGCAGTTCGCTGATCGCCCGCGCGACGGTCAAACCTCCGACACCGGAGTCGAAGATCCCGATGGGCGCGTCGTTCATGGGCTCCGAGAGTACGTCCAAACCGGTGCTCAGCGCCCCTGGTAAGCACGGGAATGTCGCCAAAATGACAACGTGGCGATCACCACACCGACAGTGCGCGACGGGCGTCCGTGTCGGTGCGGGCGGGCAGGATCGGCGGTGGTCCCACCCTGGGCGGGAGGTCCGCCCGCCGCCGCGCGGGCTCAGGCCAGGCGCAGCATCGCGAACGCGGCCAGGAGCGTCACCGTCGAGGCGGCCATGAACATCCAGGGCACGCCCTTGAAGCGCACGGTCGCGAACGCCATCATCGCCAGGAGCATCCCGACGACGCCGACGGAGATGAACGCGGGCGTGAACCACGCCTCGCCCTCGCCGAAGATCTTGAACAGGCCCACGATGGACGAGGCGACGCCCGCGAGGACGAGCACGAGCGCCCAGGCCGCGACGCCCGCGAGGCGGCGCAGGCGGATCGCCGGCTTCTCCGGCAGGCGCGGGCCCGTGATCGCGGCGCCCTCGACCTTGAGCGACAGCCCCTTGGCGGACGTCGACTCCGGTTGCGGCGCAGCACCTTGGCGCGGGAGCCTGGTGGCCTTGCCGATGGTGGACGCGCGCTGGTCGCCGGTGGTCATCAGCTCAGGCTAGCAACCCACTGAGGACTTCTCGGGAGTGCACCCCGCGGCGGTCACTGGTGCGGAAGTGGGACGTGAGCCGTGAGCGGTCGAGTACGC
Source organism: Glycomyces endophyticus (assembly GCF_039531525.1). Lineage (NCBI taxonomy): Bacteria > Bacillati > Actinomycetota > Actinomycetes > Glycomycetales > Glycomycetaceae > Glycomyces > Glycomyces endophyticus. The sequence goes on from NZ_BAAAQF010000017.1 coordinate 42,974, forward strand.
ACCGGACTCGATTAGGCTGCGGCGATGCCGATCACCTTTGACGCCACCGGACTCCAGCAGATCGGGCCCATGGCGTGGGCCAACCCCGGGAGCGACGACAAGATCGAGGTCAAGGTCGTCGAGGGCCAGGCCTTCGAGCCGTCCTGGATGCACGACCTCGGAGCGCTGCGGCGCGGGTTCGCGGGCATGTACGGCGAGGCCGGGTGCCTGGTCGAGTTGGAGCGCTACGACGTCGCCGGCGTGCCGGTGATCTACCAGGTCGTCAAGGTCCCGCACCCGGCCCTGCCCGCCGGGCAGGTCTTCATGGCGATCTACACGGTCCCCAAGACCCCCGTGTACGCGCAGCTGATCTACGCCGCCGCCGAGTCGGGCATGACCGGCCTGCGCGAGGCGACCCTCATGGCGCAGCTCGGGATGCCGACCGACTGGGCCATGCCGCACCCGTTCGACCCGCAGCTGCGCTCGCGCCTGCCGTTCCACCGCGGCGACGACCCGGCCTTCGACCGCCAGTTCCCCGACCACCCGCTGTCCCGCGCCCGCGCCTGGGCCGGCCACATCGGCCGCACCATGCGCATCGACCCGGCCTTCGCCGCCCAGGCGAACCTCGGCTGACCCCGCCGCCGCACCCGGCCCCGCGACGCGTGTAGCGACAAGGCCGGGCCCGCGCACAGCGCGGGCCCGGCCCCGAGTATCGCTCCGGCTAGGACAGGCCCTAGGCCCAGACCTGGCCGTCGAGGGCGTCCACCGCGTCGTCGAGGACGTCGGAGTAGGCGCCGGTCGACAGGTACTTCCAGCCGCCGTCGGCGACCAGCAGCGCGATGTCGGCGCTGCGCCCGGCCTTCACGGCCTCCTTCGCCAGCGCGAGGCCCGCGTGCAGGACCGCGCCCGTGGACAGGCCCACGAACAGGCCCTCCTCGGAGAGCACCTCGCGGGTGCGGCGCAGCGCGTCCTCGGTGCCCACCGAGAGGCGCCGGTCGAGGACCTTCTCGTCGTACAGCTCGGGCACGAAGCCCTCGTCGAGGTTCCGCAGCCCGTAGACGAGCTCGCCGTAGCGGGGCTCGGCCGCGACGATCTGGACGCCCGGCGCGTGCTCGCGCAGGTAGCGTCCGACGCCCATGAGGGTCGCGGTGGTGCCGAGGCCGGCCACGAAGTGCGTGAGCTCGGGCAGGTCGCGCAGGAGCTCGGGTCCGGTGCCCTCGTAGTGCGCGGCGGCGTTGGCCGGGTTCGCGTACTGGTTGAGCATCACCCAGTCGGGCCGCTCGGCGGCCATGGCGCGGGCCTTGGCGACGGCGGCGTTCGAGCCGCCGGCGGCCGGGGAGAACACGATCTCCGCGCCGAACGCCGCGAGCAGCTGGCGCCGCTCCACGGACGTGTTCTCCGGCATGACCGCGACGAGCTTGTAGCCCTTGCGGCGGGCGATCATCGCCACGGCGATGCCGGTGTTGCCGGAGGTCGGCTCCAGGATGGTCGCGCCCGGGTGCAGGAGGCCGTCGGCCTCCGCGGCCGCGATCATCCTGGCGGCGACGCGGTCCTTGACCGAGCCGGTCGGGTTCGCGCCCTCCAGCTTGGCCCACAGCCGCACCTCGGGCGAGGGCGACAGCCGCGGCAGCCCGACCAGGGGCGTGTCGCCCACGGTCGCGGTGATGTCGTCGTAGCGCGCCACGGCGGTCCCTCCGTCTTACATGCCGCCCGCGACCGCGGGCAGGATGGTCACGGAGTCGCCGTCGGCGAGCTTGGCCTCGAGGCCGCCGATGAAGCGGACGTCCTCGTCGTTGATGTAGATGTTGACGAAGCGGTGCAGGGCCCCCTCCTCGGTCACCACGCGGGCGCGCAGGCCGGTGTACCGGGAGTCGAGGTCGGTGAAGAGCGCGTCGACGGTCTCGCCCTCGCCCGTCACGACCTTCTCGTTCTTGGTGTGCGGGCGCAGGATGGTGGGGATGCGGACTTCGATGGACATGCGGGTTTCCTTTGCTGTTCGAGCGGGCGCGGGGCCGCTCTGTGTGTCTGGCGCGGTGTCTTGAGAGCACCGGGCGCTGCGTGGACCGGTGCCGCCCGGGGGGCGGGGGCTCAGTGACAGTCGTAGACCGTGGAGTCGGGCGTGTGCGCGAACTTGTAGCTCTGGACGGCCTCGGGCGCACCGGTGACCTCGATGGGCTCCTCGGTGATGACGCCCTCGGCGATGCGGAAGGACCGGACCTCGGCGGTCTCGGGGTCCTTCGTGGTCACGAGCACGTAGTGGGCGCCGGGCAGGCCCAGCTGGGAGGCGATGCCGGCGTCGGAGCGCGACGGGTAGGCCTCGGTGTGGGTGTGGGAGTGGTAGGCCACGACGACTTCCTCGTCGTTGTCCCACATGCGGTCGTACTCGCGCTTCCACTCCTCCGAGTCGAACTCGTAGAAGGTGGTGGAGCGGGCAGCGTTCGTCATCGGGATGTGCCTCTGAGGCGCTCCCGTGCCCTCGGGGCCGGCGATGAGGCCGCACGCCTCGTCGGGATGGTCCGCGCGGGCGTGCGCGACCATCGCTTCGACCAGCTCATGCGCGATCCGCAACACGTCAGCAAGCGTACACGCGGCGACATCGGCGCTCCAGCCCTCGCTCAGAGCGTGAGACGAAGCTCGCGACCTGGGGCGGGAGGGAATAATCGGGGGTCCGCGAGCGGCGCTCGCGCACGGGGCCCGGGGCCGGTGCGGGTGCATTACGCTCACCCCTATGTCCGTCACGCTCCCGCGCACGCCCCTGTACACCGACCACTACGAGTACACGATGCTGGAGGCCGCCCTCCGGGACGGCACGGCCGAGCTCCCGTGCGTGTTCGAGGTGTTCGGGCGCCGCCTGCCCACCGGCCGCCGCTACGGCGTGGTCGCCGGGATCGGCCGCCTCTCGGAGGCCATCGAGCGCTTCCGCTTCGAGGACGACGACCTGGAGGACCTGACCTCCCGCGGGGTGGTGAAGGAGTCGACGGCCGAGTGGCTGTCGGGCTACCGCTTCAAGGGCGACATCGACGTGTACCCCGAGGGCGAGCTGTACTTCCCGGGGTCGCCGATCGTCACGGTGACGGGGACGTTCGCCGAGTGCGTGCTGCTGGAGACGCTGACGCTGTCGATCCTCAACCACGACAGCGCGATCGCGAGCGCGGCCGCGCGCATGGTGACGGCCGCGCGGGGGCGCCCGATCCTGGAGATGGGGTCGCGGCGCACGCACGAGGCGGCGGCGATCGCGGCGTCGCGGGCGGCGTACCTGGCCGGGTTCGCGGCGACGTCGAACCTGGAGGCGGGGCGCCGGTACGGGGTGCCGACCTCGGGCACCAGCGCGCACGCGTTCACGCTGCTGCACGAGTCGGAGACGGCGGCGTTCCAGGCGCAGATCGACGCGTTCGGCACGGACACGACGCTGCTGGTGGACACGTACGACATCACGCAGGGCATCCGGAACGCGGTCGAGGTGGCGGGGCCGCGGCTGCGGTCGATCCGCATCGACTCGGGCGACCTGGACGTGATGGCGACGATGGCGCGGGAGCTGCTCGACGAGCTGGGCGCGAAGGATACGAAGATCGTGGTCTCGGGCGACCTGGACGAGTACTCGATCGCGGCGCTGGCGGCGGCGCCGGTGGACATCTACGGCGCGGGCACGGCGGTCGTGGTGGGGTCGGGCGCGCCGACGGCGCAGCTGGTCTACAAGCTGGTCGAGGTGGAGGGCCGGGCGGTCGCGAAGCGCTCGGAGCACAAGGGCACCAACGGGGGCCGCAAGATCGCGGTGCGCCGGCACAAGCCGACGGGCACCGCGGTGGAGGAAGTGGTGGTGTCGCAGGGCGAGCCGGACTCGCTGCCGGGCGACAAGCTGCTGCAGACGCCGCTGTTCCGCGGCGGGGAGCTGGCGGCGCAGCCGACGCTGGAGCAGTCGCGGGAGCTGCTGCGGCAGCGGTTGATCTCGATCCCCTGGGAGGGACTGAAACTGTCGCCGGGCGACCCGGCGATCCCGGTGACGCAGCAGCGCGGGGGCGAATAGTTCCTTTTGCGGCCCAGCGGGTCGCGGGAGTCGCGTGACCGTCGCACCGCGCCTGTCACACCGTGGCCTGCGCTTCCGGGATACGATGCGGTTGCCCCCTGTCCGTGTTCCCCCCGCGACGTTCCCGCGATCCTCCGAAAGGAACCGCCCCAATGGTCTTCAGCAAGCTCAAAGCCATTCTCGGTAGTGGCATCCAAGTCGACACGCTCCTGCACGAGAAGCACGTCGTCCCCGGCGGGACCCTCAAGGGCGAGGTGCGGATCTCCGGCGCCGAGGTGGACGCCTCCGTCGAGAGCGTCGAGATCGAGTTCACCGCCCTGGTCGAGGACGACAGCAAGGGCGAGGACGCGGCCGGCGCGGTCCACGACTACTTCAAGGCGGAGGTCTCGGGCAAGTTCGACCTCGCCAAGGGCACGGCCCACCCGATCCCGTTCGAGGTCCAGGTGCCCTGGGAGACCCCGTTCAACAACGTCGAGGTGCGCCCGCTCGTCGGCGGCATGAAGCTCGGCGTCTCGACGCACCTGAACCTGGACCAGGCCCTGGACAAGGGCGACCTGGACTGGCTGACGGTTGAGGCGCTGCCGGTCCACAAGGCGGTGTGGGACGCGCTGGAGTCGCTGGGCTTCGCGTTCCAGGAGACCGACCTGGAGCTCGGGACGATCCAGGGGGCGACGGTGCCGTTCTACCAGGAGGTCGAGTTCTGGGCGACCGAGGGCGAGTTCCACGACCGCATCCGCGAGCTGGAGGTCGTGTTCGTCGTCGGCGAGGCGAACACGGACGTGGTGTTCGCGGCGGACAACTCCGCGGAGCTCCTGGCCCCGGACCTGAACTCGACGGTCCGGTTCTCGATCCCGACCGCGACGGCCGACGCGGTGGAGACCGTGAAGGCGCAGCTGACGCAGCTGGCGGCCCAGAAGGGCGTGTAGCCGGGTCCACGACGTCCGAAGGGCGGTCCCGCGAGTCGTCGCGGGGCCGCCCTTCGCCGTGCCCCGGGGAAATCCGGGACCCGGACTTGCACAGTTCTACGTATACGTATAGTCTATGCGTATACCGAGGACGCCCCCTGGAAGGAGGTTAAGATGCCGCTATGCCCAACAAGACGATCTACGTCTCCGACAGCGACCTGCCGATCTACAACCGGGCGCAGGAGCTCGCCGGAGGCAACCTCTCCAAGGCCATCTCGACCGCGCTGCGGCGCTACGTCGACGCCGAGGAGGGGCGCCTGGAGGGCTTCGAGGAGATCACCGTCCGCGTCGGGCCCGGGACCGGGAGGAACCGGCAGCGCCAGCGCTTCACCGGGGTCAAGATCGGCGAGTGGGTCAGCTCGAACAACCGGACCGCCGAGATCCTCCGCGTCTACCGCTCGAAGTCCGGCAGGTTCGTGCTCCACACCGAGAAGAGCCCGGACTACACGCACCTGACCGACGAGACCGGGTGGCGCAAGCTCCTCGGACTCGGTGAGCAGACCTACGCCATGAACACCGGCGAGTCGACCCTCGTCGTGGTCGACACGCTCCAGGAGCTCAAGGCGAAGATCCCGGCCGAGCTGTACGAGATGGTCGCGGCCAGCGCCGAGGCGCCGCCCGTCCAGGACCTCGACATCTAACCGCCGCAAGGCCTCCCGGCCCTCGAGGCCGATCCGCCACCGCGATCCGCAGGGGCGGAGCCCTGCCCTCTGAACGTCCACTTTAGACATGCGATCGCGGATCGGAACCGTGATGGACCTCGGGATGCTCCTCGCCCTCTACCCGCCGCCGCGCCCCCTGACACCGGGGGCCGCGGCCCGTCAGGCCCGTGTCAGCACCGTGTCAGCGGACGCGGCCACAGTACTCACATGCCCGGCGCGGGACACCGAACCGGAACCGGAAGCCCACCCTCGAAAGAAGGAACCATGACCACCAAGACCCTGGCCGTCGAGGCCCGGAACCTCACCAAGTCGTACGGCAAGACCGAGGTCCTCAAGGGCATCGACATCGAGGTCCCCGAAGGCACCGTCTTCTCCCTCCTCGGCCCCAACGGCGCCGGCAAGACCACCACCGTGAACATCCTGTCGACCCTCCTCCCCGCCTCCGGCGGCGACGGGTTCGTCGGCGGCCGCAGCGTGGTCCGCGAGGCCGACGAGGTCCGCGGGATCATCGGGGTCACCGGCCAGTTCGCCGCCGTCGACGGCCTGCTCAACGGCCGCGAGAACCTCCAGCTCATGGGGCGCCTCAACCACCTGGGCAAGCAGGAGACCAAGCGCCGCACCGAGGACCTCCTCGAGCGCTTCGACCTCGTCGAGGCCTCCAAGCGCCCCCTGTCGACCTACTCCGGCGGCATGAAGCGCCGCCTCGACATCGCGATGTGCCTCATGGGCGACCCGCGGATCATCTTCCTCGACGAGCCCACCACCGGCCTCGACCCGCGCAGCCGCCGCACCATGTGGGCGATCATCCGCGACCTCGTCAAGGGCGGCACCACGATCTTCCTCACCACCCAGTACCTCGAGGAGGCCGACGAGCTCGCCGACCGCATCGCGGTCCTCGACGGCGGCCGGATCGTCGCCGAGGGCACGCCCGAGCAGCTCAAGCGGCTCGTCCCCGGCGGCCACGTCTCGCTGCGGCTCCACCGCGCCGACCAGGTCGAGCTCGCCGCCCGCGTCCTCGACGCCGGCTCGTTCGACGCCGACCAGCTCACCGTGCAGGTCCCCTCCGACGCGTCGGTCGACTCCCTGCGCAAGATCCTCGACACGCTCGACCGCGAGCGGATCGAGGTGGACGAGTTCACCGTCCACACCCCCGACCTCGACGACGTCTTCCTGTCCCTCACGGGCCAGGGCAAGAACGAGTAATCCCACCCCTCCGCGACCCGAAGAAAGCAGAAATCCGATGAGCACGCTCGCCTACACCCTCTCCGACACCAGCACGATGCTGCGCCGCCAGCTCAAGCACATGCTCCGCTACCCGTCCCTGACCATCATGCTCGTGGGCATGCCCGTGGTCCTGCTGCTCCTGTTCGTCTACGTCTTCGGCGGGACCCTGGGCAACGGCCTCGGCGGCGTGACCGGCGGCCGCGAGGCCTACCTGTTCTACGTGACGCCCGGCATCCTGATCTCCTCGATCGCCGCCGTCGTCCAGGGCACCGCGATCGGGGTCGCCATGGACATGACCGAGGGCATCATCGACCGGTTCCGCACCATGAAGATCGCCCGGGTCTCCGTCCTCACCGGACACGTCCTCGGCTCCATGATCCAAGTCTTCCTCTGCACCGCCGCCGTCCTCGGCGTCGCCGTCGCCATCGGCTACCGCCCCGAGGCCTCCGGCCTCGACTGGCTCGCCCTGGCCGGCGTCATCGCCCTGATCGGCTTCGGCCTCATCTGGCTCACCGTCGCCCTCGGCATCTCCGCCGACTCCGTCGAGACCGCCTCGAACACGCCGATGTTCCTGATCCTCCTGCCGTTCCTCGGCTCCGGCTTCGTCCCCACCGACTCGATGCCCACCGCGGTCCGCTACTTCGCCGAGTACCAGCCCTTCACCCCGTTCATCGAGGTGACCCGCAGCCTCCTGTCCGGCACCGCGGTCGAGACCAAGGAACTGGTCCTCACCGTCGCGTGGTCGCTGGCCCTGGCCCTCCTCGGCTACCTGCTCGCCAAGAAGAAGTTCAACAAGCGCTAAGCGCCGCAAGCGAAACCAAGGAAACACACCCGGAGGCGGGCCGCTGACGCGGCCCGCCCCTTCGCGTCACAGCGAGCGCGGACGCGGGAACCGCGCGCAGTCCGGGTCCCGCGCCGACCAGCTCGGGAACTCGTCCAGCCACCGCTCGGCCTTGAACTTCAGGTACGGCCACGCCATCGGCTCCAGGTCCGTCGCCGACGCGGTCCAGCGCAGGAACGGGATGAACAGGTCCCGCACCGCCTCCACGACCGGGTCCCCCGGCTCGTACTTCGCCGGCAGCCACCGCTCCAGGAACACGTACGCGCGCGTCGGACTCACCTTCGGGCCGTTGATCCCGTGGAACCAGCACAGCTCCCGGATCGCCTCGACATGCCTGGCCTCCAGCAGGATCCGGCCCAGCAGGTGGTTGAGGAAGCCCGACGCGAACAGCGACAGCTCGTCGTCGGACGGCTGCCGGACCTCCGCCGGCTCGGCCCGCGGGAACCGCCGCAGCCGCGCCCGCCACAGCTCCCGCAGCATCAGGAACCGCGGCGCCAGCCGCCGCGCGTCGCCCTCCACGCAGAAGATGTCCCAGTCCTCCAGCGACCGCCGCGTCCCCGCGGACACCTCCGCCGGATCGGCCTCCACCGGCACGAACAGCCGGTCCAGGCTCTTCGCGTTCCGGACCCGGTGCAGCTCCAGCAGCCGGTCGAGGTCCCCCGTCGCGTCGCAGTCCACGACCATGTCGAAGTGGTACTCCGAGTAGTCGACCGTGTAGGACAGGGCCTGGTCCCCGCTGGGCGCGTGGAAGGAGCAGAAGAAGGTGAGCTGGTCGCCGTACACGTCGCCGGCCTTCCAGCACTCCCCCAGCGTCATCTCCTCCCCGTACCACGACGGCGGCGGCACCCCCAGCCTCCCAAGGCGCTCAAGGGCCTTCGCCGCCGCACGGCGGCCCCCCGGCGCGTCCGCCAGCTCCGTCATCGCCGCGAGCATCGCGGCCGAGAACGGCTCCGGCCGGCTCAGGTGGTACTGCACGAAGACCGTCTCCAGCTCCGCCAGCGAGACCCCCTGCACCTCGGGCATCGTCGCCCGCGTCCACATGTTCCCCAGGAACCCCGAGCAGGAGGTCTCCACCGCGAGGCGGTGCTCCGGATCGGGCTTCTCGTCGTCCGGGTAGCCGCCGAGGACCCGCAGCCACTTCTCGCGGTGCTCCTCAGTGAGCGCCATCGGCATCGCCTCGTTTCAACCGGAGGTCCGAAGCTGCCGAGTATCCCAGCGGGAACGATCCGTAGTCAACCGCCAACGGAGCGCCTCCCGCCTCACGCGACCAGCCCGGAGCGGAACGCCCGGGCGACCGCCTGCGCGCGGTCCCGCGCGCCCAGCTTGTTGTACATGCGCTTCGCATGGGTCTTGACGGTGTCCTCCGAGACGTGCAGGCGCTGACCGATCTCCGCGTTCGTCAACCCCTCGCACATGGCCCACAGGACCTCCAGCTCCCGGTTGCTCAGCAGCGAGCCGTTGCGGCCCGGCCGCTGGCGCGGCAGCGCCTCCGCGGCCTCCGCCGCCGCGCGGCAGGCGAACTGGAACGCCTGCGTGAACGCGACGAGCAGCGCGTCGCCGCCGGACGCGGGCGCGCGCAGGACCCCGCGCGCGCCGGCCGCGACGACCATCGCCGCGATCCGCGGCTCGGCGTCGCCGCACATGAACAGCGCGGTCTGCGGGAACCGCGAGCGCAGGTTCTGCGCGAAGACGACCGGGTTCGGCGCCGCGAGCTTGAAATCGATGACGGCGGTCTGGACCAGCCGCTGGCGCAGCTCGACCAGCAGGGCCGCGGCGCAGTCGACGGTCCGGATCGCCAGCGACTGGCCCATGCGGGACGCGCTGGCGGATATCGCCCTGGCCGCTTGCACGGTCTGGACGCACACAACCATGGTGGTCATGGTGTTCTCGCTTTCGATGGTGCATCGCACCGCCGGTGGGGGCGGCGCGACCGGTGGGAATCGGGTGGGATCGCAGGTGGGCAGATGTGAGGGGGGTGTTGGATTAACGAGGCTCAGGCGTGCGAGTTACGCCGTTAGGGGGACATCGCGTGGCGAATAGTGAACAACCTGCTACCGGACCGGGTGACACGGCAAGGGCGGCACCGCTTCCCGGGTGACACTCCGGTGGCGTGGGGCGGGGCGCCGGAGCGATCCGCGGGGCGGGACGAGAGACAGCGGGGTGGCGGCGGGGCGGAACGAGCGACGGCGGCGGGGTCGCCGCGGGAACGAAGCGAGGGGCCGGCCGATCCGTGCGGATCGGCCGGCCCCTCGAAGCTTCAGGGCGTCGGGTTCAGAAGCGCCACCACAGGAACCGGCGCTCGTAGCGGACGGTGAGCCTGCCGTAGCGGCTGGTGCCGGTGAGGTGGAACCGCGGGCCGTCGGTCGCCTTCGAGCACTTGTTGACGACCGCGCCGCCGTGCAGGTCGACGCCGTCGTCGACCGCGGAGGCGTGCCGCGGCAGGACCAGCGTCATCTGCGAGTGGGTGAGGTCGACCGCGACCTCGATATCGGCGGCGGCGAACTCGGCCTCGCGGCAGTCGAGCTTGACGCCGCTGTGCACCTGCTTCGACCGGATGCGCGCCGGGACGGTCCACGCGCCTTCGCGCTTGACGCGGCTGTGGACGGGCTTGAGGACGAGGTCGGGCACGTCGACGGCCTTCCCCCGCTTGGGGATCGCCAGCGCGGCGCGGCCGTCCTCGGGGAGGTCGGCGAGGAGGCGTTCGACCTCGGCGTAGGTCTTGGCCTGGTAGACGCCGGTGGAGCGCTCGGCGAACTCGTCCAGGTCGAGGCGGCCCTCCTCGGTGGCGGCGTGCAGCCGGGCGATGAGCGCTTCCCGGTCGGCGTTGGAGAGGCGGATGTTCGGGTCTGGTGTGGGCATTGCGGTGTACCTTCTGCTCGTTTCCAGTTCGAACATACCGGGTCCAGCCGCCTCGTCGGCCGGCCTCTCCTCCCTCGTGCCGGTCGTCAGGCGTGGCAGCAGAACTCGTTGCCCTCGGGGTCGGCCATGAGGATCCACTTGGCGCCGTCCTCGTCGTACGCGCCCAGGCGGGTCGCGCCGAGGCCTTCGAGGCGGTCGGCCTCGGCCTCGTAGGAGTCGGGGCCGTAGTGGAGGTCCAGGTGGACGCGGTTCTTGACGGTCTTCGGCTCGGGCACGGTCTGGAACAGCAGGCGCATGCCCTTGCCGACGCCGGAGTGCGGGTCGAACGGGGCGTCGGGGTCGCGGACCGCCGCGGCGGTCTTCCAGCCCCTGCGCCCGTGGACCTCGGTCGTGAGGTCCTCGGTGACGACCCCCTGTTCGAGCAGGGTCGCGATGAGCCCCGAATGGTCCTCGACCTCGTACCCCATCGCCGCGGCCCAGAAGTCGGCGAGCAGGTGGGGGTCGGCGGCGTCGATGCAGATCTTGAAATTCACGGCCATGCCCCGATCGTAGGCCCGGGGGCCGACACCCGCACCGGTCTCGGCCGGAGCCGGCGGCCTCACTCGCCCTCGATGTACGCCTGGGCGTTCGCGAAGTACCCGTCGATCTCCTCCTGCCAGGCCAGGATCGCCGTCTCCTTCCCGATCAGGCGCTCGGTGTACATGAGGGCCCAGTCCTCCTCGGGGCCGTCGCGCAGGCCGGCGTCCTGGGCGCACCGCGCGAAGTCCACGGCGACGGCGGTCTCCAGGGACTGCTGGTCGTCGGCCTCGTCCCGCACGTCGTCGGGGATCTCGGGGACCAGGACCTCCTCGCCCCCCAGCTCGACCACGAAGCCCGCGTCGTAGACGCCGTTCGCGATGAAGTCGTAAGTGTTCAGCCAGCCGAGCTCGTCGAACGCGAAGCCCTCGTACCCGCCCTCGGCGAGGCAGACGAAGAAGGCCTCCTCCTGGTCGGCGTACGACGCGGACAGCTCGGTGTACAGCTCGCCGTCGCCGACCGAGGTCAGCGGGCTCTCGCCGGGGCCGGGCTTGACCCAGTAGTCGCCGTCCTCGGCCTCGAGGAGCTCCGGCCCGCCGTACACCGCGGTGATCGTCTCGAGCTCGCAGCCGCCGAACGGCGGCAGTTCGAGGCCGATCTCGTCGTAGTCCGCGCCCGACTCGACCGCCTCGCTCACCGCCTCCTGGTACTCGTGGCGCTCGTCGCCGTGGAAGGCCCGGCTCCACTCCTCCTGGTACTCGTCCGATTCGGCCTCGAACTCGGCGTGGCCCGCTTCGGCGTCCGGGTCAGTCCAGCCCTGGTCGTCGGCGGTGAACGCCAGGAGCTCGGGGTGCTCGCGCATCTCCTCCGCGGCGGGGGTGTCGAGGTAGTGGGGCCAGAGCCCGAAGCCGAACAGCTCGGCCTGCTCGACCGTGGGGATGCGGGTGTACGGGGAGGCGAAGCCCGTGAACCGGTCGGGGACGACGCTGCCGGAGAGGGTGTGCGGGTCGTTCACCGTGAAGCCGAGGTCCTGCATGCACATCGCCCCGACGCGCCGCTCGAGCAGGACCAGCTCCCAGGCGGTCTCCGAGCCGTTCATGATCGCCTGCTCGATGCGGTCGACGTCCTCCGCCGTCACCTCCTCCGGTTCCTCACCGCCGCAGGCGGTCAGGAGGAGCGGCAGGGCGAGGAGCGGGAGCAGGCGTGAAAGTGGGGTTCGGCGCATGGTCGAGCGGCCTTCCTGGTTCGGCGGTTCGGGCGGCACCTCATAGATGCGCCGAAACCGACCCGGGGTTGCACGGCGCGCCCGACCCGTTGCGGCTCAGACGTGGTCGCGCCAGGAGTGCCGCGGGTCGAAGCCGAGGACCCTGCGGGCCTTGTCGATCGAGAGGAGCGTCTCGTGGCCGGAGACGGGACGCGTGAGCTCCAGGTCCGGGTAGTGGCGGGCGACGAGGTCGGCGGTGGGCGTGGTCATCACGGTGTCGGGGGAGGCGATCACGAAGACCTCCTTGCCGGTGCCCCGGTGTTCGAGGCCGCGGCGGATCGCGAGCGCGCCGTCGCGGGCGTCGATGTAGGACCAGAGGTTCCACCGGCGCAGCTCGGGGTCGGCGTCGAACGCGGGGAACGCCGCGTAGTCCTCGGGGTACATGACGTTGGAGAAGCGCAGGCCGATCGCCTTGAGCGCGGGGTTCCAGCGGCAGAACTGGTCGACCATGGCCTCCTCCATGGTCTTCACCAGGGAGTACGTGGACTCGGGGCGGGGCGCGTACGCCTCGTCGACGGGGAGGTAGGGCGGCGGGGTCTCGAAGGGGAGGCCGAGGACGGTCTCGCTGGAGGCCCACACGAGGTTCTCGATCCCGGCGAGGCGCGCGGCCGCGAACACGTTGTAGCTGGTGAGCATGTTGTTGCGGAAGACGGCCGAGTTCGGCTGGAGGCCGGGCGCGGGGACCGCGGCGAGGTGGACGAGCGCGTCGACGCCGGCGAACCGGTCGTCGATCGCGGTCAGCGCCTCGACGGCCTGGCCGTAGTCGGTGAGGTCCACCTGCGAGAACACCACGCCGTCATGATGGTCGGGCGAGGGGCGCCGGTCGAGGTTGACGACGTCCCAGCCGTGCTCGACCAGATCCCGTACGCAGGCCCTGCCGAGCTTGCCGCTGCCTCCGGTGACCGCCACGCGCGCCATCGCGCTCCCCCTTCGTCGACGTGAACGCCCGCAGCCTACGTCCTGGAGTGCACTCCATGGCAACCCCGCAGGTCATGGGGGTGGAAATCCGTGGCAGGATCGGGCGATGACCCCTCCTTCGCTGCGCCTCGGCGCGCACACCCTGATCGCCCTCGACGACGGCGAGGGCCCGTTCTTCTCCCCCCGGGCGACGGCGTTCCCGGACGCGAGCGCGGCCCAGTGGGCCGACGCGGACGCGTTCGACCCCGGCGCGGTGGACGCCGAGGGCCGGTGGGTGCTGCGGTTCCGGGCCTTCGCGATCCGGTCGGAGCGGGGCGTGACGCTGGTGGACGCGGGGATCGGCCCGGCCGACAGCCTCGCGGCGGCGTGGGCGCCGGTGCCGGGCCGGCTGCCGGAGTCGCTGGCGGAGGCGGGCGTCGACCCCGCCGAGGTGTCCACTGTGGTCTTGACGCATCTGCACTCCGACCACGTCGGGTGGGCGGTCGTCGGCGCGGAGCGGCGGCCGTACTTCCCGAACGCCGAATACCTCCTGCAGCGCGACGAGGCCGACGCGATCGAGTCGATCAACCCGAGCCTGGAAGGGTCCCTCCTCGCGCCGCTCCGGGACGCGGGGCAGTTGCGGCTGCTCGACGGCGACACCGCGCTTTCCACGGGCGAGCGCGTCGTGGCGACCCCGGGCCACACGCCCGGCCACCAGAGCGTGCTCGTCGAGGCCGGGCGCGAGACCGCCGCCGTCACCGGCGACCTCCTGGTGCACGCGATCCAGCTGCGGAACCCGGGCCTGGCGTACGCGCACGAGATGGACCCCGGGGAGGCCCGGCGCTCGCGCGAGCGGATCCTGGGCGCCGACGGCGCGCTGCACCTCGCGACCCCGCACCTGACCGCGCCGTTCACGCGGCACGCGGGCGGCGATCCGTCCCCGATCGGGTGACACGGCGGCCCCGGGGGCCGGTTCCTGTCGGACCCCCGGCGGAGGGTTGCGCCTACGGTCCCCGGGCGGGTGGGGGTCAGGGACGGCCTGGAGCCCTGCCTATGCCGAGGGCCTCGAAGTCGACGACCAGGTCGGCGCGGTGGCGGGTCGCGCGGATGCGGTCGGCGTTGCGCTCGTCGACCTCGGCGACCCAGCTGCGGGCGTGCTCCGGGGACTTCCCGAAGCGCTCGTGGCGCGCGACGAGCCGCTCCAGGCGCAGCGGCTCGGGCGTCTCGCAGTACCAGACCTCGGTGAGGGCCGCGCGGACCGCGGGCCACGGGCCGGACTCGTCGAGCAGGTAGTTCCCCTCGGTCACCACGGTCCCGGCCTCGGGCGGGACCGCGATCGAGCCCGCCACGGGCTCCTCGACGCGGCGGTCGTACTCGGGGGCGTAGACGACCGCCTCGCGGTCGGCGGCGAGGCGGTCGAGGAGCGCCCGGTAGCCGTGGCCGTCGAACGTGTCGATCGCGCCCTTGCGGCCGCGTCGGCCCAGCCGGACCAGCTCGGCGTTCGCGAGGTGGAAGCCGTCCATCGGGACCTGCACGGCCGGGACGCCGCCCGCGGCGAGGGTGCGCGCGAGCCACGCGGCCGCGGTCGTCTTGCCCGCGCCCGGGCAGCCCGCGATGCCGATGAGCACGCGCCCGCCGCCCGCACCGAGCGCCTCGACGCGGTCGAGGAGCGCCTGGGGGTCGTCTGCGAAGTCCACGCGCCGAACCTAGCCCACCCGCGCCGCCCGCGGCCAGCGCGGCCGCCGGGCCCGCCCGGCGAGTGCCCCGAACCCGGCCCCGCACCGTCCGATCCGGGTTACGGTGACCGGGTCAGCGGGCCCTGTGAACTGCGGATTCGAGGGCCGCACCAGAGCCGTACGGAGGCGTCCATGAAAGCGTTGCAGTACCGCGAGATCGGGGCCGCCCCCGAGGTCGTCGAGATCCCCACGCCCGAACCGAAGCCCGGCGAGGTCCTCCTCAAGGTCACCGCCGCCGGGGTGTGCCACTCCGACATCGCCGTCATGGAGTGGCCCGCCGAGGGCTTCCCCTACCAGCTGCCGCTGACGCTCGGCCACGAGGGCGCGGGCACCGTCGCCGCGCTCGGCGACGGCGTCACCGGGGTCGAGATCGGCGAGTCCGTCGCCGTGTACGGCCCGTGGGGGTGCGGGCGGTGCATCAAGTGCGCGGCGGGCGAGGAGAACTACTGCCAGCGCGTGCGCGAGCTCGACATCAACCCGCCCGGCCTCGGCTCCCCCGGCGCGATCGCCGAGTACCTGATCGTCGACGACGCCCGGCACCTGGTGCCGCTCGGCGGCCTCGACCCGGTGCAGACCGTGCCGCTCACCGACGCGGGGCTGACCCCGTACCACGCGATCAAGAAGTCGCTGCCGAAGCTGGCGCCGGGGTCGACGGCGGTCGTCATCGGCACCGGCGGGCTCGGGCACGTCGCGGTGCAGCTGCTGCGGGCGCTCACGGCCGCGCGGGTGGTGGCGCTGGACGTGTCGGAGGACAAGCTCGAACTGGCGCGGAAGGTCGGGGCGCACGAGGCGTTCCTGTCGAACGGGGAGGCCGCGGGCAAGGTGAAGGACCTGACCGGCGGGATCGGCGCGCAGGCGGTGTTCGACTTCGTGGGCGTGGCCCCGACGGTGGCGACCGCGGGCGCGTGCGCGTCGGTGGAGGCCGACGTGACGATCGTGGGCATCGGCGGCGGGACGCTGCCGGTCGGGTTCGGGGCGCTGCCGTTCGAGGTGTCGGTGAAGGCGCCGTACTGGGGCTCGCGCGACGAGCTCATCGAGGTGTTCGACCTGGCGCGCGGCGGCCACATCGACGTGCACGTGGAGACGTACTCGCTGGAGGAGGCCCCGCGGGCGTACGAGCGGCTGCACGCGGGGCAGATCAACGGGCGCGCGGTGATCCTGCCGAACGGCTGATCGGAGGCGTGCGGCCCGGCCGGGTTCCCGGCCGGGCCGTCGTCGTGTCGAGGACCGGTCGCGCACGCGGCCGGTCGTGACCGCGGCCGCCGGAGCGTGTCCGGGCCCGGCCGGGGCCGTGTTGACAACCGGGGAGACCTAGATCTACGATGCATAGAACAGCAAGGCATAGAAGTTCTAGGTAAAGGAGGCGCTCCCCCTCATGCACATCGCGAAAGACCTCGTGGCGGCCTCGGCCACCCCGCTCGTGCTCGGCATCCTCGCCGAGGAGGAGAGCTACGGATACGCGATCCTCAAGCAGATCAGCGACCGCTCCGGCGGCCGCCTCGAATGGACCGAGGGCCTGCTCTACCCCCTCCTGCACCGGCTGGAGCGGCTCGGCCACGTCGAATCGTCCTGGCGCACGCCCGAAGGCGGGCGGCGCCGCAAGTACTACGCCATCACCGAGGACGGGCTCCGCGAGCTCGCCGAGCAGCGCCGCCAGTGGGCCGCCGTCACCGACGCGCTCCAGGACGTCTGGAAGGCCACCCGCGCCCTCGGTCCGATCGTCCCACCGGCACTGGAGGCCTGACATGACCGGCACCGACACCGAACTCGAGGCCCAGATCGCCGAGTGGCGGTCGTACATGCTGCGCCGCAAGGCGATCAGCGGCGCCGACGTCGACGAGCTGGAGGACCACCTGCGCGAGCGGGTCGGGGACCTGACCGAGTCGGGGCTGAAGTCCGACGAGGCGTTCCTCATCGCCGTCAAGCGCATGGGCCGCATGGACGACCTCTCCCGCGAGTTCGCCCGCGAGCACTCCGACCGGCTGTGGAAGCAGCTCGTGCTCGACCCCGACCGGGACGCCGCCGCCGAGTCCGAGCGCCGCCGGGGCCTGCTAGTCATGCTCGCGTGCGCCGCGCTCGGGGCGGTCGCGATCAAGCTCCCGGCGCTGTTCGGGTTCAGTTTCGACGACAGCGGCGACTTCTACGGCCGCAACATGGGCCTGCTGGTCCTCGCGCCGCTCGCGGTGTACTTCGCGTGGCGCCGGCGCCTGTCCGGCCCGGCGATCGGCGCGGTGGCGGCGCTGTTCGCCGCCGGCGCGGTCGCGAACAACGCCTACCCGATGGACTCGGACTCGCAGTCGGTGGTGCTCAGCGCGATCCACCTGCCGCTGCTGCTGTGGTTCGTCGTCGGCGTCGCGTACGCGGGCGGCGAGTGGCGCTCGGGGCAGAAGCGCATGGACTTCATCCGGTTCACCGGCGAGTGGTTCATCTACCTGGTCCTCATCGGACTCGGCGGCGGGGTGCTGACCGCGTTCACCGTCGGGGTGTTCGGCGCGATCGACGTCGACGCCGAGGTGTTCATCTCCGAGTGGCTCATGCCCTGCGGCCTGGCCGCGGCCGTCGTGGTCGCCGCGTGGCTGGTGGAGGCCAAGCAGAGCGTCATCGAGAACATGGCGCCGGTGCTCACCCGCGTGTTCACGCCGCTGTTCGCCGTCACGCTCGTCGCGGTCCTCGTCGCGATCGGCGTGACCACCAACGCGATCGACGTCGAACGCGACATGCTCATCCTGTTCGACCTGCTGCTGGCCGTCGTGCTCGGCCTGGTCCTGTACTCGATCTCGGCGCGCGACGCCGCCGCGAAGCCCGGGGTGTTCGACTGGATGCAGCTCGCGCTCGTGGTGAGCGCCCTGCTCATCGACGTGCTCGTGCTCATCGCGATCCTCGGCCGGATCACCGAGTGGGGCCTCACTCCGAACAAGAGCGCCGCGCTCGGCGAGAACCTCGTCCTGTTCGTCAACCTCGCGTGGACGGCGTGGCTGTACATCTCGATCATCAGGCGCCGCAAGCGGTTCGCGCTGCTGGAGCAGTGGCAGACCGGGTACATGCCGGTCTACGCGGCCTGGGCCGCGGCCGTGGTGCTGCTGTTCCCGCCGCTGTTCTCCTTCGCCTGACGCGGGAAACCGGCCCGGGCCGCCCCCCGTGGGGGGCGGCCCGGGCGTCGCGTCAGTCCGAGCCGAACGCGGCGTCGAAGGACGCCGCCGGCGGGTCGAAGTTCAAGCCGCGCACGAACTCCACGGCCTCGGCGGCCCCGCGGAGGCGGTCCATGCCGGCGTCCTCCCACTCGATGGAGACCGGCCCGGCGTACCCGATGCGGTTGAGCACGCGGAAGCAGTCCTCCCACGGCACGTCGCCGTGGCCGGTGGAGACGAAGTCCCAGCCGCGCCGCGGGTCGCCCCACGGCAGGTGCGAGCCGAGGCGGCCGTTGCGGCCGTCGAAGCGCCTGCGGGTGTCCTTGCAGTCCACGTGGTAGATCCGGTCCCGGAAGTCCCACAGGAACGCGGCCGGGTCGATGTCCTGCCACACCATGTGGCTCGGGTCCCAGTTGAGCCCGAACGCGGTCCGGTGGCCCACGGCCTCCAGTGCGCGGTGCGTCGACCAGTAGTCGTAGGCGATCTCCGAGGGGTGCACCTCGTGCGCGAAGCGGACGCCGACCTCGTCGAACACGTCGAGGATCGGGTTCCAGCGGGCCGCGAAGTCGTCGTAGCCGGCCTCGACGACCGCCTCGGAGACGGGCGGGAACATCGCCACGTACTTCCACACGGCCGAGCCGGTGAAGCCGATGACGGTGTCGACGCCGAGCTTCGCGGCGGCCCGCGCGGTCGCCTTCATCTCCTCGGCGGCGCGCTGCCGCACGCCCTCGGGGTCGCCGTCGCCCCACACGTGCGAGGGCACGATGGCCCGGTGCCGGTCGTCGATCGGGTCGTCGCAGACCGCCTGGCCGACCAGGTGGTTCGAGATCGCCCACAGGCCCAGGCCGTGCGATTCGAGGATCGCCTTGCGCTCGGCCGCGTAGTCGTCGTCGACGGCGGCGCGGCGCACGTCGAGGTGGTCGCCCCAGCAGGCGACCTCGAGCCCGTCGTAGCCCCACGAGGCCGCGAGCCGGCACACCTCCTCGAACGGCAGGTCGGCCCACTGGCCGGTGAACAGCGTGATCGGTCTAGGCATGCAGGCTCCTCAGGTAGGCGAGGCCGTCGACGGCGATGTCGTCCTGGGTCGGCGCGAGGGGGCGCCAGATCGACGCGGCGGTGGCGATGGTCGCATTGTGCGCCGTGAACGACTCGATGACAAGGGGGCCGGCGTACCCGGCGTCGCCGAGCGCGGCCAGGAGCGCGGGCCAGTCGAGGTGGTCGCGGCCGGGTGCGCCCCGGTCGTTCGCGGAGACCTGGACGTGCGCGATCCTCCCTGCGGCCCTTGCGATCGCCGCCGGGAGGTCGGTCTCCTCGATGTTCATGTGGTAGACGTCGAGGGCCAGTCCGGTCCCGGGCAGGCCGTCGAGCGCTTCGAG
Source organism: Glycomyces endophyticus (assembly GCF_039531525.1). Taxonomy (NCBI): domain Bacteria; kingdom Bacillati; phylum Actinomycetota; class Actinomycetes; order Glycomycetales; family Glycomycetaceae; genus Glycomyces; species Glycomyces endophyticus. The sequence continues at coordinate 62,445 of NZ_BAAAQF010000017.1, forward strand.
CGCCTGGTCGACGGTGTTGAGCAGGCTCGTCTCGTACCGGTTCAGCGGTTCGACGGCGACGGTCACGCCCCGCTCGGCGGCGTACTCGGCGACGGGCCGGAGGTTGGCCCGCAGCTCCGCGTACGCCGCCGCGCGGTCCTCGATGCGCCAGGTGCGGCCGACCGACGCGTACGCGGGCCCGGCGATCACCGGGGAGCCGACGGCGACGGCGGCGTCCACGACCGCGCGCAGGTAGTCCTGGGTCGCGGCCACGGTCGCCGCCGGGGCGGCGACGAGTTCGCGGCCGGGGCCCATGACGAGGACGACCGTCGCGGCGAGGCCGAGCCGTTCGAGGAGCCCGGCCGCGCGCGCGGCGTCCCAGTCACCGGGGGACTCGACGGGGAGCTCGATCGCGTCGAACCCCCAGTCGCGCACGCGCGGCGCGAGCCGGGCCAGGGCCTCGTCGTCGAGCGGCGAGGCCCAGACCCAGGTGTTGACGCCTATGCGGGTCAACGGTCCTGCCAGGCGTCGGGGAACCCGGGCAGGTCCTCGCCGCCGAACTTGGCGTAGTGCAGCGAGGGCATGTCGGCGTTGATCTCCAGGTACTGGTCGAGCTCGGCCTCGGTGATCGGGTCCTGCGGGAGGACCCACTCGGCCGGGACCTGCTCGCCCGCGAGGATCATCGTCGCCGCGATCACCGGGGTGCGCCACTGGAAGTTCGAGTACACGGGCGCGAGCGCGGTCATGCCGGTCTCCTGCCACTTGCGCATGAACGACAGCTCGTCCTCGCCGGTCATGACCGGGTAGGGCGCGCCGGCGTCCTCGAACGCCTCGATGGCCGCGACGGCGCCGTCGCCGGCGTCCATCCAGATCCCGTCGACGTCGCCGCGCTGGAGGTACTGCGTGACGATGTTCTTGATCTCGGCGGCGTCGCCGCCGGTGAACTCGTTGCCGAGGATCTCCAGCTCCGAGCCGGCGAAGATCTCCTCCGCGGCGGCCCAGCGGTTCTCGAGGACGTCGACGCCCGGGAGGATGCGCAGGGCGAGGACCGTCGAGCCCGGTTCGAGGTTGTCGACCAGGAACTCGGCGGCGTCGGCGCCGAAGGCGTAGCCGCCGATCGGGTGGATGAAGGTGACGGCGCAGTCGGTGTTGACGCCGCGGTCGAAGATGATCACCGGGACGCCGGACTCGCAGGCCGCCTCGACGGCGGGCGTGAGGGTCGCGGTGGTCGACGGGGAGATGATGAGCGCGTCGCAGTCGCCGGAGTCGACGAACGCCTGGATGTCGCTGATCTGCTGGTCGTCGTCGTCCCCGGCGTCGGAGTGCCGGAACTCGCCGATCTTGCCCTCGGACTGGAGGACCTCGACCTGCTGCTGCATGGTGATCCAGCCGGTGACGCGCCACGGGTTGGAGACCGAGGCGTTCGAGAAGCAGACGGTGGCGTCGCCGCCCTCCTGCGCGAACGCGGCCGTGTCGACCCACTCGGGCTCGATGGCCTGGAGCCACGGCGCGGCCGGGTCTCCTTCGGGCTCGACGTCGCGCTGCGCGAGCTGGGCGTCGTAGTCGGCCTGGACGAACCACTCGTCGCCGGACTCGGCCTCGGTGGTGGCCTCGTCGGCCTCGTCGGTGGGGGTGTCGGTGGTGCAGGCGGTCGCGAGCAGGATGCCGAGTGCTGCTGCGGCGGCTGCGGCTATACGGGTTGTCCGCATGGTGCTTGACCTTCTTTTCATGAGGGAGTCGGACTTGCGGTGGCGGTCGGAACGGGTCGGCGCCGGGCCGCGTAGGCGACGGCGGCGATGATGATGGCGCCCTGGAGGGCGGGCCGGAGCGTCGCCGGGAGGGCCATCTGGTTGAACAGGGTGAACAGGGCCTCGATGACGAGGGCCCCTGCCATGGCGGCGAGCACGGAGCCGCGGCCGCCGCCGAGGACGACGCCGCCGAGGACCACCGCGGTGATGACGGTGAACTCCAGGCCGTCGCCGACCTGCGCGCTGACGCCGGCGAACCCGCCGATGAGGATCCCGGCCACCGTCGCCGACAGTCCTGAGAGGACGAATGCGGCGATGCGGGCGGTGTCGACGCGGGCGCCCGAGAGCGCGGCGGCGCGCTCGTTGTCGCCGGCGGCCATGAGGATGCGCCCGAAGCGGGTGCGCATGAGCAGGACCGAGCCGGCGCCGACGGCGATCATGATGAGCAGGGCCCACGGGATCTGGCCGAGGACGGGGACGTTCTCGATGCCCATGCGCCCGGCCTGGCGGAACGACTCGGAGAGGCTGCCGGTCGGGGCGCCGCCGGTCCACAGGCGGATGGCGCCGTACAGGACCAGGAGCATCCCGAGGGTGGTGATGAACGACTGGACCTTGAGCGCGGTCGTGATGAGCCCGTTGACGAGGCCCACGCCGATCCCGAACAGCGCCATGACGATCATGACCGGGACGGTGCGGGACTCCTCGCCGTCGATGAGGCGCGCGGCGATGACGACCTGCGCCCCGACGAGCGCGCCGACCGAGAGGTCGAAGTTCCCCGAGACGATCACGAAGTACTGCCCGGCGGCGAGGATCACCAGGGGCGCGGCCTGCTTGAGGAAGGCCATGAGGGAGGGGCCCTCGAAGAAGCCGGGGTTCATCGCGAACACGGCGGCGAAGACGAGGACGAGCAGGACGAAGACCGTGGCGGTCGGGTTCGTCGCGCGCAGCAGCAGCTCCCGGGCGCGGGTCATGACGCCCTCCCTTCTGCGAAGCGGGGCCTGCGGGCGGTCCGGTCGAGCTGGCGGCGGGCGTAGATCGCGACGGCCGCGATGATGACGACGCCGCGCAGCACGTCCTTCGCGAACGGGTCGATCTGGAGCACGTTGAACACGGTGTCGAGCACGGCCAGGATCGCCACGCCCGCGACGGTCCCGGCGACGCCGCCCCTGCCGCCGAGGAGGAGCGTGCCGCCGAGGACGACGGCGGCGATCGCGTCGAGCTCGTAGAGGTTGGTGTAGGCCTCGGCCGAGCCGGTGCCGAAGCGGGCGGCCAGCAGCAGGCCCGCGACGCCGGCCGTCATGCCGCACAGCACGTGCGCGGCCAGGAGCGTGCGGCCGGTGCGGATGCCGGACATGCGCGCGACGTCCGCGTCGCCGCCGACGGCGTACATGTGGTGGCCGGTGCGGCTGGAGCGCAGGAACCAGATCGCGGCCGCCGCCACCGCCAGCATGACCAGTGTGGACATCGGGACGGGTCCGATGCGGGTGTACCCGAACTGCTGGAACACCGCGGGCACGTCCCCGGCGGGGCCCTTGTACTGGGTGTCCAGGTAGCCCTTGATGATGAGGCCGGTGCCGAGGGTGGTGATGAACGGGTTGACGCCGAGGTACGCGGTGACCGCGCCGTTGGCGGCCCCGATGAGGCCGGAGACGAGCAGGACCGCGGCGATCGCGAGCGGCACGTTCGCGGCCTGCCCGTCCATCGTGGTCGCCGCGACGAGGCTGGAGAGCGCGGCGGTGTACCCGACGGACAGGTCGAGGGACCGGCACAGGATCACCAGGGTCATGCCGATGGCGAGGAACCCGGTGAGGCTGGTGCGGGTGAGCATGTCGACGAGGTTCGCGGTGGCGAACAGGTTCCCGCCGTCGAGGGCCACGGCGACCGCGCCGGCGGCGAGGACGCCCGCGAGCGCGAGGTAGATGAGGGCGGTGGTGCCGAGGCGGGGGGTGCGGAGGCGCTGGGTCATTCCGGGCCCCTTCCGGTCGCGTAGGCCATGACCTGCTGCTCGGTGGCGCCGCCGGGGAGCTCGCCGGCGATGCGGCCGTCGTGGAGGACCACGATCCGGTCGGCGAGGCCGATGACCTCGATGAGCTCGGAGGCGATGAGGAGCACCGCGAGGCCTTCGGCGGCGAGCTCGCGGATCACGGAGTACAGCTTGTGCTTGGCGCCCACGTCGATCCCGCGGGTGGGCTCGTCGAGGACGATGACCCCGGGCTCGGCCGCGAGCCACTTGGCGACGACGACCTTCTGCTGGTTGCCGCCGGAGAGGAACCGGACCTCCTGGTCCTCGCCGCGGGCGACGAGGTCGAGGCTGGCGAGGAGGTCGGAGACGCGGGCGAGGCGGCGCCGGGAGTGGACGCGGGCGTTGGCGTCGAGGACCATGCGGGCGTTGGCGCGCACCGACTGCCACAGGGCCAGGCCCTCGGCCTTGCGGTCCTCGGTGACGAGGGCGATGCCGGCGCCGATGGCCTTGCGGGGCCGGGTGATCCGGACCGGGGCGCCGTCGACCTCGACGGTGCCGCGGGTGAACGGGGCGATGCCGAAGACGGCCTCGGCGATCTCGGTGCGGCCCGAGCCCTGGAGCCCGGCGAGGCCGACGATCTCGCCGGCGCGCACCTCGAGGTCGATCCCGTCGACGTAGTCGTTCCCGCCGCCGGCGACCTTGAGGCGGACGTCGCCGTGGACGGTGCCGGGGAGGCGCTCGGGGAACTGGGACTCGATGCGGCGCCCGACCATCTTGGCGACCAGGTCGTCGGGGGTGATGTCGGCGGTGGCGACGCTGTCGACGAGGCGGCCGTCCTTGAGGACGGTGATCCGGTCGCAGAGGTCGAAGATCTCCTTGAGCCGGTGGGAGACGTAGAGGACGGCGGTGCCGCGCTCGCGCAGGCGGCCGACGAGGCGGTAGAGGAGCTCGACCTCGGCGTCGGCGAGCGCGGCGGTCGGCTCGTCCATGCAGATGAGGTCGGCGCCCTGGGAGAGGGCCTTCGCGATCTCGGCGATCTGCTGGTGCGCCACCGAGAGCGAGCCGACTCGGGCGGTGGGCGGGAGGTCGTCGACGCCGAGGTCGGCGAGGATCGCGGCGGTGGCGTCGACCATGGCGCGGCGGTCGATGAGCCCGCGCCGCTTGGGTTCGCGCCCGAGGTGGACGTTCTCGGCGACGGTGAGCTCGGGCAGGAGGTTGAACTCCTGGAAGACCGAGGCGACCCCGGCGTGCTGGGCCTGGAGGGGGTGGGTGAAGGAGACGGCGCGGCCGTCCAGCTCGATGGTGCCGGCGTCGGCGGTGTGGACGCCGGCGAGGATCTTCATGAGCGTGGACTTGCCGGCGCCGTTCTCCCCCACCAGCGCGTGGACCTCCCCCTGGTTCATCGTGAGGTCCACTGAGGAGAGCACGGGGACGCCGAGGAAGGACTTCCCGATGCCGCGCATGGCGAGCAGGGTCTCGGTCATCGGGGCACCTCCGCCCAGTCCCGGGTCCGCGCCGACGCGGCGACGGCCTCGGCGATGCGGGCGGCGCGCAGGCCGTCCTCGAACACCGGCAGCCCCTCGGGGGCGTTCCCCGCGATCGCCGCGCCGGTGTCGGCGACGAAGGCGTTGAAGCAGTCCTGGTAGCCCTGGGCGTGGCCGCCGGGGACGTGCGCGAGTCGCGCGGCGTCCCCGCTCAGCAGCTCGGGGTCGCGCATGAGCTCGCCGTTGATCTCGCGGCCGCCGATCCACAGCGTCTCGGGGCGCTCCTGGTCGAACGCCAGGGTGGCCTCGGTGCCGGAGACCTCCAGCAGGAGGCGGTTCTTGCGCCCGGCGGAGACCTGGCTGACGACGGTGGAGCCGATCATGCCGCCCGCGGTGGCGAACTGGAGCGTCACGATGTCCTCTGTGGATACTTCGCGGCCGCCGCGGCGGCGGTTCGCGGTCGACAGCTGGGCCGAGACGGCGGTGATGCGGTCGCCGGTGACGAACTCGAGGAGGTCGCACCAGTGGGAGCCGATGTCGCCGAAGGCCCGCAGGGCCCCGCCCTTGTCGGCGTCGACGCGCCAGTTGTCGTCGTCGGGCCGCAGGAGCCAGTCCTGGAGGTAGGAGCCGTGGGCGAGGGTGAGGCGGCCGATCCGCCCGGCGGCGACGCGGGCGCGGGCCTCGCGGACCATCGGGTGGAAGCGGTAGACGAAGGGGACGGTCGCGACCACGCCGGCCTTCGCGGCGGCCTCGGTCATGGCGCGGGCCGTGTCGAGGTCGGTGGCGAGGGGCTTCTCGCACACCACGTGCTTGCCGGCGGCGATGGCGGCCAGGGCGATCGGGGCGTGGAGGTGGTTGGGGACGCAGACGTGGACGACGTCGGCGGCGTCGATGAGCGCGTCGACGTCGTCGAAGACCGCCTCGGCCCGCAGCGAGGGCGCGGCGCGGCGCGCCCGCTCGGGGGTCGAGCCGGCGATCCCGGCGACCGTGCCCCCGGCGACGGCGATGGCGTGCGAGTGGACCCGCCCCATGAAGCCGGTGCCGATGACGGCGGCGCGGTAGGTCGTCGGCCGAGTGATCGTGACGTGAGCCATATGACGACGGTAAGGCAGACTTATGACGGAGCACAAGCAAAAGTTGCTCGCGTTATGAAACAGTTATGACATGAGTACGACCGAACCCGTGTGGTTCACTAGTCCTGTGACAGATGGTTCGACCGAGCGGCACCGGGCGGCCCCAGCGGCCGCCGCCGGGGCCGGCACCCTGCTTCAGCTGCTGCGGGACGGCGTGCCCCGCACCAGGTCCGAACTGTCGGCCCTCACCGGGCTCGCCCGCTCCACCGTCACCGGCCGCGTCGACGCGCTCCTCGCCGCCGGTCTCATCGCCCCCAGCGGCGAGACCGCCTCCACCGGCGGCCGGCCCCCCGCGACCTTCGCCTTCAACCCCGCCGCCAAGATCGTCCTCGGCGCCGACCTCGGCGCGACCCACGCCCGCCTGGCCGTCACCGACCTCGCCGGGACCGTGCTCGCCGCCGTCAACGCCGACCTCGAGATCTCCCTGGGCCCCAAGGCGGTCCTCGACTGGGCCGTCGAGCACGGCCGCAAGCTCCTCGACGAGGTCGACCGGCCCGCCGCCGACCTCCTCGGCATCGGGATCGGCCTCCCCGGGCCCGTCGAGCACTCCACCGGGCGCGCGGTGAACCCGCCGATCATGCCCGGCTGGGACGGCTTCGACGTCCCCTCCTATGTGCGCGAACGCCTCCCGGTGCCGGTCCTGGTCGACAACGACGTGAACATCATGGCCCTCGGCGAGCACTTCACCGCCTGGCCCGAGTACGAGCACCTGCTTTTCATCAAGGCCGCCACCGGCATCGGCTGCGGCATCATCGTCGGCGGGCAGGTCTACCGCGGCGCGCAGGGCGCCGCCGGCGACATGGGGCACATCCGCGTCGCGGGCGCCGACGACGCCCACTGCCGCTGCGGGAACACCGGCTGCCTCGAGGCCGTCGCCTCCGGCGCCGCGATCGCGACCGCGCTCACCGCCGAGGGCATCCCCGCCGGCGGCTCCCTCGACGTGGTCGAGCTCGCCCGCTCCGGCTCCGTCCCGGCCCTGCAGCGCGTGCGCCAGGCCGGGCGCGACATCGGCGAGGTCCTCGCCGGGGCCGTCAACTTCTTCAACCCCTCGATCATCGTCATCGGCGGGTCCCTCGCGCTCGCGGGCGACCACCTCATCGCCGGCGTCCGCGAGGTGATCTACCAGCGCTCGCTCCCCCTCGCCACCAGGCACCTGCGCATCGCCGCCGCCCGCACCGGCGAGTCGAGCGGCGCCATCGGCGCGGGCGTCATGGTCATCGAGCACGCCCTCGACCCGGCCCGCCTCGACGCGGCCGCCGCGATCTGAAGAACCGCATACTGAATACGAACGGATGAGCATGCAGCGCAACACTCTCGGCAACACCGGACTCGAAGTGACGCCCCTGTGCATCGGCACGAGCACGATCGCCGGGTTCACCGAGACCTACGGGTACGACGTGGACGACGAGCGCGCCGTCGAGACGATCCTCGCGGTCTTCGACAGCGAGGTGAACTACCTCGACACCGGGAACAACTACGGCAAGGACGGCCTGGCCGAGCGCCGCGTGGGCGAGGCGGTCCGCCGCCGCGGCGGCCTGCCCGAGGGCTTCGTCCTCCAGACCAAAGTGGACTCCGACCCCGAGACCGGCGACTACTCCGGCGCCCGCGTGCGCCGCTCGGTCGAGGAGAGCCTGGAGCGCCTCGGCGTCGACCACCTGCCGGTGCTCGCCCTCCACGACCCCGAGTTCATGTCCGCAGACCAGGACGGCTTCGGCCCCGGCGGGGCCCTCGAGGCCCTGGTGGCGCTCCGGGACGCGGGCGTCGCCGACCACCTCGCGGTCGCCTCCGGCTCCGTCGAGGTGACGCAGCGGTACCTGGACACCGGCGAGTTCGACGTGGTCCTCAACCACAACCGGTTCACACTGCTCAACCGCGAGGCGCAGGGCCTGTTCGAGGGCGCGCGCGACAAGGGCCTCGGCGTCCTCAACGCGGCCCCGTACGGCGGCGGCATGCTCGCGAAGGGCCCGGCGCAGCAGCCGAAGTACTGCTACGGCGAACGCGACGAGGCCTTCGCCGCCGCGGCCGCCGCGATGGCGGCGGCGTGCGAGGCGGCGGGCGTGCCGCTCGCGGCGGCGGCGCTCCAGTTCTCCACGCGCTCACCGCTGGTCGACTCGACGGTCGTCGGCATCTCGCGCCCCGAGCGCATCCGGGAGACCCTCGACCTCCTCGCGGTCGAGATCCCGCCGGCGCTGTGGGTGGAGCTGGAGGGCCTGCGGCCCGACGCGCGCATCTAGCGGGCACCCGGCAGCCCCGCCCGGGCCCTGGGGTTGGGCTCCCGATCTGCAATCGTGCCCGAAAGGTACAACATCGGCCGGGCCGCGAATGCGATTCGCGGCCCGGCCGTCGTTCACCGGCGGTCGCTAGTTCGCCCGGGCGAGCCGCGACACGACCATGAGCGCCTCCGAGAGGCGCGCCGGGTCGACCGCGCCGTCCTCGGGGAGGGCGACCTCGATCCGGGTGAGGGTCTGCTCGGCGTCGTCGTACCCGTAGCCCGGGTGCACGCCCGGGTCGGTGCCGATGAGCAGGAACCCGCCCTCGGGGAAGGTGCGGAAGATCCCGTGCCCGCCCGGGCCCGAGCGCGCGCTGCCGTAGTGCCAGCCGCGCTTGAGCAGGCCGATGATCGGGCCCGCGCCGGTCTTGGCGCCCTCGAAGCGCGGCACGCGGCCGCTCGCGCGCTCCTCGTCCGTCAGGGTGTAGAACGGGCGCGAGAGCTGCGGGAACGGCTGCAGCAGCTCGTAGTCGGCGAACACCTCGGCCCAGCCGGCGACCTCGTCGGCGAGGTTGATCGGGTGGGCGATGCGCACCTGGGCGTCCTCGGGGAGGTCGAACGGCTCGTCCTCGGCGTCGGCGGGCGTGCGGTCCTCGGCGAGGCGGAACGACCGCCAGCCGTCCGCCGTGGAGTGCTGCCACACCAGGCGCCCGGTGAGCTGCCACGCGACCGGGTGCTCCACGAGATAGCGGCGGAACTCCGCCGCGGTCCACGTGCGGCACTCGATCATCGCGGTCTCCAAGCGCTTCACCAGCTCGGTGGCCGCGGTCTTGATCTCCTTGCGCAGCAGCGCGAACCGCTCGTAGGAGGCCTGCGCGAGCTCGGTGTCGTCCTTCGCGTTCGGCTTCGGGGCGCTCGCGCGGCGCTTGCCGGCCTCGTCGACCACGAAGGGCTTGAGGCTCTCGTCGAACTTGACGGTGAACCGCCGCGGCCCGTACTCCAGCACCAGCGGCCGGTCGGAGGCGAGCCCGAAGTCGGGCACGAGGCGGTCGGCGAGCTGGTCGAGGCTGAGATCCAGGCGCTCGGCGATGACCTCGATCTGCGCGGCCGCGGTCTTCTTGAGCGCCTTGAACTTCGCGTTCGAGGCGATCGACTGCACCGACCGCAGGGCGGCCTCGGACCCGATGTGGCCGAGGATCTCCAGGCCGCGCACGGCCTTGCGGTTCTGGCTCTGGCCGGGCCACTCGCGGATGAGCGCGGTCAGGCGGCGCACGGTGTCGTCGTCGGCGAAACGGCGCAGCTGGTCCATGGCCCAGCCGTCCTTCGAGGGCGCCCCGGCGGCGAGCCACAACTCGAACAGGCCCCACGAGAACGAGGTCAGCGACGCCGGGTCGCACTCCGCCGCGAGGAGGTCCGCGCCCGGGTACAGCAGGTCGGGGTCGTCGAGCGCCACCGCCGACATGAGGGTGCGCACCGCGTCCGCCGGCAGCGCGGTCCCGCGGCCGCGCAGCAGCACCGCCGGGAGCATCACGGGGTCGGCCCAGCCGGGGGCCTTGGGCACCCGGCGCTGCGGGTCGAGCGGGTCGGCGTCGACGATCGCGGCGACCGCCGCGGCGGCGTCGGGCCCGTACGCGGCGGCCCGCTCGTCGAGGACGGCGCGGCTGGTGGCGGCGAGGTGCTTGAGGGCGTCGGCGGCGCTCTGGCGCTGCCTGCCGGCCTTGCCGAGCGCGTCGGGGATGAGCAGCGCGGCGGCGTCGGGGGCGTGCCGGTCGAGCCAGGCCCGGCCCAGCGCGCGGTCGCCGCGGGGCTTGGACACCAGGTCGGCGGCCATGCGGGCGGCGTCGAGGTTCACGTACGGCAGCATGGCCTTGCGGAACGAGGGCCGCTTCTTGACGATCTCCAGCACCTGCGGTGCGACCGCGTCGCCGTAGCGGGCGAGGAGGGCGCGCACGGTCTCGACGCTGGTCCAGTTGCGCACGGTGCCGTCCCACAGCGGCAGCGCGGGGACCGCGCGCCCGTCGTCGGCCCAGGCGAGGAGCTCGGCGAAGTAGTAGTGGTCGGGGTCGGGCCCCTTGGGCATCATGCGGTCCCAGCGGGTGGGGTCGTCGCGGAAGTAGTCGAACTCGTAGCCCGCGGAGGGCAGCGTCGTCCACTCCTCGCGCTCGCCGTCGGCCCAGCGCAGCTCGTCCACCTCGGGCGCGGCGAGCCCGGCGACGGCGGTCTTCGCGGTCTTCCCGAACGGGGCCCACGGGGGCGAGGCGAAGACGGCGGGCGGCTCGTCGGCGACGGGGTGGCGCACGGTCGCGGCGAGGAGCTCCTCGACCCGCTCGCGGCGCTTGTCGTCCAGATCGGACAGCCGGTCCTCGAGGCCGAGTTCGCGCACCAGGCCTGCGATGCGGGCCTTGGCGTGCAGCGGGGCCCCGGGCCCGACGGCGGCCACGGCCCGGAGGGTGCGCACCGGGAACCGCTCGGCGACCTTGCGGAGGGCCGCGAGGGCCTCGGCTTTGACGGTGCGTTCGAGCAGGTACTCGACACCGGCCTCCGCGGGGAGGTGGGCGAGGGCCTTGAACAGGAGGTCGCGGGCTTCGGCGTTCGGCCGGTGCTCGTGCTCGAGGGAGTCGATGAGGAGCGGGAGCACGTCGGTGCCGAGGGCGGCGACGGCGCGGGCGAGGACGGCGGGGTCGTGGGCGGGATCGTCGAAATAGGTCACACCGGCCAGCTCGACGTGCTCGGTGGTCGACGCGAAGGTCCAGAAGAGCCAGCCGCCGTTGCGGGCGTAACGGTCCGCCGAGAGCACGGCGCACGCGTCCCGGACCCAGTCCTCGCGCTCGGGCATGATCGCGGCGCTCACCAGCACGTGCGCGTCCGAGGTCCGCCGGGCCGCGATCGCCGCCTGCGTCCGCTCGTAGTCCGCGTCGGGCATCACGGCGAGGATCGAGCGCAGGTCGGCGAGGGTCGTGTCGGCCCGGTTGTAGTACCGCGCCACGCTGTAGACCGAGTGGGGCCGGTAGTGCAGCATCGAGTTCGCCGGGTGAACCGGCGCCTTGTACCAGGTCAGGCTGTTGGCGAACAGCTCCAGCATGGCCTCGGCGGCGAAGGCGGCGCCGTGCCGGGCGGTCCAGGCGTGCAGCGCCGTCGACGCGATCGACGCGCTCTCGTTGTAGCGGGCCTGGCGGACCAGCGCGACGGCGAACGCGGCCGCGAAGGGGTCGGCCTCCTGGGCGACGCCGGCCCGCAGCAGGTCCTCCAGCGGGGTGCCGGGCGCGACCTCGAAGGGCGCCTTGAAGAAGTCGTCGTCCCCGAGCAGGTCCGAGAGCCGCTGCGGCGCATCGGGATCGAGATCGACCGGGCGGGCCGCGGCGCCGCGGCGGTCGAGGAGGAGCCGGGTCCAGGACTCGGGGAGCGCGACGGCGTCTTCCCCGGGGACGGAGGAGGAGTCGATGAGGTTCACGCCGAGAAGCATATGAACCCCGTACGACAGGGGCCGCCGCGCGGATCGCCGCGCCGCCTCGGCGCGAGTGCTACGGTGCGGGCATGACGAGGATCGACAAGGCGTCCAAGGACGTCGCGGCGTCCCCGGACCGGGCCTACGCGGCGCTGGTCGACCCCGCGGCGCTCGCCGCCTGGCTCCCGCCGGCGGGCATGAGCGGGCGGTTCGAGCGGTTCGACGCACGGCCGGGCGGCTCGTACCGGATGGTCCTGACGTACGCCGACGCGGCGGGCGCCCCGGGCAAGTCGGCGGCCGACGCCGACGTGGTGGAGGCCCGCTTCGTCGAGCTGGTGCCCGGCGAGCGGGTGGTGCAGGAGGTCGACTTCGTCTCCGACGACCCGGCGTTCGCCGGGACGATAGTCATGACCTGGACCGTGGCGCCCTCCGCTGCAGGCGCCACGGTCGCGATCAGTGCCGCCGGGGTCCCGGCCGGCATCAGCCCGGAGGACCACGCCGCGGGCATGGCGTCCTCACTGGACAACCTGGCCGCCTACCTGGCCCGGTAGGTCTCGACCGACATGCCCGATTCGAACACGCGCTTGTCGGCCAGGTCGAAGCGCAGCGGCGCGTAGGGGCCGTCGAACAGCGGGAGTCCGCCGCCGAGGACGAGCGGGTACCGCTTGAGCACGATCTCGTCGATCTCATCGACGAGCGAGGCGGCGAGCTTCCCGCCGCCGCAGAGCCAGATGCCCTGCCCCTCTTGCCGCTTCAGCTCGCGCACGACCTCCACGGCATGCTCCGCGACGAAGGTGACGTCGGGGGCGAGCACCGGATCGAGGCTCGCGGAGAACACGTACTGCTTCAGGTGCGCATACGGACTGGGGCTCCCCGACTCGAGTCCCGGCAGGTAGGTGCCGCGTCCCATGAGGACGGTGTCGTAGAGCAGGTTCGGGGCGTCGGCGAGCCCGAGGGGCTCGCGGAACGCGGTCGGGATGGTCTCGGGCCGCAGCCCGTTGATGTAGGCCGAGATGTCGGGCTCGATGGGGAGCTGGTCGAACTCCCCGCCGGGGCCGGCGATGTAGCCGTCGATGGTGGCGCCGATGTAGTAGGTCAGCTCGCGCATACACACTCCGTTTGAAGTACTATGGATGAAGTGGTTTGAACTTACCACTACACTCGGAGTGGTGTCAATCGAGGAACGAGGAGACCCATGCGACAGAACCCCGAACGCCGCACCGCCCTGCTCGACGCGGCGATCGAAGTCCTCGCCGACCAGGGCGCCCGCGGCCTCACGTTCCGCGCCGTCGACCAGCGCGCGGGGGTCCCGACCGGCACCGCCTCCAACTACTTCCCCAACCGCGACACCCTCCTGACCCAGGCCGGCCGCCGCGTCTTCGAGCGCCTCGACCCCGGCCCCGAGGTCATGGACGAGACGTTCACCCTCCCCCGCACCCGCGCCTCCGTCGACCGCCTCATGCACGAGATGGTCGCCCGCATCACCGCCTTCCCCTCCGGCCACCTCGCGATGCTCGAACTCCGCCTCGAATCCACCCGCCGCCCCGAACTCCGCGCCGTCCTCACCGACCAGATCCGCGCGAACCTCCAGGACAACATCGACTTCCACCTCCACACCGCCATGCCCGGCGACGCCGACACCGTCGTCCACCTCTACCTGGCGCTGAACTGGCTCATCATCGAACGCCTGACACTCCCCGACCTCTTCGACGAGACCCGCACCGACGCCCTCATCACGTCCCTGGTCAACCAGCTCGTCCCCGCCGAATAACCGCTGGCATCATCAGAAACATGACGATCCCCCGGGAGCAGCGCCTCCGCCGCACCTTCGGCTGGGGCACCATCGACGACCCCGAAGAACCCGCCCGCGTGGAGATCCACCTGTCAACGGCGTGAGCGACGAGCACAGCACCGCCGCCGACTCCTCGAATGCCGGCCCGCTCGCCTTGTCCGCTGGCCCCTCGTCTCCAGAGCGACCGCGCAGTCCAGGTGAAACTGCTGAGCCTGGGCTGAGAAAGCCGGCATCCCTCCACCGTCCAGCATCGACGACTACCTCGAACCGCGGCCCGGAACCCAGTCGGGTACCCCTGTGTACCGCAGAACCTGGCGCGTCTGCGGTGCATCGAATGCCTCCGCTTCGCCGGAGGAGCATGCGACGAGTACACCGCCGCCGCACCACCAGGTGTCGGTCACGCCTTCAACCTCCTCGACTCGATCTAGGCCGGCGAGGTCGACCGAGTCGACAGCGGTATTGGTGAATCGGGTGATCTGCTGGGCGAAGGTGAAGGCGTCGTGGGACAGGGCGAGCGATTCGATCCAGCCCTCAATCGAGGCGTGCAGGGGCACCCACCCAGTCGCGACGATCCCGAACGCGCCATCCGGACCGATCACGAACCCGTACGGTACAGCGGTGGTCGAAGGGCCGATCTCGATCAGCCACTCACCGGTATCAGCGCGCACCAGGTCGACGACATCGAAGTACTTGGGGCCACCGTCATGGAACGGTCCCGGCGGCAGGACGAGACCGCCCCACAACCGCTGGAACTCCAGCGCCCGTCCCGAAGGAACGCCAGCGTCGACCCAACCCGCGAGGTCGAGCCGCCGGGGCTCGGTCCGCACCCCGAACGAGTAGACGAAGTCTCGCGCTCGCCGTGTCAGCCGGTCGAGTACTTCGTCATCTGATCGAACATCCACAGATGAAACTCTATGACCAGTCCTGAACACCGCCGAGTCCATCAAGCCTCGCTCCGGCACGACCCGCCGATCACCGGCCCGCACCTCAGAGAGGTGAGCGCGACCGGGCCCCGCGCGGGCGCGACGGTAGGGTCTTCGGCATGCGTTTGTTGGTGGCACGGTGCCAGGTTGATTACACAGGTCGGCTTTCTGCTCATTTGCCGATGGCTGTCCGGTTGATCATCTGGAAGGCCGATGGGAGTGTGCTCGTTCATGCGGACGGCGGGTCGTACAAGCCGCTGAACTGGATGACGCCGCCGTGCACGGTGGTGGAGGGGGCGACCGAGTGGACGGTGACGTCGAAGAAGACCGGGGACCAACTGAAGATCACCATCGAAGAGGTGCTGCACGACTCCAGCCATGAGCTGGGGGTCGACCCGGGGCTGCAGAAGGACGGGGTGGAGGCGCACCTGCAGGAGCTGCTGGCGGCGGACACGGCGCCGCTGGGGAAGGGGTGGACGCTGGTGCGGCGGGAGTACCCGACCGCGATCGGGCCGGTGGACCTCATGTGCCGGAATGCGGACGGCAGGAGCGTCGCGGTGGAGATCAAGCGCCGCGGGGAGATCGACGGCGTCGAGCAGTTGACCAGGTATCTGGAGTTGCTCAACCGCGACCCGCTGCTCGCCCCGGTGGACGGCGTCTTCGCGGCCCAGGCCATCAAGCCGCAGGCCCGCGTCCTCGCCGAGGACCGCGGCATCAGGTGCGTCGTGCTGGACTACGACGACATGCGCGGGGCGGTGGACGAGAGCCAG
Organism: Glycomyces endophyticus; assembly: GCF_039531525.1. Classification (NCBI taxonomy): domain Bacteria; kingdom Bacillati; phylum Actinomycetota; class Actinomycetes; order Glycomycetales; family Glycomycetaceae; genus Glycomyces; species Glycomyces endophyticus. The sequence continues at coordinate 77,891 of NZ_BAAAQF010000017.1, forward strand.
CCGCGGCTGTTCTAAGGCAGAATGCAAGGGCCGCAACGCGATCGCGTTGCGGCCCTTGCACGTGTGCGGAGGTTACGGCGTCTCGTAGGACTCCCAGTCCTCCCAGTCGCCGCACTCCTCCTCGGTCAGCCCGGCGTCGTCGCAGGCCTGCTGCCACTCCTCGTCGAGGACGTCGCCCGCGGCGTTGAAGAACACGATGTTCCAGATGATGGAGGTGGCGATGGCGAGCACGCCCAGGATGATGCCGGTCCAGCCGGAGCCCTTGCCCTTGCCGCCGCGGTTGCCGGCGACGACGAGCGCGACGATGCCGAAGATGAGGGCGAGGGCGCCGAGGATGATGCTGATGACGTTGAGGACCGGAATCCAGAACCCGGCGATCGCGATGATGCCGAGCACGAGGGCGGTGACGCCGAAGCCGTTGCCCTGCTTCACGGGGGCGGGCTGGGGGACGGGCGCCGGGGCAGGCGGGTAAGCCACGGGGGTACTCCTAAGAAGTTCTCGTTCGTTGAGCGGGCGGAACTGCGGCGATTCTATGGGGTCGATGCAAACGAGATGCATTCGCATACCGGGGTAAAACAAGAGGTACTGCTCACCCGCGTCGCGAAGACCAGGGTGATCACGCACCGTGTTCGTCCTGTATGCACTCACGTATTGCATCGGCCAATGCACTGTCCGCAGCATCAGGATAGCGGGGCCGGCGCCGCGGCGCGGTCCCGAGGACGCGGAGGCCGGGGCGCGCGAGCGGAGTGCACCGTTCCGGTGGCCTTCGCAGGGCCGCCGAGGACGGCAAGCGATATCCCAGTCGGGGGGCGGTGAGAATTGACCGTTCTTTCACCCTTCGGCAACTGGCGCGTCACCGCCGCGGGCCCGCCGCGGGGGTGAACGAGCACGTGGGAGCGGCATGCAAGACTATTGGCATGCTTCACGCGGTGGTCCCCGCAGGCGGTTCCGGAACCCGGCTCTGGCCCCTGTCTCGCGCGCAACGACCCAAGTTCCTCCTGCCGCTGACCGGCACGGACTCGTCGCTGCTCCAGTCGACCGTGGAGCGGGTGCGGCTGCTGTCGCGCCCCGACCAGGTCTACGTCGTCACCGGCGCCGCGCACGCGGTCGACGTGGCCCGGCAGCTCCCGGACGTGCCCGGCGACAACATCCTCGTCGAGCCGTCCCCCCGCGACTCCGCGGCCGCGATCAGCCTGGCCGCGGCCGTCATCGCCGAGCGCGAGCCGACCGCGGTCATGGGCGCGTTCGCCGCCGACCACCTGGTCCAGGACGGCGAGGCGTTCGCCAAGACGGTGAAGCGCGCGATGGAGCTGGCCGAGACCGGCCTGCTCATGACCATCGGGATCAACCCGACCGGCCCCGACACCGGCTACGGCTACCTGCGCCTCGGCGCGGCCGTGGGCCCCGGTTACCAGCTGGAGGCGTTCGTCGAGAAGCCCGACCAGGTCTCGGCGGTCGAGTACGTGTCGGCCGGGAACTACCTGTGGAACGCCGGCATGTTCGTGTGGCGGGTCGACGTGTTCCTCGACGAGCTCGCCCGCCGCCGCCCGGCCCTGCACGACGCGGTCCGGACCCTCGCGCGGGCCTGGGACTCCACCGGCCGCGAGGCCCTGTTCTCGCAGCTGTGGCCGACGCTGGAGAAGATCTCGATCGACTACGCCGTCATGGAGCCGGCCGCCGCGGCGGGGCGCGTGGGCGTCGTCCCCGGGGACTTCGACTGGCACGACGTGGGCGACTACAACACGCTCGGGCAGGTCCTCAAGGCCGCCGACAAGGTCGGGAACGTCGTCGTCGAGCCGCGCGGCTCCGGCGAGGCCCTGCTGACGGAGTCGAAGCGGAACGTCGTGGTCCCGGCGGGCGGGCGCCTGGTCGCCACGGTCGGCGTCGACGACCTCATCATCGTGGACACCCCCGACGCGCTCCTGGTGTGCCCCAGGGATCGCGCGCAGGAAGTGAAAGGCCTGGTCGAGGAGTTGAAGCAGTCGCGGCGGGACGACCTGATCTGATGCCGGCCAAGGAGCTCGGGCCGCGCGCCCGCACCGTCCTCGCCGCCGCGCTGCTCGCCTGCGCCGTCGCGGTCGTCGGGGTCGCCCTGTCGCAGTGGCTGTTCGGCGCCGACCTGGACCCGCGCGACGACAACCTCAGCCGCGCCGCCGGCATCGGGTTCACCGACGAGGCCCGCGGCACCTTCTTCTCGGTGCTGCCGGTCGCGCTCCCGGTGCTCGCCGGACTGCTGGCCCCCGCGACGCGACCCGGACGGGTGATCGGGAAGCTGACCCGTCTCGTCCTCGTCGCCTACCTCGTTATCGGAGTGCTGCTGGCGTCGTCGGCGGCGCGGTACGGATTCGACGCCGCCGGGCAGCTGGCGGAGGAGGGGCAGGTCTTCATCGACACTCGGGCGGCGGTCGAACGGCTGGTGCTCGACGGGGTCTGGCTCGCACTCGCGGGAATCGGACTCGTGTTCGGCGGCAAGGCCCGTTCACGCGAGCGAACCTCCACTGCGGAGGTTGTCAAGTAAGTTCCCCCGCAAGCGTGAGTCTGAGGGGTCCTTCCATCGTTCGGATCACTGTGCGCTATCGTCTGATATCGAACCGTTATCGAATAGCGATGAGCACTCATCGTCCATAGAGACGAGTAAGGCGGCGCGGCCCCATCTTCAGGCCGCCCGCGGGGCACCGGGAACTCCAGAAGCACAGCTTCGACCAGGACTAGACCACAGCGGGCGAACGGCGCGCCCGCAGCAGGGCCGTACGCGTTTTCAGGGGAGGGGACGCGTCCGCGCCCGGAGTCCGCATCCCGGTGCCGTGCAAGTGATTGCAAGGGGGGAGCACCGGTTTCCGGTGCGCGAACGAGGAGGCGGACGTATATGGACGGCCGTGACTACTTGGCCGACCTGTTGGGTAACGTTCCGGAGTGGCAGGTTCGCGCATTGTGCGCGCAGACCGACCCGGAGGCGTTCTTCCCCGAGAAGGGGGGCTCCACGCGGGATGCGAAACGCATCTGCGCGCGGTGCGAGGTCAAAGAGAACTGTCTGCAATACGCACTCGACCACGACGAGCGATTCGGCATCTGGGGCGGGCTCTCGGAGCGGGAGCGCCGCAAGATCAAGCGACAGGCCCGGGAAGCGGCGCGCCGGCGCCACGAGCGGCTGCCGGTCGTGGTGTGCCTGCCGAGCCCGATGATCAACCCCGCGCTCGCGTCGGAGTTCGCCTTCACGGCCGAGACTCCGCTCGCGGAGTCGGTCCTGACGGGCGGGTTCCGCAGCGAGGCGCTGATGGACGAACTGGTCGGCCCCCGCAGGGGCGAGCCGGCCGCACCGCGGGCGACGGAGCCCGCGACCGAGCGCGTGCCGGTGGCCGCGTAACGGGCATCCCTACGAGCGGATGAGGGGGCGGGACCGCCAGGGTCCGCCCCCTCGCCTCGTCGGCGGTCAGGGCTCCAGGTCCTCCGGCGGGAGGTTGAGCAGGGACGCGAGCTGCTCGGTGAGCACCGAGCGCACCAGCGACTCCATCTCCGCCTTGCTCTCGCCGCGCAGCTCGATCGGCCTGCGGTAGAGCACGATCCGCGGCGAGGCCGCGACCGTGCCGGGCTGGGCCGGATAGAGCTTGGACAGCGGCACGCCGCGGTCCTCGACGATGTCGGCGTCGTACGTCTGCGGCTCGGGCGGGACCTCGTCGACCGCGAACTCGATGTGCCGCAGATCGGTGAACTTCGAGCCCAGGGTCTCGGCGAGCCGCCGCTCGATCGAGACGACCGACTCCATCACCAGCGCGTCGAACTCCTCCACCGGGGTGCGCCGCAGCGGCAGGGCCCCGGGCGCCAGCGGCCCCCGCATCCCCCGTCCGTGTCGATCTCTGCGCATGGGGCCACCTTAGCGTCCGGGTCGGACGAAACCGGCCCCCGAGACGCCCCGCGCCGCGAATCGATCCGTGCCTACTGGTCAGCAACGCCGACTTCGACACCGCGAGTGGTAGTTTCGTGGGGTGAGGTCGGATCGGCGTTGCTCCCGGAACGGCTGCCGCCAGCCTGCGGTGGCCACTTTGACATACATCTACTCGGATTCGACCGCTGTGGTCGGCCCGCTCTCGACGGCGAGGGAACCCCACAGCTACGACCTGTGCGATGCGCACGCCCGGCGCCTCACCGTGCCCCACGGCTGGGAGCTCGTCAGGCACCAGGGCGACTACGCCGTGCCCATGCCCACCGACGACGACCTGGTCGCCCTGGCCAACGCCGTCCGCGAGGCCGCCGTCGGCGACCGGCACGACCCCGATCCCGGCCTCGGCGAGCCCACCGACGCCGCCACCCTGGCGAGCCGCCGCCTCGCGGAGGCCGAACCGGCTCCGCGCCAGGGCTACCGGCCCGCGAACCCCCAATTCGGTGCCCGCCGTCACCTCCGGGTGGTGTCCGGCGATGAGGACGGGCAGGGTTAGTCTCGTCTGCGGGGGCGGCCCTCCCGCACCGGCGCGGGCGAGCTGCGGAGGCCACTCCCCCGACAGGCCCCGCACGACCGGAAAGGCGGCATAGACCGTGGCTCCCAAGCTCAGTGAATTCGTGAAGGCCTACGACGTCCGCGGACTCGTCGGCTCGCAGCTCACGCCCGAGGTCATGGAGGCGATCGGCGCGGCCGCCGTCGCCGTCACCGGTGAGAAGCGGTGGGCCGTCGGCCACGACATGCGCGACTCCGGGCCCGGCTTCGCCGAGGCGTTCGCGCGCGGCGCGACCCGCGCCGGAGCCGACGTCCTCGAGGCCGGCCTGTGCTCCACCGACATGCTGTACTTCATCGCCGGGCAGCGCGACGTCGCCGGCGCGATGTTCACCGCCAGCCACAACCCGGCCGAGTACAACGGCCTCAAGATGTGCCTGCCGGCGGCCCGCCCCATCGGCCTCGACACCGGCCTGGCCGACATCCGCGACAAGGCCCAGGCGATCATCGACGGCGAGCCCGCCCCCGAGGCCGAGGCGCCCGGGACGGTCGCGAAGGAGGACTTCCTCGCCGCGTACGCCGCCTACATGCGCGAACTCGTGGACCTCTCCGGCATCCGCCCGCTCAAGGTCGTCGTCGACGCCGGCAACGGCATGGGCGGCCACACCGTCCCCGCCGTCCTCGGCGACCAGCTCCTCGCGGCGCTCCCGCTGGAGATCGACCCGCTGTACTTCGAGCTCGACGGGACCTTCCCCAACCACGAGGCGAACCCGCTCGAGCCGGCCAACATCGTCGACCTCCAGGCCCGCGTCAAGGAGGTCGGCGCCGACCTCGGCCTGGCCTTCGACGGCGACGCCGACCGCTGCTTCGTCGTGGACGCCGACGGCGAGCCCGTCACCCCCTCCGCGATCACCGCGCTCATCGCCACCCGCGAACTCGCCAAGCACCCCGGCTCCGCGGTGTGCCACAACCTGATCACCTCCAAGGCCGTCCCCGAGATCGTCGCCGAGCACGGCGGCCGCCCGCTGCGCACCCGCGTCGGCCACTCGTACATCAAGGCGGTCATGGCCGAGGAGGACGCCGTCTTCGGCGGCGAGCACTCCGGGCACTACTACTTCAAGGAGTTCTGGTTCGCCGACACCGGCATGCTCGCCGCCATGCACGTGCTGGCGGCGGTCGGCGGCTCGGACCAGACCCTCGCCGAGCTGGCCGCGGACTACGTCCGCTACACCGCCTCCGGCGAGATCAACTCCAAGGTCGCCGACCCGCATGCGAAGATCGAAGAGGTCGCCGCCCACTTCGGCGCCCAGGACGGCGTCGCGACCGACCGCCTCGACGGGCTCACCGTCGAGTTCGCAGACGGCTCCTGGGCCAACCTGCGCCCCTCCAACACCGAACCGCTGCTGCGGCTGAACGTCGAAGGCCCCGACACGGCCTCGACCGAACGGCTGCGCGACGACATCCTCCGCATCGTAAGGAACTAGCCCATGCCCGCCACCGCGCCCAAGCCAGTGCTCCTCGAACTGCTGCGCTGCCCCGAGCCCCACCACGCCCCGCTCTCGTTCGACCGCGAGACCAACGCGCTCACCTGCTCCGAGTGCGCCAAGGTCTTCCGCGTCGAGGACGGCATCCCCGTGATGCTGCTCGACGGCGCCACCGCGAACGGCGCCGGCGGCGAGCAGTACTGAGCGGGCCCGGCGGGCACCCCGAGCGAACCCACCCGGCAACCGAACCGCGACGGCCGCGACAGGCCAAGGAGGAACAGCATGGGTCTTGACGACGACGGCATCGCCGGCATCACCGGCGACCGGCTCCCCGACGAACGCCGCATCGAAGGCGACCTGAGCGAGTCGATCCGGCCCGGCGGAGCCCTCTGGGCGCTCGCCTCGGCCGGACCGCAGCTGCGCGAGTCGGCCGCGCTCGCCGCCGACGCCGGGCTCGCCGCCCTCGCCGAGGAGGGCCGCCCCCGGGCGGTCGTCGTCGCGGGCGTCGGCACCGCCGCCCGCACCGGCGACATCCTCGCCACCGTCGCCGGGCCCCGCTGCCCCGTCCCGATCCTCGGGCACCGGTCCGCCGGCGTCCCCGGCTGGGTCGGCGCGGCCGACGTCGTCATCGCCGTCTCCGCGTCCGGACGCAGCCCCGAGGCGCTCGCCGCCGCCGAGGCCGCCGCCCGCCGCGGCGCCCGCCTCGTCGCCATCGGCGCCCCCGACTCCGAGCTCCAGTCGCTCGCCGAGCGGGCCCGCGCCCCGTTCGTGGCCGTCCCGCGCCGCGCCCCCGCGCGCCTGAGCCTGTGGGCGCTCACCGTCCCGGTCCTCATGGCCGCCAGGGAACTCGGCCTCGTCGCCCTCGTGGAGGCCGACATCGCCGAGACCGCCCGCCGGCTCGACGAGGACGCCGAGCGGTGCCGCCCCGACGCCGACGCGTACGTCAACCCGGCGAAGGAGCTCGCGATGAACCTCGCCGGCTCCGTCCCGGTCGTGTGGGGCTCCAGCCCGCTCGCGGGCGTCGCCGCCCGCCGCTTCGGCGACATGCTCGCCGCGAACTCCCGCTACCCGGTGGTCTCCGGCGAGCTCGGCGAGGTCGGCCGCGGCCGCGTGGGCCTCCTCGACGGCGTCTTCGGATCGCTCGCCGAGGGCCGCAAGGACATCTTCGCGGACCCCGACGAGGACGAGGAGCTGACGCGGCTGCGCATCGTGCTCATGCGCGACGACGGCCTCGACGGCGACGACACCACCCCCAAGCCCGACACGCGGCGCGCCGACGCCGTCGCCGACCTGGCCTCGCGCCGCGGCATCCGCTGCGACGTGCTCCCGGCCGAGGGCGGCTGCGCGCTGGAGCGGCTCGCCTCCCTCATCGCCGTCCCCGACTTCGCGTCGGTGTACCTGGCCCTCGCGCACGGCCTCGACCCGATGCGGGTCCCGGCCGTCTCCGAGATGAAGGACCTCACGCTCGGCGCCGAATAGCGGAGCACCAGCTCAAGGCCGTGGACGGGTCCGCCGTCCGCGGCCTTCGGCGCCGGAGGGCCCTGAGAGACGCGAGGGCCGAACCGATAGAGTTGGGACTTCGGACGAAGGACAGGTGAGGAGCGGCGGTGCAGGGGCTCTACGGCGTCATCCGCAACTACGCGTGGGGATCGCAGGACGACATCGCCAGGCTCCAGGGCCGGGAGGTGCCCGCCGACCTGCCCGAGGCCGAGGAGTGGTTCGGCGCGCACCACAGCGCGCCCTCGACCCTCCACGACGGGCGGCCGCTCGACGCGGCCATCGCCTCCGACCCGGCCGCGATGCTCGGCGACCGCGCCCTCGAGCGCTTCGGCCCGAAGCTCCCGTTCCTGCTCAAGCTCCTCGCCGCCGGGAAGCCGCTGTCGCTCCAGGCGCACCCCAACGCCCGCCAGGCCCACTCGGGCCACCAGCGGGAGATGCGCATCGGCATCGACGCGGCCTACCGCAACTACGTGGACGACAACCACAAGCCCGAGATGCTGGTGGCGCTCACCGAGTTCCGCGCCATGTGCGGCTTCCGCGACCCGCTCGACGCGGCCGCCGACATCGAGGCGCTCGGCGTCCCCGAGCTCGAAGGGCTCGCCGCCACGCTCCGCGACCGGAAGGCCGGGCTCCGCAAGGCCGTCCCCGACCTCCTCGGGCTCGCCCGCGAGGAGTGCCGCGCGATCATCGACGCCGCCGCGAAGGCCGCCGCCGAGCTCCACAGCGCCGACGGCGCCGACCTCGTGTCGCTCGCCCGCTCCTACCCCGACGACCCCGGCGTCCTGGTGAGCCTGCTGCTCAACCACATCACGCTCCAGCCGGGCGAGGCCGTGTACATGCCGGCCGGGAACCTCCACGCGTACCTGCACGGCTTCGGCGTCGAGATCATGGCCGCCAGCGACAACGTGCTCCGCGGCGGCCTCACGAACAAGCGCGTCGACGTCCCCGAACTGCTCCGGGTCCTCGACTTCCAGGCCATCCCCGACCCGCGCACCGCCGCCGAGGACGACGGCCCGGTCCGCTCCTGGCCGGTCCCGATCGACGACTTCTCGCTGCGCCGCGTCGAGCTCACCGGCGGCCCGCAGACCATCGCCGTCGAGGGCCCCCGGATCTGCATCTCGACCGGCGGCAGCGTCACCGTCGCCGACGACGCCGGCGAGGCCGCCCTCTCCCCCGGCCGCGCCGCGTTCTCCGCGGGCACGGCCGGCCCGATCACCGCGAGCGGCGAGGGCGAGCTCTTCATCGCCAGCGCCTGACCCCGGGCAGCGGAACGGCCCGACCGCTCGGCGGTCGGCCCGTCTCCCATTGCAACGCGGGAATCTGCGAACTACGCGAGCTTCTTCTGGACGTCGAGGTCGCGGCACAGGGCGCGGTAGCCGATGGCCTCGTTGATCGCGATCATGTGGTCGTTGACCTCAGCGTTCCAGGTGTGGATGTAGCGGATCTGCGGGCGGGACCGGCGCATCAGGCGCTGGTTGGCGATCTTGAGGATCATGCCGAGGCGGTGGCCGCGGTGCTTCTCCTCCACGATCGTGTCGTCCTGCCAGGCGTGCAGCTCCTCGCCGGGGTAGACGACCAGGCCGGACATGCCGGCGAGCTCGCCGGACTCGACGTGGCGCACGGCCGTCACGAACGAGGTCTGAGCGCGGTCCTGAAGCGTTCGCTCGATGTCGCGGATGCGGGCGGCGTCGTACTCGGCGGGGCGGATGTCGAGCTCCTCGCCCTGCGGCGGGTCGGTGTACATGCGCTCGCAGAGCGCGGCGTACCCGTCGACCACCTCGTCGGGGCAGTCGTCGATCCACTGCACGAGCTCGTAGCCGGCGGCCTTCTCCCAGGCGTCGGCGTAGAGGCGGCCGAGCTCGTCGTCGCCGACGAGGGTGAGGTCGTTGCGGCGGTGGATCTCCTGGTCGACGACCTTGTAGCCGCGGGCCTTCGCGAAGTGCTGGCCGGAGTGGTCGAACTGGGGGCCGCCGTCGAGGGAGTCGACGGCCGAGGTCAGGATCGTGTCGCGGCCGAGCTCGGCGGTGCGGCGCTCGACGAATTCGAGGAGCGCGGTGCCGATGCCGCGGCGGCGGTGCCCGGGGTGGACCTCGATGTCGGGCTGGACGAGGTGCTGGTTGTCCTGGGTGCCCATGACCAGTTCGACGGCGCCGACGATCGCGCCGTCGGCGAGGGCGACGTACCGCTCGACGTCGAGGGACGCGGGCCACAGCAGGAGCCGGAGGCGCTGGAGGGCGGGGCTGGGCAGCGGTTCGCCGGGCAGGTCGTGCTCGACGACGGCGCGCTGGAGCGCGATCCAGCCGTCGACCTGCTCGCGGTTCAGCGGGTCGATCAGAACGATGTCGATGTCAGGGTTGCTCACGACCCGACCTTCCCGCATTTCGGAAGGGCCCGCAATCGAATTTCAGGATAGCGCTTGCCAATTCGCGCAAAAATGTGCCGGGCGGCCACCCCAGACCGCCCGGCACTCCCCCCGGTTTGGTTTCCCCGCGGCGCCTGCGGCGATGGTCTGGAACCCTGTGGATTCCCGCATCTCCGTGACGCTGCGTATCTGCAATATTACCCACCGCCTCAGCAGTGTCAAGCAGAAACAGCGGTTGCGGCAAATTTTTTTCCGTGTCGCCTGCCACGCGCGCCCCAGGAGCACCAGGCGGGTGGCTGGCGCCACGGGGCCGTTCGGCTGGGGCCCATGGGGCGGCGCGTAGCATTTCAGGCATGACGAACACGCTGCGAGCCGACGACTACAAGGTCGCCGATCTCAAGCTGGCCGACTTCGGCCGCCACGAGATCCGCCTGGCCGAACACGAGATGCCCGGCCTGATGGCCCTGCGCGAGCGCTACGGCGCGGACCGCCCGCTGGAGGGTGCCCGCATCACCGGTTCGCTGCACATGACGATCCAGACCGCGGTGCTCATCGAGACGCTGACCGCGCTCGGCGCGCGCGTCCGCTGGGCGTCGTGCAACATCTTCTCCACCCAGGACCACGCCGCCGCCGCGATCGCGGTCGGGCAGGGCACCCCGGACGCCCCGCAGGGCGTCCCGGTGTTCGCGTGGAAGGGCGAGACGCTCGAGGAGTACTGGTGGTGCACCGAGCGCGCCCTCGACTGGGGCGGCGAGGAGCCGAACCTGATCCTCGACGACGGCGGCGACGCGACGATGCTCGTCGTCAACGGCGCGAAGTTCGAGGCCGGCGGGGCCGTCCCGGACGCGTCGACCGCCGACAGCGAGGAGGAGGCCGTGGTGCTCGCGCTGCTGGCCCGCTCCCTCAAGGAGGACCCGGCGCGCTTCTCCCGCAAGGCCGCCGAGGTCAAGGGGGTCACCGAGGAGACCACCACCGGCGTGCACCGCCTGTACGAGCTGGAGCGCGAGGGGCGCCTGCCGTTCCCGGCGATCAACGTCAACGACTCGGTGACGAAGTCGAAGTTCGACAACAAGTACGGCGTGCGGCACTCGCTCGTCGACGGGATCAACCGGGCGACCGACGTGCTCATCGGCGGCAAGGTGGCCGTGGTCTGCGGCTACGGCGACGTGGGCAAGGGCTCGGCGGAGTCGCTGCAAGGCCAGGGCGCGCGCGTCGTCGTCACCGAGGTCGACCCGATCTGCGCGCTCCAGGCGGCCATGGACGGCTACCAGGTGCTGACGCTGGAGGACGCCGTCGAGTACGCCGACATCTTCGTCACCACCACCGGCAACAAGGACATCATCTCGGTCGACCACATGCGCCGGATGAAGCACCAGGCGATCGTGGGCAACATCGGCCACTTCGACAACGAGATCGACATGGCCGGCCTCGTTGCCGAGCCGGGGATCAAGAAGCTCGAGGTCAAGCCGCAGGTGCACGAGTGGCAGTTCGCCGACGGGCACTCGATCATCGTGCTCAGCGAGGGCCGTCTGCTCAACCTGGGCAACGCCACCGGCCACCCGAGCTTCGTGATGAGCAACAGCTTCACCAACCAGGTGCTCGCGCAGATCGAGCTGCACACCAAGCTCGACGAGTACCCGGTCGGCGTGTACACGCTGCCGAAGCACCTCGACGAGGAGGTCGCGCGCCTGCACCTCGACTCGCTCGGCGTCAAGCTGACGACCCTCACGAAGGCCCAGGCGGACTACATCGGCGTCAAGGTCGAGGGCCCGTACAAGCCGGACCACTACCGGTACTGAGCGCAGCGAAGGGACGGTAGCGGCAGCACAGCCGGTGCTGAGCGCAGCGAAGGGACGGTAGCGGCGGCACAGCCGGTACCAGGCGATCGCAAGCGGAACGGGCCGGTCCTGAATGGACCGGGCCGTTCCGCTTGCCGCCGCGCGCTAGACGACGGCCTTCATGATGACCGTGCGGGTCAGCTTCGCGACCTCCTCGACCACCTGGACACCCTTGGCGTAGTTGGGCGTCCGGCTGGTGAGGATCGCCATCCGCACGTCGTGCTTGTTCGGGATGCTGATGTAGCCGACCGAGTGGGCGACCCACAGGCCGCCGAGCGAGGTGCGGGTGTCCCAGCCGTTCTTGAGCCACACGGTGTCCGACGCGCCGGCAGCGGCGGTGACGCCCCAGTCCTGGGAGTCGACGACGTTCCCCATGAGGGACCGCGCGTAGTTGATCTTCTCCTGGTTGAGGATGCCCGGGAGCATCAGGTGGTTGAGGACCCGGAGCTGGTCGGTCGCGGTGGTCGTGGTCAGGCCCCAGCGGCAGTCCGCGGACGCCTTGGTGTTCTTGAGGCCGTAGCGCACGTGCGCCGCCGAGAGCGCCGAGCAGCCGCCGAGGAAGTTGTAGAGCTTCGTGGCGTTGTCGTTGTGCGACTCGGTGATCATCGTGCGCGCCCACTCCTTCTTCTCGGCGGGGATCGCCGAGACGGAGGCGTACTTCTCCAGCGTCATCAGCAGGATCTCCATCTTGACGAGGGAGGCCGTGTCCTGGATGCGCCGCCAGTTGGCGGTGATGGTGCGGTTGTTGCGGGCGGCCGCGACCGAGACGGTGAGGTCGAGGCCGGTGGTGCCGACGTAGGTCTTGATGCGGTCGGTGAGCTCCAGCGCGAGCTCGGTGTCGGTGGGCCCGTCGGCCCAGGCCGCGGTGCCGATCCAGGCGCCGGCGCCGGCCGCCGCGATCGCGGCGGGGATGCCGGCGCGCAGGACGGTGCGGCGGGAGGGACGGCGGGACCGGTGGGACGGTTCCGCTTGGGGTGCTTCGAGGGTCATGTGCTTCCTTGAGGTGCGGGTATGGGGTTATTCGTATTGCACGACGTCGCGGGCGATCACGGCGATCTCCTCGACGACCGGGACGCCTTCGACGTCGTCGACGGCGCCGCTGGTGAGGACGGCGAGGGAGACGGGGTCGTCGCCGTCGCCGCCGAGGACGCCGATCGAGTTGACGACCCAGAGGCCGCCGAGCTGCGACTCGACGTCCCAGCCGTTCTTGAGCCAGACGGTCTCGCCGTCCTTCGCGGCGGCCGAGACGCCCCAGGCCTGCTCCTCGACGACCGTGCCCATGAGCTCGCGGGCGAGCTCGGTCTGCTCGTCGTCGAGGACGCCCCGGGTGAGGGCGAGGCCGGTCAGGAGGAGCTGATCGGGGGCGCTGGACCAGCCGACGCCCCAGCGCCCCTGGGGGTCCGGGGTGGTGTCCTGGAGACCGTACCGCGCGTGCGCGGCGACGAGCGCGTCGACGCCGCCGAGGTAGTTGTAGAGCGTGGTCGCGGAGTCGTTGTGGGACTCGCGGATCATGCGGTCGAGGGCCTCCCGGTGGTCCTCCGGGATCGCGTCGACCGAGCCCCAGTACTCCAGGACCATCAGCATGATCTCGACCTTGACGATCGAGGCCGTGATGTGGGTCTGGTCGGGGTTGTAGTCGAGGCGCACGTCCCCGCGCTCGATCGCGACCGAGGCCTCGATCTGCGTGCCGGTGGAGGCCAGGTACTCGTCGATCCGGGTCTCGAGCTCCGCTTCGAGCTCCTCGCGGGACGGGCCGAAGAAGGACTCGATGCCGTGCTCCGAGGCGTTCGCGGCGACCGTCGCCACGGCGCCGGCCCCGGCCAGGGCCGCCGCGGCGGGTATCCCGAACCGCAGGAGGCTGCGACGGGAGGGACGGGGCAGACGGGAGCATGGTTCGCTTCTGCGGATCATCCGTACAAGGCTAGGGAACCGGCCGCTCGGGAGTCAACTCGCCCTCTTGGGAATCCTCCGACCAGGGATGTCTGAATTGTCATAGCGGGGCGGGGCAACGCGGACACGGGAAAAGGCGTACGGCCTACGGCCGCACGCCTTCTCGGAGTCCGTCGCCTAGTAGGCGGGCAGGCTCGGGTCGACCTGGTTGATCCAGCCGAGCACGCCGCCCTGGACGTGGACGGCGTTCTTCAGCCCGGCGGCCTTCGCGGCGGCCAGGGCCTCGGCCGAGCGGACGCCGGCCTTGCAGTAGAACACCGCCTGCCGCTCGGTCGGGAGCTCGCTGAGAGCCGCACCGGAGACGATGTCGCCCTTGGGGATCAGCCGGGAGCCGGGGATGCGCACGATCTCGTACTCGGCGGGCTCGCGCACGTCGATGAGGTCGATGTCGCGGCCCTCCTTGATCCACTCGGCGAGCTCGCGCGCCGTGATCGTGGAGCCGACGACGGCCTCGGCGGCCTCGTCGGTGACCGAACCGCAGAAGTCCTCGTAGTCGATGAGCTCCTTGACGGTGGCGTTCGGGCCGCAGACCGCGCAGTTCGGGTCCTTGCGGACCTTGATCTTGCGGTAGGTCATCTCCAGCGCGTCGTAGACCATGAGCGAGCCCACGAGCGGGTCGCCGATCCCGGTGAGCAGCTTGATGGCCTCGGTGGTCTGGATCGAGCCGATCGAGGCGCACAGCACGCCCAGGACGCCGCCCTCGGCGCAGCTGGGGACCATGCCGGGCGGCGGGGGCTCGGGGTAGAGGCAGCGGTAGCACGGGCCGTGGTCGGCCCAGAAGACGCTCGCCTGGCCGTCGAAGCGGTAGATCGAGCCCCACACGTAGGGCTTGCCGAGCAGGACCGCGGCGTCGTTGACCATGTAGCGGGTGGCGAAGTTGTCGGTGCCGTCGACGATGAGGTCGTACTGCTCGAAGATCTCGAAGACGTTGTCGTTGTCGAGCACCGTGTTGTGGATGACCACGTTCACGTACGGGTTGATCTCGCGGATCGACGCGGCCGCGGACTCGGACTTCGGGCGGCCGATGTCCGACTGGCCGTGGATGATCTGGCGCTGGAGGTTCGACTCGTCGACGGTGTCGAACTCCGCGATGCCGATGGTGCCGACCCCGGCCGCGGCCAGGTACATCAGCGCGGGGGACCCGAGGCCGCCCGCGCCCACGCAGAGCACCTTGGCGTTCTTGAGTCGTTTCTGACCGTCCATGGCGACGTCGGGGATGATGAGGTGGCGCGAATAGCGGCGCACCTCGTCAACCGACAGCTCGGAGGCTGGTTCGACCAGCGGCGGCAAACTCATGCCTTCAATAATGCCTGCGGGCGCTGCGGATATTCCAGCGGGAACACCGGTGTGCCGAGATTCACTCAGTGGGATCGATCGTCCCGGATGGCGGGATCCCTACTGGTCGACGAAGTCGTCGGGGGGCAGGTCCGGGCCGTTGTAGTCGCCTGCCGGACCGGACACGTACGTCTCGCCGTCCGGGAAGGGCCAGGCGTTGCCGGTGCAGCCCGCGAGCTGGTAGGTCTGCTGGGCCATGACCGGCGAGACCTCGCCGTCGCCGGGGCAGACCTCGTGGCCGTGGCCGAGGCGGTGGCCGACCTCGTGGTTCACCGCGTACTGGCGGTACGAGTCGAGCGTGCCGTCCCAGTGCTCGACGCCGGTGATCCAGCGGGCCGAGTTGATGACGACGTTGTCGCCGTTGCGGCACGAGACCGTGGTGTTCTGCGAACCGCACAGGTACGAGCGCTGCTCGGGGCTGGCGAGGTAGACCGTGAAGTCCGCGTCGCCGCCGCCGACCTGCTGGAAGCGCCAGCCGCCGCCGGCGGTCCACGAGCGGGGGTCGGCGAGGGTCGCGTGCACGAAGTCGCTGAACGCCGCGGCGTCCAGCTCGATGCCGTTCTCGACGGCGATGTTGTACTGCAGCAGGGTGCCCGCGTCGCCGAACACGTCGGTGCTCGTCGGCTCGGCGTACGTCCAGGTCCCGGTCCCCGAGAAGTACAGGGGCACGGCCGCGGGCTCGGGCGAGGGCGAGACCGTCGCCGACGGGACCGTGTCGCCGGGATCGGGCGCCGCAGAGGTCGCGACCGCCCGGTCGTCCTCGTCGAGGGCCTGCGGCTGGCCGCCGGTCACGGCGGCGCCGAGGGCGAAGAACGCGCCGGTTCCGGCCATGAGGACGAGGATCGCGAACAGCACGAAGCGCCGTCGTCTGCGGAGCCTGCGGTTGCGATCCAGCCGTCCCTCAGTCACACCGGCGAGTCTAAGTCCTGGCAGGGCTCACAGGGCCCAGGCCCGGCGAATGTGTGAGTTCACAATGTGGTCAGAACGTCCCTCGCGTCTTCGGGCGCCCCGTCGTTCACCTCGTCGAGCATCGCGGCCATCGCCCTGGCGACCGCCTGCGGGCGCTCCATCATCGCCACGTGCCCGGTCCGGTCGAGGATGAGCAGCCGCGAGTCGGGGATCGCCAGCGCCGCGGGCGGGGCCTGGCGGACGTCGATGACGTGGTCCTGCTTGCCCCACACGACGAGGGCCGGGCACTGGATCTCGCGGGCGAGGCGCCACAGCGAGTTCGTGCCGGGAACCAGGCACTGCATGAACGAGGCCATGAGGCCGCGGTAGGTCTGGAAGTAGGCGCGGTTGTTCCACGGGACGGCGAGCCGGTGCCGGGCCTCGGCGATCGCCTCGCGGCGGCGCTGCGGGTGGATCGAGTCGGGGTCGGCCCAGGTGCCGCGGATGATGTCGTCGACGACCTGCTGCGGGGTGCGGCCGCGCATGGCGCGGTCGGCGAGCCAGGCGATGTTGGGGACGGCGAGCATCGGCAGGTAGCGGGACTGGTGGGAGCGCCGCGGGTTGCCGAAGGGCATCGCGGGCGAGACGAGCGTGAGGGTGCGGACCAGGTTCGGGCGGGTCGCCGCGAGGTAGACCGAGACCGCGCCGCCGAGCGAGTGGCCGGCGAGGTGGACGGGGCCGCGGCCGGACTCGGTGATCCAGGCGGCGACGTCCTGCGCGAGCAGCGGGATCGTGGCGCGCGGGGCCGGGGCCGAGTGGCCGAAGCCGGGGAGGTCGATCGCGTCGATGCGGAGCCGGTCGGAGAGCGCGTCGGCGAGGTCGGTCCAGTTCTGGGCCGAGCCGCCGAGCCCGTGGACGAACACCGCGGACTCGGCGCCGGGCGCGGTCGGCGGCGTGTGCCTGATGAAGAGGCGTCGGCGGCTGACCTGGTGCTCCATTCCGGGCCACGGCGAGTGCGGCCGCCGGGGATTTCGGACCTCCCCGGCGTCGACCAGCCGCGCCCGTTTCATGAGGGCTAGTGTGCCACTTCGGCTGCCAGCGCGCCCAAAGTAGCCGAAACCACCGCGCGGGCGCGCTCGGCGGTCACCACCGCGGCCCCGGAGAGGCGGCGCACGGACCGGCCGTCGAGCCAGAGGATGACCACGACGGCGGTCTTGACCGGCCCGGTGGGGACGATCGAGGCGTGCTCGACCTCGACGCGGACGTCGCCGGCGCCGAGGCGGGGGCGCAGTGCCTCCACTGTGGCCGCGGCGGCGGCGTGCTGGATGTGCCAGTCGATGGGCGGGACGGCGACCTTGCCGGTGGACTCGGTGCCGCCGAGGGCGAGCGTGACGCTCACTTCGGCTTCGAGGCCGGCGGACTCGATCTCGACGCGGCGCAGTTCGACGGGGCCGACGGCGGCGACCTCGATGTCGGTGGGGGCGGGCTCGACGTGACCGCGGATCTCGGGCTCCTCGGAGGACTGGGGGCCGGGTTCGACGGCGCGCTGCTCGTTGACGACGGCGGAGACGACCGCGTGGACCTCGTCGGGGTCGACGCCCTCCTCGAGCTCCAGCCGCAGGCTGGAGGCGCCGTCGGGGGCGGTCACGTGGAAGGCGTCGCGGACGCCGGGGACCTGGCGGACCGCGTCGACGAGGCGGGCCGACTCGGTGTCGGGTGCGCCGACGGTGCCGGCCGGGTGCGCGGCTCCTGGCATGGGTCCTGTGCTCTCCAGGGGCGCGGGCGGGGTGGGTTCGGCGATGGGCGGCCGGTTCGCGGGGGACGTGCGCAGCGGGGCCTGCTCGGTGACGGGCGGGCTGGGGACCGCCGCGGGCGAGACCTCGGTGAGCGGCGGCTGCACGATCGGGAACTGGTCGGTCTGCTGCTCGACCGCGGGGGGCGGGGTCGGCGGCGGCGGGGTGGGGGGGGCGCTCGGTGCGGGCGGCGGGCGCGTGNCCGGCGGGTCTCGGCGGGCTGCGGCGGCGCGGGCGGGGCCGAGGCGGCCTCGGGGGCCCGCGGCTCGGGCGGCGCGGGGCGCTGCTGGTTCGGGCCGGGCGGGGTGCCGAACTCCTGGTTCCCGGCGGGCGCGGGGAACTCCTGGCCGGGGGTGGCGGCGAACTCCTGGTTCGGGCCCGGCGCGGGGTTGTACTGCTGGTCGGCGCCCGGGGGCGGGGGGAACTCCTGCTTCGGGGCCGGCGGCGCGAAGGCCGGGGCGCTCGGCGCGGCGGCCTGCGGGAGCTCGATGGGGCCGGTGTGCTGGGTCGGGGCGCTGTACTGCTGCTGCGGCGCTTGGGGTTCGGGTGCCGGGGACTGGACGAACTCCTGGTTGGGGCCGGGCGGCGCGGGGGTCGGCTGCGGGGGCGCGTAGTCGCCCGGGAGCGGCGGGGCGCTGTAGCCGGGGTGCTGCTGCGGGGCGCCGAACTCGGGGGCGGGGGCGCTGTAGAACTGCTGGGCCGGCTGGCTCGGCGGCGCGGTGTGCTCGGGGGCCGCGGGGGGCGGGGGCGCGGCGTGGGGCTGGGAGCCGAACTCCTGGGCGGGCGGCGGGGCGTACTCCTGGCGGGCGGGGCGGTCCTGGCCCGGCGCGGGCGGGGCGAACGGGTTCACCGGGACCGGGTCGGCCTGGAAGCCTTGGGGGCCTTGCGGAGTCTGGGGAGCCGCGGGGATCGGGTCGAACTGCTCGCCGGGCGAGGGGCGGCGGGTCGCCGGGACCATCGGGCCCGTCTCGGTCATCTCGACCGGGACGTTCGGGACCTGTCCGGTGGGGTCCTCGCTGTAGCGGTGGCGCCGTCCGCGGTCCGGGTCGAACCGGTACTGCTCGGGCGCCTGGGCCGCCCCCTGGCGGGCCGCGTCGGCGGTCTCGGCGCCCTCGTCGGCCGGCGGGCCCCAGGACCTGCCGATCCGCCTGCGGGCTGCCCGTTCCTCCCCGCTCGGACGCTGGTCATCCGGACGGTTCTGGTCATACACCACTAGACAACTCCTTCATATTCCCGCCCTCAAGGTACCGTGGCGCGCCCAGTGACTCGAACCCGCGTTTGTCGCCCCCGTACGCTGGGAGACTGTATTCAGGTTTCCGTAAACTTCGTTCGGGTCGCAAGTGCTCGCGACTGACGGATGGGCGACATGAGCCGAAGAGAGGTACCGGAGTGAACAGCGCTGGTGAAGGCCGGGTCCGACTGCCCAGAAGCGAGCGCCGCGCGCAGCTGCTGCGGGCCGCTCAGGACGTCTTCGTCTCCAAGGGCTACCACAGCACCTCGATGGACGACATCGCCGAGAACGCCGGCGTCTCCAAACCCGTGCTCTACCAGCACTTCACGTCGAAGCTGGAGCTGTATCTGGCCCTGCTCGACGGGCGCGCGGCCGAGCTGGTCGGGCAGGTGCGGGACGCCCTGCAGTCGACCGAGGACAACAAGGAGCGCGTGAACCGCGCGATGCGGGCGTACTTCGACTTCGTCGACGCGCAGGGCGAGGCGTTCCGCCTGGTCTTCGAGTCGGACCAGCGCAACGACCCCGAGGTCGCCGAGCGGGTCCTGAAGATGGAGGCCGAGTGCGTCTCCGCCATGGCCGACACGATCATGGCCGACACCCACGTGGACAAGGCCCGCGCCGAACTGCTGGCCACGGGCCTGCTCGGGAACGCCGAGGTCTCGGCCCGCAAGTGGATCGCCTCCGGCCGCGCCATCCCCAAGGACGAGGCGGTGCACCTGATGAGCACCCTCGCCTGGCGCGGCATCTCGCACTTCCCGCGAGAAGGCGAAGCCTGAGCGGGAACAGAAGGCGCAGCCCGCGAGAAGGCGAAGCCTGAGCGGGAGCAGGAGGCGCAGCCCGAGAGAAGGCGAAGCCTGAGCGGGAGCCCCGTGCAGGTGAATTCTCGGGGGCGGCCGTTCGCTCTCGGCGCAGCGCTCCGTGCAGTGGACCGGGGGTCGCCGCGAGTAGTGTTGCTTCGGACCGTAGGTCACAGTATTTCGATTGAGGAGGGCCCGTGGAGGTCAAGATCGGTGTCCAGTACGCCCCACGCGAACTGGTGTTGGAGAGCAAGCTGTCGCCGAAGGACCTGTCCGACACGATCGAACAGGCCGTGAAGGACGGCGGGGTCCTGCGGCTGGAGGACGAGAAGGGCCGCCAGGTGATGGTCCCGGTCGAGAAGATCGCGTACATCGAGATCGCCGCCACCAACGTGCGGTCGGTCGGCTTCACCGTCGACGCCTGAGCTTGCGAAGGCTCGGGCGGTGAACGGCAAGCACAGCACCGTCGACGCCTGAGCTTGCGAAGGCTCGAGCGGTGAACGGCAAGCACAGCACCGTCGACGCGTAGCGCGGACGGACTTCGAGGGCCCGGGGCTTCGGCTCCGGGCCTTTGCGCTGCCGCCGCTCTACCGCAGGACCGTGAACGGCGCGGTGCCGCCCACCGCGGCCGTCCCGTTGGTGACGCCTTCGGGACCGCTGGCGGTGTGGATGCGGTACAGGGTCTGGTTGGCGACGGCCAGGACCGGGTCGCCGCGGTTCACGATCGACTCCACCGGGTCGGCGGGGTTGGCCGCGACGTCGGAGAACACCAGGCCCGAGGTGCCCGGCTGCACCGAGGTGCGGGCGTTGTCGAACCCGACGGTGAACAGGGTGTCGTTGCCGCGCTGGCCCGCCACCCACAGGTAGTTCTCGGAGCTCCAGGCCACGTCGGTGACGTCCTCGATGTCGGAGCCGATGCGGCGCGGATCGCCCGTCTGGAGGTTCTCGTCGGCGTCCACGATGAGCGGCACGACCCAGGCGTGGCCGTCCTCGACGTAGGCGAGGCGCCGCCCGTCGGCGGCGAGGGCCATCGCGGTGACGTCCTCCCCCACCGTGAGCGGCTGGACCACGGTCCGGGTGTTGGGGTCGACGACCGTGGGCACGCCGTCGGAGACGACGATGATCGCCGAGGCCGGGTGCCACTGCGGGTCGGTCAGCGAGGCCCCCAGGCCGCCGACCGCGCCGAGCGCGGCGTTGGTCGGGCCGACCTGCAGCACGTCGCCGCCGCCGCTTCCGAGGATCGCGGCGATCTGGTCGGCCGGGCCGATCGAGACCTCGCGCAGGCCCGGGGCGCTGAAGCCGACGAAGGAGTGCTCGGGCGAGACGGTGGTGACCTCGTCGCCGGTGTACTCCCACACCGTCTCCTCGGCGATGAAGAACGCGGTCTGCGGGAGGTCCTCGGGGATCGCGTTCCAGTCGCGCCAGGACTCGAGCGTGCCCTCGGCGACGGGGTCGCCGTCGGCGGTGAGCACGAAGCCCTCGCTGAGGCCGAGACTCCAGGCGACCTGCGCGGCCATGGCGTCCTGGACGGCGCGGTCGTCGACCGGTTCGCCGAGGGTCAGGTCGACCTCGATGACGCCGTCGCGCGAGGAGGTCGCGCCGACCGTGCCCGTCGGGATCGCGTTCCGGGCCGACTGGCCGACGTAGTCCGAGGGGCCGCGCAGCAGCCAGTCGAGCTGGAGCCGGCGGGCGACCTCGGCGTCGAGGTCGTCGTAGATCCAGCGCAGGTCGGGCACGAGGAGCTCGGCCTGGTCGGCCTGGAAGTACAGCGGGGACTCGGTGTACGCGCCGAGGAACTGCTGGTAGTCCAGGGAGACCTGGGACGGCTGGCTGTCGAACCGCCAGGTGTCGTCGATGCCGTCGCGGCGGAGCCGGAACGTCGCCTCGTAGGCGCTCGGCGCGCCCATGCGGGCGGTGCCGTTCTCCAGGTACTTGCCGATGATCGTGCCGGTGACCGTGACGTTCGCGGACTCGACCGGGTTGCCGCCGCCGACGACCGTGATCGCGATGTCGTCGACCAGGTGGATGCCCGCGGCGGGGTCGGAGAACTGCTCGGCGGTGGAGGCGGTGAACAGGTTGAGCCGGTCGTCGCGGCCCGCCGGGTCCCCGGCCGCGGCCTTGAGGAAGTTCCCGACGGTGTCGGCCGCGTCGGTGGTCGGCTCGAACGTCTCGACGCTCGTGCCGGAGGACTCCCCGAAGTCCGTCGGGGCGTCGTCGAAGATCTCGGGTTCCTTGCCCGTGGGGATGCCGCAGGCGGACGCCGCCCAGGCGGTGCCGAGGGCGAGCGCGGCGGCGAGGCTAGTCCTGCGTCGCACGGGTGACCTCCTTTCCGGCGCTCCGCGGCCCGTCGAGGCGCAGCGGGATCGGCGAGGTGATGACGCGGTTCCCGGCCTGGAGCGGGAGCGTGAGCACGAACAGCGTGCCCTTGCCCTGCTCGCCGGCGGCCTGGAGCGTCCCGGAGTGCAGCTTGGCGTCCTCCAGGCTGATCGCCAGGCCGAGGCCGGTGCCGCCGGTCTTGCGGTTGCGGGAGGGGTCGGCGCGCCAGAAGCGGTCGAAGACGCGCTCGGCGTGGCCGGGCTTGAGGCCCACGCCGTGGTCGCGCACGGCGACCGCGACGGCCGTGTCGGACTCGGCGACGGTGATCCGGACCGGCTTGCCCTCGGCGTGCTCGATGGCGTTCGAGACGAGGTTGCGCAGGATGCGCTGGACGCGGCGCGGGTCGACCTCGGCGATGACGCGCCGCGTCGGGCGGGCCACGGTCACCTCGACGCCGCACTCGGACGCGAGGTGGGACAGGCCCTGGACGACGTCGTCGGCGATGCGGCCGACGTCCACGGCGTCGACCTCCAGCGACGCGAACCCGGAGTCGAAGCGGGAGATCTCCAGCAGCTCCTGGAGGAGCTCCTCGAAGCGGTCGATCTCGTGCTGCAGCAGCTCGGTGGAGCGCTTGGTGACCGGGTCGAAGTCGTCGCGGTTGTCGTAGAGCAGGTCGGCGGCCATGCGGATGGTCGCCAGCGGGGTGCGCAGCTCGTGCGACACGTCGGAGGTGAAGCGGCGCTGCATCATCGACATCTCCTCCAGGCGCCGGATCTGGCTCTGGAGGTTCTCGGCCATGAGGTTGAACGACCCGGCGAGCCGCGCCAGGTCGTCGGAGCCGCGGACCTCCATCCGCTCGTGGAGGAGCCCGGCGGCGAGGCGCTGGGAGGTGCGGGCGGCCTCGCGCACGGGGGTCACGACCAGGCGGGTGACGAGCGCGGCGATGACGCCGAGGAGGAGGACGAGCGCGACGCCGGCGAGGGCGAGGTTGGTCCGCAGGAGGCTGATGGCGTCCTGCTGGGACTCCAGCGGGTAGAACGCGTACAGCTCGAAGTCCAGGCTCAGGTCGAGGTAGGAGCCGACCACGAGGTACGGCATCGAGCCCTCGCCGTCGACCGCGAAGTTCCCGTACTGGGACGCGGTCTTGCGGTCGGCGACGTCCGCCTGGAGCGCCTCGGACGGCACGACGTCGGCCGAGGCCGGGTGCGTGCGCGTGACGTCCCCGTCGGCGGTGCGGAGCATGATGACCGGCGCGTAGACGGGGTCCTCGGCGAGCTCGTTGACGATCCGCTGCATGGTCGTGGCCAGCGACTTGTCGGAGGAGTCGGTGTAGGTGCCGAGCTGCTCGGCGGCGCGCTCGACCGCGTTCAGGGTCTCCTCGACCGCGGTGTCCTTGCGCTCGGCGAGGAGCCCGGAGGTGACCGAGCCGGCCACCACGAAGGAGAAGATGAGGACGAGGACGGTGGAGGCGATGAGGGTCGAGGACACGACCCGCAGCTGGAGGGAGGCGCGGAAGCGGTCGATGAGCGGCCGCGCGGCGCGGCCGGCCCAGCGGGCGGTCCGCCCCCAGACCCGTCGCAGCCACACCGGGCGCTCGCGCACCCGGTCTCCTCCCGCGGTCATCTAGCCCAGTCCGGCCTTGTACCCGACGCCGCGCACCGTCTGGATGAGCTGCGGCCGCTCGGGGTCGGGCTCGATCTTCGCGCGCAGGCGCTGGACGTGCACGTTCACCAGGCGCGTGTCGGCGGAGTGCCGGTAGCCCCAGACCTGCTCGAGCAGGACCTGGCGGGTGAACACCTGGCGGGGCTTGCGGGCGAGGGCCACGAGCAGGTCGAACTCGAGCGGGGTCAGCTTGACCTCGGCGCCGTTGAGGGTGACCTGGTGGGCCGGCACGTCGATCTGGACCTGGAGGCCGGGCTTGCCGATCTCCAGGCGCTCGGGCGTGACGTCGTCGCCGCGGCGCAGGCGGGCGCGGATGCGGGCCACCAGCTCCTTGGGTTTGAACGGCTTCACTATGTAGTCGTCGGCGCCCGATTCGAGGCCGAGGACGATGTCCACGGTGTCGGACTTGGCCGTCAGCATCACGATCGGCACGCCGGACTCGCCGCGGATGGCCTTGGCGACGTCTATCCCGCTCATGCCCGGGAGCATGAGGTCGAGCAGCACGATGTCGGGGCGGTGCTCCTTGAACGCGGCGAGCGCCTTCTCGCCGTCGACGACGAACGTGGGGGTGAAGCCTTCGGTGCGGAGGATGATGCCGAGCATCTCCGCCAGCGCCGGGTCGTCGTCAACGACGAGTACACGTGCTCTCATGGACACCAGTTTTCCACCTCGCAAAAGCCGAGAGCACCACGGGTGGACACCCGTGGTGCTCTAACTGTAACGACTATCCGACGGACTTGGCCGCCCGTGCGGGGTCGGTGCCTGCGGCGATGGCCTCGAACGGCTCGCGGCCGGCCTGGATCTCGCCGAGCTGGACCATCTCGCGCTTCGTGAAGAAGCCGACGATCCAGTCCGCGAGGACGCGGCCCTTGCGGCCGGTCCCGGGCACGCGCGACAGGTGGTAGCCGCGGTGCATGAGCCAGGCGAGCAGGCCCTTGGCCTTGAAGCCGTAGGTGTTGGCGACGCCCTTGTACAGGCCGAGGCCGGCGACCGAGCCGATGTACTTGTGCTCGTACGGCGTGAGCTCGCGGCCGACGTGGTTGCGGTACACGTTGTCGGCGAGCGTCTTGGCCTGGCGGACCGCGTGCTGCGCGGACGGGGTGCACCAGTCCATCGGGAAGTCCGAGGTGTCGGGGACCTGGGCGGAGTCGCCCGCGCCCCAGGCGCCTTCGACGACCTCGCCGACGGTGTGCTTGCCGGCCTCGACGCCGGTGGCGACCTGGAGGCGCGTGTTGCACTCGAGGTGGCCGCGCGGGCCGATCGGCAGGTCCGTCTGCTTGAGCAGCGGGTGGGGCATGACGCCGGCGGTCCAGATGATGGTGTCGGAGTCGAACTCCTCGCCGTCGGTGAGGACGACGTGGCCGCCCTCGCAGGACTTGAGCGTCGTGCCGAGGCGGATGTCGACGCCGCGCTTGGTGAGCTCGCGGGCGGCGTAGGCGCCCATCTCGGGGCCGACCTCGGGGAGGATCTTGTTGGCGTACTCGACGAGGTACCACTTGATCTCGGAGGCGTCGAGCATCGGGTAGTTCTTGACGATGTTCGCCGTCAGGTCCTCGAGCTCGCCGAGGGTCTCGGCGCCGGCGAAGCCGCCGCCGACGGTGAGGAACGTGAGGGCCTTGCGGCGCACGTCAGGGTCCTGGGTGGTGGCCGCGATGTCGAAGCGCTGGAGCACGTGGTTGCGCAGCCAGATGGCCTCGCCCATCGACTTGATGCCGATGGCCGTGTCGGCCAGACCCGGGATGGGGAGCGGGCGGGAGACGGAGCCGGGGGCGACGATGACCTCGTCGTACTCGACCTCGCGGGCGGGGCCGACATAAGGCTGCACCATGAGCTTGCGCTCGCCGTGCTTGATCTCGGTGACCGCACCGGTGAGGATGGTGCAGTGCTTGAGCGCCTGTCGGAGCGGCACAACGCCGTGTCGCGGGGAGATGGATCCAGCAGCCGCCTCGGGCAGGAACGGCTGGTAGGTCATGTGCTGGTTGGGGTCGATGACCATCAGTTCAACTTGACCGCGCTTGATGTCGCCCTTCAGCAGCTTGCTCAAGCGTTCGGCAACGTAAAAACCGACGTGACCGGCACCTATCACGACTATACGTTTCACGTGTTCAATTCTGGCCCTGTTCAGCGGGTCTTGTGTAGTGAACGCGCGAGGACGTAGATCACGGTGACTGCGGCCACGATGCCCGCGCCGACGGCGAGACCTGCGGTGAGACCGGTGAAATACGCGGTGAACAGCGCCAGGGTGAGCGCGGTGCCCACAGTCGACGCCAGGACGATCCCCAGGTGTTTCGCCCAGGTGAGGATGATCTCACCGTCCATTGCGGTAGTCGTTCGGAAACGCTGCGACACGGCGGCGGCGGAGTGGGCGGCGTACAGCAGGCAGGCGAGGGCGGTGGCCGTCCACAATGTGGGAAGGGCGCCGGTGCTGGAAGCGCCTTCCCCGCCGCCGCTCAGGGCGTCGCCGAGCAGCCACGCGGCGAGCGTGAACGCGATCGCGACGAGGGGCGCGGCCCCGGCCGGGAAGAGGGCCGCGCCGAGCGCGAGCAGCGCGGCGACCACCACGTACAGCCCGGCGCTCGCCCACTCGGGCGGGACGGCGAGCTCGGCGGCGGTGAAGAGCGCGAGGGCGACCAGGAGCCGCAGCAGGACCGGGGCGGGCGCGACGCGCCGGCTCCAGGAGACGGAGGCGGCCCGGCCGGCCTTGGCGCGCTCGCGCGCGCCGTCGCGGAGGGCCTCGACGAGGCCGCGCTGGACGTCGCTCATGCGCGGCTCGCAGGCGTCGCCGCGGGCGCTCGCCCGGGTCCGGGAGTCGTCGCGGGGCTCATCGGTAGCGCCTCCGGTTGAGTTCGGCGAGGACGGTGTCGAGGGAGGCCGAGCCCTGCCAGGGCTCGACGGCGACGCCGAGGTCGCGCAGCTCCATGACGGTGTTGTCGCGGGTGAGGCGCCACAGCCGTTCGGCGTACGGGGTCCAGTGCGTGCGGCGCGGCGGGGAGACGTGCGGCGGGAGGGTGTCGACGCAGAGCACGGGCCGGCCGGCGCGGGCAAGGGCGGCGACGAGCGCGATCGACCGGTCGGTGAGCAGCGGCGTGAACACCACGTTGAGGCCGCGCTGCCCGGCGAGCTGGCGGCGCATCAAGTCGGGCGAGGGCGGGATCGGGTCCGGCGGGACCTCGACCGCGGCGAGCCAGCGGAGGGTGGCGGCCGCGTGGCGGCGGCCGGCCCCGGCCCGCATGCGGCGGGAGCGGGCCCCGAACTCGACGCAGGCGACGCGGTCGCCCTGGAGCGCGTAGTGCGAGGCGACGGCCCCGGCGGCGCGCACGGTGAGGTCGGCGATGGAGGCGGCGCCGTCGACGCCGCCGGACGCGCCGGCCTCCACCTGGAGGTCGAGGACCAGGGTGACGTCGGTGTCGCGCTCGGACAGCGTCGCGTTGACGTACAGGTCCTGCGTGCGCATCGAGGTGCGCCAGTCGATGCGGCGCAGGCGGTCGCCGGGCTGGTAGAGGCGGACCTCGGCGAGCTCGCCGGAGTCGCCGCCGCGGCGGGAGCGGTGGACGCCGGTGACGCCGGCGGCGAACGGCAGGGACTCGGCGGAGTCGAACCAGTCGGGGACCGGCAGGACCCACGCGGTCGCGCCGGGCAGGCGCTGGACGGTGGTCTCCAGGAGGCCGCCGCACGCGATCGAGCGGACGTGGACGGGCCCGAGGTGGTGCTCGCCCCAGCGTTTCGCGGTCCCGGCGACGACGAGCTCGCGCCCGGAGCCCGGGCCGATCCGCTCGGCGAAGTCGCCCTTGCCGGTGTGCAGGTCGATCCACGGGTCGGCGGCGGCGGTCACGAGCGTGGTGATCGCGACCGGTTCGGGGTTGGCGACGACGATGCGCGCGGCGGCCGTGCCGCCCTCCGCGCAGGTCAGGTCGTCCCCGGCGTCGGCGAAGGGCACGAGGCGGGCGTGCGGCGGGCGGGTCGGCCGGCCCTGGAGGAGCACGGCGGTGCCGATCGCGAACGGCGCCGCCACGAGCACCAGCTCGACCCTGCCGAAGGCGACCGCGGCGAGCAGGCAGACCGCGGCGACCGCGACGGCGCGGGTCAGGGCCCTGGTCCGGCGCCACGTCACCGGCGGTTCGGCCTGGGCGCGCCGGGGCGTGCGCGCGCTGTCGGTGCGCAGGCTCAGGACCGGGTCGCGCGCGATCGTCATCGCAGGGGGGCGGAGTAGGTCGGGGCCTGCGCGGTCTGGGGGGCCGGGACGCCGCGGCAGATGTCGGCGACGACCGCGGCCGGGTCGATGCGGCGCATCCACAGCTCGGGCTTGAGCGTGATGCGGTGCGAGAGCGCGGCGGCGGCGACGCCCTTGACGTCGTCGGGGGTCACGAAGTCGCGGCCGGCGAGGACGGCGAGCGCGCGGGAGGCGAGGAGCAGCGCGAGCGACCCGCGCGGGGAGGCGCCGACCTGGACCTGCGCGTGGCCGCGGGTGGCGGTGGCGACGGCGACCATGTAGCGGCCCACGGAGTCCTCGACGGTGACGTCCTCCAGGGCGCGCTGCATGCCGACGAGCGTCGGCGCGTCGATGACGGGCGCGAGGTCGACGGTCTCGGCGCGGCGGCCGATGCGGCGCTGGAGGACCTCCCACTCCTCGTCGGGGGTGGGGTAGCCGAAGGAGACGCGGAGCAGGAACCGGTCGAGCTGGGCCTCGGGGAGCTGGTAGGTGCCCTCGAACTCGACGGGGTTGGAGGTGGCGAGGACGGTGAACGGCTCGGGGAGGAGGTGGGTCTCGCCCTCGACGGAGACCTGGCGCTCCTGCATCGCCTCCAGGAGCGCGGACTGCGTCTTCGGCGGGGTCCGGTTGATCTCGTCGGCGAGCAGGAGGTTGGTGTGGACCGGGCCCTTGCGGTAGACGAACTCGCCGGACTTCTGGTTGTAGAGCAGGGAGCCGGTGACGTCGGCGGGCAGCAGGTCGGGCGTGAACTGGAGCCGGCGGAAGTCGAGGCCGAGGCTCTGCGCGAAGCAGCGGGCCGTGAGGGTCTTGCCGAGCCCCGGGAGGTCCTCGAGGAGGACGTGGCCGCCCGCGAGGATGCCGGCGAGGACCAGGCGCAGCGGCTCGTCCTTGCCGACGATGACCGACTGGACCGACTTCAGGACGGCGGCCGCGTGGTGGGCGACCTGGTCGAGGCTGATGCGTGGCGTGTCGGTCATGAGATCTCCTCGATGGCGTGCAGGTGCTCGCCGAGCTGGCGGGGCGACGGGCAGTCGGGGACGTGCCCGGTCAGGAACAGGTACGTCGCCTCGCCGAGGACGGCCCGGCACTCCTCGGGCTGCCCGGTGAGGGACAGGCCGCGGCGCAGCCGGAGGCGCTCGGCGGCGAGCTCGGCGAGCTGCTGCCTGGCGTTGGTGGTGGCGAACCGGCCGGGCTTCGCCTCCGCGAAGATGAGCCGGTCCTCCCAGCGGTTGACGTCGGTGAACGGCCGCCAGGACGGCTCGTTGACGGTGTGGACGACGAGCTCGGGCGCGGCCTCGGTGTCGGCGCGCATCCCGGCGACGACCGAGTACGCGAGGACCGCGGCGAGCGCCAGCAGGACCAGCTGCCAGACCGCGACGTCGACGCCGGCCATGAGCGCGACGACCCACGCGGCCCCCGCGGCGGCGACGGCCGCGACGACGGGCCACGGGCGCAGGCGCCCGAGGGGCGCGAGGAAGTCCTTGACGGCGGCACCCGCCGGGGTCCGGCTCACTGCGCCTCCCTGACGCCGAGCTGGCCGCGGAGCGCCACGAGCGCCTCGCGGGCCCGGTCGCGGTCGGCCTCGCCGACGTCGCGGGGCGAGTAGCGGGCCGCCAGGTACGCCTCGATGAGCCGGTGCATCGCCGCGCCGTCGAGGTCGTGGCGGGACAGGAGCTTGCGCACCAGGTCCGCGGGCGTGTCGGAGTGCTCGCGCTCGATGCCGACGCTGTCGGCGGCCCCTTCGAAGTGCACCCAGCAGGCGATGATCGCCGACCTGGGGTCGAGGCCGAGGTCCATCTCGGCGAGCGCGGAGGCGATGGCGTCGTCGACGAGCTCGAAGTCCCGGTGCAGGTACGCGGGCTCGGGCTCGGCCTCGCCGGTGGCCTCGGGGGCGGCGACGAGCCACTCGACGAGGCGGCGGGCCAGGAACAGGAGGATGAGGAGCGCGGGGATGCCGACGAGGACGCCGAGCACGAGCCAGGTGACCCACGGCGGCAGCGAGGACGCCGCCTGCGCTTCGCCGCCCTGGGGCGGCGCCGGCGGCGGCTGCTCGGTCAGGACCGGCGGCCCCATCGTGGGGCCGTCCCCGCCGAGGTCGGGCAGGTTCGCCTCGCTCCACTGGAGTCCGGTGCCCTGCGCGGCGATCCCGACGACGAGCAGCGCCGCCACGACGATCCCGACCGGCAGCCACCGCCGCAGCGCGGATCGCTCGGGGGGTGCGGGTGGCGTCATGCGGGACCTCGGGGGGCTCGGTGCGGCTGGGGTGATGCGCGTCCCCCACCTTATGTCAGCGGCTGAGCAACCGCCTACCCGTCTCAAGCCTCGAAACGCGAGGCGAAGCGGCGCTGCCAGGGGGTCTCGACGGCCTTCGGGGAGTAGCCGGCCCTGACGTAGGCGACGGCCTCCGCGGCGGGGACGCCGTCGAGGACGGCCATGCAGGCGAGGGCGGTGCCGGTGCGCCCGTGGCCGCCGTGGCAGGCGAGCTCGACGCGCTCGGTCGCGGCGCGCTCCCAGGCGTCCTGGAGGGCGGCCGCGAAGGCGGCCTTGTCGGCGGGGAGCCGGAAGTCCGGCCAGCGGACCCAGGTGGAGTCCCAGGCGACGGCCGGGGGCTCCTTGCCGAGGAGGTACAGCGCGAACTCCGGCTCCGGGCCGTCCGGCAGCGGTCGGGCGAGGCCGCGGCCGCGGACGAGGCGCCCGGAGGGGAGGCGGAGCACGCCGGGGGCGTCGGGGTTCCAGTTCATGGCCCGATGCTACTGCGGCGCAACGCTACTTGACCTCGACGAGGCCGGTGCCCTCCTCGGGGAGCTCCGTGAGGGTGCGGATCGGGGTCTTGAGGAGGGCGAGGCAGCCGGCGAAGAGCATCCCGGCGGCGATGAGGAGCACGGTCCGGGCGCCCGCGGCCTCGCCGGCGAAGCCGCCGAGGATCGAGCCGACGGCCATCGAGCCCCAGGTGATGACCCGCTGGGTGGCGTTGACGCGGCCTTGGATCGCATCGGGGGTGACGGCCTGGCGGTAGCTGACGACGTTGACGTTGAAGACGACGATCGAGGCGATGAACAGGACCTGCCCGAGGAACGCGACCACGGCGCCCCAGCCGGGGCCGGAGAGCGCGACGACGGCCATGCCGGGACCGGACAGCGCGAGGGCGACGAGTGCGGTGCGGCCCATGCCGAATTGCTGGGAGATCTTCCCGACGAGCATCGCGCCGAGGACGCCCCCGACGCCGGAACCGGCGAGGATGAGGCCGACGACCGCGGTGGACTGGCCGGTGTCGCGGATGAGGAACACCACGAGCATCGCCTGGAACGCGCCGATGGAGAGGTTGCACCAGGCGCTGGAGAGCGCCACCGTGCGGATGATCGGGTCCTTGAGGAGGAGGAACCTGATCCCCTGGGCGATCTCGCCGCGCAGGTTCGGGGTCGCGGACCGGACGGGCTCGGTCTCCTGGAAGCGGATGCGCCACACGCTGAACGCCGACACCGCGAACCCGGCCACGGCGACCGCGACCGCGACGGGCGCGGTCAGCAGGGTCACGAGCGGGCCCGCGACGAGCGGGCCGCCGGTGTCGGAGGCCGAGCGGATGCCCTGCATGTGGGAGTTCGCGCCGGTGAGCCGGTCGTTGTCGATGAGCATCGGGATGTAGCTGCCCTGCGCCACGTCGAAGCAGACCGAGACGAGGCCGAGCAGGAACATGACGGCGTACATCTGCCAGGCGGTGAGCGCGTCGAACGCCCACGCGATCGGCACGCTGAGCATGAGCAGCGCCCGCAGCGCCTCGCTGACGACGATGATCGGCCTGCGCCGCACCCGGTCCACCCAGGCGCCGACGAGGAGCCCGAAGATCACCAGCGCGATCTGGTCCATGGCGTTGAGGACGCCGATCTGGGCCTCGCTGAGGTCGAGGACGACCACGGCGATGATCGAGACCGAGAAGTACGCGATCTGGAGGCCGATCTGGCTGGAGGCGACCGAGACGAGCAGGAGGCGGTGGTCGGGGTGGCGGAACATCGGTTCGGGCGGCCCTTTCCGGGGTAAAGGGGGTTATCCGGGCAGCCTACGCCCCGAACGCGACGAACGGGTGCCACGGACGCTGCTCCCCAACGGCCGCAAGCGCTTCGGCGGGGCTCGCGCCCGCGGCGCAGCGGCGGTGGTACTCCAGCATCATGTCGGCGGCCATCGCGTCGGGGACCTTGGCGAGGCTTGAGACCACGGTCGAGGTGCCCGCGTGCAGGAGCGCGGCGGTGAAGCCGAGGGTCTCGTTGCCGACCTCCACAGTGGATCGCCCGAGGTCGCAGGCGGACAGCACCACGTGCGTCGGCGGCTGGTCGAGGCCGAGGAGCTCGTACGCGTTCAGCGGACCGAGCCCGAAGTCCAGGCGGGAGAACAGGACGTTGTCGGCCTCGTGGTGCCCGTGCGCGGCGAGGTGCGCGACGGAGGCGCCGTCCAGCGCCTTGAGCACGGTCTCGGGGTCGGACTCCTCGGCGACCACGCGGATCGCCTCGGGATAAAGCTTGGCTACCGCCTCGATCTCGTCACCCGCCCGGGCGAGGCCGGGCCCGGCGGCGATGAGCACCGGTCCGGTGCCGGCGGGCCGGTGCACCGCGCGCCACCACGCCTCGGCCGAAGGCGAGACGGTGAGCGGGCGGCCGCGCAGCGGCGGCAGCAGCGGCCAGGGGACCCAGGCGAGTTTGCTGTGCGGGACGACGACCACCTGGCGGTTGCCGATGTAGCCGAGCAGCGGGTCGAGGACGCCTTCGGCGAGCGCGGCGGCATTGCGCCGCATGGAGCCCTCGACGCTCTGCCGCAGCCGCTCGGGGTGGTGGAAGGTCCGCCGCAGGGCGTCGAGGTCGGCGCCGAGGCGGCTCCCGGCCTCGGCCGCGTCGTCGAGCGGCATGAGCTCGACGTGGCGGATGCCGTCGCCGCCGACGAGCACCGCGCGCACGTTGCCGCCCACCTCGAAGAGGTTGACCACCACGGTGTCCCGAGACGCCGCGAGGTCGTGGATCGCCTCGGGCGAGATGCGCTCGGCCTGCTCCCCCGGTCCGGGCCGGGCGCGGTCGTAGTCGCGGATCTCGGCTTCGAGGCGGCTCACCCGCGCCA
Source organism: Glycomyces endophyticus (assembly GCF_039531525.1). Taxonomy (NCBI): domain Bacteria; kingdom Bacillati; phylum Actinomycetota; class Actinomycetes; order Glycomycetales; family Glycomycetaceae; genus Glycomyces; species Glycomyces endophyticus. The sequence goes on from NZ_BAAAQF010000017.1 coordinate 110,783, forward strand.
GCGCCTCGGCCGCCTCCCTGCCCTCCACCTGAAGGTCCCAGAGCTCCTGCCGGGCCTGCCGGAGCCTCCCGAGCGCCTCGCGGGCCTCGGGGTTGCCGGAGGACTTGACGGGCGGGATGCGCAGCGCCTGGGCCCGTGAGCGCTCGGCCCACCGCAGCATGTCCGCGGGCGACCCGTGGTTGGTGGTGTGGGTGAGGCCCTTGCTCGACAGCTGGAGCCCGAGCGCCGAGACCCCCGCCTGGAACTCGACCGAGCCGAACGTCATCCGGTACTCGTCGAGGAGGTCGAGTCCGGCCCGGAGCTCGGGCATCGGGTCGAGCCGGCGGGCGAGCGCGAGTTCGGCGCGCGCGAGGTACCGGGCCACGCTCTCGGCGAGCGCGTCGTATCCGGGGCCGCTCGTCTCGCCGCCGAGGACCTCGTCGAGGCCTTCGAGGTCGCCGGCCTTGATCTTCGCGCGGGCCGCCAGGATCCGGGCCTGCTCGAGCCGCATCGTCCAGCCCCGCTGCCCGAGCGCGTCGCACATCCGCTGGACCTTCTCCGCGAAGTCCGGACCCGCCTGCCCCGAGTCGAAGCGGCCCTGGAGGAGCAGGAGCCGCGCGAGGAAGGCCATCGGCTCGTTGCCCTGCTCGTAGAGGGAGTCCATGGCCTGCTTCGCCCAGAGCTCGGCGGTCTCGGACTGCGGGTCCTCGAACGCGGCGACGGCCCGCCAGAACTCCGACATCGCGGCGCTGCGCAGGTCCCCCGCGACGCGGTAGGCGACGATGACCTCGGTCCAGCGCTCGGTGGCCTGGCGGAACAGGCCCACGTAGGAGAGCGCGTCGGCGCGCGAGGCGTCGATGAAGGTCTCGAGTTCGGGCGCGAACCGGCGGTACTGCTCCCGGACCTCGTCGAAGGTGAGCAGGGCCTTGGGCACCTCGCCGAGGTCGAGCCAGATCATCGCCTCGAGGTGCATGGACTTCGCGAGGTTCGCGGGGATGTCGAGTCGGCCGAGGATCTCGACGGCGCGCTGGATGCTGGCCAGCGCCTTCCGCAGTTCGCCCAGGTCCCGCCACAGGAGTGCGCGGTTGTGGAACAGCGCCGCGTACATGTAGTCGGGTCCGTGCTCGGCGAGCAAGGGCTCGGCCGCCTCGAACCAGTGCATGGCGTCGGCGAGCCTGCTGCTCTGCCAGAAACTGAAGGCCCGCTGGTGGAGCAGCATCCCGCGGTCGGCGGGATCGACGAACGCCTCCGCCTGGTCGAGCAGGCGCAGTCCGTCCGCCGAGGCGCCGCGGTTCGCCAGGTTGGCGGACATGACCATGAGCGTCTTCGCGGTCAGCCGGGCGCGCGCGGTCCCCGCCGCCGGCGGATCGGCGGCACTCCATTCGAGGAGGGAAAGGGCTTCTTCGAGCACTGCCGTCGACTCGGATATGCGGCCTCGGCGATGCAGACGCTGGCCGCGAGTGAAGAGACGCCAAGCGCGATGAAGCATTCTTCACATGCTACAGGCGCACCGCCGGGGTCACCACCACCGCTGGGAGCCCTTCCCTTTGCAGCGCTTCACTAGGACGAATCACCAACTGGAATATCTCATTGTTGGGAAGGCCCTCGAGTACGAATCTGCCGCTCTCGTCCGAGGAGACGTGGCGGGTGCCCTGTGGGCTGCGCAGTTCGACCCCGTACGTCCCCTCGGGACCGATCCAGCCGTCCAGACGCAATTCCCGAGATGCGGCGGGCCGCGGCGTCACCATGACGGTGACCGCCTCGCAGTCGAAGGTGATCGAGGTCGGATCGCCCTGGCTCACGGCCAAGTCCGCGTCGCCGCGAACGAGGGTCATCTCTTTCGGACGGAACACGGAGGCGACCTTGGCGTCGAGTGCGGCCTCGAGTTCGAGCACGAATTCGACGCGCTCATTGAGGTCGTTCGGAATCGGATCGTCCCGATGGTGGAGTTCGTTGATGACAGCGAGAATCCGCTCGTCGCAGGAGTCCAGCGGTTCGAATTCTCCACGGTCCCGAATCTCAGGTTCCATCTGCATCCCGCTCCTCATCTGCGGCCCATGACGGATCTTCCATGAGCGTCTTCCTCAGTTTGTCCAAGCAACGGCCCCTGGTGGGTCCGATGCTCCCCCTTTTCATCCCGAGTACCTCGGAGATGTGGTCGTAATCCGGTCGGGCCACCGCCGAGACGATCGCGAGCAGCCGCCGGCACCGTTCGGACTGGGCCAGGAACGCGCGGCGGACGGACTCCCGCTCCACGTCGCGGACGAAGCCCTCCTCGATGCCCTCGATGACCGGCTCCCGGATGTCGACGGGATCCGAGACCACTTCCCGCCTGGCGTTGCCCGCCACCTTCCACGCCTCGCGGTTGACGGTGATGAGCAGCCACTTGACCAGCGCCCGCGGTTGCTTCAGCCCGTCTTCGGTGCGCCACAGCCGAAGCCACGCGGTCTGCACCACGTCCGAGGCGCTGTCCCGGTCGAGGCCCGATCGGCGCGCGGCCCTCCAGAGCAGCTCGTTGAGCTCCCCCACGAGGGTGTGCTGCGCGATGCGGTCGCCGGCACGCGCAGCGACGTAGAGCTGCGCGTGCCGGTCGTAGTCGACCGTGGCCACCGAGTGAGCTGAAGTCGCGTTCATGACTTCAGGCTAGCGGCTCTTCAGGCGGGTGAGCGCGGCGTGAGCCCGCTCCGCGGCCTTGACCGGGTCCTGGATCTCCTCGACCCCGGACTCGGCGATGGCGTTCAGCAGATACGCCGCGGCGACGGGCGCCGCGAACGAGGTGCCGCTCCACACCGCGAACCCCGAGGAGAAGTCGTCGAAGTCGTAGCTCTCGCGGAAGCGGTTCCGCATGGAGGACTTCGACCGGCGCTCGGGTTCGCGCGACCCCTCGGCCTCGCACGGGTACGTGCTCACCAACCCGGCCCCGGTGGCGTAGCACGAGACCCACGGGCCCTCGTTGGAGAACATCGCGATCTCGAGGTTCGGGTTCAGCGCGCCGACGCTGACGATCGGCGCCGCGTTCTCGGGCGGCCGGTGCGCGGCGAACGCCGCTGGGTAGAACGGGCGGTCCGAGGACTGGTTGCCGGCCGCGGCGACGACCGGGATACCGAGCCTCGTCAGGCGCTCGACGGCCGAGCCCATCCAGCCGCCGGGCTGGTCGTCCGAGTCCTCGTCCACATAGCCCAGCGCCAGGACGACCACGTCGACGGGGTACGCCTCGGCGTCGCCCCGCCGGGAGGCCTCGACCTGGTCCGCCAGGTGGTGGAGCGCGCCGATGATCTCGTGCTCGTAGGAGAGGCCGTCGTTGTGGACCACCCGCAGCGAGTACACCTGGACGTCCGGGGACATCTGGCGCAACAGGCCGGTGATGAAGGTGCCGTGCCCGAAGTGGGTGGCGACCTCGCCGATGAGGGTCGGCTCGTGCACGGGGCCGTCCCACGGGTCGTCCAGAGGCGGCGCGGGCGAGTCGTTGTGCTCGCCCAGCTTCGCCTGGAACGCGTGGTCGACCACGACGAAGGTGTCCCTGCCTTCCGAGCGGTCGGAGATGTCGAAGGCGGGGTGGCCCGACGGCACCCCGGTGTCCAGGATGGCGACCCGGAGGCGCCGGTCGAGCTTCCTGCGCTCGGGCATCGGGGCGACCATGTCGACGGGGATGCGGCCGAGCGAGAGGCTGTGCGGGCCGGGCGAGGGCGGTTCGCCGGTGCCCATCCCGGGGCCGACCTTCGAGCAGATCATCAGGTGCTCCAGGCGGACCTTCGCGAGCAGGTCCTCTGGGAGGCTCTCCTCGCTCATGTCGGTCTTCAGCCGCTGGAGCAGCGACCAGGCGTCGACGCCGGCGTGGTCGCCGTGGGCGCTCACCACCGGGACGCGGTACGGGCCCTGGCCGGTGACGATGGCGCTCGCCGCGCGGCTCTCGAGGGTCATGCCCGTCGGGCGCACGGCGCCTTCAAGCCGCCCGCGGGCCTCGCGGTCGTTGATGACCGACTCGTCGACCAGCAGCCGGTCGTAGCGGTAGATCGTGCCCACGGGAGCGGACCGGCCCGCGGTGCGGACGACCTGGCCGGGGGCGAGGACGCGCCCGCCGTGGCGGTCCAGAGTGGAGTAGGCGAGTTCGGGGACGCCGCTCATGTGGTCGCGGCGCGGATTGGGCTTCAGATGGGGTTCGTGATCGGCGAACACCAATCGCATGGGAGCTCCTCTGGTCGTCTTCGGGGGTCTATGCGGTTGTCGGGCGAGGAGGGGGATCTCTTCGAATCCGATTCTCCTCACCTTCTGCAAGGCGTGGGGTACACGCCGGTCCGATAGGTCGAAGGGCACTCAAGCCCGGATTGCCGCGAACGCCACGGGCTGACGTCATTCGCGGCTTCCACCAGGGAAGAGGCCTGCGGTTCACCGGGGATACACCCGGGCACGCGGTTTCTGAGAATGGCACGTTCGAGGGATGCGAAAGCGCCCCGGAGTGGAACTCCGGGGCGCCGCTGATCTCGGTCGGGCCTACCGCTGGGCCGGCTCGCCCTCGGCCGGCTCGACCTCGGCCGACCCACCGGCCGGCTCGTTCTTGGCCGGCTCGTCCTCGCCGTCCTCGATGACCTCGACGATCGGCTCGTCGTCCCAGGTCTCGATGTCGAACTCGCCGTCGCGGACGCCCTCGACGAACGCCTCCCACTCGGACGGCGTGTAGATGAGGATGTCGCCCTCGGGGTCCTCGGCCATGCGCAGGGCCACGAGGCCGTTGTCGGCGTAGCCGATCTCCAGCGCGGCCGGGGTGCCGTCCTCGTGCGTCGTGCGCTCCCAGCGGGCCTCGGCGGTGTCGAACTCGCCCTTGAGCGGATGCTCACGCTTCGTCATGCCGTAAGCATAGAAAGGGCCCGGACCTCGCGGTCCGGGCCCTCCGTCGGATCGGGTTAGCCCTGGTGCGGGTAGCGGTACTCCGTGGGCGGCACGAAGTTCTCCTTGATGGAGCGCGGGCTGACCCAGCGGATGAGGTTCTGCCAGGAGCCGGCCTTGTCGTTGGTGCCGGAGCCGCGGGCGCCGCCGAAGGGCTGCTGGCCGACGACCGCGCCGGTGGGCTTGTCGTTGATGTAGTAGTTGCCGGCGGCGAAGCGGAGATCTTCACTCGCGCGGGCGATGGCGGCCCGGTCGGTGGCGAAGACCGCGCCCGTCAGCGCGTACGGCGCGATGTCGGCGGCCTGGCGCAGCACGGTGTCGAAGTCGGCGTCGTCGAAGACGTGGACGCCGTTGATCGGGCCGAAGTACTCCTCGGTGAACAGCTCGTGGGTCGGGTCGGTGGACTCGACGAGCGTGGGCTGCACGAAGAAGCCCTGGGAGTCGTCCGCGGTGCCGCCGGTGACCACGGTGGCCTTCGCGTCGCCTTGCAGGCGTTCGAAGAGCGCGGTGTGCTTGGCGTAGGCGCGGGCGTCGATGACGGCGCCGCCGAAGTTGGCGAAGTCGGTGACGTCGCCGTAGGAGATGTCCTCGGTCATGCCGACGACGGCGTCGCGCAGGCCGTTCCGCCACAGCGAGGCCGGCACGTACGTGCGCGAGAGCGCCGAGCACTTCTGGCCCTGGTACTCGTAGGCGCCGCGGACCATCGCGACCGCGAGCGCGTGCGGGTCGGCGCTCGGGTGGGCGATGATGAAGTCCTTGCCGCCGGTCTCGCCGACCAGGCGCGGGTAGGTGCGGTAGCCGCCGATGTGCTGGCCCACCGTCTGCCACAGGTGCTGGAAGGTCTTCGTCGAGCCGGTGAAGTGGATGCCGCCGAGGTCGGCGTCGAGCAGGGCGACCTCGGAGTGCTCGCCGACGCCGGTGACCATGTTGATCACCCCGGGCGGCAGGCCCGCCTCGAGGAGCACCTGCATCACGAAGTGCGCGGCGAACTGCTGGGTCGGCGAGGGCTTCCACACCACGGTGTTGCCCATGAGGGCCGGCGCGGTGGGCAGGTTCCCGGCGATGGCGGTGAAGTTGAACGGGGTGATCGCGAGGACGAACCCGTCGAGCGGGCGGTGGTCCATGCGGTTCCACAGGCCCTTGGAGGAGATCGGCTGCTCGCGGTAGATGCCCTCGGCGAAGCTGACGTTGAACCGCAGGAAGTCGATGAGCTCGCACGCGGCGTCGATCTCGGCCTGCGCGGCGGTCTTGGACTGGCCGAGCATGGTCGCGGCGTTGAGCACGTCGCGGTACGGGCCGGAGATGAGCTCGGCGGCGCGCAGGAACACGGCGGCGCGGTCGGCGAAGTCGGTGCGGATCCAGTCGTGGCGGGCGGCCTTGGCGGCGGCGACGGCGTCGGCCCACTCGCCGGGGGTGGCCTCGCGGGTGGTGCCGAGGACGTGCGCGCGGTTGTGGGGCTGCACGACCTCGATCTCGGCGCCGGCGCCGCGGCGCCACTCGCCGGAGATGCAGTGGTCGAGGTCGAGGCGGGTGGCCGCGAGTTCGGCGAGCTTCTTCTGGAGGCGCTCGCGCTCGGGCGTCCCGGGCGCGTACGAATTGACCGGTTCGTTCTCCGGCGTCGGTACCGTAAACAAGGCGTCCATCGCACCCTCTCCCATTGATTCGACGGATATTGCGATTACATGGCTTTGAACACGAGGTTACTCGACGGCCATCACCTCCGCCATCCTCGCACAGTCCGGGCCCGGTGAACTGGTGCGATGCGAACAAAGCGCCGCCGGGGGGAGCCCGGGCCACAACGCCCCCGCCGCGGGAGGCCCGCGAGACCGCGGTCCGTACTCTGGGGTCGTGACCGATACGCAGGAGCAGCAAGCCGCCACCGCCGAGACCGCGCCCGCCGACCCCCGGCCGGGCCGCGTCGCGCTCTGGATCCTCGCCGCCGCCGCCGTCCTCTCCCTCGCCGGCGTCGTCTACTCCCTGTATCGCCTGACCGGCATGGCCGACGGCCTCGACGACACCGGCGTCATGATCTTGGCGAACTCCCTGTTCAGCCCCATCATCGTCACCGTCTTCGCCGGTGCGGTCGCGGCCGTGGCCGCGGCGCGGGCCTTCCAGGGCCCGCAGAAGGCGCTCGCGGTGCTCGGCTCGCTCGTCCTCGGCCTCGTCGCGGGCGGCGCCGCCTACTTCAGCTTCAGCGCCGACGCCGACATCGCGCTCGCCGTGGCCCTGGTCCTGCTCGGGTCCGCGGTCGTCGGCGGCCTGTTCGCGCTGCCGCGCCGGTCGGTGACCGTCGTCGCGGGGCTCGCCGCGACCCTGCTGCTGCTCGCGTTCATGTTCGGCCGCGGCTTCTACGAGGCCGCCTCGTCGGTGAGCCTGTTCTCCGACCCGCTCGACGAGTACGGCGCGCTCGGCACCGCGCTCCCCTTCGTCGCCGGCATCGCCTGCGGCGTCTGCGCGTTCCTGTACCTGCGTCAGAAGAAGGCCGGCGTCAAGCTCCTCGGGCACCTGCTCGCCGGGGCCCTGCCCGGCGCGGTCTGGCTCGCCGCCACGGTCATCGCGCAGGTCGGCGTCGAGGTCGTCCTCGGCATCGGCCTCGACGCGGTCGCCCCGCTCGACGAGGCGTTCCTCGCGCTGAGCTTCCAGTGGCAGTACAACGGGTCGATGACCGCGATGTTCGCCGGAGCGCTGTGCGCGGTCCTCGCGTACGGTCTGCTCCTGCCGAAGCCCGCGAAGGCTCAGTCCAAGGCCGCCAAGAAGTCCTGAATCTCGGAGGGCGCGTACCAGTCCAGGACGTGCGCCTCCACCGCGTCGAGGTCCGGCTCGTCCGAGGCGAGCGCCCGCGCGACCTCCGCGGCCGCGGCCGCGTCGTCCGCGTGGAAGGCCGCGACGCGCTTCAGCGCCACGACCCCGTCGAAGTCGGCGGCGGTGCCGTCGGCGTGCTCGGCCACCCGGTCGTCAGGGACGTCCGCGGAGACCACGATCCGGCGCGGGGCGCCGCCCGGCAGGAGCGGGAGCGAGGCCAGCGCCGCGTCGGCGAAGGCCGTGTACTCCAGGTCCTCCTCGTCCGCGCCCGGCGCCTCGCGGCGCAGCCAGGACGTGACGGTGCGGACGGCCGACACCGGCTTCAGTTCACCGGTGCCGGCCAGCGTCCGCAGGAGCTCCGCGTTCGCGGGTACGTAGATGCGCGCCATGCCTCTAGTTTGCGGCACCGGGCGCGCCGTGGCAGCGCTTGTACTTCTTCCCCGAGCCGCACGGGCACAGCTCGTTCGGGCCGACCTTCTCGACCCGGCGCTGCTGCGGGTTCGCCTGCTGCGCGGGCGGCGCGGTGGCGGCCTTGCGCGGGCCGGACGAGCGGGCGGACTTCGGGGCGACCTTCGCGGCGCCCTTCTGGCCCGCGCCCGGGGTGCGCTTGACGTCGCGCTTCTGGCCCGCGACCGGCTTCGGCGGGCGCTTGAACACGGCGCCGTCCTCGGTCGTGGCCTGCTCCTGCACGCCGGAGGCGCTGTCCATCGACGGGGCCGACTGGAGCAGCATCTCGGGCTTGCGGAGCGGCTCGAGGCCGCGGATCTCGGCCTCGGGCTCGGCGGCGCCGCCCTCGGTGGGCTTGGCCTTGAGCTCGGCGTTCATGAGGAACCTGACGGTGTCCTCCTTGATGCCGTCGAGCATGGTCTGGAACATGTCGAAGGCCTCGCGCTGGTACTCGATGACCGGGTCGCGCTGGGCGTAGGCCCGCAGGCTGATGCCCTGCTTGAGGTAGTCGACCTCGTACAGGTGCTCGCGCCACTTCCGGTCGATCGTCTGGAGCAGCACGCGCCGTTCGAGCTTGCGGAGGATCTCCTCGCCGAACTCGGCCTCGCGGCCCGCGTAGACCTCGTGCGCGTCCTCCTTGACGGCCGCCAGGAGCGTCTCGGCGTCGAGCTCGTCGAGCCCGCCCGCCCGCTTCGCGAGCTCCTTGTGGGACAGGCCGATCGGGTACAGCTGCTTGAACGCCGACCACAGCTCGTCGAGGTCCCAGTCCTCGCCGTAGCCTTCGCTGGTCGCGCCCGCGACGTACGCCTCGAGGACGTCGTCGATGAAGTGGCCGATCTGCTCGGAGACGTCCTCGCCGTCGAGGACCTTGCGCCGCTCGTCGTAGATGACGGTGCGCTGGTTGTTCATGACCTCGTCGTACTTGAGGACGTTCTTGCGGATCTCCGCGTTGTGGCCCTCGATCTGCGACTGCGCCGACTCGATCTGGCGGGTGACGAGCTTGGAGACGATCGGGACGTCGTCGGGGACCCGCATGCGGTTCATCATGGCGCGCACGGCGTCGGCGTTGAAGCGCTTCATGAGGTCGTCGGAGAGCGACAGGTAGAACCGGGACTCGCCCGGGTCGCCCTGGCGGCCCGCGCGGCCGCGGAGCTGGTTGTCGATGCGGCGGGACTCGTGGCGCTCGGTGCCGAGCACGTACAGCCCGCCGGCGTCCTTGACGTCCTCGCCCTCGGCGTCGCAGATCTCGTCGAACTTGGCCTTGGCCTCGTCGAACGCGTTCGCGTACACGGTCTCCTCGGCCTCGTCGACGCCGCGCGAGCGGAGGTCCTCGGCCGCCATGTACTCGGGGTTGCCGCCGAGCATGATGTCGGTGCCGCGGCCGGCCATGTTGGTGGCGACGGTGACCGCCCCGAGCCGACCGGCCTGGGCGATGATGTCCGCCTCCTTCGCGTGGTTCTTCGCGTTGAGGACGTTGTGCTTGATGCCGCGGCGCTTGAGCAGGTTCGCGAGCATCTCGGACTTGTCGACCGAGACGGTGCCGACGAGGACCGGCTGGCCGGTCTCGTGGCGCTCGGCGATGTCGTCGACGACCGCCTGGTACTTCGCCTCTTCGGTCTTGTAGATGACGTCGGGCTGGTCGCGGCGGATCATCGGCCGGTTCGTGGGGATCGGGATGACGCCCATGCCGTAGACGTTGTTGAACTCCGACGCCTCGGTCTGCGCGGTGCCGGTGATGCCCGCGAGCTTCTCGTAGAGGCGGAAGTAGTTCTGGAGGGTGGTGGTGGCGAAGGTCTGGTTCTCCTGCTTGATCTCCACCTTCTCCTTGGCCTCGATGGCCTGGTGGATGCCCTCGTTGAAGCGGCGCCCGGCCAGCACGCGGCCGGTGAACTCGTCGACGATGAGGACCTCGTCGGCGTCGGAGACGATGTACTCGCGGTTGCGCTCGAACAGCTCCTGCGCCTTGATGGCGTTGTTCAGGTAGCCGACGAGCGGCGTGTTCACCGAGTCGTAGAGGTTCTCGATGCCGAGGCGGTCCTCGACGCGGGCGACGCCGGACTCGGTGATCGCGATGGTGCGCTTGCCCTCGTCGACCTCGTAGTGCTCGTCGCGCTTCATGGTGCGCACGATGTTCGCGAACTCGGTGTACCAGCGCTTGGAGTGCTCGGCGGGGCCGGAGATGATGATCGGGGTCCGGGCCTCGTCGACCAGGATCGAGTCGACCTCGTCGACGAGCGCGAAGTGGTGGCCGCGCTGCACGAGGTTGTCGGACGAGCCGGTCATGTTGTCGCGCAGGTAGTCGAACGCGAGCTCGTTGTTCGTGGAGTACGTGATGTCGGCGGCGTACGCCTCGCGGTGCTTCTCCGAGCCCTCGCCCGGGAGCACGATGCCGACGCTCAGGCCCAGGAACCGGTGGATCTCGCCCATCCACTCCGCGTCGCGGCGGACCAGGTAGTCGTTGACGGTGACCTGGTGCACGCCCTTGCCGGTCAGCGCGTTCAGGTAGACCGGGAGCGTCGAGACGAGGGTCTTGCCCTCGCCGGTCTTCATCTCGGCGATGTTGCCCTGGTGCAGGGCGGCCCCGCCCATGAGCTGCACGTGGTAGTGGCGCATGCCGCGGACGCGGTCGGCGGCCTCGCGGACCGTCGCGAACGCCTCGGGGAGGAGGTCGTCGGTGGTCTCGCCGTCCTTCAGGCGCTCCCGGTACTCGTCGGTGAGCGCGCGCAGCTCCGCGTCGGTCAGCGCCTTGTACTCGTCTTCCAAGGAGTCGACCGCGTCGGCGATCGCGTTGAGCCGCTTGAGCGCGCGGCCCTCGCCGGCCCGCAGTACCTTCTCGAACAACGACACGGAAGATCAGCTCCCAGCAAGGTCTTGACCAGATCGGGTGGATTTCCCGGTCAATACTACGCGTAGCCGGTCGCTGGTCCCGATCGCAGCCGGTGGGGCACAATCGGAGGCTATGGAACCCGTCACCCTCCACGCCGACGGCCTGCGGCTCGTCGCCTGGGAGCAGCGGCACCTGCCCGATCTCGCGCGGATCTACGCCGACCCGCTCATCGAGCGCTTCCTCGTCATGCCCCTCCCCTGGACCGGGAGCGCGCGCGACCGGTACGTCGAGACGCAGCGCCGGCACTGGGGCGGCGGGAACCCGCGGTGGGCGGTCGAGGAGGACGGCGTCCTCGTCGGCTCGATGGCGCTCACCAAGTCCTTCCCCGGCGAGATGACCATCACGTACGTCACCGCGCCGTGGGCGCGCGGCCGCGGCGTCGCCCAGCGCGGCATCCGCGCCGTCGTCGCCTTCGGGTTCGAGCGGTGCGGCGCCCGCCGCATCGCCTGGGACGCGATCGTCGGCAACCACGCCTCGCGCCTCGCCGCGCTGCGCACCGGCTTCACCGTCGAGGGGGTCTCCCGCGGCGGCGTGAACCAGCGCGGGACCTCCCGCGACTGCTGGATCGGCGGGATGCTCCCCGGCGGCCTCCGCGGGCCGGACGACCCGCCGCCGCACTACGCGGTCCTCAAGCGGCAGGCCGCGTTCTTCACCGCGCCGCAGCCGGTCCTGGAGACCGGCGCCGCGGGCCTGCGGCTGCGCGCGCTGCGCGAGTCCGACCTCGGCGACCTCGCGAAGGCCTGCGCCGACGAGCGCACGCAGCGGTTCACCACGGTCCCGCGCGGCTACACCCGCGCCGACGCCGAGGCCTGGCTGGCGCTGAGCCGGGCGCGCCGCGCCGAGGGGACCGCGGTCCTGTACGCCCTCGCCGACGAGCACGACCGGTACGGCGGCAGCGTCCAGCTCTCGCTGGGCGAGCCCGGCGAGGCCGAGATCGGGTACCAGGTCGCACCGTGGGCGCGGGGGCGCGGCTGGGCGACCGCCGCGGTCCGGCGCGTCGCCCGACTCGGCTTCGAGGACCTGGCCCTGGAGAAGGTCGACTGGCGGGCCGTGGTCGGCAACGAGGCCTCGCGGCGCGTCGCCGAGAAGGCCGGGTTCACCGTCGAGGGCGTCCGCCGGGGCCTGCGGCACGGCGAGGACGGACGGGTCGACTCGTGGATCGGGAGCCTCTTCCCGGAGGATCTCGGCTGAGCCGGGACCGACAGCGCATCCTGCGCAATTCAGGCGGATGAAACGGTTGACGCACCGCCGCCGGACTGCTTGTCTGAGGACGTGCGATTCTTCGAACCCGTCGAGACCACGGGGTTCGTGCTGCGTCCCGCCGATTCCGGCACGACTGTGGACTGCGGGTTCACGCCCGGCGCGGTGGCGGTGGCGCCCGAGGGCGAGGCGGTCTGGGGCGCGCTGGCCTTCGAGGGCGGCGACGTCGCCGGCGTCCGGTTCTGGGTCGCGCCCGAGCGGCGCGGCAAGCACCTCGCCGCGGCGATGCTGCGGGCCGCGTCACCGGTGATCTTCGACGCGGGCGCGAGGCGGCTGGAGGCGCGCCCGCCGGTGCGCGACCTGGCCGCGATCCGCGCGGCCCTGCGCGCGGGCTTCCGCCCCGACGGCGGCATATCCCGGGGCGCGGCCTGGGACGGGACCGAGGCGCTGACACTGGGGCTCCTGCCGGGGGACGGCACGGGCCCCTCGCCGCGCGTGCTCCCGGACCTGCCGGGCGGGAACCTGACCGACGGCGTGATCGCCTTGCGGCCGTTGGCCCCGGACGACTTCGAGTCGCACCTGCGCCACCGCTCCAGCCCGGACGTGTTCGCGGGGGCGGCCCTGCCGCTGCCGCCGAGCGAGGCCGAGGCGCGCGAGGTGTGCGAGTGGCGGGCGGCCGTGGACTGGCTGCGCGGGCGCAGCGCCCTCATGGTCATCGACGACGGCTCGGGCTACCAGGGCACGATCGGCCTCTACGACGTGGCGCGGATCGTGGGGACCGGCATGATCGGGTACGACCTGCGGGCCTCGGTGCGCGGCCGCGGGTACGCGACCCGGGCGGTGAACCTGGTGCGGCGCTGGGCGTTCCGCGAGGTCGGGCTGGACCGGGTGTGGGCCGGGACCGACCTCCACAACACCGCGTCGCAGGCGGTCCTGCGCCGCGCGGGCTTCCGTCTGGAGGGCGTGGAGCGCGGCGGACTGCCCACGCTCGGGGGCCGCCGGCGCGACACGTTGGTGTGGGCTGTGCTGAGTAGCGATTGACGTGCAACCCAAGGGGTGGTGCCGGGCGTCGAGGATATAGTTATCGCGTCGCTTCGCCTTGTGGAGGAACCCCCTTTGAAACGCCGGACTCTCGTCGCTGCCTCGGCGACGTCCCTGCTGCCGCTGGCCGCGTGCGCGGAACCCCAGCAGGGGTCGTTCACGCCGGCCCCGATCGTGCCCGTGGTGTCGCTCGACGCCGTCGACGACCACGATCCTTCCCAGCCGTTCAACCTGTCGGTGGTGGACGGCATCCTGGAGGAGGTCAACGTCACCTCCGACAGATCCAAGACCATCGAAGGCGAGTTCGCCGAGGACCTCACCGCGTGGACCTCGAACGGCGTGCTCGACGCGGGGTCGGTGCACACCGTCGCCGCGAAGGCCGTCAGCTCCGACGGCACCGTCACCCAGTTCGAGCAGACGTTCGCCACGCAGCGCCGCGACGGCAGCGGCTTCGGCGTGTCGGACGTGACCCCGATCGTGGAGGGGGAGACGGTCGGCGTCGGCGCACCGATCATCGTCTTCTTCACCGAGGACGCCCCCGACCGCGCGGAGGTCGAGAAGAACCTCAAGGTCGAGTCCGAGCTGGGCCACGAGGGGGCGTGGCACTGGATCAGCGACTCGCAGGCGATCTACCGCACCAAGGAGTACTGGCAGCCGTACCAGAAGGTCACCTTCACGGCGAACTTCGAGGGCGTGTTCCTGGGCGGCGACACCTGGGGCGACGAGAACCACGAGTCGGTCATGGAGATCGGCCGCGCGCAGGTCTCCCACGCCGACCTCGAGACCCACACGATGACCGTCGAGTTCGACGGCGAGGTGGAGCGCGAGATCCCGATCTCCGGCGGATCGGGCGACGAGTGGGAGTACTACACCGCCACCGGCGTGCACCTGGTCATGGAGAAGTTCGCGGAGAAGACCATGGTCTCGCCCGGCCGCGAGGAGGGCGAGGAGGGGTACTACTCCACCGACGTCAACTGGGCGACCCGCATCAACTCGTCCGGCGAGTTCGTCCACGGCGCGCCGTGGAACGGGAGCCTGGGCTCGGCGAACCTCTCGCACGGGTGCCTGAACGCGAGCGAGTCCGACGCGGAGTGGTTCTACGGGATCGCCCAGCGCGGCGACCCGGTCGACGTGAGCGGCTCCCCGCGCGAGATGCCGTGGGACAACGGCTGGGGCTTCTGGATCCTGTCGTGGGAGAAGTGGAAGGAAGGCTCGGCCCTGGAGGGCTAGCAGACACGCGCGGGGCCCGGGCGCATCGCGCCCGGGCCCCGTCCCGTTCAGCGGCGGGCGCTACAGGTCGAGCCTGAGCAGGCCGTAGTCGAAGGCGCGGCGCCGGTACACGACGGACGGGCGGCCGGTCTCCTTGTCGTGGAACAGGTAGAAGTCGTGGCCGACGAGCTCCATGTTCTGGAGGGCGTCGTCGACGGTCATCGGCTCGCCCGGGTGGATCTTCTCGCGGACGATGGTGCCCGGCAGGTGGTCCTCGACGAGGCCGTCGAAGTGGTCGACGTCCTCGGAGATGAAGCGGGCCCGGGCCGCCTTGGCCTCCAGGTCGGCCTCGGCCAGCGTGAGCGTGTTCCCGGACGGGATGAGGCCGCCGCCGTTCGCGGTGGCCTCGGCCACCGAGATGGGGGCCTTGGTGCCGCCGCGGCTGACGCGCTTGCGGTCGGAGGTCTTGCGGAGCTGGTGGCCGAGCTTGGTCGCGGCCAGCTCGAACGCGGACCGGAAGTCGGCGGCGCAGGCCTCGGCGCGGATGACCGTCCCCTTGGGGCGGGCCGTGATCTCGACGCGCTGCGCATGGTCGGCCTGGCGGGGATTCGGCTCGTGATAGAGCTCGACGTCGATCTTGATCGCCTCCCCGTCGTAGCGGGCGAGGTATTTGGCGATCTTGCCTTCGATCTTCTCCTCGACGAGCTCGCGGTAGTGGTCGGGGACCTCTACATTGCGTCCCTTGACGACGATGTCCACCTCTGAACCTCCCAGGTGCATCCCTGCTGCGGCGATGCTGACGTAGTTGCGTGTGCTGGGTCCGGAGCCGAAGTTCCGGTACGGCGGATGGCGCTCCCTCCTTCACGGACACGACGGGCTGTGGTGGAACCCCTCCTCACAAGGGGGCGTTCACCTCTGGGCCAACTGGCCTCTGCCGTCTCGTTACCGATCTGAGATTTCGAGACTAACCCTTCGGTCACCGAAAGTCGACCCTTCGGCTACCGGAATTCTCCAATGCGATCGGCCTTGCGCGCACGGAATCCGGGGGACCCGAGATAACTCTTCGCATTCCTGGTCGAACCCTCCGTTCCGGCTGTCGAATACACGACACCGGCACGTGTACCCGCCCGGCGCCCCGCCAATCCCTCGAGTGCGCTTCAGACCGCGGCGAGGACGACGGCCGCGGGGACCTCGACCCCGGCGCGGCGCAGCGCCAGCGCGGCCGCGCGGAGGGTCGCGCCCGTGGTCACGACGTCGTCGACGAGGATCGCGGGCCTGCCGGAGGCGGCCAGGGCCCGGGCGCGCCGGGTCGTGCGCAGGCTGCGCCGGGCGGCCGCCTCGCGCTGGGCGGGGGTGAGGCCGACCGAGTCGGGGCGGGGGTGGGCGCGCAGGCACGGGTGGAGCTCGCCCAGGCCCGCGCAGGCGGCGGCGACGTGGTCGAAGCCGCGGGCGCGGCGGGCGGCGGCGGTGGGCGGGACGGGGACGAGCACGGCCCCGGGGACCTCGGGGGCGACGACCGCGAGCGCGCCGGCGAGGAGGGCCCCCAGGGCGGGGGCGAGCTCGCGGCGGGCGCGCTCCTTGTACTCGTTCAGGGCCTCGGCGAGCGCGCCGGCGTAGGGGCCGGCGGCGACGGTGGGCGGGGCCGCGTGCGGGGGCGCGGCGAGGCGGGGGCGCAGGGCCCGGAGTTCGGCGGCGCAGTCGGGGCACAGGCCCCTCCAGACGCCGCCGCCCGCCGCCCGGGCGCTCCGGCAGGAGGCGCAGGCGGCGGGCAGGAACAGGTCCCGGGCGTCCTCGATGAGGTTCACGCGGGTCTAACGAGGATCAGGTGCGGAGGGTGACCGCCGGCGGGATGCGGCTGGCGCGCCACGCGGGGTAGACCCCCGCGACGACGCCGACGACGGCGCCGATGACGGGTCCGGCCGCGAACAGGCCGGGGTCGAAGACGATCTGCCAGTCCCGGTAGAGGGACACGAACGCGGTGACGTTGACGCCCAGGACCGTGCCGACGAGGCCGCCGATGAGGCCGATGAGCGTGGACTCCCACACGAACTGCATCGCCACCGCCCGGCGGGCGGCGCCGACGGCGCGGCGCAGGCCGATCTCGGAGCGGCGCTCCATGACCGAGACGAGCGCGGTGTTGGAGACCGAGACGGCGCCGATGACGAGCGAGACGGCCGCGAGGCCGAGCAGGAGGGCCTGCATCTCGTTCTCGACGCCCTTGCGGAACGAGCGGAGGTCCGAGGGCTTGGAGACCGACAGGTTGTCGGCGCCCTCGGGGAAGACCGCGGTGGGGGCGGTGTCGGCGACCTTGTCGGCGGCGCCGAGGTCGGTGCGGATGAAGACCTGCGCGGCGGCGTAGCCGGCGTCGGCCTCCAGGCACGGGGTCGGGGGGACGACGACGGCGCCGGTGAGCTTGGCCTCGCCCTCGGGGGCCTGGTAGATCCCGACGAGCGCGTACTCGCGGCCGTCGACGTAGATCATCGGGCCGCCTTCGAGCGAGTTGTAGCCCAGGTCGCGGGCGGCGGACTCGTCGATGACGGCGACCTGGTCGCCGCGGGCGACGTGGCCCTCGTCGAAGGCCGCGCCCGAGGTGAACTCGAAGCCGTAGGCGTCCATCGCGCCGGGCTCCATGCCGAAGACCGGGACCTCGCGGACGTAGTCGGCGGCCTCGGTGCGCGAGGCGGCGAGGTCGTCGGTGGAACCGCAGACGATCCCGGCGTCGAGGACGCCGTTGATGTCGCGGACCCGCTGGGAGGACTCCAGGGAGGGCGCGTACCCGGCGTCGCGCATGTTGTCGGAGAACGAGACCGTGACCTGGGTGGCCTCGGTCGCGTCGAACCGCTCGGCGATCGCGGCGGCCGAGGTGGACGAGAGTCCGACGGTGGCGACAGTGGCGGCGATGCCGAGGGCGATGCCGATCGCGGTCATCCAGGTGCGGACCGAGCGCCCGCGCAGGGACTGGACGGCCTCGTAGGCGATGCCCATGCTGCGGACGCCGAAGCGGCCGCGGGCGGCGGGGACCGCGTCCCGCTCGGCGCGCCGTGCGGCCTTGGCGGCCCGCTTCGCGGCCCGGCGGGCGCCGCGGCCCTGCGGGGCCGGATCGGGGGCGTCCGCTGCGGAGCCGCCGTCGGCGGCCACGTAGTCGAGCAGTTCGGTGTCGGTCTCCGGCTTGCGCGGGCGGCGGGCCATCAGCCGTTCTCCCGGTCGCGCCAGGCGATCACGACCTCGTCGCCGGCGGCGAGCTCGCCCTCGACGGGCACGACCACGCCGCGGCCCTCGTGGCGCAGGGTGACGTCGACCTGGACGTGGGTCTCCTTCCCGTCCTCGTCGAGGAGGGTGATCATGGTCCGGTCCTCGGAGTCCGTCCACAGTGCTGAGAGCGGCACGATGAGGGCGTCCTCGGCGGAGCGGGCGCGCACGAGGGTGACCTCCTGCTCCTCGCCGGGGGCGAGGTCCTCGATCCCCTCGAGGGCCTCGGCGTCGAACGCGAAGACAGCGTAGGTGACCTCGACGGGCTCGCCCTCCTCGCCGGTCCACTCGTCGGTCTCGCCGGCCTCCTCGCGGACCTCCAGCTCGAAGCCGCCGACCTCCTGGCCCTCCAGGGGCCCGTCGCCGTACTCGAGCTCGGCCTCGTCGCCGAGCTTGGACAGCTCGGAGGAGGTCTCCTCGTCGAGCTTCGCCTCGAGCTTCCAGTCGCCGGAGGCGAGCACCAGGACCGGCTCGTCGGCGGTGACGGGCGCGGACTGCTGGGCGTTGACCTTGGAGACCTGCATGGGCAGGTCGGGCAGGAACACGACCTCCGAGGCGGGCAGGACCACGCGCTCGACGGTGGTGGTCTGGGCGCCGCCGGTGTTCTCCTCGCCGGTGTCGCCGGTGTCGCCCTCGGTCTCGGTGTCGTCCTCCTCGGTGGCGACCTCTTCGCTGGTGGTCGCGTGGTCGTAGCCGGCGTGGTCGTAGAGCTTCTTCAGGTCCGAGACGGTGCGCGAGTCGAACGTGCCGGTCTTGGGGGTGCCGTAGAGCTGCTGGAGCGCCAGCTGGAGCTGCTCGACGTCGGGGCCGGTGTCGCCCTCGGTCAGGTCCCGGTAGGCCGGCACGTCGCCTTCGAGGGCGATCATCGGCCGGCCGGAGACCTCCAGGAGCACGGTCCCGGCCTTGACCTCGTCGCCGACGTCCAGGGGGAGCTTCGAGGCCAGGGCGGTCTCGATCCCCTCGGGCGCGCTGGGCGCGGGGACGCTGAAGTCGCCGGTGCGGTCGAGGACCGCTTCGAATTCGAGGGTGTCGACCAGTTGCTCCTGGTCCACCTTCACGGTGATGACGCTGTCATCGGGTTCGGCCGTCTCCTCGGCCCGCTGGGCCGGGGTCCGCGCCTGCGCAGCGAAGTACCAGGCGGTGGCCGTCGCTCCGAGCAGAGCGACGGCGAGCACCCCGCTGACGACATGGCTTTTCGTGAGCCGCATGTTGAAGTCCTCCTCCGCCCCGAAGACGCGGGGAGCGGAGGTTCCAGTTGCGGCCGGTTCGTCTCGATTCGGTAACGGCCCTTGCGTGGCCGTGCCGATGCGGTTACCGCACGCTCAGTTGTTGAGCCCCACGGACTTCATGCGGTCCTGGTGCGCGCGCGTGAGGCGGCGCATGAGCGCGTCGAGGGTGCCGCCGTCGCCGACGATGATGCCGGTGAGGCGCTCGTTGGCGGCGGCCACGCCCTGGGCGCGGTTGATGCCCTCGCCGACGAGGCGGCGGGCCCACAGCGACAGGCGGCCGGTGACCGACTCGTCGGCCTCGACGGCGGCGCGGATCTCCTCGGCGGCGAGGTCGGCGGCGCCGCTCTCGGCGAGCACCGTCTCGATGACCTCGCGGTCGGCGTCGTCGAGGCCGGAGGACACCGCGCGGAAGAAGTCGTCGGCGACGGCGTCGCCGAGGTAGACCTTCACGAGCGCCTCGAGCCAGTCGCGCGGGGAGGTCGACGCGTCGAAGGAGCGGAACGCCTCGCGGAACGGCGCCATGGCCGCGGCGGGGTCCGCGCCCAGCGCGGTGAGGCGGTCGGCGATCAGCCGGTAGTTGCGAATCTCACCCACGGCCGCCTCCGAGAGGGCGGCGCGTCGGCCGAGGTCAGGGGCGAGGCGGGCGTCGAAGACCATGCGCTCGAACGCGAGCAGCTCACCGAGGGCAAGCAGCCCAAGGAGTTCGACGACGGCCTCGCGGCTGGGGGCCTCCGGCGCCGGGGACGGGGTCGAGGCGGGTTCAGGAGTCTCGGACACCGGGGCAGGTTACCACTGGGCCGATGCGGGCCTCGCCTTCGCGTGCTCGTCGCCGATCGGATGAATCCGCACGTCTTCCCAGGCCAGAAGGGGCGGATTCGCGCAGGTCCCGGGAACGCGCGCCCCGCCCGGGAGCGGCGCAGCGAGACGATGGTGCCGAGAGCGCGTACGATGGACGGGAGGGACCGCGGCCCCGAAGGGGCATCCCTGTACCAGGCGGTCCTCAAGCGGTACCGGTTTCTGCACCGGGCCGCTCCTGCGAAGCGGCGACTCTCCGAATCCGGCGGTCGTCGCCGCTGTGTGACGAGACTATATGTGGCGCCGAGTTCCCCGGATCTGGTGACGTCCTCCGCCACGAGGTGAACAGAGTGAACGAATTGAACACTGACCGGCCCCAGAACGACGGGCCGACCTTCGGCGCCCTGGGCGTTCGCGACGAGACCGTAGAAGCGCTTGCGGCGCTCGGCATCGAGCGGGCCTTCGCGATCCAGGAGTATGCGATCCCGATCGCCCTCCGGGGCTCCGACATCATCGGGCGCGCCCCCACGGGCACCGGCAAGACCTTCGGGTTCGGCCTCCCGATCATCGACCGGATCACCTCCGCCGAGGAGGGCTCCGACGGACTCCCCCAGGCGCTGATCCTGGTGCCCACGCGCGAGCTGGGCCTCCAGGTGGCCCGCGACCTCGAGGACGCGGGCAAGACCCGCTCCATCCGGGTCCTGCCGATCTACGGCGGCCGCGCCTACGAGCCCCAGGTCGAGGCGCTGAAGGCGGGCGTCGACATCATCGTCGGCACCCCCGGGCGCCTCCTCGACCTGTACAAGTCGAAGCACATCAAGCTCAACAAGATCGCGCACTGCGTCCTCGACGAGGCCGACCGCATGCTCGACCTGGGCTTCTCCGAGGATGTCGAGAAGATCCTCAAGCTCCTCCCCGAGCAGCGACAGACGATGCTGTTCTCGGCGACGATGCCCGACACGATCATGTCGCTCTCGCGCCGCCACATGAACCGGCCCATCACCGTGGCCGCCGACGTGAGCGCCCCCGACCTGGAGGCCGCCAACAACACGCGGCAGCTGGTCTACATGACCCACGCGATGAACAAGATCGAGGTCGCCGCCCGCATCCTCCAGGCCAACGGCCGCGGCCTCACGATCATGTTCTGCCGCACCAAGCGCGCCGCCCAGAAGGTCGCCGACGAGCTCGACTTCCGCGGGTTCGCGGTCGGCTCGGTCCACGGCGACCTCGGCCAGAACGCGCGCGAGCGGGCCCTGCGGGCCTTCCGCTCCGGGAAGATCGACGTGCTCGTCGCGACCGACGTGGCCGCGCGCGGCATCGACGTCCCCGACATCACGCACGTCATCAACTTCGACGCGCCCGAAGAGGCCGAGACCTACGTCCACCGCATCGGCCGCACCGGCCGCGCGGGCGCGACCGGCATCGCCGTCACGTTCCTGACGTGGGAGGACCTGCCCCGCTGGAAGATCATCGTCAAGGCCAACAGCCTCGACCTGGGCGATCCGCTGGAGACCTACCACACCTCCGACCACCTCTACTCCGACCTGGACATCCCCGAGGGCGCCCCGCCGGCGCTCCCGAGCGAGCTCCGCAAGCGCGACGGCCTCAGCGCCGAGCGCGAGGAGAACGTCGAGGGCGAGCCGCGCAAGAAGGGCCGCGGTCGCGGCCCGCGCGAGCGCGGGCGGGCCGAGGGCGGCCGGAGCGACGGCGGCCGGGGACGCGGCGAGAGCGACCGCG
>NZ_BAAAQF010000018.1:0-40379 GCF_039531525.1 Glycomyces endophyticus
CGCCGCCGCCGACGACGCCGTCGCGACCGCCCTCGACCGCGCCGGCGCCCGCCCCGAGGCCGTCCTCTGCATCACCCTCGGCGTCCCCGCCCCCACCGACCTCGACGGCGCCTCACCCGAAGGCGAGCAGCACTTCTGGGAGCGCATGAACCCCGGCTACGCCGCGCACTACCGCGCCCGCGGCTGGCTCACCGAGGTCGAGAACGACGCCAACCTCGCGGCCCTCGCCGAAGGCGCTTTCGGCGCGGGCGCCGGGGCCTCCTCGTACATCGCGCTGGTCTCCGGCGAGCGCTTCGGCGCCGGCTACGTCGTCGACGGCCACCTCGTGCGCGGCCGCCGCGGCGCCGCGGGCGAACTGCGCCTGCTCACCCTCGTCGAAGGCGTCGGCTCCACCCACGGCATCGGGAACCTGCTGCGCCACTGGGCGCTCGAAGTCCGCGCCGAAGGCGCCGCCGACCCCGCCAGCCCGCTCATGACCGAGCCCGCCGACCGGCTCGGCGCCGAACTCGTCCTGCGCGCCGCCGAGGCCGGCGACGGGGCCGCGCTCGCGCTGGCCGAGCGCATGGCCGAGCGCCTCGCGCGGATCTGCGCGGTCCTCGGCGGCCTGCTCGACGTGGAGCGGATCGTCCTCGCGGGCGCGGTGGCCGACTCCCTCGACCTGGTCCTCAAGCGGGCGGCGCAGCGCCTCGACGAGCTGACCCACCCGCCCGCGCCGGAGCTGGTGGCCTCGACGCTCGGCGGCGGGGTCGTCAGCCTCGGCGCCGTCGCGCGCGCCCTCGAAGTGGTCCGCGCCGGCGCGATGGACCTGGACCCACTGCGGCCCTGACCCGTTGCAGCCCTAGCGGATCGCGGCGACCAGCTTGGTGTAGTCGCCGAACGCCCGGTCGACCTTGTCGGGGTCGAGGCCGTACCGGCTGAGCGTGTACTCGTGGTTGCGGCGCATGCCGGGCCGGGCGAGGACGTTCTCCAGGTTCCCCTCCTCGCGGTGGCTCCACTTGAGGCCCAGCTGCTCGAAGATGCGCGGGAGCTGCCCGTACGGGTCGGCCGTCAGCTGGTGGTACGACACGTCGACCATGCGCTCGGGCGGGATGCCCAGCCGCATGAGGCGGCCCTGCTCGACCATCCACGACAGCGACTCGAGCCACTCGCGCCCGATCTCGTGGGTGTCGTAGCGGCGGTTGCACAGCGCCGTCCCGGTCTCCACGAGGGAGCACCACGAGCCCATGACGGTCTGCGGGTCGCGGTGGGTCCACAGGATGTGGGCGTCGGGGAAGACCTTGAGGAGCGCGTCGAGGTTGTACAGGTGGAACGGCGACTTCAGGACCCA
Source organism: Glycomyces endophyticus (assembly GCF_039531525.1). Lineage (NCBI taxonomy): Bacteria > Bacillati > Actinomycetota > Actinomycetes > Glycomycetales > Glycomycetaceae > Glycomyces > Glycomyces endophyticus. The sequence goes on from NZ_BAAAQF010000018.1 coordinate 1,328, forward strand.
GCGCCGGGGCCGGTCGCCGGACTGGAGCACCTGGAGGAACTCCTTGAGGTACTGGTAGTCCGGGACGAAGTCGTGCTGCGCCAGCCAGTCCCGGTAGCCGGGGAGCTTGAAGCGGGTGCCCCACTGGAGGCCGTGGGGGAGGGCGAGCACGCACTCCTCGGGGGTCTCGGCGGTGCTGGGGTGGATGGTCTCCCAGATCGGGGTGATCATGCCGACCGCGGAGGAGATCTTCCGGGCCTTCGCGAGGCGCCGCTCGCGCAGCTTCGGGTCGACGTCGAAGCGGTCGGCGTGGTGGAACTCCCACATCAGCGGCGCGCGGTTGCCCTCGGGTTCGGCGATCACCTTGTGGGCCAGCGTGGTCGCGGTGCGGGGGAGGCCGACCACCACGATCGGGCGGTCGATCGGCTCCGACGCGATCCGCGGGTCCTCGGCGTGGAGCCGCCTGATCCGCAGCCGGTTCTCCATGCGCATCTGGAGCTCCGAGGACGTGGCCGTCCACCCCAGGAAGGAGATGTCGCGGACCTTCGCGAACCGGTGCATGAGCGCCCGGTAGTCCTCTACGAAGTCGCGGTCGATGTCGGCGCCGATCCCGGCTCCGGCCTCCGCCTTCCCCAGGGCCTGCTCGAAGGCCGCGTCCGGGTCCCGCACGGCGCGGGTGAGCGAGGGGGCCATGGCGGCGTTCAGGGGCTTGACCCAGCTGGCGATGCGGCGCATCGGGGCGTCCTCTCCTAGGGGTGGAACGAACGCGGGCCAGTCTCTCACAGTCGCGTCAGGACGGGCGGTGTCGGTCGGTGGTCGCGGGTCCGCGGCCCGGACGCGCCCGCGGCCGGTGGCGCGTCACATGTGACATGCCACCGGCCGTCCCGGTCTCAGGAGCGGTCGCTGCGGACCGGCGGCGCCTGCGGCAGGGGCGTCGGCTGCGGCGGCGTCGACACCGGCGTCGGCGACACCGGCGGCGCCGCCCGCCGCTTCGCGCGCCACCGGAGCGGGAGGACCACGGCGGCGGCCACGAGCGCGACGATCGGGACGAACGGCAGGAGCATCCCGATCACGACCGAGATCCCGACGAGGAAGCCCACCGCCCCGCGGGAGCCGGCCACGAGGCCGTCCCAGAAGCTGTCAGGCCCGGTGTACCCCGGATCGGCCGCCGCGACCTGCGGTGCGGTGACGGTGAAGTCGATCGTGGAGAGGGCGATCCGGTCCTCCAGGTCGGCGAGCTGCTGCTGGAGCGAGGCGAGCTCGCCCTCGCGCTCGGCCAGCTCCGACTCGAGCTCCAGGATCGCCGTCACCGAGTCGGCCTCGGCGAGCAGCTCGCGGACGCGGGCGACGCTGGCGGTCTTGGTCGCGATGTACGACTCGATGTCGACCACGGCCTCGGTGACGTCCTCGGTGGTCACCGACCGGCGGACCTCGGACTCGGCAAGGCCGGTGAGCCCGTCCATCGCCTCCTGGAACCGGTCGGAGGGCACGCGCACCACCAGGTGCGCGCTCCCCTCGACCGCGTCGTCAACGGTCGTGAGGTCGCGCTCGTCGGCGCTGACGAACCCGCCGAGGGACTCGGCGAGGTCCCACGCCTCCTCGGCGACCCGGTCGGGGTCGGGGTCGGCCACCTCCAGGGCCGACTCGTAGATCACGTCGCGGTTCCCGGCGTCGACCTGCGGATCGGCCGGAGCGCCGGTCTGCCCGCCGTCGGCGCCCTCGTCGACGTCGGCGGCCTCGGGTTCGGCGACCGATCCGCCGGAGGAGTCGTCGCCGGCGCCGGCGCACCCGACCAGCAGCAGCGCCGCCGTGGCGGCCACAATGGAGGATCTGAGGATGCGCATGTGCTGCCTCGCAAGGGGGAGAGAGGGGTGGCGGCCAGGGATCCGCCGCCGCCTCCAATGATCCCGACGCCGCGTAACGGACCGGAGACGAACCGCTATCGATCGGGAGGGATCCGGCACCGGCTCGGATACTGTTGCCATAGACTTGCAATAAGCGGCACCGCATCGGGCCGCGAGGAACCGAGGAGATCCGTTGCCGACCGACCGCACCGCCGCCGGACCGAACCCGGGGGACACCGGCACCGCCCGCCCCATCGTCCACTACGGCGAGCCCGTGCTCCACACCCCGTGCACGCCCGTCACCGCCTTCGACGCCGCGCTCGCCGCCCTCGTCGAGGACATGTTCGCGAGCATGTACGCCGCGAACGGCGTCGGCCTCGCCGCCAACCAGATCGGCGTCGACGCCCGCGTCTTCGTCCTCGACTGCGAGGACGCCGACGGCGCCCGCACCGTCGCCGCCGTCGTCAACCCCGTGCTCATCCTCCCCCCGCCCCCGCGCGAGCTCATGGTCGGCGACGAGGGCTGCCTCTCCGTCCCCGGCGTGTTCACCGACACGCCCCGCGCCGCGACCGCCGTCGTCGAAGGCCTCGACCCCGACGGGCACCCCGTCCGCATCGAGGGCACCGGCACCCTCGCCCGCTGCCTCCAGCACGAGACCGACCACCTCGACGGCACCGTCTACGTCGACCGCCTCCCCGCCAAGACCCGCAAGAAGATGCTCGCCGAAGCCGGCCTCCGCTGACCCGCCGCACCCGGTGAGCCCCAACGACTCCCGTTGCCGACCGTCCTGACCCACAGGACGGGCCCTGGTCACCGCGCCGATCCGGCTCTATCCTCGCCACAGGCCGCCTCGCCGCGGCGCCACGGCCCGGAAGGGGGACGCGCGTTGTCAGCAGAGCGCCACCAGATCGCCGAACTCATCGCGACCGGCAAGGACGGCCGCATGTACGCCACCGAACCGGACAAGCTCCGCCGCCTCGTGCACTTCGAACTCGCACGCGAACCCCGCCTCCCGCAGCCCGAACTGCGCCAGGCCGGTGTCGGCCTCATCGCCCTCGGCGACTACACCGCCGCCCAGCGCGTCCTCGCCACCGCCGTCGAACGCGCCGAGACCCCCAACCAGAAGGTCGCCGCCCTCGTCAACCTCGGCGACGCCCACCGCTACCCCGGCCGCCTCGACGCCGCCGAACCCGTCTACCGCCAGGCCATCGAACTCGCCCGCACCCACTGCCCCGAACTCGTCCACTACACCCTCCAGCACTACGGCAAGCACCTCGTCGACGCCCGCCGCCCCCACCTCGCCGTCGACGTCCTCACCGAGGTCCTCGAGATCCGCGAACGCCTCGGCGACCCCGCCCTGATCGCCTCGACACAGGACGCGCTGAGCGCCGCCCGCGCCGCCGCGGGGCAGCGTACGATCTGACCGCGCCGTTTCCGACCCGAAGCGACCCAAGCGAAGGAGCACCATGGCCGTCGACCCCGCCGACCCCGACGGGCAGGCCGCCCGCGGCCTCGCCCGCCTCTCCGGCATCCTCCGCGCCGAAGCCGCCAACGGCCTCTTCTGGGGCGCCGGACCCGACGAGGAGGCCCGGCTGCGCCGCCTCCGCGAACTCGCCGCCGCGCTCCTCGCCCAGGTCGACCACCGCCCCTACGAGATCATCCTCGCCGCCTACGAGGCCGACACCGGCCTGCGCACCCCCATGCCCGGCACCGAACTGCGCATCGACTGCGCCGACGGCACCCGGCTCGTGCGCCGCCGCCGACTCAGCCGCACCTCCGGCACCCTCGGCCAGCGCCTGGAGACCGTCGCCGCCGCCCTCCGCACCCGCGTCCCCGCTGAACCCGTCGCCATCGCCGACACCGACCTCGCCGGACTCCCGTGCCCCCACACGTTCCTGCTCGTCTACGAGTTCACGACCCACCTCGACGCAGCGGCCGCAGCGGCGCTCCTGGAACCGACCGAGCCCGACCTGGAAGGCGACGTGCCGGGCCTGAACCCCTCGGCCACCGCGCTCCTGCCCGACCGCGGCCCCCTCCCGGTGACGCCGGTCGTCGCGCAGCTCCTCGACGCGATCGCCGCGCTGGCGAAGGAGTCGCTCGCCGAGGTCGTGAACCCCTATGAGCGCGAACGGCAGCACCGGGTCGCGGCGCTGTGCGAGGACGCGGTCAAGGCCGACCTGGCGTATCCGCGGATCGACTGCGGCGACCTGACCGCCGACTGCGTGTCCACCGGCGCCGACGCCGGGGTCTTCGACGAGGCCGGGCGGCTGCTCGTCATCCGCCGCACCGACACCGGCCAGTGGGCCGTGCCCGGCGGCGCCGCCGAGGTCGGCGAGCCGGTGGGCCTGGCCGCCGTGCGGGAGGCGTTCGAGGAGACCGGGCTCGACGTCGAGCTGACCGGCCTGTCGTGGGCGTTCGACAAGCGCGACACCAAGCTCGGCGACGACCGGATGCCGATGATCATGAGCTTCACCGCCCGGGCCCTCGACCCGGGGCAGCCGCTGCGCCTGGCCGAACTGGAGGCCTCGGACGCCCGCTGGATCACCCGCGAGGAGGCCGAGGACCTGGACCTGTTCCGGGGTCACGGGCTGCGCATCCCGGCGCTGTTCGCCCGCCACCGCGGCGAGCGCTGACCCGGTGGCCGGGGCGCCCGCGCCGAAGGAGCGAAGGGCGCACCGCGTCCGCCGGACCGGCTACCAGAGCCAGGTCGCGCAGCTGTCCTGGAGTGCCAGTTCCGCCTGCGTCTCCTCCTCCGAGCCCGCCTCGGTGGCGTAGTACCAGGCGAGGTCGTCGAGGCAGGCGCGCATCGACTCCGAGTCGGCCGCCTGCACTTCCAACTCGCTGACCTGGGTCTCGGCCGCGTTCAGGTCCTCCTGGAGCTGCGCGATCTCCGAGTCGCGGTCGTCCAGCTGGGCGTTCGCGTCGTCGAGGTCGCCGCTCTCGCGCAGCCACAGCGCCAGCGACAGGGCGGCGCCCGCGAACCCGACCACCGCGACGACGGCGAGGACCGGCACCATCGGGGACCGCCGCTGGGCGGGCGGGCCGGCCGCGAGGAGCGGCTGGGTCGGCATGGGCGCGGCCGGCTGCGTCGGGACGTATCCGCCGGGGGTGGCGGACGTCCCGGGGGAGTACGCCGGCGGCGCGCTCTGCGGCAGCGGGCTGTAGGCGGGCGGGGCGCTCTGCGGCTGACCGAAGGCCGGCGGGGCGCTCTGGGGCTGCTGGGGCTCGCCGGAGTCGCCGAAACTGTAGTGCGGGGGCGGGTTGTAGGTCATGACGGGGCTCCTTCGACGGGTGTTGTTCGTCCAAGGTAGGACGACGGTGCGAACCGGCACCAGGACTCTGACGAGCACCCGAGTGAACCGGTTGCACTCGTGATGCAACCGTGACACGGCGGTCCGACGGCCCGGTGTTCGCACACCCGCTCCGGAGCCCCTGCCGCCGGCGGGCGCGGCGGTGCCGCGCCCGCCCATCCGCTATGCGGCCTTGAGCGTCCCGCCGTCGATGACGTGGTCGGCGCCGTGGATGTTGGACGCCCGCTCCGAGAGCAGGAACGCCACCAGGTCCGCGACCTCCTCGGGCTCGCCGATGCGGCCCGAGGCGATCCCGAACTGGCCGGGCATGCCCTCGAGCAGGTCCGCGTGGGCCACGCCGAACGCCTCGGCGACCTTGCCGCCGAACCGCCGCTCGTCGCGCCACAGCGGGGACCCGATGACGCCCGGGGACACGGTGTTCACCCGCACGCCGAGCGGCGCGACCTCCTCGCTCAGCCGCTTGCCGAACATCGTCAGCGCGGCCTTGGCCTCGGCGTACCCGACCGGCGCGCCCGAGGGCACGCGGGCGTTCACCGACGAGACGTTCACGATCGCCCCGCGCCTTTCCACGATGCCCGGCAGCGCCGCGCGCGTCGTCCAGACCGCGCTGAACAGGTTCAGGTCGAAGACCTGGTCCCACTGGTGGTCGGGGACGTCGAGGAACCCGCCGACGACCATGCGGTCGGCGTCGCCGCCGCCGACGTTGTTGACGAGGAAGTCGATCCCGCCGACGGCCGCGACGGCCTCGTCCACGATCCGCACCGCGCCCTCGCGGGTCGACAGGTCCGCCGCCACCGTCGCGGCCGCGACCTTCTCCAGTTCGGGGGTGACGGTGCGGGCGGCGCCGACGACCCGTACGCCCTCGGCCGCGAGGGCCTCGGCGATCGCGAGGCCGATGCCGCGGCTCGCGCCGGTGACGAGCGCGGTCTTGCCGGTGATTCCCAGTTCCATGGTGGTGCCCTTCTTCGGGTGTATCAATTCTTGAACTTGAGGTCAAGAATCAGGGTGAGAAAAACGCCCTCGGACGAGGGCGCAGTGGTCTTAGAGGCCGGCCAGGGCGGTGTCGATGATCCGGTGCAGGACCGGGCCGTCGTAGGTCCGGGCCATGACGCGCAGGCCGACGATCGTGTTCATCAGCAGGTGGGCCTGCGCTTCGGGGTCGATCTCCGGCGGGACGTCGCCGTCGCGCCGGCCGCGGCGCAGCCGCTCGGCCAGTAGCTCGATGGTGCGGTCGGTCATGCGCCGCACCGCGTCGGTCGCCTCGGGGTCGCGCCCGCCCAGTTCGAGGGCGGTGTTGGCCGCGAGGCAGCCGCGCCGCACGGGCGCGTCGAGGTCGGTGTCGACGAGGAACTCCAGGTAGGCCCGGATGCGTTCCTTGGCCGTCCCCGGCTCGTTCAGGTACGCCTCGGTCAGCTCGGAGCCGGCCGCGCCGTACATGTCGAGGGCCTTGCCGAACAGCTCGCGCTTCGAGCCGAAGGCGTGGTAGAGGCTGCCCTTGCCCACGCCGGTGGCCTCGGCGAGGTCGGCGGGGGAGGTCCCCGCGTACCCGCCGGTCCAGAACGCCTCCATCGCCTGCTCGACGACGGTGTCCGGTTCGAATTCCTTCGGCCTGCCCATGCCCGGAACCCTACCCCGTTCTCGACCTGAAGGTCAAGAACATCGTGCCGTCGATCACCTCGGTCCCCGAACCCATTGGGGCGGAACCGGTCCGATCTCCGCTGAACGGACGGTGTCGGCTAGCCGTCGCGGCGGTTGTCGCACTTGCCGGGCCGGGCGATACTTGAGCGGTGCTCAAACCCCTAGTGATCGCCTCCGATCTCGACGGCACGCTGCTCTCCCCGGGCGGCACGCTCTCCGAGCGGACCCGCGAGGCCCTCACCGCCGCCCGCGCCGAGGGCGTCTCGGTCGTCGCCGTCACCGCCCGCACCCCCTACGGCGTCGACATGCTCCCCGACCTCGTGCCGCTCCTCGACGGCGCGATCTGCGCCAACGGGGCCATCGACTACGTCCCCGAGACCGGGCGCGTGCGCGTGCTCCGCTCGATCCGCATCGGCCCCGGCCGCCGCGTCGCCGCCGCCATCGCCGCGCGCCTGCCCGACGCCGTGTTCGCGGTCGAGACCGGCACCGGCATCGTCGGCGAAGAGGCCTACCGGCCGCTCGTGGGCTCCTCGAACTGGGATTTCGTGCCGAACGTCGACGCGGTCTTCAAGCGCGCCAAGCGCGCGGTGAAGATCAAGGTCTACTGCGCCGCGCGCACCGGCGAGGAGATGGCCGCCGCCGTCGAGGACGCCGACCTCGGCGGGCTGTCGATGTGCCACTGGGGCGACTTCGGGATGCTCGACTTCAACGCCCGCGGCGCCGACAAGGCCTTCGGCCTCGCCTCCTGGTGCAAGGACCGCCGGGTCGGGCCCGACGAGGTGATCGCCTTCGGCGACATGCCCAACGACGTGCCCATGCTCGCCTGGGCCGGCCGCTCGTACGCGATGGCCGACGCCCACCCCGAGGCCGTCGCCGCCGCCACCGACCGCACCGCGACCAACGCCGAGGACGGCGTCGCGCAGATCATCGAGGCCCTCCTCTCGGACGACACGGCCGCCGCTGCATAGGCTCTGAACTGGGGTTCCGGCCCCGGTCCGAAGAGGACTTCACAACTACATCCACTGTGTCCGAATTTGTCGGAAGTATCGGGACTTGTCATTAAATTGTATGATGAGACTCCCTTTGACCGCCCCTTCGGTGCGCCGTCACCCTCGGCGGGCCGAGAACGGAACGGACACATGCATATGAAGCGAAGGCTCGCCGCCGCCGGCGCCGCGTTCGGAGTCGCCGCCGCGACCACCGGCGCGGTCGCCCTCACCGCGCAGGCCGACCCGGCCGACCCGTCCCACTCCGCACCCGTCACCTGGACCGTCGACGGGCTCACCGAGACCGAGGTGGCCGAGCTCGAGCAGCTCTTCGACGTCGCCCACGGCCATGGCGGCGAGGCCCAGATCATCGGCGACGAGGCCGTCGCCGACGAGCTCCGCGCCCTCGGCCACGACCCGGCGTTCTTCGACACCGTCTACAAGGACGTCCCCGACACCGCCGTCCAGCAGGAGGGCACCTACTACGGCGGCTACCGCACCGTCGACGCCATCGAGGGCCACCTCCAGGACGTCGCCGACGCCAACCCCGGCCTCACCCGCCTGTACGACATCGGCGACTCCTGGCGCAAGACCCAGGGCGAGGGCGGCCACGACGTGCTCGCGGTCTGCGTCACCGCCATCGCCGCCGGCGACTGCGAGCAGGACCCCGACTCGGCGAAGCCCCGCTTCTCCCTGATCGCCCAGATCCACGCCCGCGAGATCGCCACCGGTGAGATCGCACTCCGCTGGATCGACTCGCTCGTCGCCGGCTACGGCACCGACGCCGAGGTCACCGACCTCCTCGACACCACCGAGGTGTGGGTCGTGCCCGTCGTCAACCCCGACGGCGTCGACATCGTCGCCTCCGGCGGCGACGACCCCGTCCTCCAGCGCAAGAACGCGAACGACTCCGCCGGGAACTGCGGCGACGCCCTCGGCATTGACCTCAACCGCAACTCCTCCTACGCGTGGGGCGACGACTCCACCAACCCGTGCTCGGAGACCTTCCAAGGCGCCTCGGCCGCGTCCGAACCCGAGACGCGGGCCGTCGAGGACTGGCTCCGCGCCCTCCACCCCGACCAGCGCGGCGAGGCCCAGGACGACCCGGCGCCCGACGACGCGCGCGACGTCTTCGTGACCCTGCACTCCTACGGCGAGTACATCATCGTGCCCTGGGGCTACACCTCCGACGCCGCGCCCAACGACGGGGCGCTGCGCGCCCTCGGCGAGGCGATGTCGCAGTCCAACGGGTACTTCGTCGGCACCAACGACGACACCGTCGGCTACAGCACCAGCGGCACCACCGACGACATGGCCTACGGCGAACTCGGCGTCGCGAGCTTCACCTTCGAGGTCGGCCCCGACTTCGGCGCCTGCGGCGGGTTCTTCCCCGCCTTCTCGTGCGTCGAGGACACCCTCTGGCCCGAGAACCAGGGCGCCCTCATGACCGCGGCCCAGGCCGCGGCGGCCCCGTACGCGGCCTGACCCGCCGGTCCCGGCAGGCGAACCCTGCCGGGACCCGCCCGGTCCGGTCTCCGGCCGCCCCGCCACGGGCACCCGACGACCGGCGCCGCCGGCGAGATCCTCCCGATCGCCACCGCCTGCCGCAATCCCGATTTCTCCGAATCGTCCCCGCTCGCGGCCGACCCGCCCATACTGGCCGGACGGTGAACGAGCGGGAGGAGCCGACGATGTCCACTGGAGACGCAGTCGATGGCAAGAGCGGCAGGGGCCTGCGCCGACTCATCACAGCGCTGGTGATCATCGCCCTCGCGGTGTGGTTCGTCCTCGCCAACACCGAGGAAGCGGGCGTCAAGCTCTGGTTCGTCAAGGTCGAGATGCCCATGTGGATCATGATCACCGTGGTCTTCATCGCCGGCTGGGCCGTCGGCGCCCTCCTCCGCCGCCGCTCCGCCCGGAAGCGGGCCTGACCCGCCGCCGCGCGGTTGGACGATTCCGAGAAAATCCAGTCCCCGAACCGGGACATCGCGGGCACGGATATGTGGAACCCCTACGGAATCCACCCGCATCCGAGCCGACACCCGTTGCGGCCGTGCGCACACTGTGACCATGAGTGAAAACCGGAACCCCGCTCCCGCCATGCGCCTCGTGCGCTTCCTGCTGCTCCTCGCCCTGCCCCCGGCGCTGTTCTCTCTCGCCCTCGCGGTCGACGAGTACTCCTACTTCCATTGGCGCGTCACGGTCTACACCATCTACTGGGTCCCGGTGTGCGCCGCCGTGTACGCGCTGGCGGCCTGGCGGCTGCGAGGCGCGGAGTCGTTCGTGGCCCGGGCCGGCATGACGGTGACGGCCTGGGTGCTCTGCATCGGCCAGTTCGCAGGCCTGGCGCTCAGCGCCGACCTGGTCTTCTCCTCGTGGGCCCCGCTCATCGTGGGCACCGCGGCCATGGCCGCGGCGAGCGGTCTCGGGACCTGGATCGAGCGGCCCGCCCGCGCCGCTCACGCGGTCCTGACCCTGGGCTGGGCATCGTTCAGCGCGGCGGCCGTGCAGGGCCCGAACGAGTCGGCGTTCCTCACCCTGTCCCTGGCCCTCCTCGCCCTCGGGTTCGTCACCACGGTCGCGCAGTACGGCATGGAGCTCGCCGCCGCGCGGCGGACCGCGCGCGACGCGGTCGCCGAGCGCGGGGCGTGAACCACCGCGACCCGCCCGGACCGCACCCCGGTGCCATGTGACATGGCACTTACCCGCTTGCCCGCATCGCGCTCCGGCCCCGATACTCGTACCGTGCCAGCCCCCAAGGTGATCGCCACCGACCTCGACGGAACCCTGCTCGGCCGCGACGGCCGGCTCCCGCCCCGGAACCAGAAGGCGCTCCAGGCCGCCCGCGAACACGGCGTCCTCACCGTCGCCGTCACGGCCCGCGCGCCCCGCGCCGTCTACCGCATCCCCGAACTCGCGCCCGTCCTCGACGCCGCCGTCTGCTGCAACGGCGCGGCCCTCTACGACACCGCCACCCAGCGCACCGAACTCCGCCACCCCGTGCCGCTCGCCGCCGCCCGCGAACTCCACGAGCGCCTGTTCGACGCCCTGCCCGGCGCGCTCTTCGCCGTCGAGACCGGTGAACGGCAGCTCACCCAGTCGACCTTCCTCCAGGAGGGCGTCCACCTCAACGACCCCTGGGTCTTCCTCGAGCCCGGCGACGACCTCGTCGGCGCGGCCGACGCCGTCGCCCAGCTCGTCGTCCGCGTCCCCGGCTCCACCGGCGAGGCCATGTACGAGGCCGCCCGCCACATCGAGCTCCCCGGCGTCCGCCTCTGGCACTGGGGGAGCTTCCCCGAGATCGAGTGCACCGCGGTCGAGGCCAGCAAGGGCGCCGCCCTCGCGGCCTGGTGCGCCGAACGCGGCATCGACGCCGCCGACGTGGTCGCCTTCGGCGACATGCCGAACGACGTGCCGATGCTCGCCTGGGCCGGCCGCTCGTACGCCATGGCCGACGCCCACCCCGACGCCGTCGCGGCCGCCACCGACCGCACCGGCTCCGCCTCCGACGGCGGCGTCGCCCAGATCGTCGAAGCGCTCCTCGACCTCGCCTGACCGAACTGGTCGAGGCCGCGACGCCCGGCACCGCTCCGGTCGACGCTCCCGAACCGGCTCAACAACACCGAACCCCGCCGACTCGACAGCGTCCTCCGCGCCGCCCGCTCACGGCCGGACGCGCCGCACCGGGTCGATCCCGATCGCCGCGAGCAGTGCCCGGTAGGTCGCCTCGACGTCCCCGGGCACGCACGCGACCGTGACCGCCTGCGGCCGTTCGCGGGCGAGCCGCGAGACGAGGCCGTGCCAGTCCCGCAGCGCCGACTCGCCGCCGGCCAGCAGCTCGTGCGCCTCCACATGCTCGGGCTCGGCGGCGGCCCGAGTGCGCTCGGCGAAACGGCTCACGAGGCTCTCCTCGCCGTCGAGGACGACTACCTCGTCGAACCGCGCCCCCGCCTCGGCGGCCACCGATCCCAGCCGCTCGATGAACTCGACCCGCCCCACCAGCTGCGGCACCACCACGTCGTATCCGGCCTCCAGATGCTCGCGCGCCGCGGCCGCCGCGACCGAGCGGATGCGCAGCCCGGCCCCGGACGGGTCCTCACGCCACCGCCCGAGCATGCGGCGCAGCACGTCCAGGTCGAGCACGAGCGCCAGCGGACGGTCCTCGGCGTACCGCCGCGCGAGCGTCGACTTCCCGACCGCCGGAGCGCCGTTGAGCAGGATCAATCGGGGCACGGACCGATGCTACGGAACCGCCCCGCGAGCGGTGCGCCCTCCCGCTTGCCACCCGACCCGGACCGCCCTGGGCGGTCCGGACACCCGGATCACCTGCAGCGGTAGAACACCAGCGTCTTGGTGAAGTCGAACGTCGCGTGCGACGCGAAGTGCGCCTCCAGCTCCCGTTCGGCCGCAAGGAGGATCGCCGCCATCTCGGCGTCGTCGCAACCGGCGAACGACTGGATCGAGGCCAGGAAGCGCAGGATCGGCGCGGGCTCGGGCACCGCGACGACCCCGGCCGCCTCGAACGCCTCCACCGAGTCGAACCGCGCCTCCAGCAGCGCCGGCGCGCTGGCCGAGTCGAAGCCGCGGATCGCGCCGTCCCACGAGTAGCCGCCGGAGCCCAGAACCGGAGCGGCGGCCCGGTGCCACAGCTCGGCCATCGCCGCCATGTCGCCGCGGGCGTTGGTCGAGGCGAGCAGCGTCCCGCCCGGCTTGAGCACCCGGCGGAACTCCGCGACCGCGTCCGCGGGATCGGGCACGTGGTAGAGCATGTGCATCGCCAGGACGGCGTCCACCGCGTCGTCGGGGTAGGGGATCGCGCGGGCGTCGGCGACCGTCGCGGGCGCCTCGACCTCGGCCAGCATCCCCGGCCCCTTGTCGATCGCGACCACGGTCGCGGTCGGGAAGTCGGCGCGCAGGCGCCGGGTGTACCGGCCGAACCCGGCCCCCACGTCGAGGACCAGCCGCCCGTCGAGACCGTCCAGCAGCGCCGCCGCGTAGTCCACCGGATCGAACCGCGGCTCGCGGAAGTCGTAGATCCCGATGCGGCGCTTCAGGTTCCCCGAGTCGCGGTAGTTCGCCATGACCTGATCGACCTCGACTGCCATGCGGTGCCCCTTCGCGAGTCGGCGAGCGCGGAGCCGCCCACCCTACCCCCGCGCCCGCACGGGGGCAACCGGCTGCCGTGTCCGCGCCCCTCGCGCCGCACTCCGCCCCGCCGGGCCGCCGACCGGGCTAGGGTGGGCCGTATGCATGTCGTCATCGCCGGAGGGCACGGACAGATCGCGCTGCTCCTGACAGAGATCCTGGCCGCAGCAGGACATTCCGTCACCGGGCTCATCAGAAGGCCGGAGCAGTCCGAGGACATCGCCGCGATCGGCGGGCGCCCCATCGTCATCGACCTCGAACAGGCCGACACCGAGCACCTCGCCGGGCTCCTCGCCTCCGAGACCGGGGGCGCCGTCGACGCCGTCGTGTTCGCCGCGGGCGCCGGCCCCGGCAGCGGGGCCGCTCGGAAGGACACCGTCGACCGGGCCGCCTCCGTGCTCCTCGCCGACGCCGCCGAGCGCGCCGGCGTGCGCCGCTTCCTCCAGATCTCCACCATGGGCGCCGGCACCGTCGCCGCCCCGTCCCGCGACGAGGTCTGGGCCGCCTACCTGGTGGCGAAGACCGCCGCCGAGGACGACCTGCGCGCCAGGGACCTCGACTGGGTCGTGCTGCGGCCCGGCGCGCTGACCGACGACCCGCCCGCCGGGACCGTGCAGCTCGGGGAGCCGCCCGTCGGCCGCGGCGAGGTCGCGCGCGCCGACGTCGCCGCCGTGCTCGCCGAGCTCCTGTGCTCGCCCGCGGTCTCCCGGAAGGTCCTGGAGCTGCGCGGCGGGGACGACCCGGTCGCCGACGCGGTGGCCGCGTTCGCACCGGATTCCTGACACCGTCCGCAGTGGTCTGACTGCCCGCCGCAAACGCATATGCGGATTGCGTCGCCGAAACGGAGTGCTCGATACTGTACCGATGCGATTTGGTGTGGTTCCTTCCTCTGTCCGCCGCGACGTCCTCAACTGGCACGGCGGCGCCGGCCAGGCTTGGCTCGACGAGCTCCCCAAGACGGTCTGGAGCCTCAAGCGCGCGTGGTCCCTCAGGATCGACGGACCGCCTTACGACGGCGGATCGCACTCGTACGTGGTCCCGGTCCTCCTCGACGACGGCGCCCCCGCCGTCCTCAAGGTGATCTACCGCGACGAGGAGAACCGCGCCGAGCCCACCGCGCTGCGCCAGTACGACGGCGACGGCGCCGTCCGCCTCTTCGACTACGACGCCGAGACCGGCGCGATGCTCATGGAGCGGGCCGTCCCCGGCAACCGGCTCAAGTCGACCCGCTTCTTCGGGCACAAGACCCCCGCGGCCGCCTGGCGCCGCATCGGGATCGCCACCGGCCTCTACCGGCGCCTCTGGCGCCCTTACGAACCCGAGGCCGGCTACCCCGACCTGCCCGCCGCCACCGGGATGCTCGACGCCTGGCGCGAGGAGTACGGCGACGCCTCACCCGAGATCCTTCACCGGGTCGGCGACGAGCGGCTCCGCGACGCGCTCGCCCTCTGCGACGCCCTCGCCGACCCGCTCGAACTCGGCATCGGCAACCGCGACACCCACCTGAGCAACATCGTCTCCGCCGAACGCGAGTCCTGGCTGGTCATCGACCCCAAGCCCTACCTCGCGGAGCGCGCCTTCGACGGCGGCTACTTCCTGTTCAAGCAGCAGCTCCACGGCCCCCACAGCGGGGCCGAGCTGCTCCGGGCCGTCGCCGAGGGACTCGGCGCCGACACCGACCGCGTCCGCGCCTGGGCCCTGCTCCGCTTCACCGACCACCTCGCGGAGACGGCCGACGAGCGCGAACTCGAGTCCGCGTCGAAGGCCATGCGGGAGCTCGAAGACGCCTGAGGGGGCCGCCGGATGAACGTCCCGGCGGTCCGCCGATCGAATCAAGCGCTTTCCATCCCGAACGGGTGAAAAAGATCCGCGTCGGATTTCCGACTCCGAGGCGAGTCGACAATGAGTCGTGCGGTCCTTTCAGGAGGCTTCGCGGCCCGTTCGGCGGCTCGCCAGGAACCCGCGCAGACCGATCGCCCCGACCGCCGTCCCCAGTCCGAACGACGCCACCGCGAGCGTCAGGTGCACCCAGAAATAGCCCGTCGGATCGCCCGATCCGTCGAACGCCAAGCCGCTGACGTCCTGGAACAGGTTCTTGACGAACGTGATCCAGATGAACCACGACCACACGCCGAAGGCGAGCAGGAACACCGAGACGCCGCGACTGAGCTTCATGCGCCCAGTATCCGGCCCCGCCCGCCGCCCGGACATTCCGGGCGCACCCGACCGGACCCCGGTCACGTTCCGGCCCCGTCCGCGCAAGGGGGATGGACCGGCTCGCCGGATGCGCCTACTATCCTGGTCATTGGAGACCCGGTGTCACTCTGTGCGGCAGTTGCGTGCATACCGTGGTCTGCGATGATGGAGACCGGATTGTCATCAATGCATGGAATGGCTGGCCCGTATGAACGGACCTGAGACCCCGCTTCCGAGCGGGTACCCCGACCCCGAGGTCGTCGGCTGGCTCCGCATCGAAGAGATCGAGTTCCTTGAACTCCACATCAGAATGACGATCACTCCCGGCGAGCGCATCGTGCAGCTGTGGGAGCTCGACCGCGGCCGGCCCGTCCTCTGGATCGGCAACGTCTTCCGCATCGACTCCGAACCGCCCGGCCTCTACCTCAACCACAAGTACGAGACCACGCTCAGCCGGCCCCAGCGCGACTCGCTGGCCCGCCTCGCCGCCAAGTTCTGGAAGTCCTGACCCCGCCGCCACATCCGACCCGCCGCCCGTTGACCCTTGTAGAGGCACCGGATTAGAGTGGTGGCCCTGCGGCACGCGATCACTGGGGGGCGACCATGGCGGCCAAGCAGGCGCGGGGACGGGAGACCGTCGAACGACTGCTACGCCGCCCTCGACCTCTACGACCGCTCCGGGCCCGAGGGCTACACCATGACCGGCGTCATCAACGCCAGCGGCGTCTCCGTCGGCAGCCTCTACCACCACTTCGGATCGTTCAACGGCCTCACCGCGGCCCTGTACACGCGCCTGTCCGCGGAACTCCTCGGACGACTCGTCGCGGCCGTCGAACCGCGCCGCACCGCCCGGACCGGCGTCCAGGCCTGCGTCACCGCCTACCTCACCTGGTGCACCGAGCACCGGTCCAAGGCCCACTTCCTCCTCGCCATGCCCTACCAGGCGCACCTCATCACCCCGACCGAGGCGATGCTCGCCGAGACCGCGCCCCAGCTCGGTCGCATCCTCGCGTGGGTCGCCCCGCACACGGCGGCCGGACGCATCGTGGACGTCCCCGACAGTCTCCTCGGCTGCCTCCTCATCGGTCCCGTGACCGAAGCGGTGACGCGCTGGCTCATCGGCATGCCCGGCGCCGACGACATCGCGGAGGCGTTCAAGTACCTGCCCGACCGGATCTGGGCGTCGGTCAAGGGCCCCAACGCTTGACGCTCGCCCGCCGCCCGCCTCGGGCGCGACCGGACACCCAGTGCCATGTCACATATCGCGGCCGGCAGCGAGTGCAGTGCGGCGCCTGCGCGAGGCGGCGCCGAGGACCATCGCGGCGGCGGCCGACACGGTGACGCAAGCCGCGATCGAACCGTCACTCCCCGATGCGCTCCAGGGCCTCGACCAGCGGCGTGAAGTCCGGGTTCGCGCGGGCCTCGTCGAGCGCCTCGGCCAGCGCCCCGTCATGGGTCGGCCGGGCGGCCGCGAGGAGCCGCCGCCCCTCCTCGGTGACGTTCGTGTAGATTCCGCGCCGGTCGTCCTTGCAGATGGTCCGGGCCAGCAGCCCCCGGTCCTCCATC
This sequence comes from Glycomyces endophyticus, assembly GCF_039531525.1. Classification (NCBI taxonomy): domain Bacteria; kingdom Bacillati; phylum Actinomycetota; class Actinomycetes; order Glycomycetales; family Glycomycetaceae; genus Glycomyces; species Glycomyces endophyticus. Next base: position 17,993 of record NZ_BAAAQF010000018.1, read on the forward strand.
CGGGTCACCAGCCGCGTGGTCGCGCTCTGGCTCAAGACGATCGCCTCGGCGACCTCCCGCATCTGGAGGTGCCCGCCCTTCCCCTCGTACTGGCGGTCGAGGACGGTGAGCAGCGAGAACTCGCGCACGCTCAGATCGTGCGCGGCCTCGAGCCGGCGCCCGATCCGGTCGGCGATCCGCTCGTGCAGCGCCGACAGGGCGCACCAGTGCTGCGCCAGGGCGGTCATGGTCTCCGGGGCCGCGGTCACGGTGATCCTCCCTCGGGCTCGGTCGATCCCGCCTATCCTAGCGTACGGCGATATATGCAACATGCAGAATACCATCGCTTGCAATTAACCCGCGCTTGCAAGTATCGTGGGCGCCGACACCGAGAACCCGCGACCCGAACCGAAGGAGAACCGATGAGCGACCAGCTCCACGTGGCAGTGCTCGGCACCGGCATCATGGGCGCCGCCATGGCCCGCAACCTCGCCCGCGCCGGCCACCGCGTCACCGCCTGGAACCGCAGCCGCGACAAGGCCGAACCCCTCGCCGCCGACGGCGTCCGCATCGCCGACACCCCCGCCGACGCCGTCACCGGCGCCGACGCGGTCCTCACCATGCTCCACGACGGCCCCGCCGCCCGCACCGTCATCGAACAGGCCGCCCCCGCCCTCACCCCCGGCACCCGCTGGATCCAGTCCACCACCGCCGGCCTCGACGGCGCTGCCGACCTCGCCGCCCTCGCCGACCGGCACGCCCTCGTGTACTTCGACGCACCCGTCCTCGGCACCCGCGCCCCCGCCGAGGCCGGACAGCTCACCGTCCTCGCCGCCGGACCCGACGACGACCCCGTCGCGAACGCCGTCTTCGACGCCGTCGGCGCGAAGACCGTCTGGACGGGCGCCACCGGCGCCGACGCCAGCGCCTCCCGCCTCAAACTCGTCGCCAACAGCTGGGTCCTCGTCCTCACCCACGGCATCGGCGAAGTCCTCGCCCTCGCCGAAGGCCTCGGCGTCGACCCCCAGGGCTTCTTCGACCTCATCGCCGGCGGCCCCCTCGACGCCGGCTACGCCCACGCCAAAGGCGGCCTCATCCTCGACCGCGCCACCGCCACCACCAGCTTCGGCCTCGACACCGCCCTCAAGGACGCCACCCTCATCGTCGACGCCGCCCGCGCCCACGGCGTCCGCCTCGACCTCGCCGAAGCCGGCGCCGAACGCTTCCGCCGCGCCTCCGAACAGGGACACGGCGACGAGGACATGGCCGCGAGCTACTTCGCGAGCTTCGACGAGTAACCGCACGACACCTAGGGGGACCACCACATGGCGCACATCCTGTTCATCATGACCGGCACGAACGCATGGACGCTCGCCGACGGCACCGCGCACACCACCGGCTACTGGGCCGAAGAGGCCGTCGTCCCGCTCGACGCCTTCAAGGCCGCCGGCCACCGGGTCACCGTCGCCACCCCCGGCGGCGTCGTCCCGCCCGTCGACCCGGTCAGCCTCCAGCCCGACCTCGCCGGCGGCGCCGACGCCGCTGACCATTACCGCGACGCCGTCGCCACCGCGCCCGAACTCGCCGCGCCCGTCGACCTCGCGGCCGCCGACCTCGCCGACTACGACGCCGTGTACGTCCCCGGCGGCCACGGCCCCATGGAGGACCTCGCCGTCGACGACCGCGCCGGAGCGATCCTCGCCGACGCGCTGGCGGCGGGCACGCCGGTCGGGCTCGTCTGCCACGGCCTGGCCGCGCTCCTGCCCGCGACCGGGCCCGACGGCGCGAACGCCTTCGCGGGCCGCCGCGTCACCGGGTTCACCGACCGCGAGGAGCGCCTCGGCGCCTTCGCCGACAAGGCCCCGTGGCTGCTCCAGACCCGCCTCGAGCAGGCAGGACTCCGCTTCGAGGCCGGGGAGCCGTTCGCCTCGCACGTCGTGGTCGACCGGGCCCTGGTGACCGGCCAGAACCCGCAGTCGTCCCACACCGCAGCCGCCGAGCTGCTGAAACTCATCGGATAGACGTACCCTTGGGGCCGCCGGGACGCGGCGGCCCCGCCGCGTCTCCAGGACCGCCCACCCAGAAGGACCCGCACGTGACCAGCAACCTGTTCTCGCCGCTCACCATCCGAGGCACCGAGATCCCCAACCGCGCCTGGATGGCCCCGATGTGCCAGTACAGCGCCGACACCTCCGGACCCGGCACCGGGGCCCCCAACGACTGGCACGTCCAGCACTACGGCTCCCGGGCCGTCGGCGGCGCCGGGCTCGTCCTGGTCGAGGCCACCGCGGTCACCGCCGAGGGCCGTATCAGCATCGGCGACCTCGGCATTTGGAACGACGCCCAGGTCGAGGGCCACCGCCGCCTGACCGACCTCATGCGCGCGCACGGGTCCGTCCCCGGGATCCAGCTCGCCCACGCCGGCCGCAAGGCCACCTCCGACCTGGAGTTCCTCGGCGGCCGCGCGCTCGACCCGAGCGAGGGCGGCTGGGTGCCCGTCGCCCCCAGCGCCGTCGCCTTCAGCGACGCCCGGCCCGTGCCGCACGCGCTCACGGTGGAGGAGATCCAGGGCGTGGTCGACGCGTTCGCCGCCGCGGCCCGCCGCGCCCTCGACGCCGGCTACGAGGTCGTCGAGATCCACGGCGCCCACGGTTACCTCCTCCACGAGTTCCTGTCCCCGGTCTCGAACCGGCGCGAGGACCGGTACGGCGGCTCCTTCGAGAACCGCACCCGCATCGCCGTCGAGATCACCGACGCGGTCCGCGCCGAGGTGGGCGACCAGGTCCCGGTGATGTTCCGCGTCTCGGCGACCGACTGGATCGAGCCCGAGGGCTGGACCGCCGACGAGACCGTCCGCCTCGCCGCGCTCCTGCGCGAGCACGGCATCGACCTGCTCGACGTGTCCAGCGGCGGCAGCGTCCCGAAGGCCGACATCCCGAGCTCGCCCGGCTACCAGGTGCCGTTCGCCGCGCGTGTGCGCCGCGAGACCGGGCTGCCGACCGGCGCGGTCGGGCTCATCACCGAGCCGCGCCAGGCCGAGAAGATCCTCGCCGACGGCGAGGCCGACGCGATCTTCATCGGCCGCGAGCTGCTGCGCAACCCGTACTGGCCCCGCCAGGCCGCCCGCGAGCTCGGCGAGGACTCCCCGGTCCCGGCCGTCCCGGCGCCCTACCGGCGGTCCTGATCCGACCCTTCGGCCCCGGCGCCGCACCGGCGCCGGGGCCGAACCGTGTCCGCGGCCAGGGGCCGGACCGTCCCCGAAGCCCTGCCGCAGGATCCGATTCCCGCCCGCGCCCGTGACGTCGCAGGATGCCCGATCCGTCCCCGTCGCCACCTTCGGCGGACCGGATCGGCACCGCAGCGTCGCCGGCTGCGACCCGCCGGTTCCCCGACGGCACCGCACCGTCAGTTTTCAGGACCAGCCCTTCCACATCGAGGACCACTCCACGTCAGCGGCCGGATCGCTCGCGCCGAGCACCGTACCCGCTCCCGGCCACCGCCCGGGACCGATCGGATTCGACTCGCCGCCTCCCCGCCCTCAAGCGGCTACGCTGTCGCGCAGAGGAGAGGAGCCGCATGGACCCGAGCCCGGCCGCGAGCCGCCCGATCGAGGACTACGCGCTGCTCTCCGACCGGCACACGGCCGCCCTCGTCGCGACCGACGGCTCCATCGACTGGCTCTGCCGCCCCCGCTTCGACAGCCCCGCCGTCCTCGGCCGCCTCCTCGACTCCGACGCCGGCCACTGGTCGATCACCCCGACCGCGTCCTACCGGTCCGAGCGCGCCTACGTCGGCGACACCTTCGTCCTGCGCACCGAGTTCACCACCGACACCGGCACCGCCGCGCTCACCGACGCCCTCGCGCTCGGCCCCGCCACCGACCGCGGGCGCATCCGCCTCGGCGCCCGCGCCCCCATCGCCACCCTCCGCGTCGTCGAGTGCACCGCAGGCGAGGTCGAACTCGACTTCGCGTTCCGTCCCCGCCCCGAGTACGGGCTGGTCAGCCCCATCTTCACCCCCGTCCCGGGCGGCGTCCTCGCCACCGGCGGGCCCGCCCGCTTCGTCCTCACCAGCCCCGTGCCGCTCGACTGCGGCGAGGCCGGCGCCACCGCCCGCCTCACCCTCCACGAGGGACAGCAGCTCCACTTCGCGGTGCAGACCGCCGACCTCGCCCAGGACCCGCCGCAGGCGTGGACGCCCGACGCCGTCCAGGCCGCCCTCGACGAGACCGTGCTCGCCTGGCAGGACTGGCACGACGCCCACCCGTCCTGGACCGGTCCGCACGCGGCCCTCGTCGAGCGCTCCGTCCTCGTCCTCGAAGCCCTCCGCTACCAGCCCACCGGCGCGATCGTCGCCGCCCCGACCACCTCCCTCCCCGAAGCGGTCGGGGCCGGACGCAACTGGGACTACCGGTACGCGTGGGTCCGCGACGCCAGCTTCACCGTCCAGGCCCTCGCCGCCGCCGGCTGCCACGGCGAGGCCGTCGAGTTCTTCGAGTTCATGACCCGCGCCGCCGCCCACTACCGGCCCGAGCAGCCGCTCCAGATCATGTTCGGCATCGGCGGCGAGCACGACCTCTCCGAGCGTGAGCTCGGGCACCTCGCGGGCTGGCGCGGCTCGCGCCCCGTCCGCGTCGGCAACGCCGCCTGGCTCCAGCCGCAGCTCGACGTCTACGGCGAACTCCTCGACGCCGCATGGCATCTGCGCGGCCACCTCCAAGAGCTCGACCAGCCCGCCCGGCGCTTCCTCGCCGGGATCGCCGACGCCGCCGCCGACCAGTGGGAGCAGCCCGACCAGGGCATCTGGGAGTCCCGCGGCGAACCGCGCCACTACGTCTACTCCAAACTCATGTGCTGGGTCGCCCTCGACCGGGCCGTGAAGTTCGCCCACAGGCTCGATGCCGCCGACCGCGCCGCCGACTGGGCCGCCGCCCGCGACCGGGTCCGCGAGGCCATCGAGACCCGCGGCTGGAACCCCCGCATCGGCGCGTTCGGCGCCGCGTTCGGCCACGACGACCTCGACGCCGCCGTCCTCGCCATGCCCGCCTCCGGGTTCCTCCCCGGCGACGACCCCCGAATGGTCGCCACCGTCGACGCGATCGACCGGCGGCTGCGCGACGAACGCGGCCTGGTGCGCCGCTACGAGACCGGCAGCGACGGCCTCGACGGCGCCGAGGGCTCCTTCGTCATGTGCACGTTCTGGCTCGCCCAGGCCCTCGCCCTCACCGGCCGCCCCGACCGCGCCGCCGCGGCCTTCGACCTCGCCGCCACCTGCGCCAACGACCTCGGCCTCCTCTCCGAGGAGATCGACACCGCCACCGGCGCGATGCTCGGGAACTTCCCGCAGGCGTTCAGCCACATCGGACTCCTCAACGCCGCCATCGCCATCCGCGACGCCCGCTGACCCTCGACGCCGCGCCCGGCCCCCGCTACCCTCACAACCGTGACGCTGCTGATGATCGACCTCGACAACACCCTCATCGACCGCGACGCCGGCTTCCGCACGGGCCTCATCGCGCTCCTCGCCGAGCACGGCCTCCCCGCCGACCACGCCGACTGGATCATGCCCGTCGACGACCGCGGCTACGCACCCCGGCCGGTCGTCGCCCGCGCGATCCTCGACCGGCTAGACCTGGGCCTCACCGAGGACGAGCTCATCACCGCCCTGCTCCGCGCCTCCCGCGACAACGCCCACCTCGCCCCCGCGACCGCCGCCGCCATCGCCCGGGCCCGCGCCGGCGGCCACCGCGTCGTCATCGTCACCAACGGGCCCGTCGCCGGCCAGACCGGCAAGATCCGCAACGCCGGGCTCGACCGGCTCGTCGACGCCGTCGTCGTCAGCGAGACCGTCGGCGCCGACAAGCCCGACCCGGCGATCTTCCACGCCGCCGCGGCCGCCGTCGACGGCACCCTCGACGACGCGTGGATGATCGGCGACCGCGACGACGCCGACATCCTCGGCGCCCACCGCCTCGGCGTCCCCAGCGTCTGGCTCCGCCTCGGCCGCGAATGGGCCCCCGCCGACTACCGGCCCACCCACACCGCCGACACGGTCACCGAGGCCATCGACCACGCCGCGAACGCCTGACACCCGACCGGCGCCCCCCGCCTCGCCGCACTGTCGTGAACCCGTCTCACCCGGATCCGCGAAGCCCGCGAACCGCACCCCGGCGGCCGATACGGTGGCAGGCGAGCCGCGCTCGAACGCCGGCTCGTACGGGGCAAGACTGAGGAGGGCGGCGACATGGCCGCGCACAAGGAACACGCCGGACACGCGCACCGGCACGGCAAGGACTGCGGACACACCGCGGTCCCGCACGGGGACCACACCGACTACCTGCACGACGGGCACCGGCACCGCGTCCACGGCGACCACGTCGACGAGTGCGACGGCGGCGGGAAGAACTGACCCGACGCACCGCACGGCGGCCGCGAGCGCACCACTCGCGGCCGCTTCGTCATACGTGACGCTTCACCGCCCGTGCGGCCGGTGCCATGTCACATGTTCCCCGCAAATCCAACCCGGACCGCGTCCTTCGGCGACGCCGACCCGTTCGCCCCCAACGCGTCTCACGCGCGCCCGCGAGGCGGAATGCGACGCGCCACCGCCTGATCGGCCGGTGCCATGTCACATGCCACCGCGGTTCAGGGCTGCGCCCACTTCCCCCGCACATGGCTCAGATGCAGCTCCATGACGCGCCGCGTCGCCTCCGGGTCACGCGCCAGCAGGCACGCCACCAGCTCCAGGTGCTCGACCGCCGACTCCTCCAGCTCGCCCAGCTCCAGCAGCGCCGTCAGACCGTACAGTCGCGAGCGCAGCCGCAGGTTCCGCACCGTCTCCACCAGCGTCCCGTTGCCCGACAACGACAGCAGCGCCAGATGGAACCGCATGTCCGCCTCCACGTACGCGAGCAGGTCCTCCTCCGCGGCCGCGTCGACGATCGCCTGCGCCAGCGGCCGCAGCGCCTCCACCTCGACCGCGCTCGCCGTCGACGCCAGCGCCACCACCGTGGGGATCTCGATCAGCTCGCGCAGCCGCGTGTACTCGTCGAGCCGCTCCTCCGAGACCGAGGTGACCCGGAACCCCTTGTTGGGCACCGGTTCCAGCAGCTCCTCCTTGACCAGGTCGAGCATGGCCTCGCGCACCGGCGTCGCCGACACGCCGAACTGCTCGGCGAGCGCCGGCACCGAGTACACCCGGCCCGGGCTCAACTGGCCGGCGATGATCGCGGCGCGCAGCGCCTCGCCGACGCGCTCGCGGTAGCTGGCGCGGCGGCCGTCCAGCTCGGGCAGGGTCATCGGCGTGTCCGGCCGGGCGACTCGGGCGGGCATCGTGGCTCCTCAGTGCTATGTGACATGGCGGTCACCCAGTATGAGGCCCCGCCCCGACGCCCCGACCGTCACACCTCGCCCACGACCTCCAGATAGCGGCTGAGCTGCGCTGCCGCCTCCAGCATCGCCAGACCCCGGCCCCGCAGCCGCAGCCGCCAGTCCTCAAGCGACGCCGCGAGCGCCTCCGCGCCGCCCGCCGTCCGCACCTGCCCGACGACCTCCGCGATGTGCGCCAGCGGATACCCGCCGCGCCGGAGCAGATGCGCGAGCTCCGCATCGCGCACGTCCGCCGCGTCGAACCGCCGGTACCCCGTGGCCCGGTCGCGACCCGGCGCGAGGATGCCGACCGCCTCCCAGTTCCGCAGCGTCGCCGGCGTGACCCGCAACCGGTACGCGAGCTCGCCGACCGTGAACGGCGCCAGCGGCTTCGACGGCTCCGGCGCACTGGCCAGGCGTGCCACCGACACCCGGACCGAGTCCAGCGTCGCCCGGTCCCGCAGCAGCTGCTCGTGCCCCCGGTCCACCACCATCAGGACGTCGTCCACGCTCCCGTCCCGCACCGCGTGCATCACCTCGCCCGCCACCGCGTGCCCGTACGCCCGCACCAGCGCCAGGAACGCGCGCAGCGCCGCCGCGTGCACCTCCGTGTAGACCCGGTACCCGCTCGCCGTCCGCTCGGCCGGCGGCAGGAACCCGTCGCGCTCGTAGTTGCGGACCGCCTGGGCCGTCAGCCCGTGCTCACGCGCCAGATCCGACGGCCGCAGACGCACCACTGTTTGAGGCTTCACCCCACCTCCTTCCATGCCAGCACCGGTAGAAGTCTCAACCGGTCTTTCAACGATACGTTTGCACCCATGGAACCAGGACCGCACATCGGCGCCGCCCACGAGGTCATCGGCCTCGGCGAGCCCGCCCACGGCGACACCGCCCTCGCCGACGCCCGCCTCGACCTGCTCACCCGCCTGGTCGACGACGGCGTGCGCTCGATCGCCTTCGAATCCGACCGCGTCGCCGGCCTCGCCGCTGACGACTACGTCCAGGGCCGCACCGACTCCCTCGACACCGCGCTGGCTGAAGGCCTCACGCACGGCTTCGGCGCGTTCGACGCCAACCGGCGCCTGCTCGCCTGGATGCGCGCGCACAACGAGGACCGCGCCCCGCGCGACCGGCTGTCCTTCCACGGGATCGACGGCCCGTTCGAGTTCACCGCCGCCAGCCCCCGCCCGTACCTCGAACACGCCCGCGACCACCTCGGCGCCGACGTCGACGTGGCGGCCCTGACCGGCGACGACGAACGCTGGAGCCGCATGGAGGCCGTCCTCGACCCGGCCGCCTCACCCGGCGACGGCGACGAGGCCCGGCGCCTCCGCACGATCGCCGACGACCTCCTGACCGCGCTGTACGCCGAGGCGCCCCGCCTCGTAGCCGCGACCTCCCGCGCCGCCTGGGACCGCGCCCGCCTCCACGCCGAGACCGCGCTCGGCCTGCTCCGCTACCACCGCCAGGCCGCGCAGCGCCTCGACGAGTCCGAGCGGTGGAGCCGCCTCTCGGGCGTCCGCGACGCCCTCATGGCCCGCAACCTCCTCGACGTCCGCGCCGCCGAGGCCGGCCGAGGCCCGACCGCGGTCCTCGCCCACAACGCCCACCTGCGGCGCCACGAGACCCGGATGGAGATGGCGGGCATGAACCTCACCTGGTCCGGCACCGGCGCGATCGTCGCGGTCCTCCTCGGCCCCAAGTACGCCTTCATCGCCGGGAGCCTCGGCCCCGCCGACCGGGCCGACCTCGGCGGCGCCGACGCGGTCCTCCATGCGGGCGAAGGCGAACCGCGCCTGGAACCGGCGCCGGAGGCCGAGCCCCGCCGGGACTGACCGCACCCCGGCGCACCCGGAAAGCGCCGGCACGGGCAGGGCGGGAACGGCTCCGGCCGTTCCCGCCCAATGCCTCCGCTGCAACGTATTCCGCCCGTCGATGCAGGCGCTCTCGCCGGCGGCATCGCGTCCTTCGCGACGACGTCTCCGCTACGAAGCGCCCGAGCCCCCGTTCTCGTCCGCCTTCGCGTCGCGCCGGTCGGCCTCGTCGAAGGACTCCTGCGAGGCGATGTCGCGCGCCAGGTGGGTGACCGACCGGTTGAAGACCGCCCGGTCCTGCGGGTCGGCCAGGTCCCAGTCGTCCAGGTGCCGGTCGAGCCAGCGCTTCCAGGCCGCCACGAACAGCTCGAACTCGGCCCGACCGCGCGGCGTCAGGGCCAGCCGCCCGCCGTCCACGGTGAGGTAGCCGTCGCGGACCGCCTGCACGAACACCGGTTGCAGCACCTGCGGCGGCAGCCGGTGGGCCGCGGCGATCCGCGGCAGCGTCGCGTCGACCCCGGCCACCTGCCGCATGTAGACCTGCCGCAGCGCCCACGACCCGGCCCGGTCGAGCGCGCTCGCGCCCGCCGCCGACTCGTACACCTCGGTGTAGACGGTGCGCCGCTCGCGCTGCATGAGATCGGCGACCATGCGCGCGAGGCGCTCCTCCGACGGCGACGGGTCGGGGGCCGCGAAGCCCTCGCCCATATCGCCGGCGCGGCCGCGGGCCGCGTCGTGCAGCGGCCGCTCCTGGAGGAACCACGCGACCAGGAACCCGAGGATCGCGATCGGGACGGTCCAGAAGAACACGAAGTTGATCGAGTCGCTGTAGGCGGCGACGATCGGCGCGATGACGTCCTCGGGCAGCTCGTGCAGGGCCGCGGGGCTCGCCACCGCGGCCGGGTCCACGCCCGCCTCGGCGTACGCGGCCGCCAGCAGCGGCGTCGAGTGGTTCACGAACAGGGTCCCGAAGATCGCCGTGCCGAACGTCGAGCCGACGGTGCGGAAGAACGTCACGCCCGAGGTCGCCGCGCCCATCTGCGCGTACGGCACCGTGTTCTGGACGGCGATCGTGAGCACCTGCATGGCCAGTCCCAGCCCCAGGCCGAAGACGAGCATGTAGAGCGACTCCAGCCACACGCTCGTCGCCCTGTCCATGGTGGACATCAAATAGAGGCCGACCGCCATCACGCCGGTGCCGGCGATCGGGAACAGCTTGTACCTGCCGGTACGGCTGACCACCGACCCCGACAGAATCGAGGTCGTGAGCATGCCGGCGACCATCGGCAGGGTCCGGTACCCCGAGACCGTCGCCGAGACGCCGTCGACGTACTGGAGGTAGGTCGGCAGGTACGTCATCGCCCCGAGCATCGCGAACCCGACGATGAAGCTCAGGATCGACGACACCGTGAACACCGGGTTCCTGAACAGCCACATCGGCAGGATCGGCTCCGCGGCCCGGTTCTCGACCAGGACGAACACGACCAGCGCCGCGGCCGCCCCCGCGAACATGCCGAGGATCGTGGGGGAGTCCCACGCGTAGTCGTCGCCGCCCCACTCCAGCGCCAGGATCAGCAGCGACGTGCCGATCGCGACGAAGATCAGTCCCCAGTAGTCGATGATCGGCCGCACGGCCGACCGCACCCGCGGCACGGTCGCCGCCGCCATCGCGATCATGACCACCGCGATCGGCACGTTCACGTAGAAGCACCACCGCCACGACAGGTGGTCGGTGAACAGGCCCCCGAGGGTCGGGCCGAGCACGGTCGTGACGCCGAAGACCGCGCCCATGGCGCCCTGGTACTTGCCGCGCTCGCGCAGCGGGATGACGTCGGCGATGAGCGCCATCGCGGTGACCATGAGGCCGCCGGCGCCCAGGCCCTGGACCGCGCGCGCCACGATCAGGAACACCATGTCGTCGCTGAACCCCGCCAGCGCCGACCCGCCGACGAACACGACCGCGCTGATCTGGAAGATCGACTTGCGCCCGAACATGTCGCCGAACTTGCCGACGACCGCCGACGCGATCGCCTCCGCGAGCAGATAGGACGTCACGACCCACGCCATGTGTCCCGCGCCGCCGAGGTCGGCGACGATCGTCGGCAGCGCCGTCGAGACGATCGTCTGGTCCAGCGCCGCCATGAGCATGCCGAGGAGGATTGTCACGAACACGAGGTTCCGGCGGGACTTGCTCAGGACCGGCGGCGCGGGCTCCGCACCGGCCGCGCGCTCAGCGGTGTCGACAGTGCTCATACGCGGAACGATAGCGGCAATTCATCCCATAATCTGCGGTTCCGTCGCGGGCCCGGGCGCCTAAGATCGCTCCAGGCACAACCCTTGGAGGCCGGATGGAACTGGTGGCGATCCTGTTCGCCCTCACCGTGGGCGGACTCCTGCTCACCGCCGCCGCCGAGTGGATGCGCATCCCCGCGCCCGTCCTCATCTGCCTCTACGGGCTCGCGCTCGGCCTCGTCCCCGGGATGCCCGCGCTCGACCTCGACCCCGAGCACCTGCTGCCGGTCCTCCTGCCGCCCCTGCTGTGGGCCGCGGCCCGCAAGTACTCGTGGCGCCACTTCGCCGCGAACTGGCGGCCCATCATCTTCCTCGCGGTCGTCCTCGTCTTCGTCACCGCCGCCGCGGTCGCCCTCCTGGCGGCCACGATCAGCCCGGTCCTGCCGCTGGCGGCCGCCGTCGTCCTCGGCGCGATCTGCGCCCCGCCCGACGCCGCCGCCGTCAGCGCCATCGCCGACCGGCTCGGCCTGCCCCGCCGCCTCGTCACCATCCTCGAAGGCGAGGGCCTGTTCAACGACGTCACCGCCCTGACCCTCTACAACGTCGCGATCATCGGCGTCGTCACCGGCTCGGTCTCCGGGCTCTGGTCGGCCGGCCTGTTCGCGTACTCCGCTGTCGCCGCGGTCGCGATCGGCCTCGGCGTCGGCTGGGTTCTCGTCAAGCTCGGGTCCCTCGTGGACGACAGCCGCGTCGTCACCGCCCTGGGGCTCACCGGCCCCTACATCGCGTACCTGCTCGCCGACGGCGTCAAGGCCTCCGGCGTCCTCGCCGTCATCTGCGCCGCGTTCTACCTCGTCGCCCGCTCGAACGACCCCGACGACTACGAGGGCCGGCTCGTGCAGGGCTCGGTGTGGGAGGTCCTGGAGACCGCGCTGAACGCCCTCACGTTCGCGCTCGTCGGCATGGAGCTCGTCGACATCATCCAGGCCGTCGGCGACGGCGTCGCGGACCTGCTGTGGAAGGCCCTCGCGGTGGCCGGCGCCGTGATCGCGGTCCGGGCCCTGTGGCTCGGGCTCGCGATCATCCTGGGACGCACGGGCATCGGCTGGAAGCAGCTGGGGGAGCACCCGCGGCTCGCGGTCGTCACCGCCTGGGCGGGGATGCGCGGCGTCGTCACCATCGTCACCGCGCTCGCCATTCCCCAGACCATCGCCGACGGGTCGCCGTTCCCCGGCCGCGAGCAGATCCAGTTCCTGTCGGTGGTCGTGGTCATCGCGACGCTCCTCGCCCAGGGGCTGACGCTGCCGGGGCTCATCGCGCTCCTCGGCGTCAAGGCCGACACCGCGAAGGAGACCGAGGCGCTGCGCGCCATCATGATCGAGTCGGGGAAGGCCGCCACGCGGCGGCTGCGCGAGCTGCGCGCCGAGGGCGAGATCGACGACGAGGTCGCCGCCCGGATGGAGCAGTGGTACGACCGCCGGGCCGCGCAGGTCGCGTCCCTCGTGGAGGACCGCGAGGACCCCGAGACCGAGCGGATGGTCGAGCGCTTCGACGCCATGCAGCGCATCGAGAGCGAGATGCTCACCGCCTCCACCGCGCGGCTGCTCCAGATGCGGTCCTCGCCCGGCAACGACCCGGCCCTCATCGACCAGGTCCTCGCCGCGCTCGACCACCGCGCCGTCGGCCGCCGCCGCAGCGCCTGAACACGCCGTATGCCATGTGACATATCACGTACTACCCGACCTGCGGGCCCCCGGGTTCCACCCTGCCGCGGGGGTACGACAATGCGGCGCGTCCGGTATGTCGTAGCCGGGCGCGGGGCCCGCCCGCGCTTAAGGTGGCGCTTGTGGAGAGACGAGACGCGGGAGCGGGCCGCCGGGCGGCGGCCGGACTGGCCGGGGCCGCGGCCCTGGCGCTGGCCCTGACCGGGTGCGGCGCCGGGCAGCACGCCGAGACCAGCAGGATGCAGCCGGCCATTTCCGGAGTGAACGCGGAGGTGGGGGACGTGGTCCTGCGCGACCTCCAGATCGACTTCGGCGTCAACGGCGCCTACCCGGAGGGCGGCCAGGCGCCCCTGCGGGTCTGGATCGGCAACCAGGGCGAGACCGCCGCGGTCCTGGAGTCGGTGACGAGCCCCGACGCCGAGGCCGTCACCCTCGCCGCCGAGATCATCGCGGACCCCGAGAGCCCCGCCGCGGACGACGCGAGCCCGACCTCGGCCTCGCCGAGTGAGGACGCCTCCGCGAGTGAGGACGCCTCCGCGTCGCCGAGCGGCGACGCGTCCGCCTCCCCGGACGCCTCCGAGGAGCCCGCCGGCGGCGAGACGGCCGAGATCGTGGGCGAGTCCGACTTCACCATCGAGATCCCGGCCCGCGACTACGTGCGCCTCGCCCCCTCGACCGGGTCGTTCCTGCTCCTCGAAGGACTCCGCGAGGACGTCACCATGGGCTCGAGCGTCGAGCTCGTCTTCACGTTCGCCGGCGGCGACACCGTCACCGTCGACGTCCCCGTGGGCGACCCCCCGACCGCCGGCGAGCGGACCTACTTCGGCGACCCGCACGAGCCCGCCGCCGAATAGCGCGCACCGACACCGAGACCACGGCGGCTCCGCTCACGCGGGGCCGCCGTCCGCGCTCACCGCGCCTTCGACCCCGGCACCTGGATGATCAGGATCGTGAGGTCGTCGTCGCGGTGGTACCCGCCGCTCTCGAAGTCCGACTTCAGCTTGCGGTGCAGCCGGCCCGGGTCCCGCACCCCCGACGCGATGTGCGCGTTCACCATCGAGACCAGCGGGAACGACTGCCCGTCCTCGTTGCGGCCCTCCACGAGCCCGTCGGTGAACGCGATGACCACGTCGCCGGGCATGAGCGCCGCCTCGCGGATCACCGGCTGCTGCAGTCCGAAGTCGGTCAGGCCCAGCGGCGGGCTCGGCCGGGCCGCGATCGGCTCCGCCGACCCGCGGACCAGCAGCGGCGCCGGATGCCCGCACAGCACCACCCGGATCGTGTCGTGCAGCGGCGTGATCTCCAGGAGCGCCGCCGTCGCGAACGACTGCTCCCACTCGTTCCTGCCCCGGTTGTGCAGCCGCACCCGCCGCTCCAGGCGCGCCGACAGCGTCGACAGGTCCGGATCGTCCAGCGCCCGCTCCCGGAACGTCCCCAGCAGCGCCTCCATCAGGTGCACCGTGTTCAGGCCGTGCCCCTGGACGTCGCCCACGACCGCCCTGATCCCCGCGTCCGTCTCCTGCACGTCGTAGAAGTCCCCGCCGACCAGCCCCGGACTGCCGTCGTGCGTCCGGTACGCCACGGCGATGTTCACGCCGCCGATGCGCTCGGGCAGCTCCGGGAGGATCGCCCGCTGCACCGTCTCGGCCACCGCCGTCATCCGCACCAGCCGGATGATCGTCCGGGTCCGCACCCACGCCAGGATCGTGCACAGCACCCCCACCGCGACCACCGGCGGCAGGTCCGACCAGGTCGACTGCGGGTAGGGGAGCAGGCCCGCCGCCTCGTCGCCGGCGCTGATGACCGCCATGACGCACATCGTCGCCGCCATCGTGGCGAGCGGCCCGTTCACCATCGCCGTGAACGCGGGCAGGAACACCAGCGCGAACTCCGCGAACTTGTCCATCTCCGGCACGAAGTAGACCAGCGGCAGCGTCGCCGCCACCAGGATCAGCGGCAGCAGCCGCAGCGTCAGGGCCGAGACGGGGTGCCCCGAGGCGATCCGGTCCCACGGGGTCTCGGGCGCGACATAGGACCGGATGTAGTCCTGTATCTGCGTGCTCTTCGGTCCCCGCGGCATGCCGAGAGCGTAGCCAGAACGGACGCCGGGGGAGTTCCCAACAGGGAAAACGGACGGCGGCGGCGCTGGGAGCCGCCGCCGCCGTCCACTCGTGCTCTCAGGAGGCGTTCGCCTGCACTGCGTCGATGGCGTCGCGCAGCCGCTGCTCCTCCTCCGAGGACAGGTTCGTCTGGAGCAGACGCCCCTGGTACTGGCCGCCGAGCTCCTCGACGACCTTGTCCTCGGTGGCCGAGACGACCAGGAGGACCAGCGCCGCCGAACCCGGCGCGAGCTCGGCGCCGAGCTCCTTCATGAACGAGTCGTCCACGCCCACGTCGGTGAGCGCGCCGCCCGCGGCCCCCGCGGCCGCGCCGACCGCCATGCCCAGCAGCGGGGCGAAGAACAGCAGTCCGATGAGGCCGCCCCAGAGGGCGCCGCCCGCGGCGGAGACGCCGACCAGCGACGTCGACTGGTGGAGCTTGACCTTGCCGTCGTCGCGGCGCTCGACCACCACGGCGTCGGCGAGCTTGATGAGCTCGCGCTTCTGCATGTCGGCGAGCCTGCCCAGGACCGTCTGGGCGGTGGGGACGTCCGGGTAGGCCACGGCGATGAGTTGGCTCATGGGCTTCCTTCCTGCTCGGCCGCCGGCGGCGGCCTCTCGCGCCGATTCTGGTCCCCGCGGGATGCCGTGTCCGGCGATCGCACGGAAATCCCGGATCAGGTGACCCCCGCCGCCACTGCGGCCGCACCGATCCCGGCATCCGGCGCTTGATCCCGCGGATCGGGACCGGCGGTTGACGTTCACCCGCAACCTGTCTATATTTCCCATAGATTTGGTAGAGATATTTGCCCGGTCACGTCTCGGAAGGCAAACCCCGTGAAAACCCTCGTGCTCCTCGGCATCGTCGGCCTGGTCGCCCAGCTCGTCGACGGCAGCCTCGGCATGGCCTACGGCGTCACGTCGACCACCCTGCTCCTCGCGATCGGCACCAACCCCGCCGCCGCCTCCGCCACCGTCCACCTCGCCGAGATCGGCACCACCCTCGCCTCCGGCGCCTCCCACTGGCGCTTCGGCAACGTCGACTGGAAGGTCGTCCTCAAGATCGGCATCCCCGGCGCCGTCGGCGCCTTCGCCGGCGCCACCTTCCTGTCCTGGCTCTCCACCGAGATCGCCGCCCCGGTCATGTCGATCATCCTGCTCGGCCTCGGCCTCTACCTCCTCATCCGCTTCACCCTCCGCGGCCTCGACAGCCGCAACCTCGGCAAGCCCCTGCGCAAGCGGTTCCTCACCCCGCTCGGCCTCGTCGGCGGCTTCCTCGACGCCACCGGCGGCGGGGGCTGGGGCCCCGTCGGCACGCCCGCGCTCCTCGCCAGCGGCCGCATCGAGCCCCGCAAGGTCATCGGCTCGATCGACACCTCCGAGTTCCTGGTCGCGCTGGCCGCCTCGCTCGGCTTCCTGTTCGCGCTCGGCAGCCAGGGCATCGACTTCGCGTGGGTCGGCGTGCTGCTCGCGGGCGGCCTGATCGCCGCGCCGATCGCCGCCTGGCTGGTGCGCCACATCCCGCCGCGCGTCCTCGGCTCGGCCGTCGGCGGCGTCATCATCCTCACCAACGTCCGCACGCTCCTGCGCTCGGACTGGGTCGGCGCCTCGAACACCGTCCAGATCACCGCCTACATCGCCATCGCCGTCGTGTGGATCGCGGCCGTCGCCTACTCGGTGCGCCGCCACCTCGCCGAGCGCGACGTGGGCGGCCCGGTCCTCGACAAGGCCAACAACCCGGCCGCCGACCGGGACGAGCCGGCCGCCGAGAGCGCCTGACCCACTGGCCGCCGTCACGCCGCGACGGGCCCGCACCCGCCCGGGTGCGGGCCCGCTCCGCGTCCCCCCGACCCCGCGACCGTCCCTATTGGATTTGGGGGACGACCTGCGGGGCGGTCTGAAGTAGCATGTTCCCTCTATGTGGCCGCCGAGGCACCACTGGAGGCACTGTGACCCTGTTCTACCAGGCAGTACTTCGCGACTCAGGGCAGCGGCTCGGCCCGCGGCTGCGGCGCGGCTTCGCCGCGTGGGCCGCTGTCGACGACGACGGCGCGCCGCTCATCGAACGCTCCCGCGGCCGCACCCGCGTCACCCTCGCCGACACCGCCGTCTGCGGCCGCTACACCCTCGACGAGCCCACCGGCCGCGGCCGCCTGCGCACCACCGCGACCTGGGCCGAGGGCCGCAGGCCCGACCGCAGCTGGGTCACCGTCACCGTCGAGGGCGACCTGTCCGAGACCGCCGCGGCCGTCCGCGCCCCCGGGTTCGTGGCCGCGTACCTCGCGACCGGCCGCGCCACCGACGGCGCCGTCCCGGTGGAGGCCGGCGCGCAGGTCGTCGGCCCCGAGGAGGTCAAGGACCTCACCCGGCGGCTCGCGCACCCGTCCCGGGCCGTCCCGGTCGTCGTCCTCACCGTCGACCGCTCCGACCCGGCCGTGGCCGCCGCCTGCGCCGACCACCTCGCCGAGGCCCTCGCGGGCATCGCCGCCGTGGTCCGCCTCTACGACACCAGGACGCAGGAGGACCTGAACACGTGGCTCGGCGCCGACCTCAGCGTCTTCGGCGGCGGCCTGCGCACCTACCTGCCGGGCGTGCGCCCCGGCGAGGAGTCCTACGCGATGCGCCACCAGCCGCGCGGCGGCAGCGCCATCCGCGAGCACGGGACGCGCGCCCTCGACGTCGTCATCACCGGCGTCGTCGAGCTCTCCGCGCACCGCCAGGTCCCCGCCGACGTCCGCCAGACCGCGCAGCGCGTCGACCGCGTCCTCGCGGGCACCCTCGACCCGGCCGACCTCCACGCCGCCCCGCCGAGCCCCGCCGCGATCGCCGCGCCCCGGCCCCCCAGGGCCCCGCGGCAGCCCGGCGCGCCCCTGGCCGAGACCCTGCCGCCCGCCACCGGACCGGCCCCCGCGCCACCGGTCCCGGCCACACCGGCGCCAGCAGCGCAACCGGCCGCCGCGGCGACACGGGCCGAACCGGCCGCCGGACCACCGGCCGCCGCCGCCCCACCGGAGTCGACCGCCCCGCCGGCGGCCGGACCGGCCTCCCTCCCGGCGGACCTGGCCGCCGACGACGGGACCGGCCGCCTCGCCGCCGAGATCGCCGAACGGCTCGCCGGCCACCTCGACGACGCCGTCCTCGAAGCACTGGTCGACATGGCCCGCGGAGGCGACTCCGAGACGACCGCGCTCATCAGGACCATGTCCGCGCACCTCGAGGCGCTCACCCGCGCCGTCGAGGCCACCGGCCTCCTCGGCCGCCGCGGCCGCGGCGACGACCTCGAACGCCTCCGCCGCGAGCACGACCGGCTCGAACTCGACTACGTCGAACTGCAGGAGCACGAACGCAAGGCGCAGGACCGCATCCGCTGGCTCGAGGCCCGCCTCGCCGAGCACGCCGACCCCGTCTACGGCGTCCAGGACGACGACCCCGAAGGCGTCCTCGACGCCGAGAGCCTCATGGACGTCGTCCAGCGCGCCCGCAAGCAGCTGCGCCGCCTCGAACTGCCCGACGGCCTCGACACCGAGGTCTCCCGGCTCGACGTCACCTACCCGCGCCAGCGCCGCCGCTGGACCGGTAAGGCCTGGGACGCGCTCCGCGCCCTCGACGCGTACGCCGCCGCCCGCGCCGAGGCCCGCTTCACCGGCGGCTTCTACGACTGGTGCTCCCGGCCGCTCCCCGGCGAACCCCACATCGTCCCCACCATGGTGTCCATGAAGGAGTCCGACTCGGTGTCGGGGAACCCCAAGTACTACCGGGCCCGCCTCTTCCGCGTGCCCGCCGAGATCGACCCGTCAGGGCGCGTCTACATGCCCGCGCACATCAAGCTCCAGGCCGTCGGCTCGCCCGCGCCCCGCATGCACTTCCTCGACGACGCCGGCGGCGCCACCGGCAAGGTCTGGATCGGATACCTCGGCGACCACCTCCCGAACACCCGCACCAACTGACGGTCCGGCCCGGCGACCCCGCCGCGGGCGCCGCTCCCGTAGGCTCGGGGAGAACCCGGGAGGAGCGCCGATGGACTTCATGAGCCGCAACGCGCGGTGGATCGCCCTGCTGGCGATCCTGCTGGTCATGGCCCCGTTCCTCGCATGGGGCCTCAACGCCCTGTTCGCGGTCGACACCTTCCTCGTGGCCGTGATCCTGCTGCTGGCCATGGTGGTGGCCGTCGTCCTCCTGGCCCGGTCGCAGAACCACGAGGAGTGATCATGGCACGAAGGAGCCACCGCCTCTTCGCCCGCTGGTACCCCAAGGCCGCCGCGTCCATCGAGGACCGCGGCCTCGGCGAGCAGCGGGCGCGGCTCCTGGCAGGACTGAGCGGACGCGTGCTGGAGGTCGGTAGCGGCCACGGCGCCAACTTCACCCACTACCCCGGGGCCGTGACCGAACTGGTCGCGGTCGAACCCGAAGAGCGGATGCGCGACCTCGCCCGCGAGCACGCCGAGGAGCTCGGCCTCAAGGCCACCGTCCTCGACGGACAGGCCGAGCAGCTCGCCTTCGAGAACGACTCCTTCGACGCCGTCGTCGCCACCCTGGTGCTGTGCTCGGTCGAGGACCAGGCGCTCACGCTCGCGGAGATCCACCGCGTCCTCAAACCCGGCGGGCGCCTCGTCCTCTTGGAGCACGTCGGCTCCGCCAACCGCAACGTGCGCGCCTTCGAGTACCTCTTCGACGTCGTGCTCTGGTCGCACGTCATGGGCGGCTGCCACACCTCGCGCGACACCGGCGCCGCCCTCACCGCCGCCGGGTTCGACACCGACGGGCTCGACGCCCGCCGGCTCCCGTACCTGCCCTACCCCCTCAAGGTCAGCCCCCACCTCGCCGGCGAGGCCCGCAAGCCCGCGTGACCCCGAGCCGACCGGCCCCGCCCCTGCGGCGGGGCCGCCTCACCTCCCGATGCGCCCGTACGCTTTCAGCGTCCGCAGCCGCGCGAGCGTGAGGTACCCGCCCCACTCGTGCGCGACCACGGGCGTCCACATCTCGAAGTTCGGCGCCCACCCGCCGTCACCGCCCTGGCCCTCCACCACCCGGTCGAGGTGCAGGTCGATCTCGTCGTCGCTGAACAGGCGGCGCCCCATGGCGTCCGGCGCCGGCGCGAGGTCGACGGGGGAGTGGACGTGCCCGGGCGCGTCGGGGTCGAGCGCGGCCGCGCCGCGCAGCGACGCCCGCAGCCGCTCGAACTGCGCCTCCGCCCGCTCCCGGTCGGGCACGCGCTCCAGGAAGTGCAGGATGCACAGCGCGTCGTACGCCCCGACCTCCTCGACCTCCCCGATCGCCCGCCAGCAGAACTCGGTCGCCGGGCCCAGCCACGCGTGGTCGACGCCGGAGGCGTGCAGCAGCCCCGCGATCGGCGCCGTCGGGTTGAGCGCGGCCGGCGGCTTCTCGCCCTGCGGCTGCCACCACGGCCCCCGCTCGTCGTCGAGGACGCTCGGCAGCACCCACGGCACGCCGCCGTCCTCGGTGGAGTGCGCCTCCAGCCAGTCGCACGCGCGCAGCAGCATCGGCTCCTCCGCGCCCGCGATCCCGTCGACCATCCACAGTGCGATCTCCACGCCCTGTGGCTGCCCGCCCGACCCGCGCAGGTCCGGCTCCAGCGCGTGCCCGAACCCGCCGTCGAGGTTCTGGTAGGCGGCGACCGCGTTCCGCACCAGCTCACCGGGCGCGCCCAGGAACTCGTGCGCGAACCTGAGCCGGTCCACGAGCCTCGCGTGGAGCTCCATGTACCGTTCCGCGGCGGCGAACGCCGCCTCGTCGAGCGTCTTCATCCGTGCACCCTTCGTCCGTCGCGGGCGTCCGAGGCTACCGGCGGGGTCCGACAGTCCGCCCCGGCCTCAGCCCAGCGCCCGCGCGAAGGCCGCGTAGACCTCGTCGTTGAACAGCACGAACCGCAGGTCGTCCACATCGGTCGCCGACGCGCGGACCGCGTCCACCGCGATCTGCGCGGCCGACCCGGCAGGCCAGCCGTATACCCCGGCCGACACGGCCGGAAACGCCACCGATCCCGCCCCCAGCTCCCCGGCGACCCGCAGCGACTCCCGGTAGCACGACGCCAGCAGGGCGCTCCGGTCCTCGTCCGCCGAGTAGACCGGCCCGACCGTGTGGATCACCCACCGCGCCTCCAGCCGTCCCGCGGTCGTGGCGACCGCCTGCCCCGTCGGCAGCCCCCGCTCGTACCGCGACGCCCGCAGCTCCCGGCACTCGGCGAGGATCGCGGGCCCGCCCGCCCGGTGGATCGCGCCGTCGACGCCGCCGCCGCCCAGGAGCGACGAGTTCGCGGCGTTGACGATCGCGTCGACGCGCTGGCCGGTGATGTCCCCTTTGAGGATCGTGATGCCCATGCCCGCATTCAAGCACGCGCGGCCGTTCCGCGACCGGGGCCGCCGCCGGTCGGTAGCGTTACGGGCGAGCGAAACGGAGGTGACCGGGTGATCGTCACCGTGACCGCCAACCCGAGCCTCGACCGCACCATCGCGGTCGACCTGCTCCGCCGCGGCGAGGTCCACCGGGCGGCCTCCGACCGGGTCGACCCGGGAGGCAAGGGCGTCAACGTCTCCCGCGCGCTCGTCGCCAACGGCCACGCCACCCGCGCGGTCCTCACGACCGGCGGCCACGCCGGATCGGAGCTGCTCGACCTCCTCGCGGAGGCCGGCGTCCCCGTCGAGGAGGTGCCCGTCTCCCTGGACATCCGCTCGAACCTCACCATCGCCGAAGCGGACGGTACGGTCACCAAGCTCAACGAGTCCGGGCCCGTGCTCCGACCCGAGGAGGTCGAGGAGCTCCTCGTCGCCGCGATCGCGGCCGGCCCGATCTACGACGGCGAGGCCCCGTCCCGCGAGATCAGCCGGAGCGCCGCCTGGATCGCCGGGTGCGGCAGCCTCCCGCCCGGCGTCGGCGCGGACTTCTACGCGACCCTGGTGCGGCGCACCCGCGACGCCGGCAGCCTCGTCGCCGTCGACACCTCCGGCCCGGCCCTCGCCGAGAGCCTCCACGCCCGCCCCGACCTCGTCGCCCCCAACCGCGAGGAGCTCGCCGAAGCCGCCGGGACCGCCGTCGCGACGCTCGGCGACGCCCTCGCCGCCGCCGCGGCCCTCCGCGCCCGGGGCGCCCGCGCGATCCTCGCGACCCTCGGCGCCGCCGACGCGATCCTCGTCGACGCCGCCGGCGCGCACCAC